>NZ_CP089289.1:0-733210 GCF_022819365.1 Candidatus Nanosynbacter sp. HMT-352
ATAGCTCCTGGTCTTTCTTATTGTAGTGAAGGAGAGAAAGGAAGAGGAGGGAAAATGAGGGTATTAAGACGAAAAGAGGAAGCCCATATTTAAAAGCAGAAAATGCACCGATTATTCCTCTGATAATATCGTCAGATACTGGTAGTCGCGGATTAATATACGTATTAAACAATATAGCAATAAACTTCAATGGATTACTATGCAGAGGGTTGTGGGCTGCACCAGTAGTAAGCAGAGGTTGAGTGTATATTTGGAACCATAGCATTAAACATAGTCCTGCTAATATTGAGGCGAATATAATTAGACGCCACTTCTGAATATTAAAAGGAATCTTCTTATTTTTATTAGGAGAAAATAGGTGTTTTGGTAGGAATATTAAAGGGAAGAGCAAAAGTATGGAAACTGACTTAGTGAGTATTGAGAAGCAGAATATGAAAACAATAAGTAATTGTTGGCGGCGTGTCATTGGATGTTTCTGGCTGAATAAGTTTAATAGAGTAGCTACAGTGGTGAAAATTGCTATATTTGCCATACAATCTCCTGAGAGAGAAGCTGACAAGTGTATCATTAGTGGAAATAATCCAGTTGCCACGAATGCCCATTTACCAACACGTACCCATTTGATAATGAAATACAGAGCGATAGAATAAAATATTAAATTAAATAATCTTCCGAATAGAATCGTTATTCCCAATGATCTGTGTATAGTATTTGCTATACCGATGCCGATAGCTTGAGGTAAGTGCATAATTGGCGGATAACCAGTAGCACTACTGCATTTATGTATTTCTGTGTCGTTTTTATTGATAAGTTTTTTATAGCTAGTTATAAAATTGTTAGCTTCTGCTTCCTTCACTTTTAATAAAATATCTTTAGGTAGAGAACAGGATTTCCCTGACTCGATTCTTCCTTGAGATAATGTGTAGGAGCGCATGTAGTGATGGCCCTCATCTGCAACCGACAATAAAGGCACTGTAATTGCAGATAATACTCCAAAGAACAATGACAACGATATAAAAACATTCTCAGGCTTTTTAATAAATGATAAGAAATAGGACCAATATTTTTTCATATGCTAAGCAGATTATAAATTAGAATAATATATTGATCAAACTTGTTATACTATTAAATATATGCAGGCTCAAAAGAAGGATTATATATGGAACTCGATAGGGTCATTTTTACAGAGTGCAATTTCTCCAATTCTTCTGATTGTTATTACGCGTCTTAACGGAGTTGGTGATTCCGGGTTATTTTCTTTTGCAATGTCTCTTTCGGTGGTATTTTGGGCTATATCTTTATGGGGTGGTCGAACATATCAAGTATCCGATGTTAAAAAAGAGTTTTCTAGTGGTGATTATATTGTAGTGCGCTTTATATCATCATTAATTGTGGCGGTTTTTTCCATAAGTTTTTGCATATTAAGTGGATACGATCTTATAAAAACAGAATTAATAATGGTCTTGGTATCATTTAAGATTCTGGAGTCAATTGCTGACTCGATGTATGGGGTATTACAGATTCATAATAAATTGTATATAGTGGGAATTTCTCTAACCATGAAATCTGTTTTCGGCTTCATGCTCTTTACTCTGGTTGATATTTTGACCAAAAACATTATTTATGGCGCTTTATCTATATTTATAGTAAATATAGCAGTGGTTATTTTTTACGATATTCCATGGATGAAACATGTAGAAAGTGTTGGCTTAACTAAGAAAAATATTATACAAGCTGGAAAAATTATGAAAAAAACCGCAGAGGTGTTCGTTGTAGTTTTTTTAACGATGTTTTCTTTGAATATACCTCGTTATTTTTTGGATAAATATCATTATGACCAAATTGGGTATTTTGGAATAATGGCGATGCCGATCACTTTATTAACTCTATTTATATCATTCGTTCTTCAGCCTAATGTTGTAAATTTATCTGAATTATTGAAAAAGAAAAAAATAAATGAGTTTACTAAGATTGTTAGTAAGATAGATTTTATAACGTTTACATTGGGAATTTTATTTGTTGTTTCGAGTTATTTAATCGGAGTTTGGGCTCTTAATACTGTTTTTGGTATTGATATAAATAACTTTCGTATAGATTTAACTATTATGGTTATTGGCGCCGTAGCGAACGCTTTTGTGTCAATTTATGTTAATTTATTGATAATTCTACGTCGATTTAAGGGTCAATTTTATACTCTACTAGTTACGAATATTTTGGCTGTGATACTGTCTGTCTATTTAATTGATAGACTGGCTATGTTGGGTAGCGTGCTAGTTTTTATGATAATTAGTTTTTTACAAGCAATCATTCTTTTGTTTATATACAAGAGGTCTCTAAAAAATGTTATAATGCTTAGTGAGGATAAGGTGAGGTATGAGTAAAAAATATATAATTTTAGGAGCGGGCGGACAATTAGGTAAGGCTTTATGTGCAATTTTCCCAGATGCTAAGGCTCTAACTCATAAAGAGTTGGACATATCTGATGAAGCACAGGTAAATGCGTTTGATTGGTCTAAATATGATGTTATTTTAAATGCGGCAGCATTGGTTAATTCTGATGGTTCAGAGACTTCGGAATTAAGAGCTAAAACTTGGCTAGCTAATGCTTATGGTCCACGGAATTTAGCCAAAATTGCGATTGAGAAGAATAAAACTATCGTTCATTATTCTTCTGACTATGTTTGGGATGGGAGAAAAAAGAATCACAAAGATGATGAAATTGTTGCGCCGCTATTGGTTTACGGACAAAGCAAAGCTGCCGGCGATTTAGTAGTCAGTTTAGTGCCAAAGCATTATATTATGCGAGTATCTTGGGTAGTCGGTGATGGTCATAATATACCAAAAACCATGAAAAAACTGGCAGACATGCGTATTAATCCAAAGGTTGTTGATGATCAATTTGGACGGTTAACTTTCGCCTCAGAAATTGCTAGGGCTACTAAATATTTCTTAGACAATAAAGTGGCGTACGGATCATATAATGTGACTAATGATGGTCCAGTAAAATCATGGTACGAGATTGCTGCTGATGTATTCGAATATGCTGGATATGATCGTAATCGTGTGCATCCGGTTTCCACGGAAGAATATGCGGCAGATAAGCCAGGTTTTGCTCCACGCCCACTTAATAGTGATATGGATTTAGTGAAATTACGTCAAACAGGATTTATGCCGGTTGACTACACCGACATGTTAAAAGAATATGTTAGACATCTCCCACTAGATGAATAAGAGATTCAATAATTATGAATAAAGATATTTTAAATGTTTTATATCAGAGTGATGATAATTATGCGGCAGTAAGTGCAATTTCTATCGCATCTTTACTGGAAAATAATAAACACTTAAAACAGATTAATATTTTTTATCTTGGGCACAAGCTTAAAAAAAGTAGTATTAATAAATTTAACGAAATGGTTGGTAGTTATAAAAACGCTACAATTACCTTTGTCGACGTTTCTGGCTATCCTGATGAACTAAAGGAAATAGGCGTTAAGGCTTGGAAGGGGTTATATATAACTTGGTATAAAATGCTGGCATTCGCTAAGCTTGATATCAAGACCGATCGAATCTTATATATAAATCCGCATACGGTAATTAGTGGCGCTCTTGACGGTCTTTTGGAACTTGACTTTGAGGATAATATTTTGGCGTTATCGTATGACGCAACTATGGTTAATGCTCATAAGAATGCAATCGGCTTAAAATCTACTGACGGATATTTTAACTGCGGAATTATGCTTGTTAATCATAAAAAATGGATAAAAGACAAAATTGATTCTAAGATGCGCGAACATTTACGACATAATCATTATGAGGTGGCTGACCAAGATCTATGTAATGTCTTTTTTAAGGATAAAATTAAACTAGTTGGCGTTGAATATAATTTTTCTACTGTATTTTATGGTTATGATATCAAAAAATACATTAAAGCTAATGGTTTTATGTCAGAAAGCTTCTATAGTTATAATGAGATTATGGAAGCTTATTATGCTCCAAAGATTGTTCATTCTCAATTTGGTATAACAGGTCGACCATGGCAGGTAGGAAATGATAATCCAGTCGGCTTATTATGGCACAAGTATTTGGAGATGACTCCATGGAAGAACGCTAAAATGCCAGAAGCGAAAAAAGATATGAACTGGCGACTCTATAAATTACTATCACAAGCAATAGTTGTAAAATTATATGCTTGGGCAGTCAAACGTAAGTTTGCTAAATAAAATATTTCCATCAAAGCTTTGACAGTAGGCTGTGAGCTCGTGACGTAATGCGAGTTTTTGCGGCGAATGAAGCTTTATTCCAGTTGATACTCTTAAATTTATTGGCGAAATCGTTGTATACTTCTTTTTCTTCGTTGAATCGGATTCCGTTTTTGCTCTTTTCTTTGCTAGATAATGAGTCTGCAAATCTACGATATTGAAATGTTTCTGTCGAATCGAAACATAGAGAAGCTCCGTCAATTATCATAGTTAGTTCGATAATGACATCTTGAAGAATTTTATATCTTGGATCGAATGAGTATTTTTTAAGTGTGCTAGTTCTCCAGACAATAGACGGAAAATAGAGCCAATTACCATGACAAAGTGATGTAGCGAGTTTTTCTCCTGCTAGTACGCAAGTTTTTTTAGGATGTAATAATCGTTTGATTTTATCGACTAAAGGTAGATATGTATTACTTTTGGCGTCTATTACCTGTACACCAGGCTGGTAAAAATCAGCTTCGTTAATATTCTTTAATGCGGTTTCGACGTAATTGGGCAATAGTTTATCGTCACATCCCATAATTACACAAAAAGGAGCACTTACATGTTTAATTGCATAATTAAAATTGTTAGTAATACCTATATTTTTACGGTGTCTAATATATGTGATGCGTTTGTCGTTAATCTTACTGTAATAGTTTTTTGCAGTCTCATCTGGGTAATGATCGTCGAGAATAGTTAGATGCCATGCGTCACTAGTTTGTTCTAATACCGAATCGACAGCCTGTTTTAATAAAGAAAATTCTCCCCAATATGGAATTATTATATCTATTCTATTTTTCATTTGATAACCTTATGGACAATTCCTGATGTAAATCTCTTAACCTTCGTTCGTTTTGATCAATACGTTGACGCTGATTGTTGATTATGTAAAATAATAAAATTATTGCTGTGGTTTGTAATATATCAAATACACTTAATTCCGATGAGTCGAGCGGTGGGTGATTGATTGAAATATTATAAAGTGGAAACGATCCTACTAACACAACCATAATAATTAGCCAGATAATCAGTTGATGTTTGAAGCGTGTTGCGCTGACTCTACGGAGTTTAAATTGAGTGATTATATTAATGAGAGCCGCTAAGATAATCGGCACGTTAAGTAATACAAGAGTGATATATCTCATTCAAATAACTCCGTTAAACGTTGTTTAAATAATCGCTTGACAATATTAATAGCATTCCAGTTGTTTTGTCCTTTGGAGCGAGAATAGTCGGTGTAAATAGCTTTAATTGGGTACTCGGCAATATTCATTCCAGACTGTTTGGCACGCCAGATCATTTCAGAGCAAAATTCATATCCAGTAGATTTCCAGTCAAGATTATCGATTGCTTTTCGTGAGTAGATTCGTAGGCCAGATTGTGAGTCTGTAACGTTAGTCCCGAATAAAACATAAGTAATGAAGCTTAATCCTTTATTTCCTAAAATTTTTGTTTTTGACATGCCGTCACTGTTAATTAGTCGACTACCAATCAATAGATCTATATTAGAAGTGGAGATTTTTTTAATTCCAGCTAAAACATCTTCTGGGTCGTGTTGACCGTCGGCATCCATAGTAGCGGCAATGTCATAATTATTTTGTCGAGCGTAGGCGAGGCCGGTTAATGTGGCGCCTCCAGCTCCGGAATTCAATATATGATCAATAACTATTGCGCCGCCTTTTTTAGCTTGCTCAAGAGTGTCGTCTTTGGATCCGTCATTAATTAGCACTACATCAATAGAATATTCTTTTTTAGCCTCTGAAAATATTCTCTTAGATTTTTTAATAACATTTTTTATAACAGGAGCTTCATTGTAGGCAGGAATGATAATACAAACTTTTTTCATATTATTTATTAATTAATCTTGTAAAATAACTACCATATCCAGATTTAGCAAGTGGTTCGGATAGATTTTTTAGCTGATCTTTAGAGATCCAACCGTTGTAAAAGGCGATTTTTTCAGGACTGCCAATAATCCTACCGGTTCGTTTTTGGATAACTCTAACGAAGTCGGATGCATCAGTTAAGCTGTCAATCGTTCCTGTATCCAACCAAACGTCTCCATTATCTAAGGTTTGAACTTGCAATTTACCGCGACGTAAATATTCTGCATTAATGGATGTAATTTCTAATTCCCCTCGAGCTGATGGCTTTACGTTTTTAGCAATCTCTACTACGTCATTATCGTAAAAATATAAGCCGACAACTGCGAAGTGGGATTTTGGGGAAGTTGGTTTTTCTTCAATTGATATTGCCTGATTTTGGTCATCAAATTCAACGACACCATATCTTTCTGGGTCAGATACTTTGTAGGCAAAAACCGTGCCTCCGTCGGGATTTGTGCATTCCCGCAGAGACTCATCTAAACGCTCTCCATAAAATATATTATCTCCCAGCACTAGAGCTACTTTATCGTCACCAATAAAATCTTCACCAATAATAAAAGCTTGCGCCAGACCATCTGGAGTGGGTTGAACAGCGTATTCCAGATTTATGCCCCATTGTGATCCATTGCCAAGAAGCCTCTTGAAGCCGTCTTGATCGTCTGGAGTGGTAATTACGAGAATGTCACGAATTCCCGCTTGCATTAATGTGGTAAGCGGATAATAAATCATTGGCTTGTCATAAATAGGCATTAATTGCTTGCTTATGGCCTGAGTAATTGGCCATAATCGCGTACCCGATCCACCCGCTAAAATTATTCCTTTCATAAACCTCCTACTTTTCTGATATAAGTATAGCAAATAGGTATGTTGATTGACAAAGATAAGATTTATCGTACGAGATATTGGTACATATAGAAACTAATTAAATAATTTACTTAGTTTATCTCGCCAATCTTCTGGCGTAAATCCAGTTTTTTCAATTTTCGTTAAATTCAAAATACTATTTAAAGGACGTTTGGCTGAATCTGGTTTATCTGAGAAGTATTCGGCTGTAGAAATTGATCGCACATCCGAAGCTGGCTTGTCTGATTTTTCAAATACGATTTTAGCAATTTCAGCCCAACTAGCAAACGGACCTTCGTTGGTTATATTATAAGTTCCATATGGTAGATTTGCGTCTAAAAGATGCTTAATGCCACAGGCTAAGGTATCGGTAAAAGTTAACCTGCCGATTTGATCGCTTACTACAGACGGCTTTATGTTGCGTACCGCTAAATCTTTCATAGTATTTATGAAGTTTTTACCCTCACCGACGACCCAAGAGGTTCGGACTACATAATGCCTAGCTGTTGTAGATGCAGCTAAATCTCCGTCAGCTTTGGTTTTTCCGTAAATATTTAGTGGAGAGAAGGGTTCGTCTTCGTAATGAATTATTCGCGACCCATCAAAAACATATTCAGACGAAACGTGTACTAGAGTTAGATTGTGTTTCGTCGCTGCTTCTGCTAAAAATCGTACAGCTTGGTGATTGACAAGATCTACTTGGTGAAAGTTTTCAGGTTTCTCGGCTGCATCAACGTTAGTCCAGGCTGCGGCGTTTATAATGATCGATCCATGTTGCCAATCGAAAGAGTCGACAGCGGTTTTATTGGTAATGTCTAAATCTTGATGCGATAACGCCGTCGCATTGGGAAAAACACGCTGTAGTGCTCGTCCTAGTTGGCCATTAGCTCCAGTAATAAATACCGCTTTATTATCCATTAAATCTCCATAGGAATTACATTACTTAATAGTGGATGCGCGGCATCTTTTTCGGAAATAATTGCTTGATCCTTATCAATTGGCCAGTTGATTTTTAGTTCTGGATCAAATAAATTAACAAAAGTATATTTAGCATCTGGGAACCAATGAGCGTCAACTAGATATGTGTAGGCGACATTATCATCAAGTGTTTGATAGCCGTTAGCTACGCCTTTAGGGACGAAAATTGCCGTACCCGGATTAATCTCGTGCGTGAAAACTCGGCCGAAGCTATCTCCTTTACGGAGGTCACACCAAGCACCAAAAACGCGACCGTTAGCAGTTGATATAAATTTGTTCCAAGGCTCAGCATGAAGTCCACGAGTGGCGCCAGTTTTGTCATTGAAGCTTATATTGTTTTGTACGATATCGAACGACGGTAAGCCTAAGGCTTCCATTTTTTCTTTTTGATAATTCTCTTTAAACCAGCCGCGATTGTCGCCATGTACGGGTAATTTAATGACAAATAACCCTGGAATTGACGATTCAGTGACTGTAAGTTCATTGTAATCAGTTGGATCAAACATAATTATTGTCCTTGTTTTGCATAAGCTGCTTCAACGGCGTCTTTTTGGGCGCGCCACCAGTCTTCGTGTTCGCGATACCAGTTAATAGTTTGCATTAACCCATCGTGCATGCCTGTTTTATTATCTGTGTATTGCGGTTGCCATCCTAACTCGCGGCGTAACTTGCTGGAGTCCATTGCGTAGCGCATATCATGACCTGGACGATCGTTGACATGTTCGTACCAATCTTTACCTTTACCCATTAGTTCACAAATCAATTCAATCACCATCTTATTATTAACGTGATCATTATCTGCACCAATGATGTAGGTTTCTCCTAGAACGCCTTTTTCTAGGATTAAATGAACCGCTGAGTTATGATCATCAACATGAATCCAGTCGCGTACTTGTTCGCCAGTACCGTAAAGTTTTGGCTTGATATCACTTAAAATATTGGTAATCTGACGCGGAATAAACTTTTCAATATGTTGGTATGGTCCGTAATTGTTAGAGCAGTTTGAGATAGTTGCTTTAATACCAAAACTACGAATCCAGGCACGAACTAGCATGTCGCTGGAAGCTTTAGTGCTAGAGTAGGGGCTGGAAGGCTTGTATGGAGTGTCCTCTGTGAAGCGATTTGGATCATCAAGCTCTAGATCACCAAAAACCTCATCAGTTGAGATGTGATGTAATCTCTTATTATGTTTTCGAATAGCCTCTAGAATGGTATACGTACCAATTATATTTGTTTCAACAAATGGCCATGGATTACGTAAAGAATTATCATTGTGACTTTCGGCGGCGAAGTGTACAACTATGTCATTTTCAGCGACTAATTTGTCTATTAATTCGGCGTCACAAATATCGCCTTCTACGAATGTAATTTGGTCAGCTACAGTTTCCAAATTAGCACGATTTCCGGCGTAGGTTAATTTGTCAATAACAGTGACTTCATATTCTGGCTTGTGTTTTACGGTGTAATGCACAAAATTCGAGCCAATGAATCCCGCGCCTCCCGTGACTAGCATCTTTGTCATAAGTATAGTATATCAGGTATAATAGAGAAGTTATAGAGGAGGATATTATGAAAGTTGTAATTGTTAGCGGCTATTTTAATCCATTGCACGGTGGACATTTAGATATGATTGAGGCGGCTGCAAAAATGGGTGATTATTTGATTGTAGTGGTGAATAACGACAAACAGCAATTGCTAAAAAAAGGAAAAATTATTCTTAATGAAGAAAATCGACTCCGCTTAATGCGATCATTAAAGGGCGTGGATCGGGTGATGCTTTCTATTGATGAGAATCCTCCGGTTACTGAAACCTTAGAGATGATCGCTCGGCAATATCCGGGATGTCAATTGGTGTTTGCAAATGGTGGCGATAGATCAGCACCGGAAGTTGTTCCAGAGCGTGATGTTTGCGAAAAGTACAACATTGAAATGGTCTATGGAGTTGGCGGCTCAAATAAAGCAGACTCGTCTACTCGAATTAATCAAGCTACTGGACAGGAAAGCTAGCTTCAACTTTTCCGACCATATTTTTCATATACAGCCAAAGTTTGCTCGGCCATACGCTGCCATGAAAATGTCTTAACGTGTTTCTTGCCTTTTTTAACTAGTTCATTGCGTAATTTGTTGTCAGATAAGATGTCGTCAATTGATTTTGCTATATCCTCGACATTGAAAGGATCAAAATAGTGAGCAGCATCACCGTGGGTTTCCGGTAGGCAAGTAGCTGTGCTCGAAGCGACTGGCGCGCCGTGTAACATTGCCTCTAGTCCTGGCAAGCCAAATCCTTCACTGAGTGAAGGGAAGCAATAAACTGCCGTATTTTCATACATCCAGCGCAATTGCTCATCTGATATAAAGCCGGTAAACACGACGTTTTTAATTCCGTGCTCATTTACATATGTCTCGTGGCGAGCATAATTGCTATCTTTTTTACCTGCCAAAGCCAGTGTTAAATCTGGATATTTTTCCTGCAACAAGGCAAACGCGTCAATTAGCCGTCGAAGGTTTTTATGTGGCGTTGGTCTACCGATATACATAATGAATTTTTTACCAATCAGCTCGTCAACAGGTTCGTTGCCTTTTGGCAGTTCGTCTGCAGACTCCAAAGTTACAGTAATTTTCTCTGGGTTTACGCCGGTGAATTTAATCAAATCATTTTTTACGAAGTTAGAAATTGTGATGATATGCGAAGATTTTTTCGCAACTTTTTTATTGACCCATTTATAAATTTGCTGCTTAATCCAGAAAACGACAGGATTTTTATCTGGATTCTTAAACCTCACAGTGGTTAAATCTTGCATCGTAGTAACAACTGGGCTGGAATTATACCAAACAGGCTGCTGCACCATCGCAAAATGAACTAAGTCTGGATGGAGACTTTCAAGTTGTTTTTTAAAGCCGATTTGCTCGGCGAAAGTGTATTCTTTATAGGGGCAAATGACTTTTTTAAAGCGCGAATTGCTTGGTTGCCAACCATCGAAGTCTTTTGGCTTGAGCAGAATAACATAATCGTTTTTATTGTCAATTTTCTGCAAATAATGAATCAGTCGTTCGATGTACCGACCAGTACTAGTCCTTAATGTTCGGGCGTCAATTACGATTTTCACGATAATGTTCCTTCCATGATTTATCAACTATATTTTTTATCGCTTTATGAAAAATTGCAGCTGAAAATTCGTTGGCTGTGGCTGAGATTTTTGTTGGTGAAACTTTTTTACCAGGAAGTTTCTCTAAGGTTTTTATCAATGAAGAATCTGTTTGCTCAGAAAAGAACCAGCCGTTTTTTTCGGGTTTTATATAATCAAGCGCGCCGCCAGCTTCATACGCAACCACTGGAATACCAGACGCCAACGCTTCAACTGGCGCGATTCCAAAATCTTCGTGTGAACAAAAAATAAACAAATCTGCTTTTTTAATATATTTTTCTCGTGTGGCATTATCGACAAATCCTAAGAAATTAGTATGTTTATCGGCGATATTTTTTAGATTATCAACATCTGGACCTTTTCCAATAATATCTAATTGCCAGCCAAGTTTCTGACAAGCTTTAATAGCAATGTCAAGCCGTTTCATTGGCACAATTCGCCCCCAAATCAGGCAGCGAGGTTTTTTTGGGATGGACGTTTGCTTGCGATTTTTAGCAAGCGGCGAAAAGCTCGATACGTCAATTGGCGGAAAAATAACCGTACTTTTTCGTTTATAAAACTCTTCAATGTCAGCCTGAATTCCCGTAGAGTTGGCGATAAAAACATCAACTTGCTGAGCGGCGTTAAAATCTCGTTTTTTCAGTGGTCGGACTAGGGTTTTTAAGCCTAGGCGCGCCAGCCATTGTGGGCGAAAACTTGGTCGTTTGATGTATTCGTCGTAGTGTCGCCAATAAAAATGTGTTGGCGTGTGGCAATAGCAAATATGAAGTTGATCTGGTCTGGATTTGCGGACGAATTTTGCCTCACCATTTCCCGAACTGGAGATGATAATGTCAAATTCGCTAAGATCAAGCTTAGCAAACCACCACTGTCGAAGAAGCGGCAATAATCGTCGGATTTTTGAAAACGGCCATCGCTGTAAATAGCCAGTAACGACTTTATTGTCTAACCTTTCTCGCCATTCATCGCTACAAAAAGAAGTGTAAATTGGTGCATCTGGGTACAATTTGTGAATTTCCAAAACGACCTTTTCGGCTCCGCCGCCGTAAATCCAATCGTGAACTATGGCAATTTTTGGCTTACTCATTAATTATCTTTCTGGAAAATAACCAAGCAGGTTTTTAATAAAATCGTGATGTCCAGCCAGAGACTCCAGTTTTGAACATAATATAAGTCAATTCGTCGCCGTTCTTCAAAGCTGATGCTGCGTCGACCAGAAACTACAGCCAGTCCAGTGAGTCCTGATTTGACCGCTAATAAAACGTGTTTTTTGTCGTAGGCGCTTAACTCGTGTGGCACCAGCGCTCGCGGTCCGACTAGGCTGATATCTCCCCTAACGACGTTGAATAATTGTGGCAATTCATCAAGGCTAAATCGACGAATAAATCGACCAACTGGCGTTACACGAAAATCATGATCAAGCTTATCGCCGTTTTTGCGGTATTCTTCAATTAGCTCAGGCTTACCTACCATTCGAAACACTTCTTCGTCGGTTTTGCCGTCAAACTTTGCGTAATGCGAGCGGAATTTATAGACCTTAAACGGTCGATTGTAACGAGTGAGGCGTTTTTGCTGTTTACCGTGCATTAAAATCGGTCCCGCTGGGTCGCTGATTTTTACGGCAATTGCCACCAAAAGCATAATTGGCGAGGCGATGATAATCCCAGCTGTTCCACCGATAATATCCATAATTCGCTTAACAATTCGCCCATAGCCCATTAACGGTGTCGGATGAGTGTGAATTAGCGGCACGGAGTCGATGATATCAATAGTGTGTTTGGTGGTCATAATTCCGTCGAATTCCGGCGCTTGATAAAAATCCAGATAATGTTTCTGGGCAATTTGATAATGTTCGCTAACGTTTTTTGAGTCGGTTTGGATGATAACATCAATTTTATCCATGGTGAGCGCCGATTCTAATGACGAGCGTCGAAGCTTTTTTAATTCAATAGGAATGAACTGGGTTTGCGCAACAATTCCGCTAATCTTAAAACCAGTTAACGGATTGGTTTCTATGAAATCAGCCAGAACGTGAGTTAAATCACAATTGCCAATTAATACAACACGACGCGCACCCAAACCGCGCTTTAATAGCTTCAGGCGAACAATATTGGCGGCGCTGCGGAAAATCATTAGTAAGATGAAGCCAATTCCGGTGGCGTAAACCGCGACAAGCTTGGCTGGGAATAACGGAGTGTTGGTAAAGAACGTCACGGAAATCATTATCATAATTCCAGTGATTGATGCCAAAAGTATTCGTCCAAAGTTTCGCAATGGGTGCGTGTAAATCTCTCGGTCGTATAAGCCAAAGAAATAGAACATCACGATCCACAACGGCAACGTCATAAAAATTGAGGTAATAAAATCTATAGCATTAATGCTGATATGGAATGGTCTAGGGTCTAGGGAAATTCGCAAAATATAGGCAATAGTAAATGCACTTAATAAAGCTAAGATATCAAGAATGACCAGAGCAATTTTGAAGTAAAAATCAGACTTTTTCCGCATAATCTCTGGGGTAATTATACAAAAATATGCCGATTATAGCAAAACAATGAATCGTATTTATAAAACTGCCAAAAAACCAGAAATGCACAAACATCGCGATGGTTAGAGATAAGATAAATTGAGCTTTAATTTTACGGATATTTTTTATGGCAAAAAATGTAATCGTCAATGGGGCGATTAGAAGAGTAAATAGTCCAACAATTCCTAAGCCGCTGAGTAATAATATATAAAAAACGTAGACTGTTTGGTCCGCTGGGACGTTTACGTGAAGGTGTTTTTGGATGAAATTTCCAAGGTTGCCGAGCCCGACGCCGAAGAAGAACGTTCGTGGCGATGATAGCCAGGATTTTACGGCCAGGTCACTAGCGCTAAGTCTGTCGTTGGCGGAAGCTTCAACAAAACCGGCAGGCTGGAAAGAATTGTTGCTTGACGGAACGTTTTCGGCGGGTTTTGGTGACAGATTTTTGGTGATGGATTTTTGCGGAATCTTAATTTTCCCGAGAGATAATTGATCGACCATACTGACGAAGGTATTGTGCGCAATGAAAGGCGTATTGGCATATCTAATGTTGGCTGACGAGAATAATAAGGTGAATCCAAATAGTAATCCAGCGAAGATGATTGGAAGTTTTTTACGAATAAAAGATGCGTCAATTCGTTTTATGAAAGCGATTATCAATAAGGCTGTGATGGCTAGAAAAATTGCCAAAAATCCGCCACGAGAAAATGTTAAAGATATGGCAAGAGTCGTGAAAAATAGGCTAAATTTGGCTAAGCGAGATTTTGATTGAAATAGCGCAATGAAGAATGCTGGAAGTAGAGAATTGGCGAAGAATTGCGGTTCGGCGGCGAATAAATTGATTCGTGGAAATCCAAAAACGTCGGCTTTACAGCCAGCGCAAAGCGTACCAAATCCTGTTGGCTCAAAAGTGGCGACGACGAGCTGAATGATTGCTAAAATCCCAAAAACTAGTCCGCTCCATAATCCGATTCTGATGAGTTTACGTTTTTCTGATTTTGACAATTCGCCGTAAATTAAGCCAGCGGATAATCCGACGGCGAGTAGGAATAATAGCGATAACGAATATAACGCGGTGCGCAGGCGCGCTTCTGCGAAAAATATGCCGACGACGATGGCGATAAAAATTGCCAAAAATCCGCCGATTAGCCATCGGTTTTTCAGTAATTCTTGGCGTTTTTTAAGTAGTAATGGCAAGGAGAATAACAATAGGCTTACGGCAACGATTTGGTATAATCCTACGCGCAGTGACGGGAAATCCAGAATTGATAAGCCGACGCTGGGATGCAGGGCGAAGCCGCCGCCAAAAATAATAATAGCCAATAGCCAGAATCGAATGTCGTTAATATATTTTTTTGCCATATTTTAAGTATAGCGTATGGTGTATACTTTAGATATGAAACTGACGAAAAAGCAAAAAATAATGTTGGATTTTATCGATGGGTTTATAAAGGGCAATGGCTACAGTCCGACGCTTCGGGAAATTATGCGCGCCTTGGGTTATAAATCGGTGTCGACGGTAGCAAAACACGTTGATAATTTGGTGGCTGCGGGGTTTTTGGAGAAGCAGGACGGCGAAGTTAGGTCTTTGACGCTGAGTAGTGAGAAAAAAGAAGTTTGGTGGCAGAATTTAGCGAAAGAAATTAAGAAGAGAGAAGCTGAAGATGACGAAAAATCACGCTCGGAAGTGGAGATTTTAAAAAAAGCATTGGAAATTGTCCGTCAGTAACTTTACAACTATTCAAAAACTCGCTATAATACAAGACATATTCCGGCATAGCTCAGTGGTAGAGCGGTTGGCTGTTAACCAATAGGTCGCTGGTTCGAGCCCAGCTGCCGGAGCCAAATTGAATTTTAAGACTTCAACAAATATAGTTGAGGTCTTTTTATTGTTTTTGCAGTTATACATTTCTAATAACGCGGAATAGGTGAGATAATAATGATTATGAATAACACTTATTGCGATGGCATGTGGGCTAGATTTCTTTCTAGTCAATGTCTGCGGGATGATTTTAAGAGCAGCTCAAGAAGTAATGATTTAAAGGATATTTTTAACTTTGTCAGTAGTTTGGCGGAAAGCGCTGAAGATTTTGAGCAGCGATCTCCAGTGATTGCGCATATTGATCTTTATGGGCATACTGCTGTAGATGGCTACCCGTATGTTCTGCTGATGGAAAATGAATTGCCAGAGATACGAAAGTTAGCGGAAGAGAGACAAGAGGTTGACATTGTTAAGCAGATAGATGATTTGATGAGGTTTATAGAGTTGGGTGTTAATGGCGCAGATGGCGATGTAGTTTTATTGGTCTTTGATGGCATGTAGGCATTCTGAGATATTTGCAGATGTCTTAAAGCATTTTTACAGAACGCTTGTTTATAGTGGTTTGCATAAGAGCAATAACCACACCCCAACCATTAGCTAGGTCGCGACTTATTACGTCCGATTCTAGTTCATCGCCGTTTCGGGCGATAGATAATCCATTTGTCGACATAGTCGTGCCGGTGCTGAACGAGGAGAAAATTCTTCAAAGCAGCATTGAAACGCTTGACGAATACATGATGGAAAATTTGCCATATCGTTATAAGATAACGATCGCGGATAATGGCAGTCAAGATAACACCTTAAAAATAGTGAAAAGCTTAGCACAAAACCATCAATCAGTTCGTGTTGTAAGGCTGGCTAAACGCGGTCGCGGGCGAGCATTAAAGCAGGTTTGGCAAAGCAGTCAGACGGATATTCTGACGTATATGGATGTCGATTTGTCTACCAGTTTGGATGATTTTCTACCGATGATTCAACCGCTTGTGGCGGGCGAAGCTGGTGTGGCGATTGGTTCTCGATTGATGAAAAAATCAAAGACCAGTCGCGGTTTTAAGCGGGAGTTTATTTCACGGTGCTATAACAAGATTATAAAATTGACGTCGCGTACCAAATTTAGCGATGCGCAGTGCGGATTTAAGGCAATTCGTAGTGACGTGGCGAAGAGATTTTTGCCAAAAATTAAGGACAATGAATGGTTCTTCGACACGGAGCTTTTGATTAAAACGGAGCGCGCGGGCGTGCCGATTCATGAGCAGCCAGTCACTTGGATTGAAGATACTGATAGTCGTGTGAAGATTGTAAAAACTGCGGTCGATGACTTAAAAGGACTTCATCGAGTTAATAAGGAATTGGACAATCGTTCGTGGTTTGAGAAAATAGCGTTTCCGATTCTGTTGATTGCGACGGGCGCGTTGTATTTGTTTGGCGTGATGCATAATGGTATGGCGAATAGTTATTACGCGGCGGCGGTACAGGCGGCAAGCCAAAACTGGACGGCGTGGTTGTTTGGCAGTTTGGATGCGGCGAATTATGTTTCAATCGACAAGCCTCCACTGGCGACGATGATAATGGGACTTAGCGCTCGACTGTTTGGATTTTCCAACTTTTCAATGTTACTACCAAGCGTATTAGCGGGCGTCGGTTCGGTTTGGTTGTTATATTCGGCGGTGAAACGGCAATTCGGCTTTACTAGCGCGATAATTTCTGCAGTCACATTAATGCTAACTCCTGTTGCGGCGTTAATGTTCGGATTTAATAATCCAGATGCTATTTTGACATTTATGCTCACCGCTAGCGGTTACGCATTTCTCAGATCATTAGAGGGCAGGCGACCGCTTTTATGGCTCGGTCTGGCGGGACTATTTACGGGACTAGCGTTTAACACGAAAATGCTTCAGGGCTTGATGGTTTTGCCCGCGATGGTAATTGTCTATCTAGCGTTCGCCAAGCCGCCAATTGTTACGCGATTTCTACATTTGATGTTTGCGGGCGTGATTACGACGGTGTCGACTTTATGGTGGAGCGTGCTTGTTTGGTTGACGCCGTCTGGCAATCGACCGTGGGTTGGTAGTACGAATGACAATAGTATTTGGAGTTTGATTTTTGGCTATAACGGATTTGGTAGGCTATTAGGAAACCGCGGCGGCGGAGGTGGCGGAACTCCTCCGAGTGGTGGAATGGCAATAGTAAGCCCTGGTGGAATGGGTGGCGCTCCCAGTGGTGGTCATGGTCCTGGCGGCACTGGATTCGGTGGACAGACTGGAATATTCAGGATATTTAATAATGATTTCGGACCGAACATCGCATGGTTGCTAGTCTTAGCATTAGCAAGTGGCGGACTACTTTTATGGATTTTACGCAAGACTCCGCGGACTAATCGTGGACGAGCGGCAGTGATATTCTGGACGCTTTGGCTGATCATTCACATCGTAATATTTAGTATGACTAGTGGCGTGATTCATCCGTACTACGTGGTGGTTATGGCGCCAGCTGTCGCGGCTCTGGTTGGAATTGGCGTACCGTTTCTGTGGGGTGCGTACGTCAGACGAAAGTCGTATGCTTGGATTTTGCCTATGCTGGTCGGTGTAACGGCGGCGATTGCGATAATTATTCTTAGCTACGCTGGTACGATGACTTGGCTAATGTGGACGGTTGGCATTCTGGGGGCTATCGGTATGATTGGACTATTAGTCAATTTGTATACACCGAAACGTTGGCTTCAGAATTTAGCAATTATCACCTCCGTGGCTGCGTGTATGACCGCTCCAGTTGTCTACACGCTGTCGACCGTCAACGTCACGCATACGGGCAGCATTCCGACGGCTGGCCCGAGTTCAACAGCGATGCAGGGAAGTAATAATGAGAAATCGCAAGCTGACAGTGCGCTGGTTCAGTATCTTTTACAAAATCAAAATGGCGCGACTTGGTTGGTGGCGGTGGATAGCGCTAATGAATCAGCGGCAATTCAGCTAACTAGCGGTCAGCCAGTCATGGCAATTGGCGGATTTAACGGCAGCGACACGCCGCTCACGCTTGAGCAATTTAAGCAATTGGTGGCGGACGGTAAATTGAAATATTACGCCGCCAGCTCGCACGGTCATGGTGGCGGTCCAAACGGTGGAAATAGCGAAATCACAAATTGGATTAAGAAAAACGTTAAAGTCGTTAATTATGGAGGTAGTGATGTAACATTATACGAACTATCTGCATAAGAAATAAATTTAACTAAAGGAGAAATATTATGAGAAAATTAGACCAAGAATCTCAAACAACACCAGAAAATATCTTTAACAATTCGGAAAGCACTTCGAATGAAAAACGCTCAATTAGCGTCGGCGCGGCAATGGGAATAGCAATTGGTGGCGTGGTTTTGTGTGGACTGGGATTTGTTGCGGGTATGCAAGTTGGCGGCTCGAGCGGAAGCCAAACGGGCGGGCAAGCTGGCGGCCCTCCAGGAATGAGCCAATCTCAAGGCGGTCCTGGCGGATATAGGCAGCAATCTGGCGGAAATGGCAGCACGTCTCAAGTTCAATCTGATCAATCGGGACAATCGGGTTCATCTTCGGTTGGGCAAACTCCGTCAGCTCAAAATAGCACAACTAACACGCCGCCATCAGACGCTTCACAGTCTGGTGTGACACCGCAACCAACTTCTCAATCCTCTCGACAATAAAAACCTAGTTCTCAATAAAAAATTACCACCTCATCGCGGGGTGGTAATTTTATGTAGTTGCAAGTTAGCGTAGAATTAATAGTCCTGCAGCAACTAATGCTAGGGTGGCTATAACACCTAAGAAGACATTAAATCCTGTGTTTGCAAGTAGTCCACTTATAGCATTCTGAGGCTTATTAGCTGGATTATGAGCGGCAGCTGGCGGATTCCCAGGCTGAGGTTGAGGTTGAGGCTGTACTGCCCTAGGGATTGCTGATGTATCAATAGCCAGAGTGCCGCTAAACGTAGTTGAAACTGTTCCGATTGTTATACTTCTGGTCCAAGGAGTATTCAGTATAGGAGATGCTCCGCTAGCTGGCAGTGACAGTAGCTGAATGTTTCCAGGAGTTGCCGTGTCGTTAATGACTTCTGCTGAGTTGGTCACGGAGACTACATTTCCTGCCAAATCCTTTAATGGCGAAGCGAATGACTTGTCGTTAGGCTTAGCATTAGCTCGCTGATCTTCAAGGTGTAGGGAAGTTAGAGATGTTAATCCAGTTAGTGGACTTATGTCGGTGATAGAATTCTCTTTTAGAGACAGGGTCTTTAGAGAAGTTAGGCTAGATAGTGGGCTTAGGTTTGAGATTGAGTTGTGGTTTAATGACAAATTCTTAAGGTTTTTGGCGGCTTCTATTCCGGTTAGGTCGGTAATGTTTGAGTTGTCCAGGTTAAGATCTGTCAATTTTTCTAGCTCTACGTCAGTAATCTTTTGATTGTCTGTACGAGTTGTGCCAAGTTTTTCTCCCAGTTTTTTATTAAGTAGCTTACGTAGTTCTGTATCTTTTACTTCAATCTCTTTAGGTTGTCGTCTTTGGTATATACGAACGTAGTCGACTGACATAGTTGCAGGGAATGTGCCTGGTTCTTCTGCTACGACATTGTAGGCATTCGACCATTTACCACCAGGGCCGTCGATATAAGTACCGCCAATTGCCATGTTAAGACGCAGGAAGAACGGTACGTCGAATGGTCCGTGCGGTGTGTTTGCGGCATTTGGTTGACCAAATCCTTCAACTGTATGATAGCTTTTTCCATCAATGAAGTATTCTAGCTTTCCTTCGGTCCATTTTACTCCATATGTATGCCAGTCAGTAGTATTTGAAAAGCCTGCCGGTAGGTCCGATTTGTGGCTGTTCTTGTGTGTCTTATTGGTTATGGATTTTCCCCAGTGTGCATCCGCGGCAGCATAGTCCAAATCAGAACCCTTTGTTTCTACGATGTCGATTTCGCCATTCATAGGCCACCCGTCACCGTATCTTTTTTCATTAGGGCTCATCCAGAATGCTGGCCAGGTGCTCTTATTATTTGGCATTTTTATTCGAGCCTCAAAATATCCGTAAGTCCAGGTTTTTTTGTCTCTTGTTTCTATAAATCCAGAGGTAAAATCTTTATTTTTGCCCTTATTACAGGTTACGCCTGGTTTATATAGACCGATCAGATTCAGGCTACCTCCACTGACGTTTATATTTTCCGCGGATTCTGTATAGCACCCCTGAACCTCACTAGCGTTCCAGCCTCCTATGTATGGAGACCATACGTTCGTATCTAGTGAATCTCCATTAAACTCATCTGACCATACTTTCTCGTATTCACTATCTGTTGGCGGATATGGACTTCCTGCACTTTTGGCATTATCTATAGGCATAGTAAACAACGCCCCGCCAATAATAACCGCAGCGGCCATTAATCCAGTTACCGACTTAAGCTTTGTATTCAAAAAACGTTTTTTTATTAACATTTTTTATCTCTCCCAATATTTTGATATTTAACACCACTATAACAATAAGCGGAATAAAAGTAAAGTTTAGTATGTAGTTATTTTAACAACAGAACTATAGAGATGTCGAATACTGGAGTTTCAGGTTGAAATAAAAAATTGCCACCCCGTAATGAGATGACAATTTTCCTGTAAACACTTAAGTCGAATTAGCGATTAATCGTTAGGTTTACTGATTTTAGAGATTTGATATTAGAAACTGCTCTTAGGTCGAAGACAGAGTTGTTCTTAAGAGACAAAGTCTTAAGGTTTTTAGCCGCCTCTAAGCCTGTTAGGTCGTGAATCTTTTCTGCTTCTGATGCGTTGTCGGCTGCGTCCAAGTTAAGGTCTGTCAATTTTTCCAACTCTACGTCAGTAATTTTTTGATCGTCTTTACGATTAGTACTAAGCGCTGTTGACAATTTTTTATTAAGTTGAGCGCGCAAGTTATTGTCTGGTACGTTAACTTCTTTAGCTGTTCGCCTTTCGTATACGCGGACGTAATCGATTGACATAGTTGCCGGGAATGACTTTGGATATTCAGCTAGAGCGTTGTAGGCATTTGACCACTTGCTACCATTGCCGTCAATGTAGTCGCCGCCGATTGCCAAGTTAAGTCGTAGAAAGAACGGCTTGTCGAATGGGCCGTAAGGTGTGTTTGCTGCGTTTGGCCATCCAAAACTACTGACGGTATGGAACTTTACGCCGTCAATGTAATATTCCAATTTTCCTTCAGTCCATTTTACGCCGTAAGTGTGCCACTGAGTAGTGTCTTTAAATCCAGCTGGCAATTTTTTACCTTGGGCATGCTTCTTGTATCCTGGTGAGATTCCCCAGTGAGCATCTGCTGCTGCGTAATCTAAGTTAGAGCCTTTAGTTTCTACGATATCAATTTCACCACTGCGAGGCCAACTACCATATGCAGATTCGTTAGGACTCATCCAGAATGCTGGCCAAGTACTCTTATTATTCGGCATTTTTATGCGAGCTTCAATATAGCCGTAAGTCCAAGCTTTTTTGCCCTTCGTTTCTACGAATCCAGAGGTGAAATTGCCGCTTTTTTCATTGCCACTACACTTTTCGCCTGGCTTATATAACCCAACCAGATTTAGACTGCCATCTTTAACATTCACGTTTTCTTCTCTATTTCTATAGCAACTTTGAACGTGGTTCGCACCCCATCCGCCACTGCGCACATTCCAAGATTCTGCGTCTAATGACGTGCCATTAAATTCATCACGCCAAACAGGCTCTTGATTCCAGTTGGCGCTATCATTTAGTGGATAATCATCGCTAACAGTATTCTTAGCTTGTACGGTTGGCAAGGTAAGTAGTGATCCACTGACAACTAATCCAGCTATCATTATGCCGGTTAATATTTTAACTTTTGTATTTAAAAAGCGTTTTCTTATTAACATACACTCCCCTTAAATTTATGTTAGACACCAATTATAACAACAAGCATTATAAAAATAAAAGAAGAATAGTCAATTTTACAGCAAAATTAAAGAACCATTATTTACTATATAAATAGCATTAATTAGAGGAATAATTACCATGAAAAAGGTATAAATGAGAACAAGTTAATTTAACAACAAACCTACGGCGACGATGACCTCGCAGGAGATTAACTTGACCGCTAAGGAATATGGTGTTCTGGAATATTTGATGCGGAACAAAGGTAAGGTTTTATCGAAAGAACAGATAGAATATATAGTTTTTTTTGTTGTATTTTATACAATTATGCTTGTAAAGCTCATTTAGTAATGATATTGTGAAGTCACAAATTAAATTAAAACACAAACGTGTACGGGAGGGAAACAAAATGGGTGTTTCTTATACTAAAATAATCGGCGCCGCGTCGGTGGCGGCTATTGTTGGCATAGTGGCGCTTCATTCGCCGGTAAGTGCTGCGCCAGCTTCATTTACGTGGACTGGCTCAGCTGGTGACCATAAAATGTCAACCGCTGGTAACTGGAAAGAAGGTCAGGTACCAACAGAAGGTTCTAAGTTGGTATTTAAGTGTGTTGATGGGCCTAATGAAAACATTCAGAACGATTTAACGGTAGCTCTGTCAGGATTAGAGGTTAAAAAGGGTAGTCTTCCTGACGACAAATTTTGCGCCTATTATCGCATTGATACGATGCGATTTACCTCAAATGCTGAATTTACTGGCGACGAGACTAGTAGCGACAGTAAAGATAAAATACCAGGTGTTCATATTACAGGCGCTGTCACTGGCTTATCAAATCTGAAATCGAATGGATTTGATGGTAGATTTGATGGCAAACCGACAATAAGCCGTTTTGAGGTTACTAATGCTGGATGTAATAATATAGATGGTTATATAAAAGCTGCAGAAAAAATTGTCGGAGAAAATGCTAGTGTGTCGCTAGCTGGCGCTAATAGTATCTTGGTTAAAAATAAAGGCCAGTTAGATATTGATTATTATGACAATGAAACAAGTTCTAGCAAAATCACTTTTGAAAATGGTGCGATGATTTCTCACGGAATGGGTTGTCAAGGCGGCGGTGGTGGTAGTGCTTCGAGCGTAACGACTGTTCTGTCTGGTGACATTGTACTTAACGGTGATGTTGAATATCGGCTAGCGTCAAATGTCACATTGAAGATTACCGGTAAACTTAGTGGTCCAGGTAAGCTGGTTGCGCATAAAGATAATGAAGGTACAGTACTGGTTGAGTCTTCAAATAACACCAGTGGCACGCCGAATGGTCAGATTGGTAATGCTCATGAAGCTAAAACAATACAATTAGACGGCGACAAACCTGATGAGTTTGTGACTGTTAAAAAAGGTGAAACAGTTTTACTAAATGGTAGCCGTTCTGAGGTAAGTGTTGATGAAGGCGGCGTGTTCGGTGGTGACGCTACTGTGAAAAGTCTTTATGTATCAGGTGTTGTTGCTCCGGGTAATTCACCAGGTAAAATTACCGTATTGGAAACCTTCGCTCTACAGAATACCGGTGTTTATAAGGCGGAAATCTTAAACAAAGATCACTATGATCAGATTGTTGCACATGATGTTTATCTAAATGGTAGTCTAGACTTAACATACTTGGCTGGTGGTGTCATTAAGAAGGGCGATACCTTTACGATAGTCAGCAACAACGGCACTAACCCTGTTCAAGGAACATTTAAGGACTTACCTGAAGGTGCAGAGGTAACTGTAAGCGGTGCAACCTTCAAGATTAGTTATGTTGGCGGTGACGGTAATGATGTTGTACTGACGGCACAGAATGACTCAAAAGCTCCAAAAGCTCCAAATACGGGTGGTGAAAAATTGTCTGTTAATTTGATTGGGGCTATAGCTGGAGTAGCTTCAGCAGCCGCTCTGCTATTCGTAACAAAGCGAAAGAGTCTTAGCAAGAAGTAAAGAGCCGAAGTAAAGGCTTAAAAAAACCGACAGGCACGCCATAAGCGGTTTGACGCAGAGCGTGCCTGTTGGCTACAATGAGGTAGGTATGATACGGGGAGAACGAAATATACGCAATTTACAGACACCGCCAAAGGCTAGGGGTCGAGTGGTCGTACCGCGACGCAGGCTGATGAGTGATATTGTTGTAAATGTGACTGATAGTGTGAATATGAAACATACTGCAGATATTGCTCATCATTCTGCGTCGACTAAGACAAAACAGCCTCGGCAGTGTATAAAATCAAAGAAACCTACGCTAATTAATAAAAAACTGACTCGAGCAGCCCGCTTGCTAGATGTCTACGGAGAATCTGTGATTGTCGGCGATTTTCGGGGTAGTAAGCGGAGACGTATTAAGCAATCTTTGCGAAATATTTTAGGTGGTAATTTTCGTAAAAAGCTTCCTGGCGTAATTGCAGTTATTCTTTTGACAGTCTCGATATATTCGTTTGTTGACTCTTGGCTGTTGAATAGTCGAATAAAGAACGCCGTTAATGGGGCGCCAGTAACAGCACGCAGCGATGATTCTAATGACCGTAGAAGTAGTGAAGGTAAAGATGAAACTAAAGTGTCTAATGATGCTATTGCCAAATATAGGGTTGCTGCAGATTTGCCGCGAGTCATCACCATTGAGAAGTTGGGGGTTAAGGCTAGGGTTTTGCAAATGAGCGTCAATTCGGATGGTTCAATGCAGTCTCCTGTCAACATCTTTGATGCTGGATGGTATACCGGCAGTGTTAAGCCAGGTCAGCTGGGGGCATCTATTATTGTCGGACATGCATCCGGTACAACGTTGGGCGGGATTTTTAATAAACTAGAATCTCTAAATACTGGTGATACGATTAGTGTCGAGCGTGGCGACGGTAAAATACTACGTTATCAGGTGATAAAAAAACAAACAGTTAAATTATCTGATGTGGATATGAATAGTTTTATTCGGCCAGCTGATGGTGTATCTGAGGGTCTGAACTTGATGACGTGCGCAGGGGAATGGATAAAAAATTCCCAAACTCGTGATCGTCGAGTGATGATATTTACTAAGCGGATTTAAGTTGTCTGATGTTATAATTTATGCATGGGAACATTACCAGATCACGATAAATTATTAACCAACAGAGCCTTGCGGTGTGCGGCGACGGAGCTAAAAGTTGATTCATCTGAATTACGGATCACGCCAGTAAGTGGTGGTTTTTCGCTTAATCGCCGAGCGTTAGTGTCGTCTGGTGATCGAACGATTTTCGTTAAAGAAGTTGATACTAATTTATTGTCGGATGAGGGCGAGCGGGAATTAGGCTGGCTAAAAAAAGATTATGCAGTAGCACGCTTGTTACAGAAAACTTATCCGCAATATGTTGCTGATTGGACTGAATTGGCTGATGACGGTTACGTGTTGATGACGAGCAGTTACGCTTCGTCAGATGGTTGGTTGTGGCAACCTCCGACGGATAACTCTGTCGCGGAACGTTATATTTCGACGGTGATAACCGCGGTTCGAGAGTTGGAAAAAATAAAATTGCCGCAGGAGCTAATTGAAGAATTGCAACTACAACCGTTTGCGGCGGAAAAGCTTGGCTTAGATGATGGGATTGATCAGATTATTGCTGACGCTGATATTCGTCGTCGGTTGATTGATAATTATCAAAAACTATTGCCAAATCAGTTGGAAATTAATCAGCGGCGTTGTCAGGCTATAATTGAGTTGCTAGAAAAGCGCGATGAGTTGACTGATATTTCGGTGCGTGCTAAAGAATTTGCCAAGCAGACGGAAGATTGCTTTAATCATTCGGATGTTCGTAGTGACAATTTGGCATTTAATCCGCAAACTGGCGAGTTGAAGTTGGTTGACTGGAATTGGGCTTCCTATGCGCCACAGGGATCTGGTGCGACAGAATTTCTGGTTGATATGGCACGCCATGGTCATGACGTAACGCCGTGGCTAGGTGAGTTGAACGTGGAAATGCTGGCGTCATTTGTCGGATTTTTCCTTACACGTAGCCTCAAGCCACCACTCAAGCCGGGTGATAATCTTCGTCAAATGCAGGCGTTATCAGCGGCTGCTGCTTACGATTTGCTGGAGCGTATGTGACGGCCTCTCATCCACTAATCATTCTCCGCGGTAATTCTGGTTGCGGCAAAACCAGCACGGCGCGCTTACTCCAGCATCAACTAGGCTACGGCACGATGTTGGTGTCACAGGATGTGGTGCGCCGAGAAATACTGCGCGTGAAAGATAACGAAAGCAATCCGGCGATTCAGCTGATTTACGATCTATGCATGTATGGCAATAACGTTGGTTATACGGTGATTTTGGAGGGTATTTTGAGCAATAAAAAATACGGCGCGATGCTGCGCCGGCTGCTGGATGATTTTCAGGGTGAAAAACTGATTTATTATTTTGACGTATCGTTTGAGGAAACGGTGCGCCGCCATGCTACCAAGCTAAACGCTCATGAATTTGGCGAATTAGAAATGCGCCAGTGGTGGAAAGATCAAGATGTTTTGAATGTACCGGGCGAGCAGCGAATCGATGAACAGCTGTCTCAGGCAGGAATTGTCGATCTGATTCGCCGCGACGTTTTTATATTATCAGAGGGAGCAAATGCTTCCGCACCTCGCATGTAAATAATACAATGTACTTTCATTGACAGACGCTATATATCGCGTGTATATTCAATATTAAGCACTACATATGGTGTTTTAGAAAATAAATAACGTTTTTTGCAACATGTACCCACTGGAGAGGTTGGGCTAGTTTGCTATTTTTATAAACAAGGAGGGGGAATGTATAAATCAATTAAAAAACGCGATGGTCGAACTGCTAAATTTGATCGAAAAAAAATTGAAAAGGCAATTGAAAAGGCAGGGCTGGAAACTGGCGAATTTGACGCCGCTCAAGCAGTTGAATTAACCGATAAGGTTTTGGGCGTTTTGGAAACTCGTAACCAAAAGCGTTTACCAAGCGTTGAAGATATTCAGGATATTGTTGAGGATGCGTTGATTGACTCTAAGTTTAAGAAGACTGCAAAGGCGTACATTATTTACCGCGATCAGCATAAAAAATTGCGCGAAATTACCTCTAATGCACACGTTGATTTGATTGATAAATATCTGGAAAATTTGGACTGGAAAGTTAATGAAAACTCTAATATGGGCTACAGTCTTCAGGGTTTGAATAACTATGTTTCAGCGGAGATTACGAAGACTTACTGGCTGGATAAAATTTATACATCGAAGATTGGACAAGCTCACAAAGAAGGCGACTTGCACATTCACGACCTTAACTTGCTAAGTGTTTATTGTGTTGGTTGGGACTTGACTGACTTATTACAAGAAGGATTTACTGGCGTGGCTGGTAAGGTTGCCTCTAAGCCAGCTAAGCATTTCCGATCAGCACTTGGTCAAGTTGTAAACTTCTTTTATACGTTGCAGGGCGAAGCGGCTGGTGCGCAGGCTTTCTCTGATTTTGACACGCTATTAGCACCATTTATTCGTGCCGACAAATTGAGTTATAAAGAAGTAAAACAGGCTATTCAAGAATTCGTCTTTAATGTCAACGTGCCGACTCGTGTTGGCTTTCAGACGCCGTTTACCAACATTACACTTGACCTTGAATGTCCAAAACACATGGCAGATAATCCAGTGATTATTGGTGGCGAAATGCAGGACACGACTTATGGTGAATATCAAGAAGAAATGAATATGCTAAACAAGGCTCTGCTGGAGGTTCTTTCTGAGGGCGACGCTAACGGTCGAGTCTTTACGTTCCCAATTCCAACGGTTAATATTACCAAGGACTTCAATTGGGATAATCCGGTGATTGAAAGTTTGTGGGAAGCTAGCGCCAAATACGGCATTCCGTACTTCTCAAACTTCATTAATTCCGACATGGATCCAGAGGATGCTCGCTCGATGTGTTGTCGATTGCGTATTGATAATCGTCAATTGGAATATCGTGGCGGTGGCTTGTTCGGCTCAAATCCAATGACCGGTTCGGTCGGTGTGGTAACGATAAACTTGCCACGACTGGCGCTAAAATCTAAGAATGAAAAAGAATTCTTTAAGGGGTTGGCTGAACTTATGGATATGGCAAAGGACAGTTTGGAAACCAAGCGTAAAGTTTTGGAGCGATTGACCGACGCCAATTTGTATCCGTACACCAAGTTTTATTTGCGAAACATTAAGCAACGCTTCAATCAATATTGGAAGAACCATTTTTCAACTATCGGTTTGATCGGCACGAACGAGGCGGCGCTTAATTTGTTGGGCGTTGATATTGGCACGGAAAAAGGTAAGGCTTTTGCTGAGAAGACGCTTGATTTTATGCGCGACCGTTTGGTGGAATATCAGAAGGAAACTGGCAATAATTACAATCTTGAGGCAACGCCAGCTGAAGGCACGACTTATCGATTGGCACAACTTGATAAAGCCAGTTTTCCAGATCGAGCGCATTTTGCTAATGGAATTGGCGCCGAAGTTAAATGTCCGTTCTATACCAACTCTAGCCACTTGCCGGTCAATTACACGGACGATTTGTTTGAATTGATGGATCTTCAGGACAATTTGCAAACCAAGTACACGGGCGGCACGGTGATTCACTTCTTCTTAGGTGAGCGTATGGACGATCCGCAAACTTTGAAAAAATTAGTGAAAACGATTTGTGAAAATTACAAACTGCCATACTTCACGTTCAGTCCAAGCTTTTCAATTTGTAAGAATCACGGCTATATTGTCGGCGAACATTCAGATTGTCCAAATTGTGGTGAAGCAACTGAAGTTTACTCACGCGTGGTTGGTTTCTTGCGTCCAGTTTCTCAATGGAATAAGGGTAAGCAAGCGGAATTTGAAATGAGGGAGCATTATGACGATGCCGCCGAACACCAGCGACTTAGCGCCGTCGCGGCAGCTTAAGGTATCAATTGGTGGAATTCAGAAGCTGTCGCTCGTGGATTATCCAGGGCACGTGGCGGCAGCTCTGTTTCTCTCTGGTTGTAATATGCGCTGCGGTTATTGCCATAATCCTGAATTGGTATTGCCTGAACGGTTAGCACCGAGCCTTCCAGTTGATGAAGTGATGATATTTCTAAAATCGCGAGTTGGTCGACTGGACGGCGTGGTGATTTCTGGTGGTGAGCCAACGGTAAATGAAGATTTGCCGGAGTTATGTCGGATGATTAAGAAACTTGGTTTTGATATTAAATTGGATACCAACGGCACGCATCCAGATGTGGTTCGCGAAATGGTTGAAGAAGGACTGATTGACTTTATTGCGATGGATGTAAAAGGTCCGCTGGAAAAATATGTTGAAATTGCGGCGCGACCGATTGATTTGGAAGCGATTAAGGAGAATGTCCGGTTGATGATTGATTCGGGAATTGATCACGAATTCCGTACGACAATTGTCCGCGAGCAACTAGAAGTTAGCGATTTTGAGAAGATTGGCGAGCTAGTTAAGGGCGCGAAGAGATTTGCCTTGCAACATTTTCGCACTGGCACGACAATTAGTCCAAAGTTTGCGAATTACCACACTTTTACCGACGAAGAATTTAGAGAAGCTCAGAAAATAATGGAAAGGTACGTTGAAGAATGCGTGATTCATTAGAGGTTGAAATTGTGCGCGTCCGTCAGGAAAATCCTGAGGTGAAGACGTTATATTTTGCGCGACCGTTCGACTTTACCGCCGGACAATACATTACGGTTTTTATTGATGGCAGTAGCGTGCGTGAAGGGAAGGCTTATAGCATTTCTTCTACTCCTGACGATGAGCTAATGTCGATTACCGTGAAGAATGTTGGTGGCGAATTTTCTAGCTATTTATGTTCACGGAATGTTGGCGATAAATTACAAATTAGCCACGCTTATGGCGATTTTAATCCGCAAACAGAAAGCCCTTTGGTCGGAATTGCTGCGGGTTGCGGACTTAGTCCAATTTGGAGCGTTATGGCAAGTTCTAGCCAGCCGACGTTTTTATATTTTAGCCAAAAATCGCCAGAATATATGGTTTTTGGAAATGAGCTAGCGGCGTCAAATATTAAAGTGAAGAAGTTTAGTACTCGCCAGCAAGTTGAAGAAAAAGACGGTTGGTTTAACAGTCGATTTAATGTGGAAAAAATTGTTCATGAAACGCCAGAAGATGCGCATTTTTTGGTCTGTGGAAGTTTGCCGTTTGTTAAAGATGTTTGGCAAAAATTATCCGCCGCCGGCGTAAGTGAATTGAAAATTTCAACGGAGACGTTTTTCGAGCAATGAACGAAGGTTTGGCGGATGGAGCGGGCGATTTTAATGTTTTCTCGGCGTTGAATGGCGATGTTAATTTTCAGGATCTATCTTCGGAAATTGATGACAATGCGACTGAATTAAATTTGGTAGAAGCGGTTGCTAGCGGTGAAGCAGAGTTACCTTCTACCGAGAAAGTATCAGCGTCAATTGGTCAAACGGCATGTGCGACATGTGTTGGCTGCCCATTTCTTAGTCAGTGCGTAAAACCTCAGGCGTTAGTCATGAAACAGGAGTCGGAAAGACAGGAGAATGTATCTGATGATATGAATTCTGCGGATGAAGAGGCGATTCCTAATTTGTTGGAAATGACACCAAAACAAAGCTATTTGGATAGACTATTGGCTCCAGATGATTTCGATAGTCTGGATGAAAATGGACGCGGAGAATTGGTGTTGGCGGGATATTCAGAGTCTACCGATTATCAAGAGCCTATTATTAAAAAAGCACCTGAGCCAGTGGTATCAGAGGCGAAGCCCATAGATTTGACAACTAAAACAAATAAGTCAACTGAGAAACTCATACCGCAGGAACAAGAAGATAAAACTTCGACTAACCAGGCGGTTGAAGTTTCGGGCGAGGATGTGGGCATTGAGAAGATAGGGGTGGTTAGCCCTTCGGTGGAGATGAAGCCGCACATTATTGATTCTATTTCTGACGCAGTGCATAATGACAGCAAGAAGCCGGCACCAGAGTCCTTAGATGCGCCGACAAAGACGGAAAATGCGCCGGTATCGGTAGTGATAGATAAGAACACCCAAACCGTTGATGATAATAGCAATTCGCTGGAACATGAAACTGTTTACCCTGCGGCTAGCGATAATAAGATTGCTGCTAAGGCTGTAGAGTCTGAGCCGAGCCGAGAAGCAGAAAATGATGAAAGTGCTTTTACGTCAATTTCCGAGCAGCAGCACTTGGCAGCACAATTTGATGCAGTAGGGGCGGATAAATCTGCGATTACGGTACCAATTGACAATTCTGGTACGAAAGCACCAGTATACATTCAATCTAACGAGATTAATATAGATGCGACGCCGGATTATAATAATTCTGTCGAATCGACTGACATTGTTGATAATGAGCGGCTGGTTGATACCGCAATAGTTGATGAAGCTAAGGTTGATCCTCTAAACGAGGAGATTGACATATTGGCGGCGGATCAAATTTTCACTGATACACAAGACTCGTCAACTAAGCAACTTGACTATAGTGGTACGGCGATAGAGCGTAGTCATGGTAAGGATAATGATTTTTGGGCTGAAGAAGATGCGGTTTTCTTTATCGAACGGCAGGAGTCCCCAGCAGTAGAGTCGGAAGCGTCTTCTGCTGAAGCAGTGACGATTGCGCTGCCAGTAGAAACGATTACAGTGCGTGAAGAAACTGATGACTATGAGCCAGTGGAGCAAGTAATTATTTCCACCTCACCGATTATTGAGCCAACACTTGATGTTGAGTCGGACGAGGTGGCAACGAAAATTCCAGAGGAATGTCTCGTGCTTCGTGAGGAGTTTGTGAAAATATCGGAAAAAAGCGATTTGCTGCGCAGTGATGATGAAATTGAAAGTGTAATTATGGATGTTAGTGACATAAAATCAGGCATCAACTTGTCCGGAGAGCAAGCAGAACTTAACGATATTCTGGATGATTGTGTCTATAATGGCGAAGAAAGTGTCGCGAATGGTGATGATTTGCTGATGAATACCCATCCATCATCTGGTTTATGGTCAGACGATAGTCCGCTAAATCCAGAAGAGGGGTTGGTGACAATGACTCAATCGGCTGCGGATGACTCATCATTGGTATCGCGGCTGGTTGGTGTGTTGGTGGTGGCGATGTGTGTGGCGCGCGGCCGACAAGCTAGAGCGATTCCGAATAGCTGATGATCTTTGCGTGGTGTAAGCGATAAATAGGGCTGCGCGAAATGATAGCGCGAAGATTGGCAGCTGATGAATGGTTAAAGCCTGATATAATGAAACTATGAAAGTGCTCGACAAGCCGAAAATTGATCGTCCCCGCGAGAAGTTGGCACGTTACGGTACGGCGCGGCTGAGTGACTTGGAGCTGTTGATGGCGATTATTGGCAGCGGTAATGCTCGGGCCGATGTCGGCAAGATTGCGCGCGAAGTGCTGAAAATTTTGCGTCAAAAGAGCGGTGATGTTTCGTATGATGATTTACGTAGCGTGGTTGGTTTGGGCGAAGCGAAAATCCCGGTGATTTTGGCGAGTTTGGAACTGGCACGGCGGTACTTGCTAGATAGCGACCAGCCAATTATCGATAGCTCAGAAAAAGCCGTCGAACTGCTGTCTGACATTCGTGATAAAAAGCAGGAATATTTCGTCTGTCTGACGCTGGACGGTGTGAATCGTTTGATCGCCAAGCGGGTAGTGACCATCGGCACGCTGACCGCCAGCCTGGTACATCCGCGCGAGGTCTTTGCCGACGCCATCGCCGATCGTGCCGCCTCGATTATCGTGGCGCATAATCATCCGAGCGGGAGTTTGGAGGCGAGTCAAGCAGACCGGGAAGTAACGCACCGTTTACGCCAGGCGGGTGAACTGTTAGGAATTAGTTTGGTTGACCATATTATATTGACAAAACATTCGTACAAGTCAATTACATAAAATCACGTATATTTCCCCGTAGGATACATATTGACAAGAAATGTATCCTACGGGTATACTGTTTATAGTATGAGGGTATTTCTGTCGAATCAGGGGAACTTGCGCAATATACAAACCTTTTTGCGGTCTATTGATTGGTCTAAACCTAAAGAGCTGGAAATTGCGACGCACGATAAATGGATAACAGTTCACCCGGCTAACCTTGCCTTGGTGGCTGCTTTGGCCATGCAAGTTGGTAAGAATAAAACGAAAATTATTGGTACAGTTCCAGCTACCGGTATCTATCTTGATAGAATGGGGCTTTACAACTTAGCAAGCACAGTATCGCCATTTACATATCAAGAAAAAGAAGCAGCTGGGCGATTTGTGCCGCTAACTGTCATAAAAACACCCGAAGACCAATCTTATTTTATCGCCGAAATGATACCATTGCTGCACCTGCCGGAAAAGGACGCGATGGTTATCAAATATATTATTGGCGAACTGGTGCGCAATGTTTTAGAGCATGCTAACGCGAAGTGCGGCGCTATCGTTGCCGCGCAATACTATAAAAAAACGAATAAAGTCAGTATCGCCATCTGTGATACCGGTATAGGAATCTGGAAAAGCATGAACGAGACGTGGCATCCAAAAGATGATCTGGAAGCGGTACGGTACAGTCTTACTCCGGGCATAACAGGAACAACTTCGCGAGAGGGTGGTACGAGTGAAAATGCTGGTGCCGGATTGTTTTTTATTAAATCAATTGCCAAGATTACCCGCAGTTATTTTACGATATACAGCGGCAAGGCAGAATATACGCTGCTGAAAAATAGGACCGACCAAAAATCGATTACATTATACGCCGACCCGTTTCGCGACAATAGTAGGCGGACTAATGATTTGGGAGATTTTCACGGCACGCTAGTTGCTGTAGACATCGCGCTGGATAACACACCAGAGTTTAAAGCAATCATGTCTCATATTGGCAGCGTATACGGCGAAGCGATTCGTGAACGAAAGAGAATAAAATACAGGAGGCCAAATTTTATATGATCATCCATTTGCAGCCAGTTGTCGGCTCGTTTGCTGAGAATAAAGAAAAGGCTAAGGAGCTGCGTGTAAACAAAATTATGCCAACCCTAGCTCAGCGAAAAAAAGTCACATTAGATTTCAAAGGCGTTGATGGTGCAACCCAGTCGTTTATTCACGCTCTCATCAGCGATCCAATCCGCAAGTATGGCGACGAAGCCTACGATAAGTTGTACTATAAAAATATCAACGAAGATGTGAAAGAAATCGTATCTACGGTCTACCGATACATGCAAGAAAGCCTAGACGGTGGGAGTGGCGAATAAAATGAACGGCTATAACGACAATATACACCAACAACAAATTGACAAACTCCAGCAGCTCTTCCCCGAGGCAGTCACTGAGGGCAAAATCGACTGGCAGAAGCTTCAGGCGACTTTAGGCGAGGCGGTTGATTTGGGCGAACGCTATGGGCTTGGCTGGAAGGGTAAGAGCGACGTCTTTGCTGTCATCCAGGAGAAGACTGTCCAGACGCTCCATCCTGACCGGGCGAATTCCGTCGATTGGGATACGACGGGTAACATGTTTATCGAGGGTGATAATCTGGCGGCGCTAAAGATCTTGCACAAGGCGTATTATGGCAAGGTTAAGATGATCTATATCGACCCGCCCTACAATACTGGTAATGATTTCATTTACAACGACGATTTCAAGCAGACACGCCGTAGCTATGAGGCAGAGGCGGGCATCACTGATGATGAGGGTAATGTTGTGCGAGATGACGGCCTGCGCACCAATACCGGCGGGCACAAGCACAGCAACTGGCTAAACATGATGTATCCACGCCTCTTTTTGGCACGCAACCTGCTCCGCCAAGACGGCGTCATCTTCGTCTCGATCGACGACAACGAAGTCCACAGCCTCCGCCTGATGATGAATGAGATATTTGGGGAGGAGAATTTTGTAGCGCAGATTGTGTGGCAACGCAAAAGGGGTAAAGATAATTCCGCGAAGTTTTTAAGCCGTAACCATGAGTACTTGTTAGTTTTTGCTCGTTCAACTGACAACCTTAATTTTAATAGGCTTGAACTTGATGAGACGACGCTAAGGGCTTATAAAAACCCCGATAATGATCCCCGTGGAGCATATCGGTTGCTTGGCGTGTGGGCTCGTGGAACCCAAGGTGGATCCAGATATGAGTTTAAGTCAAAAACTGGACAGATATTTTCCGAGAGACTATGGCTGATGAATAAAGAATCGATGGCAAGGCTAGATGAAGAAGATAAGCTAGTATACTCCTCGTCATCTGATAAGGTCTATAGGAAACTATATGTTAGCGAAAATAGCGGCAACATCCCGGAGACCATTTGGAGTGATGCGTCTAATGCCGCAAATGCCGCAGACGAAATAAAAAAGATGTTTGAATTTCAGATTTTTGATACGGTTAAGCCCATACCTTACATCAAGAGAATGTTACAGTTAGCGACCGATGATAACGACATCATCCTCGACTTCTTCTCTGGTTCTGGCACAACCGCTCATGCTGTCGCCGAGCTCAATGCGGAAGACGGCGGTAACCGTCGCTGGATTTGCGTGCAGCTGCCTGAGCTGACCGACGAGAAGTCGGAGGCGTATAAAGCTGGCTACCGCACCATCGCTGATATTGCTCGTGAGCGCATTCGCCGGGCGGGTGCCAAAATCCGTGCTGACCAGGCGGACAAGCTAGCGTCTCGCAGTGTCCCGCTTGACCTTGGTTTTCGGGCGTATCGGGTGGATTATAGTAATTTTAAGCAATGGAATGAGCTGGTTTCCGATCCGGAGGAGATTCGCCAGCAGGCGCTCGCCAATCTCGATCCGCTAAAGGAGGGTACGACCGATGATGATCTGCTGACCGAGCTTCTGCTCAAGCGCGGCATCTCGCCATTGGCGAAGATTGAGCAGCATGATAATTTCTGCCTTATTCCGTCCGAAAAGCTCGTCATTTGCCTGGTGCATTCCATGGCAGAAGAGTTATCTGCGACCATCCTCGCCGACAGTCCGTCATGTGTCATCCTCCTCGACCGAGCCTTCAGTGACGACGTAAATCTAAAAGTAAACTTGCTCTTACAAGCCGAACGGCAGGGTGTAGAGGTGGAGGTGGTGTGATGTTTTTACGCAAGCTTAAGAGAAAGACGTTGCAAGATAAATGCCCACAAGAGCTGACTATACCCACTCCGGTTTATCTGGATTACCAAACTGTATTTGATATGCTTGCTGTGATTGAAGATGGTCTTAGTCAATTTCAGGAGATTAAAACTGTCTACAGCGATTCAAAAAATGACTCTAATGTAGACAATGCAAGAATTAACTCACAAGGTAAAATACCGCTTGGCTTCTTGAGTATGGACGGAGAGGGTGGTTTTAATAAATCTAGAGAAAAAACTCAATCAAATAGTAAAGAAATTTCTTCTAAAAAGATTCACACAAGTGTTTCTTTATTTGCTAAACTAAGGGCTATACTTACTGAAAGAGATAAAGTTAAATATACTTTGGATGGTGAGTCCAGTGTTGGAGATTTTGTTGAGTTTAAGTCTAAATTTCAAAAAATCGAAATTGTAAGGCTGATAAACACGATGGTCCAAGCTATGGCTTTAGGTAACAAGTTTACTAATAGTAAGAGTAAAACTAAATTAACGAAAGAGATGGACGAGATATGTAAACTTATTAAGCCGATAGGAGACACACTCTTATCTTGTGAAAATATAGAAAACGCAAGGTGCCTCATTGAATTAGATGAAGATGTTGCAAAACAATTCAATATAGAACGATTATTGCGTGGTGAGTATAGTGTTTTTGGAAAGATAGTTAGGGTTGAAGAGTATGGATTTAATATATTTGAATCAACCGATTTAGGTCTAATAAAGTCAGACTATTTAGATACCGTGCTTTTTGGTTCGTTTAACGGCATAGTTAAAGAAGATAGTGATATAAGTAAGATGTTTAACGTTCCAGATAAAATACCGATCATTATAGAAGGCAGGGTATTTATTGTGAAGCCTATAGCAATTTTTATATAAGGAAGGTTTATATGAATGATAAAGACTCTAGTTTTCAAAATATAATAAGTATACTGGGCTTAGTTGCTGCATTTATAGCAGCCATAATTCCTCTGTTTGGACAATCAGAGTTGGATAAATATTTTGTCGGCACATCTTTTGTTGTACCTATAACAATACTTACTATCATAATAGGCATTCCGCTATCGTGGAACATAATTGAGAATCATAAAATGATTATGATTCCTGTAAAAAAGAGAGGTTCTGAATACCCTGGATATATTAGACTGCATCATATAGTATGGGCTTTGATAACCCTGGCTACTATTCTACTTATACTATTCTTTGTTGCGCGGGAGCTAAGGTGGCAACCTTATGTTCAATATATTATATATCCAATTTTTTTCTTAAGTATGTTCGCTACTTTTTCTCTACTGCTCGCTTCAGCTATGGGGCGTTTAGAATATGAAAATGAAAAAGCAGCTATGCCTTATAAAATATTAAAAACTCTCGAGAGTAACGGATTAGTACAACCAAAAATCAAGGTTCTCGAAAACGTTAGTATTCAAGACAGTGATTTTATACGCACTCAATTGAGCATATCAAATGAGTTTGGCGTAAGACTAGTGACAGTTGAAGTTGATGGTCATGAGATTAAGGCTATTCTAACTCAAGATTTATCCCAATTGTTACGAAAAATTGAACCATCTAATGGCAAAGAGAATTAGTAAAATGGTGATTTTATGTTTTACAATACCATGAACGATAAACTGTCTTTGACTAGCGGGAGTAAGCCCGGAGAAACTCCAGCTGTCTGGAAAAACCAGACGGCTAACGGAATAGTCACTTGTCCGGAAATTGTGAATAGTTATCTAGAAAATTCGGGATTTCCGAATTTCGTGGAGGTGGCGCGATGAATGGTGATGAAGATAATGAATATGTAATAAAGCTAAAATCAAGGTTTGAAAAAATAGAGAAGCTTGAATCTACGCCTATGATAATGCGAGACCAAGCGGTGCAATGCCTTGAGAAAGTAATAAATGAATCAAAAAAGCTTGTACATAATGACAAAAAGGTAATTCAGAATAACATTGATTCTCTTGAAAACATAAAAGAAGAGTCTATGAAGGAGCAGTTCAGTGTAATATATTCTCAAATGTGTGTTTTGGCTGTCTCATCCTTAGAGGCAATTCTAAAGGACTATTTTGTAGATAGCTTTAATAATAAAACAGACATTAATATGGAAAACAAGAAACTAAATGAAATAAAAGTAACGATAAGAGATATTATTGATAACGAGCTTAATTTTGACAATAAATTGGGAGCATTAATACTCGAGCGTGACAAACCCAACTTTCAAGATTTAAAATCCATACTGAATAATTTTAAAAATTATTTCAATAAAGGAATTAAACTAGAAAGTGATCTTCAGAAGAAGCTATGCTTTTATCTTGAGGTAAGACATTTGCTGGTACATAAGGGTGGTGTAGTTGATAAAAAGTTTATCAATAGTACTGAGGTTTTGGACGCAAATATAAAGAACTACAAAGTAGGTGATACTGTAGAAATCAAATCATCTGACTGGATTGATATGAAGCAAGCGTTTCTAAGTCTACTGGATGTGTTAACAAGAGGAAAGGCCGTCGCGGAGATAGACAACGGATCTTTAAAGAGTAGCAGGAAGGGTACTTGATTAGCTTTATGAAACTAAAATTTGACTCTAACCAGCAGTATCAACTTGATGCTATCCAGGCGGTGGTGGATATATTTGCTGGGCAGCCAGCGGATAGTGACGGTGCGACTTGCCATATGGATCAGAATGGGCAGTTAAGCTTGGAGGCGACTATCGCCAAGGGAAATAGCTTGACGCTAGATATAGTGCAGATAATCAAGAATACGCATAAAATTCAAGAGAAAAATGACATCGAGAAAAGCGAGACGAAAGAAGGTGGCTTTAGTTTTCCGACGAATTTTCCACTGGAAACCAGTGAAAAATCTCTGAAGTACGGCATGAACTTCTCCATCGAGATGGAGACCGGTACGGGTAAAACGTATGTATACTTGCGGACGATTCATGAACTGCATCAGTGCTACGACTGGAAGAAATTTATCATCGTGGTGCCGAGTGTGGCGATCCGTGAGGGTGTGCTGAAGAATTTGGCGATTACCAGGGAACACTTCGCCAATCTCTACAACAAGCCAGAGATGGATTACTACGTTTGGGACAGTAAGAAGACGGGTCAGGCGCGTGAGTTTGCCACGAACGATACCTTGCAGATTATGGTGATTACCATTGATAGCTTTGCCAAGGCACAGAATGTGATGAATCGGCAGAGTGACTATGGCCGGCCACTCGACTTTATTAAGGCTACTCACCCGGTAGTTATTCTCGACGAGCCGCAGAATATGGAGACGGACATACGGCGGAATGCTATTGATAGTCTTAATCCACTGTGTACGTTGCGCTATAGTGCCACGCACAAGCACTTATACAATTTGCTTTATCGGCTGACTCCAGTCGATGCCTACGATAAAGGCCTAGTCAAGAAGATCGAGGTGCATAGTGTCCAGAGTGAGGATAATTATAATGATGCGTACATCAATGTATTGTCGCTAGAGCGCCAGTCGAAGACTCGTTCGTTTGCTAAAATTGAAGTAGATGCGAGTGACGAGTATGGCTTGCAGCGCAAGATCATCAAGGTGTTTCCGGGCGACGATTTGGAGGCAAAGACGGGACGTTCGGTCTACGCTGGCTACTATATCGAGTCAATCAATCACGGTGATAATTGCGTGGAGTTTAGTAATGGTAAGGTAGTTTACGTTGGTCAGCGCGATGAAAGATTGCATGATGATATTATCAAGCGGCAGATTGAACTGACGATTGATGATCATTTTGATAAACAGCGCCGACTGGGGAGTAGCGTCAAAGTGCTGAGTCTATTCTTTATCGATAAGGTCATGAACTATCGCGAATATACGGCGAATGGTGCCAGTAAGGGTAAGTTTGCTAAGTGGTTTGAGGAAGCCTACATCAAAGTCTCGTCTAAACCAAAATATGCCGGCGTCATGGATAATTTATCAGCAAGTGAGGTTCATAATGGTTACTTTGCGGCAGGCAAGAGTGGTCAGTGGAAAGATTCTCGTGACACCAAGGGTGAGGGTGGACGGACGAAGGACGATGATACGGCATATACCTTAATCATGAAGGATAAAGAAAGACTGCTGGATATAAATGAGCCGCTACGGTTTATCTTTAGCCACTCGGCGCTGCGCGAAGGCTGGGATAACCCCAACGTTTTTCAGATTTGTACGCTTAACGAAACGTCGAGCCAAATGAAAAAGCGCCAAGAAATCGGACGAGGACTGCGTCTGCCGGTCAATATTGATGGACAACGAGTGTATGATGATAGTGTCAATGTGTTAACGGTAGTGGCTAATGAAAGTTATGCAGAGTTTAGCCGGAAGCTTCAGACGGAGATTGAGGAAGAGACCGGTATCCACTTCGGCGGACGAATCAAGAATCGTGATAATCGGCGACCTGTCAGGTTTCAGAAATCACGGGCGCTTGATCCGGCCTTTAAGGAATTATGGGATAAAATTAAGCATAAGACGACTTATCGGGTGACAATTGATACAGAGAAGTTAGTAACGGAGGCGGCTAATGAATTAGCGCAGGTCACTATTAGCAAACCGCACATTGCTGATACTAAAACACTGATTGACTCGATGAATAATGACAGCGGTTTTATGGTGCGCGAGACCGGCTTTAACGCCTATGCGGCACGCCAAACTGAAGTTAAGATACCGAATTTATTAGCGGATATTCAGCGCCAGACACAAATGACCCGCCGGGTGATATTTGATGTGCTTGATCAGGCGGGGATGTTTGAGCAGATTGCTATTAATCCACAGCAGGTTATTGATGAGACGGCTCGGGCGATTAATCGGGTGAAGCAGCGCTTGGCAATTGACGGTGTTAAATATCACAGAACGGGTGAGCATTATGACATGACGTTGTTTGAGAATAGTGAATTACAGACATACCTGTATGATGCAGCGATGAAGAGTGGGGCAGTTGCAGTGACCGACCTGGCAAAAACCATCTACGATTATGTGGCGGTTGATTCGGAAGTTGAGCGTGAATTCATGCAGTCGCTGGAGGATAATGCTGATGTGAAATTCTATATTAAGCTACCAAGTTGGTTCAAAATTGATACCCCGGTCGGTAAGTATAATCCAGATTGGGCGGTGGCGTTTGATGGCGATAAGCGGATTTACTTTGTAGCGGAAACGAAAGGCTCGGATGATATTAACGATAATCACTTGAGCGTCAATGAACGAGGTAAAATTACTGCGGCCCGCCAGCATTTTGCAGAAATTAATGTACCATATGCGGCGCCGGTGCGGAGTTTGCGGCAGGCGTTGACTATGGTCGGAGATGGTAATTGTGACACCTGATACACACGCAAATTATTATGTTCGCCCGTTGTTGGCTACTGGGTGCTTACAAATGCTTTTGGAGCGGAGTAAAGATGCTAAGGAGAATGCATGAACAAACCAAACAAAACCATCATCATCGCTCGTGCCATCATCCGCATCGGTGATGCTGCCAGGAATGTCAATGATTATAGTTTGCTGGGCGCGCTGCATGAGATGGTGGAGCAATTGTCGCAGCATGGCGTTAAAGACACTGACGTTGATATGGATTTGCTGCTGGAATATGTCGAGGCAGCGGATGGTTGCGATTATTGTCGAGCGGGCGACGGTAAGCCGAGTGTCGAGGAATTGACAACAAAAATCAATCAGCAGCTGGCGCGCCGCGGTCAGGCGCAGGTGGAAGCGAGTGATCAGTCAGTATTGAAATTTGAGCCGCTGGTTCATTTGGTGACGGCGGCGTATGCCAAGAATGAAGATGGTGTAACGTCGGGCTTGTCGATAGTCCTGGTCGTCAATCAGGACGGTTCAGTGGGTCTGCCGCGCGATCATTTTCTGAATGCGGAGCTGCTGGATTATTTTGATGAAAATCACCCGGTTAATTGGCGTTCAGCCGAGCGTGACTTGCCGTCAAAGCTGCATGGTTATCATTTGGTAGCAGGTTCAGTGGAAGTACAGGAGATTTTGCCGCGGGAGCTGGAGGTGATATCGTTTTAAGGGTAATGATTATTGAATTATGAAAATCTCCGTCCATCTCAAACCCAACTCTCGCCACCGCGAAGAAGTCGTCCCGAACGATGATGGTTCGCTGACAATCTACACCAAGGCGTCAGCCATTGAGGGGCGAGCGAATCTAGCGGCAGGAAAGTTGTTGGCAAAATATTTTGGTGTGGCACCTTCACGGGTAAAATTACTACGCGGTGCAACCTCGAAATACAAGGTGTTTAACATTGATCAGTCGGACTAATTCAACCGTTGTATCGTCACAAATGAATACCCCTGCTGCTTCAGTGAGCTGAGGATGCACGGCACGGCATTGACGGAAGTTTGGTGTATGTCGTGCATCAAGATGACGGCTCCAGGGCGAGCGCCAGCGACGGCACGTGAACAGACAATCTGGCTATTGCGATCAGCCCAATCCCGCGTGTCGACCGACCACAAGATTGATGACATATTCCGCAGGCGAAGCTGTTCCAGGACAACGCCGTTGACCGCGCCGTAAGGTGGTCGTAAGATGCTCGGCTTGACACCAGTGGCTTGCCTGATGGCCTCGTTAGTACGGTCGATTTCGCCAGCAATTTGGTCAACTGATAGCTTAGGTAGTTCCGGATGTGACCACGAGTGATTGCCCAGTTGATGACCACGCGCCTGTATACTACGTACGACGCTAGCTTGCCCAGAAACTTTGCTACCAATCAAGAAAAATGTCGCTTTCGCACCATACTGATCCAAGATGTCCAGTAGGTGCGCGGTGTATGGACCTGGTCCATCATCAAACGTCAAGGCAATCACTTTATTGCCAGTGGTTGGTGCAGGTGTTGGCGCAGCGGGTGCTGGTGCTGGTTCTGGCTTTGGCTCGGGTGGCTTGGGAATATTGGCTAGTTTCCGAGCTGTTGGGTTTTGCAGATATTTAGAGACGGAGGAAATTGGCACGGTAATTGTCAATTCGCCGTAAGATGATGGTAGTAGCGACGCCTGACCGAGTGGCCAAGCCAATGAATTGCCGTTATTAGTGATGATGAAATTAGATAAAGCTTCTTTATTTATGATTTCGTTCAGGTCAATTTCTGGCTGCTGACGTTGTTTGATGGTCTGAGAAATGCTATTTTTGGCAGCGGATATGATTGCTTCGGCGGCTTCATCGGACTGTTCTGTAAAATCAGCCAAGCCGACAACTTCGCCAGATTTTTTGTCGAAAGTCCAAAATTGCGTCATTGATGCTGGATGTGCGCCGTTCATATCCTGCTTAATATTGACGATAATCGACAGCGCTTCTGAAGTGTTGTGCATGACTTGATAGCTAATTGTTTCGGTCATTGGCTTATCAAAAACTGTCGCCAGTAAAACCGTATTTTGAAAATCGCGATCAATTTTATCAATCGACTCGCTAATTAAGCGATTAATTTTTTCATTTTCCGTGATCGGATATTCAATTGAAACTTTTTCCCGTTTGTTATCTCTGGTGACAAATTTTGAGCGAATGCCAGAATATTTCGAGTCGGCAAAATAATACTTTTCGTCAGATGGCGCAGTCGTTTGTCGCGAGTGTGATTGATTGAGGAAATATATCCCAAATAGCCCTGCCGAAAATAGCAATATCAAAAACGGTATGATAATAAATAGTTTTTTCGATTTTGGTTTTGCTTTTTTTCTCTGAATGCGCATATTATAAGTATAGCACTAGTATTTTGGTTTTGTTATTATTGATAATAAGTAGAGACTAGCTTGATCAAAAATTACAACAGAGAGGAATTTACGGAGTGGAACTTGAGCCAATTATAAAAGTCGATAAACTCGTTAAGACTTATGATGGAAATAACGTGGTTGACGGCGTATCGTTTGAAGTTAAAAAGGGCGAGATATTTGGGATTCTTGGTCCTAACGGCGCGGGCAAAACAACAACATTGGAAATGCTGGAAGCGCTCAGACCAATTGATGGCGGCGTGGCTACAATTGATGGCATAGATGTCGCTAAGAAACCTAAGGATATTAAGAATATAATTGGTATTCAACTTCAGTCGACGGCTTTTTATGATAAGCTGACTTTGCGTGAACAATTGAAAATGTTTGGTAGTTTATATGGTCGAACAGTTGATACTGAGGCGCTGCTCGCTAAGGTCCAATTGACGGAAAAGGCTAAGAATTACGTCGAGCAACTTTCTGGTGGTCAAAAACAGCGTTTTGCGATTGCTTCGACATTGGTGAATAATCCAAAAGTGTTGTTTCTGGACGAGCCGACTACGGGGCTTGATCCGCAGGCGCGTAGAAATTTGTGGGATTTAATTAAGGAAATTCGCGACGAGGGAATTACGATTCTTTTGACGACGCATTATATGGACGAGGCGGAATTATTATGTGACCGTCTGGCAATTATGGATAGCGGTAAGATTATCACAATTGATACGCCACACAATCTCATTCAGCAATTATTGGCGCGTGGTTTTAAGAAGGAACAAGTTGTCGAGCAAGCCAACTTAGAGGACGTGTTTATTGATTTAACAGGAAAGGCAATTCGGGATTAATATGAAAAAATATTGGATTGGAATATTCGGGCAAGTTCGCGCTCAGCAAAAGCGTTTCGTCCGAGATAAAATGGCGCTATTTTTCACTTTCCTTTTTCCGCTGATTTTTCTATTAGTGTTCGGGTCGGTTTTTAGTAATGATTCGACCAGTTTTAATATTGCAATCGTTAATAATTCACAGACGGAATTTGCCAAAAGTTTTGTTAAAAATGCCAAAGAAAATTCGAAGGATTCGATTCTCAAAATTAAAGACGTTAAAGATATGAATGACGCACGCGAAAAAATGAAGCGGTCGGAGCTTAACGGTATTATTGAGCTTCCAAGCGATTTTGGCGCGATAAAAAATAACGGCAATCATCCTATTCCAACAGGCACTATGAATGTTATTTACTCCAAGGGTTCTGAGCAGACAGGCGGCGCGTTGGTGGCGGTGATGAATCAAATTACCAATAGTATCAATAGTCAGATGGGCCAGCCTGAAGCTCCGCTTAAAGCTGTTGGTAAAGCGATTGGTGATGAGCAATTAAAATCGTTTGACTACATGTTTACGGGACTATTAACTTTCAGTTTGATGAGTATGGGTATTTTTGGTCTATCTAACCAAATACCGGCTGAGAAGAAACGTGGTCTATATCGTCGGTTACGTGCGGCGCCATTTACTTCGGGCCAGCTAATCATCTCCACGGCAATTCATTATACGATGATTTCCTTACTCAGTTTGGTGATGATGGTTATCGCTGGAACGTTGATATTCCACTTTAATATGCGAGGCGACTGGGCGTTATTTGTAATGATGTCTGTATTGTCTGCATTTATGACTGTGGGTGTGGGGTTATTAATTGCCGGATTGTCAGAGAACGAAGATCAGTCATCGTCATTAAGTAACTTAATCTCTTTCCCGATGATGTTTTTATCTGGTACGTTTTTCCCACTTCATCTATTTCCGGAATGGCTGCGAAGTGTCGCTCAGTTTATTCCTCTGACTCCAGTTACGGATGGATTCCGGTTAATTATGACCGAGCACGCAAGTTTTATGGAAATATTGCCGCAATTCGGTATTATCGCGGCTTGGACTTTCGCTGTTTATTTCTTAGCCATTAAGCTATTTAGGTGGGAATAGCTATTCAATAATAGCGAAACAAATAGAAAAACGTTACGCTTATCATAAGCGGGTGCTTGATATTTTTGACAATGGAAACGGTACAGTTCTATGCGGCAAATCAAATAATTATTCGACACCGCCAGCCTTAAGAATACTTCTTAATCCGTTTTCTCCGCCGACGAATCCGCTGGTTTGATAGTCGTTAATAACCATATATGGCAATCCATTCACGCCAAGCGACAGGGCTTTTTGTGTGTTGCTATCAATTTCTTTTTGGTGTGGCTTTTTGGTCATACAGTCAGAAAATTGCGATTCATTCATGCCGACGTTTTTGGCGGAAGTCAGGAAATATTCCAGTGGAAGAGCAGGGATTTTTTTCGGCACAGCAACGTTTTTTACACCAATTCCTTTATCGAAATAATCGCTTTTAATGCGCGGGACGATATCGTGGGTGTACTGCCAATATTTATCTTGATCAGCAGCACAAAACGCAGCGTGAGCACCGGTTTCGGTATTGTTGGTCATCTCCTTTAATAGCGTTACCACACGGTGCTCATAACGAACCTTTCCGGATTTAATATAGTCATTTTTGAAGAACTCTGTGCTGGTTGCGGCTTCAACCTCGGCACAAAATGAACAAAAATAGTCAGTATAATCAATGAATACGTTTTTCGCGTCAGCGGATCCTTGTGACATTTTTTCATTCCACGGTTTATTATCGCCAATGTGACGATTCGGCGGGCGATTGACAATTCCATAGATAAACAAAGCTACGATTCCCACGATTACAATTACCGAAAGAACCCAAATAAGCGCTATGCCTGATGATTTTTGTCGATTCATATTTTCTCCTGTTTAGATAATTCTGTGTACATAAAAATAATTTGACCTGATTTATATAGCGAGAATAAACTGAGCAGCAAAGCCAACAAAAGGACTATTGTGCTGGCGATATTTGCGGCGGTAGCGGCAGCAGCTCCCGAGAAAAATAGGGTTACAATTGGTAAGATTAGTGACGTTCCGCAGGGAACGCAGCCGAGTCCAATTGTTGCGGCAATTGATGCAATTCCGCTTAATCCGACTTGTCGAGATACAGTTTTTTCATTGTCGCGATTATTCTTTGCTGTAAAAATTACAGCGGCGATCGATACACCTTGAAGAATTGATACTACCATAAGTAGCGCGCCATTTGGTGAAGTGAAACTTTGTTTGAAGATGTCTATAATCATCGAACCGAGCAGCGCGATTTTATCGATGATTGGTAAGCGCGACATCATCAGCGGTCCGTAAAAATTGGCGTTGATTGCGAAATAAATTACTATAGCGAAGGCGATGGTCGCGACAATTGTTAGCAAGAAATATTTCGGTAAAGCAAGCATTCTGCAAATTCCTAAAAACGCTGATTTGATGGTTAGTCTGTAGTGCTTATCGTTGTAATTCATTGTGGTAGTTGTGTTATAAAGTTTGCTGGTGTGTTATTACGATCTTTTTTTTAGTTCGTAAATAACCTTTGTTGGCCATGGAATACTATCGATTTTGAAGTATTTTTGTAAATGTGGCAAATAGGTTTCATCGAATTCATTCTGCGACTGTATTATTTTGTAACCGCGTGGCGCGCAAATCCATTTGTGAATAAGGTGGTTCATGATAACGTACGATTCTTTTGATTCGCGTTCAAGTGAATCTAGCCCCCAAACCGCGTGAAACATGATTTCGTAAATAGTTTGACTATTTGCCTTGTAGAGGTACGGAGTGATAGGATTATCATTGTCGTCGCAAACGATAGTAGGCATGCTAATCACTGAATTTTTAACAAGCGCTTCGATCCATGTGCAAACTTCATCGTTGACATCTTCGGATGCTACTTCGATAGACGCGACTAGGCTTGACGTCTCACCGGGACCCCAATCGCGGATGATAATGGTGCCGTCAGGCTTGAGTGCTTTATCTAGCATTGCGAACGTTTTAGTGCGCTCGGGTCGAGATAGATAGCTCATCAATTCGTGAAATACACTCGACATATAGATGATGTCGAACTCATCTTTGGTGTTTTCAAGTTGTTCTTTAGTAACAAAATCAATGTTATTTTCTTGAAGCTGAGATTGAACAATTTGTGAAACATCATAGGCTACGTAGTGAGTTTCTGTTTGCGTCACTTGTTTGATGAATTCTGGCGAGAAACCAGAACCGAAATCAAGCAATTTAACGTTTTTACCAAGATGTTTTGCGATAGCTCCGAATTTGGATGACGCTGTCTGATTCATCCGCTCTTGATAGGTTTTGTTGGTATGATTTTCCAAGTACTCGTTGCGAATTTGATCCATGCGTCTATTATACGATATTCGTAAAGGCAATTCGATCATCCGCGACAGCAACTTTTACTGTATCTCCGTCGTGAATTCGCCCGTCGATCAGTTCGAGCGCCAAAGGATCAAGCACGCGTTTTTGAATCAAACGCTTAAGCGGTCGAGCGCCGAAACTTGGGTCGTAGCCGTATCGCGCCAACATATCACGAACGCTATTGTCAAAATTCAGCGTTATGTCGCGACTATCTTTAACTTGGCGAACAACTTTTTCTAATTGCACGTCAACAATTGCACGCATCGATTCAGGGTGAATGCGATCAAAAATCACGATGTCGTCAATTCGGTTTAAGAATTCTGGACGGAAATGACCACGAAGCGTTTCTAAAATTTGATTGTCGAGAGAACTAATGTCATCACCTGTGTAGTCCATAATCATTTGCGATCCGACGTTGCTGGTCATGATGATAATGGTGTTGCTAAAGTCAATCGTTCGTCCTTGTCCGTCCGTCAATCGACCGTCGTCTAAAACTTGCAACAGTACGTTAAACACGTCGGGGTGTGCTTTTTCGATTTCGTCAAACAAAACCACGCTATACGGACGTCGTCTAACGGCTTCCGTCAATTGACCGCCCTGATCATAGCCGACATATCCTGGAGGCGAACCGATCAATCTGGCTACGGCGTGGCGTTCCATATATTCGCTCATGTCAATTCGAATCATGGCGTGCTCGTCGTCGAATAATTCACGACATAAACTGCGCGCGACTTCTGTTTTTCCCACGCCAGTAGGGCCGAGGAATAGGAATGAGCCAATCGGTCGATTGATATCGCCGAGTCCAGCGCGTGACCTACGGATGGCGCTTGCTACAGCTGTCACAGCGCGATCTTGTCCGATGACTTGGCGGCTAATTGATTCTTCCAATTTGGTCAATTTGCTAGATTCACTTTCCATCAATCGCTCCACCGGAATTCCGGTCCAGCGCGCCACCACGCCGGCGATATCGTCAGGCGTAACTTCTTCGCGGAGTAATCGGTCGTGAGTTGGAATTGCTGCTAGCTCCTCGCGGGCGCTTGCTAATTTTTTCTCCAGCTCCGGCAAATCGCCATACTTAATGCGGCTGGCGGTGGCTAAGTCCGCGTCGCGTTCAGCAATTTCTAATTGTGAGCGCAGATTGTCCATTTTTTCGGTAGTCGTGTTGACGGTTTGCAAAATGTCTTTTTCGTGTTGCCATTTTTTATCAATCACTTCGGCTTTTGCACGAATCTCGGCAATTTGCTCCTTAATTTCATCTTTGCGAATATTGGCGTGGTCGGATTTGTCCTTTTTCAGCGCCGCTTCCTCAATTTCCAATTGCAAGCGTCTATTGTTCAATCGATCCAGTGCAATTGGCACGCTTTCCAATTGCATTTTAAGTGAGCTGGTTGCTTCGTCAAGCAAGTCGACTGCTTTGTCTGGCAAGAATCGGTCGGGCAAATATCTGGTGGATAATCTGGCGGCTGCCACGATTGCGTCATCAGCGATTTTTACTCCGTGGTGAATTTCGTATTTTTCCTTCAATCCGCGCAAAATGGCGACAGTGTCGTCAAAGCTTGGTTCGCCAACGTAAACTGGTTGAAACCTTCGTTCTAAGGCTGCATCTTTTTCGACATATTGGCGATATTCAGCGAGCGTCGTCGCGCCAATCATATGTAATTTTCCGCGAGCCAGCGCTGGCTTTAACATATTGCCCGCGTCCATACTGCCTTCACTTTTTCCAGCGCCAACCATGGTGTGAATTTCATCGACAAAAAGAATAATCTCGCCGGCCGCATCTTCTACCTCTTTCAGAACGGCTTTCAATCGATCCTCAAATTGTCCGCGGAAACTGGCGCCCGCCAGAAGACTGGAAATTTCCAGGGAAATTAGTCGCTTGTCCTTCAGTGAAGCGGGAACGTTACCTTTGACGATTCGCTGCGCCAACGCCTCAACAATCGCGGTTTTACCAACTCCCGGTTCACCGATGAGGACGGGATTGTTTTTAGTGCGGCGACTTAGGATCTGCATAGTGCGTCGAATTTCTTCATCTCGACCGATCACTGGATCGAGTTTACCTTCTCGCGCCAACGCCGTTATATCTGTACCAAATTTTTCGAGCGGCTTAGTTGTTTCCTCTTGATTCATGTTTGGTGGCATAAAATCCTCCTTTTTGGTTTTTTAGGTCTAATTTGTTACGCCCCAGCAAAAGACAGAATGGTGAAATTTGATATAGCTATCATAGCAAATTAGCACTCTCAGTGCAAGAGTGCTAATAAAATAAGTAGCCATTTTGTGATATGTTAAATGTATGAATATTCTTGTCACTGGTGGCGCTGGATATATCGGCAGTCACACTATCATCGAACTATTATCATCAAATCATAACGTAGTGGTGGTCGATAATTTATCAAATTCATCCGTCGAGAGTCTGGGGCGAGTTGAAGAAATCATCGGTCAATCAATACCGTTTCATGAATTTGATTTATGCGATCATCAGCGACTATCAGAATTGTTTAAGACTGAGAAAATTGATGCTGTAATTCACTTTGCTGGGTTGAAGGCGGTTGGTGAATCGGTTGAAAAGGCGCTTCTTTACTATAAAAACAACCTTGAAAGCACGTTGGTTTTGCTTGATGTGATGCAAGAATTTGGTGTGAAGAAACTGGTGTTTTCTAGTTCGGCAACAGTTTACGGCGATCCAGCTAAATTACCAATTACCGAAGATATGCCGTTGTCTGCCACAAATCCATACGGTCAGACAAAGTTGATGATTGAGCAAATGCTCCGCGACATTTCTGCAACGAATCAAGATTGGCAATTTACGTCTCTCCGCTATTTTAATCCAGTTGGCGCGCATCCGAGTGGCCGCATCGGGGAAGATCCTTCCGGAATTCCAAATAATCTTCTGCCGTTTGTGTCGCAAGTTGCTGTTGGTAAGCGAGAGCATTTGAGCGTTTTTGGCGATGATTATGACACTCCAGATGGAACTGGTGTGCGCGATTATATTCACGTGGTTGATTTGGCAAAGGCTCACGTGGCAGCTCTGGAGAATTTAGGCCGACCGAACGAATATAAAGTCTATAATATCGGCACCGGTCGTGGCACTTCAGTCTTGGAATTAGTGAAGGCGTTTGAGAAGGCGTCTGGTCGCGATGTTCCATATCAAGTTACGCCACGTCGAGCGGGTGACATCGCGGCGTGCTATGCGGACCCGGGGTTGGCAGAAAAAGAATTAGGTTGGCGAGCAGAATTGACGATTGAAGATGCTTGCCGCGACGCTTGGAATTGGCAGAGCAATAATCCGAATGGCTACAATGGCTAATTGCCGGATTTGGTGAAAATCTTATTTTCGTAATAAGCGGAACGTTTGGAAAGTTCTGAATTTAAGTTTTCAATTCCGCCGTATTGCTCGACTAAGGTCTTCTTTCCAGAAAATAAGTTTGTGCCCAGACCTAAGCGGTCGCCGTCAATTTTAACTCCCAGCGCCGCCAAAGTTGACGGATACATATCGAATGTCGTGAATTGACGATCCTTTGAATGGCTAGTCGAAATAGCTGGATTTATGAACGTGTTGTAAATGGTTCGCTGATAATTAGTTCCGCCAATTTTTTCGTCGTAGTATGAAGTCTGCATGCCTAAATGGTCGCCAGAAATGATAATTGTGGTATTTTCATAAAATGGCTGAGACTTAACCCAATTGACGAATGCGGCGACCTGTTTTGAGGAACAAGCGTGGACATTGTCGTATTGATTACTGAAGGTTTTAGCGCAGGTTTCATCCAAATAGCCATCGGTAAAATGTGTGTCAGCGGTCAATAATTGCAAGTTGAATGGCTTGTCTGACGCCGCCAAACGCGAGGCTTCTTCGCGGGCAAATTGGAATAATTTTTTATCTTCATAACCCCACCAAACTTTGTAATCTTCGGATATTTTTCCGTGTTTTTTGGCGTAATTGTAATCCTCAATATTGAAGTTGCCGTGTTGAGTTAATAATTTATCGCGTCCGCCAAAACTTGCCTCAGAGCCCATAACAAATGTTTGATTATAGCCTTGTTTTTCTAAAATCTCACCAAGACTGTAAGCGCCTGGCAAGAACTTTTTAAACTCGCCCAGGGCGTTATGGTCGCGTCCGCCAACTAAGTTTTCTTTCAGTGGGACGCCAGCAGATTGCGCAGCCATTCCCGCTACAGTCCAGCCAGTGTTTGTTGCAGGCAAGGCGCCGCCGACACCGGATGCTTTGTTTGAGAATGAGGTATTTTTTAACGCCAATTCTTCCAGCTCTGGAATAACGGAGGTTTCGGAGCTGCCGCCATTAGCCTTTGACGCCAAAGTGTTTTCCATTGACTCTAAATAGATGTATATTAAGTTGCGTTTTTTCTCTGGGAAAGTCAATTTGGCGGTTTTTGGATTGACGTAATTTTCTTCGTATAATTTGGTCGATTGGGTCAGGGCGTAAATATAGTTAGGGATGCCGAAACTTTGAATCAGAAGGACAATTGCAATTAAAAACATACTCAGCGAGTAAATTGCTTGATTTCGTAATCTCAAAAACGGCAAGGTGAGTTTTCGTGATGATTTGATTTTTTTCAAGCAAAAGGCGATTATGCGATTGATAAAAGAGATCGATTTGTCGAACATTGGGATTAATAAAGCGCCGAATAATAGGAAAACCAGCGGAAGATTCTGCAGGACGGCCGACCATAAATTGTCAGATTTGCCACCAGCTAATCCGTTGACGAAATAAAAAATTATCTCGTCGATTTGCGAATTTTTAAAGACGATATATTTATAGCGCGCCGCAATTAAACAAAATGCCGCCAAAAAAAGCAAGATTATTGATATTGATTTAATCCAGAAACGTTTGGTAAATTTAATTTTTCTCACCATTCTATTATATCACTTACGTTTTTTGAGGATGAAGGGGTATAATAAAAGCATGAGCAAGAATAAGACGCGCACATTCGGAATTAGTTGGTGGATTGGGCTGGTTTTATTTGCGGGGATGATTTGTTTGATGTTGGGCGATATTTTACATCGAGATGGCGTAATTGGCTCAAAAACTGATGTTTTAGTGATGGGTACGAATGCTGGATTTAAGCCGTTTGAATATATTGATAACAATCAAGTGGTTGGGTTTGATGTTGATTTGGCGAGGGAAATTGCTAAAAGCTTGGGCAAAGATTTGAAGGTCGAAGATATGTCATTTGACGGGCTACTTCCGGCGTTGGATAGTGGTCAAATTGATATGGTGGCGGCTGGAATGACGGTGACGCCTGAGCGAGAGAAAAATGCGCTGTTTTCAGATCCGTATTATTCGGCGTCACAGAGAATAATTGTTAAAAAGGGCAGTCCGATTCGCAATAAATATCAATTGCCAGGGCGAAAAATTGGTGTACAGCTGGGTACGACTGGCGATACTTTGGCGTCTAAAACTGCTGGCGCATCAGTCACGCAATTCCAAACCGCGCCGAGTGTTTTGCAGGAATTAAGTTCGGGAAAAATTGAGGCGGTCATTCTGGACGACGCTCCCGCAAAGCAATATTCGGCTGGATTTTCTGACTTAGAAATCTTACCGGGCGCGCTCAGCGATGAAAGTTATGCGATTGCTATTAAAAAGGACAATAAAGACCTCCTAGAAAAGGTCAATAAAGAAATTGCCAAGATGAAAAAAGATGGCCGCTATGAAAAGCTGATCCGCAAATATTTTGGCGAGGAGGCTAAATCGTGAATTTTTGGGAAGTGATTTTTGGCGGCGGTCGATGGCTATTTTTATGGCATGGATTAGAGGTGACGCTGGTTTTGACCGTACTGTCGCTTATTTTAGGGTCGGCAATTGGTGTACTTGTCGCCCTGATGCGCACGTCGAATTTACGACCATTTGGCAGGATGAAAACAAGCAGACTCGCGAACTTTAATCCGCTGGCTAGTTTGGGAAAAATTTATGTCGATATTATTCGCGGCACGCCACTTTTGGTTCAGTTATTGATTATGTATTATGTCGTTTTTGGGTCGTATCAATTTATGCCGAAGATTTTTGTGGCGGCGGTGGCGTTCGGAATAAATAGCGGTGCGTACATCGCTGAGATTATTCGTGGCGGAATTCAGAGTATCGACAAAGGGCAAATGGAAGCAGCCAGGTCTTTGGGCTTGAGTAATTGGCAGGCAATGCGTCTAGTCATTTTACCGCAAGCAATGAGAAATTCATTGCCGGCGTTGATTAGTGAATTTATCGCGCTATTAAAGGAAACTTCGGTTGTTGGTTGGATTGGCTTGAATGATATTATGCGAGGCGCGGACAATATTCGTTTTCAGACGGCGACAGCTTTTCAGTCGCTATTTGCCGCTGCGGCGATGTACTTAATTTTGACGGCGATTTTTACGCGAGTAATGGCGCGAGTAGAAAGGAAATTGAAGCATGACGATGATCAGCGTTAAAAACTTGAAAAAAACGTTCGGCACGAATCGAGTTCTTCGCGATATTGACGTGGAAATTGAAGAGGGTGAGATTGTCGTGGTGGTTGGCTCGTCTGGTTCTGGCAAGTCGACGTTCTTGCGTTGTCTGAACTTGCTGGAGGAGCCGACTTCGGGCGAGATTATCGTCGATGGAGTAAAAATTACTGATCCACACGTAAACTTGAACGCGTTGCGTCAGAATATTGGCATGGTTTTTCAGCAATTTAATCTGTTTCCGAATTTGAGTGTGATTGAAAATATTAAATTAGCTCCGAAAAAGCTGCGCAAATTTTCAGATCAAAAAGCGACAAAATTGGCGCGAAGTTTATTGGACGATGTTGGACTATTGGATAAAGCGAACGCTTCGCCGAATAGTTTGTCTGGCGGTCAAAAACAGCGAGTAGCAATTGCGCGGGCGCTAGCGATGGAGCCGAAAATCATGCTTTTTGATGAGCCGACTTCAGCGCTAGACCCAGAGATGATTGGCGAAGTTTTGGATGTGATTAGGAAAGTTGCCAAAAAAGGAATGACGATGGTAATCGTGACGCACGAGATGAAATTTGCCCGTGAAGTTGGGACTAGGATGATTTTCTTAGACAAGGGCGAAATTATCGAAAATGGAACGCCTGAGCAAGTTATGGATCACCCGAAAACTGAACGTGCCAAAAAATTCTTCGCTAAATAGTCTAAGCAGCCCAGCTATAATTCGCTTAGAACTGGGACTTCTGTCAATTTGTTAACCAGCTGGTCCAGGTCAACCTCTGTCAGATAACTCGGTAAAATTCGCGTCGTTTTCGGGTCAACAAAGCCGCATTCCGCCACTTCCTCGACACCGTGCGATGTTTTTTCTAAGTCAATGTTTTGATAATCTTGCCAGTTGGTGATGAGGAAGAAAAATTCCAATTGTTCGTTCGGGCCATGCGCTGATTGCTCGCCGGATTCGGCGAATTGCTGGATAAATAACAGCTTACCAATTTCTGGTTTGACGCCAGTTTCTTCAATCATTTCTCGACGCAAGCCGTCCAGTAAGCCTTCGCCCATTTCTAAACCGCCGCCCGGCGTACACCAAAAATCACGACCTTTGCCGGTGTTTGCGGTTAATTTTTGGCAGAAAATTTCGCCGTTTTCATTGATAATAATTCCGCGTACGTTTACTCTTCGTCGCATAAAACCTCCTTTGATTGCTAATAGCCAGAGGTTCAATTAAGCTGAACGTACACCCAATAATTTCATGGTCGGGGTGACTGGATTTGAACCAGCGACCTCACCGTCCCGAACGGTGCGCGCTACCGAGCTGCGCCACACCCCGACGCTAAAAACAGTATAAAACTAACAGATATTTTTGTCCAATTGTAATTATTAAAATGAAATCAACTAGTCCTAAAATGATATAATATAAGGTGGACTTAGGACATAAAGGGCTATAAATGAAACATATTTTACGAATTTTTAGAGGCTATTGGTTGCTGTTTATTATCTTGATTGGATTCACGTATGGAGTTGTGATGGCGAATTTGTGGCTGCCGGATAAAATGTCGGAAATTGTCAATAATGGCATTATTAAACAAGATATGTCGGCGATTTGGAATAATGGCTTGATGATGATTTTGGTGACGGCGGCTGGTGGTTTTTGTTCAATTGTCGTGGGTTTTTTGGCGGCGCGAATTGCTACGGGAATGGCGCAAAAATTGCGATTGAAATTGTTTGAACGAATAGAAAGTTTTTCTTTGGCGGACTTTAATAAGTTTTCTACGGCGTCGCTGATTACGCGCTCAACGAATGATATTCAGCAGATTCAAACAACGTCAATAATGCTGCTGAGACTGGCGTTAATGGCACCGATTATGGCAATTGGTGGTCTGCAAAAAGCCATGAATAACGCGCCGGATCTGAGCTGGATTATCGCTTTGGCGGTGTTTGTTTTGCTCGTAGTTATCGCTACACTATTTACGATTGCCGTACCTAGGTTTAAGAAATTGCAGACTCTGGTGGATAAACTTAATTTGGTGGCGCGGGAAAATTTGGTTGGACTAAAAGTTATTCGTGCGTTCCATAACGAGAAGATTGAGCAGAAAAAATTCCAAGAAGCTAACACGGAATTGAATAAGATGAACTTATTTGTGAATCGTTTGATGATGTTGCTTGATCCGATTATGATTTTAGTGATGAACTTTTCGAGTGTGGCAATTGTGTGGTTTGGTGCGCATTTGATAAGTAGTGGCAATTTGCAAATTGGTAATATGATGGCGTTTTTGGAATATGCGATGCAAGTGATAATCTCGTTCTTGTTGCTGTCGATGGTGTTTATTATGGTGCCGCGAGCCGCCGTATCGGTGCGCCGAGTCGGGGAAGTTTTGGATACAATGCCGTCAATTACTGACCCGAAGTCGCCGAAAAAACTACCAAAAGATGCCAAGGGAAAAATTGAGTTTAAGGACGTTACGTTTACTTATCCTGACGCGGATTTGCCAGTGCTTTCGGATATTAATTTTGTAGCCGAACCTGGTCAGACAACGGCGTTTATTGGCAGTACTGGTTCGGGAAAGTCTACGTTGATTAATTTGATTCCTCGTTTTTATGATGTTTCGGCGGGGCAGATTTTGCTTGATGGTGTGGATATTAGAAACCTGAAACTGGAAGATTTGTCTGGTCAAATTGGTTACGTGCCACAAAAAGGTGTGCTGTTTAGCGGAACGGTTGCTAGCAATATCAAATACGGCAACGCTACGGCTGATGATGAGTTGGTCGAAAAAGCGGCCAAAATTGCCCAAGCGGAAGAATTTATTAGCGAGTTAAAAAATGGTTATAAAAGTGAAATCGCTCAGGGCGGCGGCAATGTTTCTGGTGGTCAGCGCCAGCGTTTGTCGATCGCGAGGGCTATTGCGGTTGAGCCGAATGTTTACATTTTTGACGATTCGTTCTCGGCGCTTGATTTTAAGACGGACGCGAAGTTACGGGCTGCGCTTGCAAAGGAAACTAAGAATAAAACTGTGCTAATTGTCGGTCAGCGAATTAATACGATTATGAATGCCGATAAAATTATTGTGCTTAACGAGGGAAAAATTGTCGGTCAGGGAACGCATCAGGAATTGATGAAAGATTGTGAAGTTTATCAAGAAATTGCCGCTTCGCAACTCTCGGAAGATGATTTGCAGAAAATGTCTATTGCTGCGAAAGGAGTGTTGTAATGTCTAGGCAAACCACGAAAAAACGTCAGCAAGTGCGAATGGGCGGTCCTATGGGCGGAATGGGCACTGGCGAAAAGGCTAAAGATTTTAAGGGAACGGTCAAGAAGCTGATTAAATATTTGTCGGATTTTCGATGGCAAATGTTGATGGTGTTGGTTTTTGCAATTGGGAGCACGATTTTTGCGATTGCCAGTCCGAAGATTTTAGGCGGCGCGACGAATCAAATTGTTGATGATTATGTCAATATGAAAGCGTACGAGGCGATCGCTAGCAAATTGCCAAAAGGCGTTTCTTTGTCAGCGGGAACTACTGGCGCGGACGTTTTGAACCGATTGCCGAATAAGTCGGAGATTGAAAAACAGATTCCGTCCAGTCAGCTTGAGTCGATTAAAAAACTAGATCTTAGTCGGCGTCCAGAATTTCATTTTGACGCTATTTGGCGAATAATTATTTTGCTAGTCGGAATGTATGTGCTGAGTGTAATTTTTCGCTATATTCAAACGTGGATAATGACCCAGGTGACGCAAACCGTAACTTTCAGGATGCGACAACAATTGTCAGAAAAAATAAATCGCTTGCCGCTGAGTTATTTCGATAAGCAAACTTACGGCGAAGTTCTTAGTCGCATAACTAATGATGTCGATACGATCAGCCAAACGCTAAATCAGAGTTTGTCGCAAATTGTAACTTCAACGGTTACGGTGCTGGGGATTTTGGTGATGATGTTTTCGATTAGCTGGCAGATGTCGCTAGTTGCGCTACTGGTGCTTCCGCTGGCGGGCGGTGTGATTACATTGATTGCAAAGAGCTCGCAAAAACAATTCTTACGCCAGCAAACGCAGCTTGGCGAACTTAATGGACACATTGAAGAAATGTATGGCGGTCATCAAGTGATGCGCGTCTTTAATGGTCAGAAAAAATCGATTGCTAAGTTTTCTAAGATCAATAATCGGCTTCAGGAGAGCGCTTGGAAGGCTCAATTCTTTTCTGGATTGATTCATCCGATTATGAATTTTATCAGCAATATTGGCTACGTTGCTATGACAATTTTGGGCGGTTGGTTGGCGATTAATGGTCGACTGAAAATCGGCGATATTCAGGCGTTTATTCAATACGTCGATCAGTTCAACCAGCCGCTGGTTCAGGTTGCTAATATTGCTAATATTTTGCAATCGACAGCTGCTGCCGCCGAGCGAGTGTTTGAGTTTTTGGACGAGCCAGAAGAAGCGGTTGAATCGAATAACTTGGTAAAATTGTCTAATGTAAAAGGTGAAGTTGAATTCGACAACGTCGTCTTTGGATATAAGCCAGACCAAACTATCATCAAAAGTTTGTCGGCGCACATTAAGCCAGGTCAGCGCGTGGCGATTGTCGGTCCAACTGGTGCTGGCAAAACGACGCTGGTTAACTTGCTAATGCGATTTTATGAGATTAATAGCGGTTCAATTAAGATTGACGGCGTGGATATTCGTAAAATGAAACGTAGCGATGTGCGCCAAATGTTTGGTATGGTGCTGCAGGATACGTGGCTGTTTAATGGCACGATTCGTCAGAATTTTATGTATGGCAACCCAAAAGCTACCGAGGAAGAGATGATAAAAACCGCCAAAGAGGCGCACGTTGATCATTTTGTGCGGTCACTGCCGGGCGGATATGATATGGTTCTTGGTGAGGAGGCTGCTAACATTTCCCAGGGAGAAAAGCAGCTGCTGACAATTGCCAGGGCAATGTTAGAGAAGGCGCCGATGCTGATTCTGGACGAGGCGACAAGCTCGGTCGACACGCGCACCGAAGTCCTTATCCAAAAAGCCATGGAGAAGCTTATGCAGGGAAAAACTAGTTTTGTTATTGCGCACCGTTTGAGTACCATTCGCGACGCCGATTTGATTTTGGTGGTTAAGGACGGGAATATCATTGAGCAGGGCAATCACGAAACTCTGTTGAAGCAAAATGGATTTTACGCTGAGCTTTATAATAGTCAGTTTGCTGAGTAGTTGTCTGCTACTTTTTATATAGTGATATTTTTGTAGCCTTTGGCGTGTGCAAGTTGAAATCAATATTAGTTTTCTGGACAATCTCATAATAAGGCGGAATTGATGGGTTTTTCGGAAGTTCAATTATTTTTCCGTCGTTAAATAATTGTCCTTGTCGGTAGACATTGTGAATAAACGGCACATTTGGCTTTACTTTTCTTAAGCGATATAGCGCTGAGTTATGTTGCGTTTCGCCATCTGTAACAACTTTGGGCTGCGTATGCCATTGTCCCATAATACATAATGTTGGTAATGAGTTATCAATACTAAGGACATTCTCAGTCAATTGTTTTTCTCGTTCTTGTAGGCTTGGTGGTACGGTGATATTTTCATCTAAATTGTCAAAAAATGTATCAATAAAAATAAGTTCTTTGAGTTGGTTTTGTTGTAAAAGAATTACTATTGTCTTTACCATTTCAAGAGATAAAATGCTCGAGTCAAAAATGTCTTCGTCAACCAAGGAAAAATCGTAAGAGCCGGTCTTTACTGAATTGATGAAGTTGAGTACAGTAGGGCTTGCCTCAATAGCTAATCGTTTTACGCCAAGTTTCTTAACCAGAGTATAGATGACGTCGGAATTTTCTTTAATGCCGTGGATTTCGCCGTATACAATTATGTTTGATTTTCGCAAGGTGGATTGAAACGAACTTAACAGTCTTATGTCCAGTTGTTTCGGCAAAAATGTTTTGATAATATCGTGGTTATTCATAGGTGCTAATTGATAGTTTACTTCATAAGACCGTAAATATATAGGGCTGCGTCGTTGATAAATTTGTCGATATTTGGCGAACTATTTATAATTAAGTCATGAATATCGCAGATCAACTCCTCACTAAATACCCGATCATTTCCGACCAAGTCGATATAAAAGAACTTGGGGCGCTTTTAAGAGAATTGGAAAAAACTTTGCGCAGTGGCGCTACTGGAAACATCGTGGAGTTTGGTTGTTATGTCGGCACAACTAGTTTGTTTATTCGCCGACTGCTGGACGCTTACGATTTTACGGGCGAGTTTCACGTTTACGATTCGTTTGCGGGATTGCCAGAAAAAACCCAGAAGGATAATAGCGCCGCGGGTGATCAATTTAAGGCTGGCGAGTTATTAGCGCCGCGTAAGACGTTTGTCCAGAATTTTAAGAAAGCAGGATTGAAGTCGCCGATTATTCACAAAGGCTGGTTTTCCGATTTTACTTCTGATGATGTGCCGGAAAATATTATGTTTGCGTTTTTTGATGGCGATTTTTATGAGTCAATTGTCGATTCTTTTCGGGTTTGTGAAAGTAAGTTTAACGAAGACGCGATAATTATTGTTGATGATTACGTAAATGAAGCTCTGCCGGGAGCTGCAAAAGCCACTGATGAATGGCTGAAAGTTAATCGACAATTCACGGTCAGGACTGAAGCTAGTCTGGCAATCATCTCCTCTTGCCCAAAAACATAAACGTGTTACAATTAAAACATCACTAATATAAACAGGGGAGGGTTGTGATGGACGAACCAATTCACATCACGTCTGAAATAGGAAAACTTAAGACCGTTCTATTGCATCGGCCAGGTGAAGAACTGGAAAATTTGACGCCAGACTATCTGACCGATCTTTTATTTGACGATATTCCATATCTGAAAGTGGCGCAGGCTGAACACGATGCTTTTGCGGAAGTATTGAGAAGTCGTGGAATCGAAGTTCTGTATCTGGATCAATTGGTCGCCGAGGCAATTAACACAGATCAATTGCGCGAACAATTTGTCGATGAAATGTTGGCTGCTTCTAAGCAGGATTCACGCCGTGTTACTCAAACATTGCGCCAATTCTTGTTGGATTTGCCAACTCACGCTATGATTCGCAAGATTATGGCTGGTGTTCGCAAGGATGAAATTACTTTGCCTCCAGATCAGCATCAGCAACTTCATAATATGATCGAGAAAAATCATTATCCGTTCTATCTCGATCCAATGCCAAACCTATACTTTACACGCGACCCAGCTGCCGCAATTGGTAACGGTTTGACAATCAACAAGATGCACTGGACGGCTCGTCGTCGTGAATCGCTATTTATGCGCTACATCATCGACCATCATCCACGCTTTGCTAATCGTGCGCCAGTTTGGTACAACCGCACAGAGAAATTCTCAATGGAAGGCGGCGACGAATTAGTATTAAGCGATAAGGTTATGGCAATTGGTGTTTCAGAGCGAACGACCGCTGAGGCAATTGAAAAGATGGCAACCAAATTGTTTGCTGGTTCAAAGTTTGAGAAAGTCATTGCTATGGAAATTCCAAAATCTCACGCCTTTATGCACCTAGACACTGTGTTTACAATGATTGATCGTGATAAGTTTACGATTCACCCGGAAATTCGCGACCATGGCGGCAGGATGAATTGTTTCATTTTGGAGAAGGTTGAAGGCCAGCCATTCCCACGAATCACACATGAAACAGATTTGGAACATGTCTTGAGGGTTGCGCTGGGCTTGCCGACTGTTACATTGATTGAGTGTGGTGGTGGAGATCCAATCGCTGCCGCTCGCGAGCAGTGGAACGATGGCTCAAACACTTTGGCAATTGCGCCAGGTGTTGTGGTGACTTATGATCGCAACTACGTAACTAACCAGAAATTGCGCGAAAACGGTATTGAAGTTATTGAAATTAGTGGCGCTGAGCTCGGACGCGGTCGTGGCGGTCCACGCTGCATGAGTATGCCGCTAGTACGAGAGGATGTATTCTAATGGCTCAGAGTTTGAAAGGACGATCACTACTGACTTTAGGTGATTATACCGCTGAAGAGATTCGCTTGCTATTGGATACGGCTCGTGAATATCGTCGATTGAAATATGCCGGCATTCCGCACCGAATTCATGAGGGTAAAAATGTGGCTTTGTTGTTCGAAAAGACTTCAACACGAACACGCTGCGCATTTACGGTAGCTGCTAATGACCTTGGAATTGCGCCAGAATACCTCGGTAAAGATGATATTCAATTGGGTAAGAAAGAGACGGTTGAAGATACTGCCAAGGTTTTGGGTCGAATGTTTGATGGAATTGAATTCCGCGGCTTTGACCACGCGACTGTTGAGGAATTAGCGCGTCATGCTGGCGTTCCAGTATGGAATGGATTAACCGATAAGTTTCATCCAACACAGATTTTGGCTGACTTCATGACAATTGAAGAGCATGTCGGAAAATTGAAGGGAACTAAGCTGGTATTTGTTGGCGATGGTCGCAACAATATGGCAAACTCGCTGATGATCGGTTCAGCTATTATGGGACTTGATTTTCGTATTTTGGCACCTCGTGAATTGCATCCAGAGCAAGCTTTGGTTGATAAAGCAAATCACTTTGCGAAGTCAAGTCATGCGCGCATTACCATTACCGACAATTTTGAAGAAGCTTTGCGCGGTGCCGATGTAATTTACACGGACGTTTGGGTTTCAATGGGCGAAGAAGACAAGTTTGCTGAGCGCATTAACCAATTGCGACATTTCCAAGTTAATCGCCAGATGATTAACTTAACAGGAAATCCTGAGGTTAAGTTTATGCATTGCTTGCCGGCGTTTCATGATGCATTAACCATCACCGGTAAGAAAGTTCAAGAAGATTTTGGTTTAGATTCAATGGAAGTGACGGATGAGGTGTTCCGCTCGCCACATTCGATAGTTTTTGATCAAGCGGAAAATCGTATGCATACAATCAAGGCTGTGATGGCTTTGACATTGTAGTTGTTGTCGTAATAAGGAGGTTAAGGAGGCTCCGAGGCAATGGTAGAAAAAATTAAAAAAGCAAAGCAGAAGCTTCGATCACCGTCGGCGTTTACTATTTTGTTTGTCGTGATTATCGTTATGGCGGCATTGACGTGGGTTGTTCCTTCTGGGCTATATAAGACGAACGAAGATGGCGATCGTATAGCTAATTCGTATTACGTAGTCGACAAAGAGCGAACTGTTACGGAAGAAAAAGACGGCAAAAAGGAAGAGGTCAAAAAACACGACCAGCAAGGTTTGTGGGACGTTTTCACCGCACCTATTAAAGGTATGTCAGACAAGCTTGATGTTATCGTCTTCGTGATGGTTCTCGGCGGATTCTTAGGTGTCACTATGAAAACTGGTGCGCTTGACGCTTCTCTTGGCGCACTGCTCCGAAAGATGAAGGGCAAGGAAAAGTGGCTCATCCCGATTCTGATGATTCTCTTCGCTATCGGTGGTACTACTTACGGTATGCAGGAAGAAACTGTGGCGTTCTACGCGCTCGTCATACCGATGATGATTGCTGCTGGCTATAATGCTATGACTGGTGTGATGGTGATTGTGCTGGGTGCTGGTACTGGCGTGCTCGGTTCAACAATCAACCCATTCTCTACTGGTGTTGCGGCAAAAACCGCAGATGTGAAATTGGGTAGCGTTATTCCAATAATGTCTATAATCTTAGTACTTTGTTTGATTGCCGCGATTATCTTTACTATGCGTTATGCCGCAAAAGTGAAGGCCGGCAAGTACAAAGAAGATGTTCGCTACAAGCCAGCTACGGCTGCTCTCGACATGACAAACGTACCAAAATTCACTGGTCCACGAAAAGTCGTTATGTCTGTGTTTGCTATTACGTTTGTGTTAATGATTCTTTCCTTGATTCCATGGGGAAGTTGGAATATCACACTCTTCACTGATATGTTTGAATGGGCTGCAGGTCTGCCGGTTATTGGCGCGGTACTTGGTGTAGTCCACAGTGCGGCATTTGGTGATTGGTATTTCAATGAAATCACCGCACTATTCCTAATTTCAACAATTGTTATAACCGCAATTTACTACAAAGAGTTTAAGAAAGAGGGTGTTTTCCCAGTTGATACATTTATTGACGGAGTGAAAGACATCTTGCCGGTTGCTTTGATTATCGCAGTGGCAACAGGTGTTTCTGTAGTGATGACTAACGGTGAAATCCAGGACACAATCATCAGCTGGGGTGAATCTCTCCTGAAAGATGCTGGTGGCGGTGTTGTCGGTGTGTTGGCATATCTATTCTACTTGCCAATGTCATTTATCGTTCCGTCATCATCAGGTTTGGCGGCAGCAACTATGCCGGTTATTGCGCCAATTGCTGACTTGGTTGGCTCAAGCAAAGAAGTTATGGTTGCCGCATTTGCGACAGCGTCTGGCTTGATCAATATGATGGCTCCAACTATCGCGTCATTGATGGGTGGATTGGCTTTGGCTGGTGTTTCATATCGCGACTGGCTAAAACGTTCAGCTCCAATTATGGCGGTATTTGCTATTATCAGCATCACAGTTATTGCAATTTTCGGAGCACTGTAGCCTATGGATAAGAAGCGTACTATTGTAGTAGCGCTCGGTGGTAACGCCCTGCAACGGCAGGGCGAAGCCGCGTCTGAGCAACAGCAACGAGTGGCTGATGAAACTGTTCGGCAACTTTTACCGTTAATCCAGGCTGGTCATAACGTAGCAATCGTCCATGGCAATGGTCCTCAGGTTGGCAATATTGTGTTGCATGAAGAGGCGATTAACACGCCAGATGTGCCAAGTTTGCCGCTGGAAGATTCTGGCGCTATGAGCCAGGGGTTGATTGGCTTTTGGCTGCAGCAGGCTTTTCATGACGCCTTTATGGTTAATCAGATGAACAATCGCGCTGTTAGCATTATAACCCAAACGATTGTTAGCTTGAGCGATCCAGCATTCCAAAATCCAACCAAGCCAATTGGTCCGTTCTATTCGGAAGACGAGGCAAAAACTGTCGCTAGCGAACGCGGCTACACGGTAAAAGAAGATGCTGGTCGTGGCTGGCGGCGTGTCGTTCCTTCGCCAAAACCTCAGACAATTGTCGAGGCTGATGTGATTAAGGCACTGGTTCATGCTGGCGTGACGGTTGTTTCAACTGGCGGCGGCGGTATTCCTGTTTTGCAAGACGAAACTGGTCAATTAAAAGGCGTCGCTGCGGTTATTGATAAGGACTTCGGCGCGGCAAAATTGGCAGATCTTTTGGACGCCGACACCTTGCTGATTTTGACTTCGGTTGATGCTGCTAAAATTAATTTTGGCAAACCAGATGAGCAGTCTCTCGGGGAAGTTTCAATAGAAGAACTTCAAAAGCATATTGACGATGGGCAATTTGCGGCAGGTTCGATGTTGCCAAAAACTCAGGCTGCCTTGTCGTTCTTGGACGGCAAATCAGGGCGTACGGCGATTATTACTTCGCTAGATAAAACCGCTGAAGCCATTAGCGGCTCGGCAGGCACGATAGTTAAATCGTAATAAAAATCAAGAAGTTCCTGTGAATGGCGCAGGAGCTTCTTGTGTTTATGTATGTTTTATTTTATAATATGAAATTATGTTGCAATATCTTCGTTCAACAAATAGTGATTCAATAATTAGCCCGCAAGAAAATTTGCAGTCTGGTTCGTGGGTGCGCTGCGAAAGACCGAGCGACGAAGAGGTTTCGCAATTGTTGACGCTGGGCTTGGATGAGGATTTGATAAGTGACGCGCTTGACCCGCACGAGGTGCCGCGTATTGAGTTTGACGATGAGTGGACTTATTTGATTGCGCGATTGCCAGACACTGACGACGATTTTAATGACTTTACCACGCCGATTTTATTCTGCATCAATAAAGATCATATCGTGACGTTGTCTAGAGATAGTTTGGGGCGATTGTGGCAGCCGTTTATTGATAAGATGCGGATTAGAACAGATCGACAAGTTGAGCTTTTGGTGGCGATGGTTGAGGCAATTTCAACGCAATATCAACGGCGCGTGGCAACGATTAATCGCCAAATGCGAGCGGCTACGGACAGTATTCATACATTGAGAGTTAATGACATTGCCACACTGGCGGAGTATGAGCGCAAATTGAATGATTATCTTGACGCGTTAATTCCGATGAACTGGGCAATTGAGAGACTTTTGGCGACTCAGAAGTTGCGATTGAAGGCTGACGATAAGGAAGATGTTGAAGACATCTCGATTGATTTGGAGCAGGTGATTGCGCGTTGTAAAAGTTTGTTGAGGACGATTACTAATGTGCGCGACAGCTATAGGGCGGTGATGGATACGCGCCTTAATGAGACGATTCGCCTGCTAACCGTAATCACCGTAGCTTTGACTATTCCGACGATGATCGCTGGTTTATATGGTATGAACGTGCCGGTTCCAGGTGCCGATAATCCATTGATGTTTTGGGGAATTACCGCAGTTAGTGTAGTCCTAGCTGTTGTTGTGGGCTATTATTTCCTGCGCCGCCGATAAAGTTTAATTGCAATTCGACAGATTGCTAATATTGCTTGTGTATATTATAATTTTCTTATGATGGTGGGCTATTTTGAACGCAGATCGTTGACTGAAAAGTTGACGCAAGCTCAACGAATGCATAAAAACGGTTGGATTAATTTGACCGGCAATCTTGACGTTACTCGAGTTTCAAAGGCTTTGTCGTTGTCTGCTAATATTGTCCGTGACGTACTGGATATCCACGAATTACCTCGAGCGGAGTTTTCTGATGGCGTTGAGTATATTTTTACGCGCATACCGTTTGGTCAAACTGATTCTGGCAAAACGGCACCGTTTTTAATTGCAATTAGCGGCGGTCATTATATTACAATATCGCCTCATGTTAAATTTTCACCCCTGGAGGTCAGTGATTATTTATTTAGCACAACCGAACGTCCAGCGGGAGTTTTTGCTGCGAATTTGGCGTATATTATTTCTCAATATGAACAACGCGTGCATTTGTTAACGGAGCAAATTAGTGATGCTCGTCGGCGACTGAGTCGTCATGAAGTTGAGAATTCGGATTTTATTAAATTTGTGGCAATTGAAGATACGCTCAATGAATATCGAAGCAGTCTGGAAGGGATGTCCCGCGTTATTGCACAACTAATGGAAAATCGCCGCCACTTATTTAAGACCAGAGATTTGGAAGCCTTGGAGGACGTCGATCTACATATCAGGCAAGTTTTAGTGGCAATTAGCTCCAGCACACACACAATTTCCAGCATTCAAAACGCTTATTCGACGGTTGCTAATAATACGCTGAACCAACGCATGAAGGCATTGACCGCCATAACAATTCTTCTGGCTATTCCAAACGTTTTTTACGGAATGTATGGAATGAATATCGCGTTGCCATTTCAAGGTGAGCCTTGGGCGTACCCAGTTATCACCAGTTTTACGGTGTTGTTGATTTTACTTGTTATGTTTGTTGCTAAGCGACTCCGCTTATTCTAATATAGATATAATAAGCATTTTCAAAATGTTTTTGCTTGACGTGCCAATAAACGTTTGGTAACATTGTTAGCATGTCTCGCGCCGAAGCATTAAATTGCTGATATTAAGTGATAAAGGTCGAAGCGCGTGGGGCTGCACATAATAATAAGGAGTGCAAAACACATGCCAATAGCAATCAAATTTGTGCCATCAAGGCGCAAAAAGATCGCGGTGGATGTGGTGCCTGCCGAATGGCAAACATATATAGCGCAATAAAAAGTAGTACGGTCGCTCCAACGATAGAATAGGGACGACTATAAACAAATCCCGCTCCAAGGCACCGGAGCGGGATTTTGGTTTGTGTGAAAATGCGTTAATCCTTCACTTCAACGCCAGCTTTTTTCAAGGCTTCCTTGACTGATGATTCAATTGAGCCAGAGCTGTCCATCTCGGTATTTTTTCCATTTATGTAGAAAGTTGGTGTTGCGGCAACGCCGTGTTTGCGACCGAGAGCCATATCGAAGTCGATTTTATTTTTAACCTTGTTACTGGCAATATCGGTTTTATATTGATCAATATTAAGCTTTAATTGTTCAGCATAAGATTTGAAAATGTTGTCGCGTTCTGTAGTGTTGGCATTTTTCCAAGCGTCCTGATTTGCGTATAGAAGCTCATTCATTTCCCAGAATTTACCCTGTAAACCAGCAGCTTCAGCCACGGCAGCGGCAGCGCGTGCGTTAGGGTGTGAGCTAGCAATTGGGAAATTGCGGAAAATTAATCGAACGTGATCTTTGTATTTTTTAGCTAGCGCTTCGGCTTTTGGTGCAGCGGTGCCACAGCCAGGACATTGATAGTCGGCGTATTCGATAATTGTCACTTTGGCGTCTTTGCTACCAATTTCATGATCCGCGATATTGCCATTTCTCGATTCTGCGCTGATAGTTGTGTTCAGCTGATCGCTATTGATATCGCTAATGTTTAGTCGATTTTGTGTTGAAATATAAATCATTCCACCAACAATCGCCACTACAATAATTGCGAAAATTATCCAGCTTTTCTTATTCATTTTACCTCCATTTACTCTAGTAAGTATAGCACGGAATGCTGTACAATAAAACTATGACGATTGTGCTAATTTTTGGATATTTGGTTACTTTGGCGGTTTTGCTGATAGTGCTGGGAGTTCAGCCGAAAACATCTTCGCATAGTCAATTTGAGCTGCGGCGGAGAAGTGGACTAGGCGATGAAAAGGCTAAAATTCTTTTGCGACAAAGAGAATTTTTACGAGATATTATTTCACTGCAGCGCGCCGTGGCTTCTTTATGTTTGGTAATTTTAAGTGCTATTAGTGTTTATTTGTTCAATTGGGCGGCTGGACTCTTTTTGTCAATTATAATAGCCCTAGAAATCGGAGCCGTCGCGCGAATTGGCTTGTGGCAGAAATACTCACAGCAACTTTACGAGAAATACGAACCGCTAATTTTAACGACAATTGAGCGACATCAAGTAATTTTGTCGCTAATCCGTTCGGTATCGCCAGTTGTTGGTGATAATCGGGTGATTGAATCGAAAGAAGAATTGCTGGAAATGGTGGCTCAATCCAGCGGAGCGATTTCATCTTCTGAGAAAAAGCTTATTACCAACGGACTGAAGTTCAACGATATGAAGGTCGAGGAAATTATGACGCCACGAAGCATGATTGAATCAGTACCTATGAATGAACTTCTCGGACCGCTAGTGCTTGATGATCTTCATAAAAAAGGGTATAGCAGATTTCCTGTCATTGATGGCGATATTGATCATGTTGTTGGAATGTTGAGGATTCAGGATTTGCTGACAATTGATCGCAAAGCAAAATCTCATCGTGCGGAAACGGTCATGAGCAAAGACGTCTATTATATTCGCGAAAATCAAACTCTACAGCACGCCTTGGCTGCATTTTTGAAAACGCAGCATCACTTGTTTATTGTCGTAAATGAGTTTCGAGAAACAGTTGGTCTACTGAGCTTAGAAGATGTAATTGAAGCGCTATTAGGTCAGAAAATCATTGACGAATATGATGTTTATGGAGATCTCCGTAAAGCCGCTACGGCTAATCCGCAGAAAAATAATTTGCCCACAAAAACTCGACGAGATGTTTAATTCTGGGAATTTGCCCAGATTATGCTATAATAACAGATATGAAAAATAGAATTTTGGCGGCAGAAACTTCTAAAAAAGTTGGTGAAAATATTACAGTTGCGGGCTGGGTTCATTCCAGGCGTGATCATGGCGGATTGATTTTTATTGATTTGCGCGACCATACGGGTTTGGTTCAGTTGGTTATTAACCCTGATAAAAAAGATGCTTTTTCTTTGGCGGAAAGCTTACGAGATGAGTTTGTGATTCGTGCTTGTGGCGTGGTTGCGGAGCGTGGTGAAGGTCTGAAAAATCCGAATATTGCCAGTGGTGATGTGGAAATTGTTGTGGACAATTTGGAGATTTTGAACCGAGCTGAAACTTTGCCAATTCAGCCATTTGCCGAGGATAATCAAGCTGGCGAAGAACTAAGATTCAAATATCGTTATCTTGATTTGCGTCGTCCAAAAATGCAAAACATGCTTAAAAAACGCGCCGAAATGTATCGTCGAATCCATGAATATATGGACGATCGAGATTTTATTGAAATTCAAACGCCAATTTTAGCTAATTCAAGTCCTGAGGGTGCGCGTGATTTTCTGATTCCTAGTCGTTTGCAAGAAGGGAAGTTTTATGCCTTGCCACAAGCTCCACAGCAGTTTAAGCAGCTGCTGATGGTTGGTGGCGTGCCGCGTTATTATCAGTTGGCGGCTTGTTTCCGCGACGAAGATCCGCGAGCAGACCGCTTGTATGGCGAGTTTTATCAGCTTGATTTAGAGATGAGTTTTGCCGAAAATGGCGAAGAAGTTCGCACTGAAGTTGAGCCTTTGATGAAGCAACTGGCAACTGATTTTGCTGGTAAAAAATTGTTGGATTTGAGCGATTTGGCAGTTGGTGATGGCAGTTCAATTCCGCGGATTTCGTATCGTGACGCCATGGAAACTTACGGTTCTGACAAGCCGGATTTGCGATTTGGTATGGAATTGATAGAACTGACGGACGTATTATCGGAGACTGAGTTTGGCGTATTTAAAAATGCTGAATGCGTTAAGGCTATTTGCGTAAAAAATGGCGCAAGTTTGAGTCGCAAGCAAATTGACAATTTCACTAATATCGCTAAAAGTGAAGGCGCCGGCGGTTTGGCATACATCACATATCAAGACGGTGAAGCAAAATCTCCAATTGCGAAATTCTTGAGTGAGAAGGAATTAGCTGATATCCAGCAGAAAACTGGTGCGGTTGATGGCGATGCAGTGTTCTTTGGCGCTGATTCTCGCTCGGTTGTTAACACGGTATTGGGGCGCTTGCGTAATGAATTTGCCTCGCACTTTAATCTTAAGGACCCATCGGTCGTGGCGTCTGCTTGGATTATTGATTTTCCGTTTTACGAGTGGGATGACCGAAGTAAAAAACTTGATTTTGGGCATAATCCGTTCAGTATGCCAAAGGGTGGTTTGCAAGCTCTGGAATCTGCTGAAACTGACGCCGAAAAATTATCCATTGTCGCTGACCAATTTGACATGGTGATGAACGGCTATGAGATTTGCTCTGGTGGTGTTCGTAATCATAACCCAGCGGTGCTTTATAAAGTGTTCGGTTTACTGGGCTTCAGTGAGTCTTATGTTGAAGAAAAGTTTGGTGCTATGTTAGGCGCTTTCAAATACGGCGCTCCGCCTCACGCAGGATGTGCTTTTGGTGTTGATCGTATTTTGATGGAATTGACCGATGAGCAAAACGTCCGCGAGACTCTGGCGTTTCCAAAGAATGGCTCTGGTGTGGATGTGATGATGAATTCGCCATCAGTTGTCGATCCTGCTCAGCTACGCGAATTGGGTTTGTGAGATTTAGCATTGAGTTCACGGGAGACGTTCGTAGGATGATGGACAATATTATTCTTCACATTCCTCATGCCTCGTTGTGCTTGCCGCCTGATTTTTGGCGTGATATTACGATAGATAAAGAGATTATCGAGAGGGAATTGCGTTTCATTGTTGATTATAAAGTTGATGAGCTCGTTAAAAATATAGATAGCCATAAAATTATAGCTAAATATTCGCGACTATATTGTGATGTTGAGAGATTCCGCAGTGATGAGGATGAGCCGATGGCTAAGCTGGGTATGGGAGCGATTTATACACATTTATCTGACGGTACGCAATATCGCAAAATAGGATCATCCCGCCGAGAGGAAATTTTGGGTAAATCATACGACTTACACCACAAACAGCTAAACGCATTGAGTAGGGAAATTGTTGATCAATATGGTTCATGTGTGATTATTGATATTCATAGTTATAGCGATGAATTAGTGCGAAGATTGTTTGGCTGGACGGAGAATTTACCAGATATTTGCCTTGGCTATGATGAAAAATGGGTTAGCAAAGACAATGTATCAAAATTAAAAACATATATTGAAGGAATGGGATATAGTTGTGAGTTAAATTATCCGTATTCTGGGGCGCTGGTTCCGATGGAATTTTATCACGATGAAAATCCAAAGATACAGTCGGTGATGTTGGAAATTAATAGGCGCGTCTATTTGAATGGTGGTGTGGTGAGTAAAAAGGCTGTGTGCAATATAGATAAAATAATAAATTTTATCGCAGAAAATCTAAATCCTAACACCCAGCCATGCCGCCAAAATGTCGCCTGCGAAGTAGGCTAATCCTGCCGCAATTGCCCCAAGGAGCAGTGTGATGCCTGCAGATTGCCAAGGTGATTGTTTGCTGACTTTACCTTTGATGAAGCCGATTGCTAAGAACGTTGCCGCAGTTAGCACTGAGCTAACATAGAATAATACCGCGTTTGGCGCTTTTAAGTTTGCAATTACATCAATCAAATATGGCAATACTGGTACGCTACCGACCACCACGAAAGCTAAGAATGTTACTGCGCCTATGATCTTTGGAGATGAGCGTTTTTGGGTGTCGCGCACAGATTCTTCATGTTCTGCACTTGCTGCTAAATATGCGCTAGAGCCCATTGAGAATCCGTCGGCTATTAAATTAGCAATTCCTAATATAAGAATGACTGAACTGGATATTCCAGCACCGGCTGAAGCCGCCACGACTGCAAATGTTGTTACCGTGCCGTCGACTGCGCCATAAACAAATTCCGGTATGTATCGTTTGAAAAAATCTCGCATAACCATACCAGTTTATCATATTATTAACGATTAGCGGACGTCTTTATTGACAATTTAATAAGCTTATGCTATAGTGAAATAGTTAGATTATCTAATACAAACAATTTAACAAGCATGCTAAAATAAACATAACAAATATAAACTTTTGCAGAAAGGTAAAGCGTGGAAGATATCCAAACAGCCATCGTTTTATTATCAATCATCGTAGGATTGTTGTCGGTTATTATCGTAACGCTACTGGCAGTGGTCATCGCCTTGTTGGTAAGACTTAATACGGTCATGAAAAGCGTTAGTAAAATTACAACTAACGTAGCTAGTGCGACTGAGTGGTTGTCGCCAACAAAAGTTTTTAGTGAAATATCAGGTTTGTTTCGTAAAAAATAATTAAAAAAGGAGTAAATATATGAAAAAAGTTTTAGCAATTATCGGAGCAGTGGCAGCAGGTTTTACAGCTGGAATTTTAACTGCACCAAAGAGCGGTAAGGAAACAAGGAAAGACTTGAAAGATAAAGCTGTAAAATTGAAAGCCGACACTGAAAAAGTAGCTTGCAAAGCGACCGCTGCAGCTAAAGACAGTGTAGATTCATTGAAAGCTGGTTCTCAGAAAGTTGGAGACGCCGTAGTAGAAACTGCAAAAGATGTTAAGGGTAACGTCGAAAAACGTTTCAAGTAATATTTGACTCTATTCAAGAAGACGTGAGATAATATAAGTGATGAAAAAAATTACTTTCTATCTCGCGTCTTTTTTGATTGCTTCTAGTTTGTTAGTGACGCCACGGGCAGTTGAGGCTCAGTCTGTCGATGCTACGGCTGATTCTGAGATTATAAAAACGCTTGATCGAAACTGTAGTTCCGTAAGAGTTGCTATTAAAAACATCCATACCAATGACGCTCTAACTAGAGTTAACATTGGACAAAGATATAATTCTATTTCTACCAAACTTATGGCCAGGCTGAACGGTCGATTGGCAATCAATAAGCTGGACAGTTCAAAGTTAGTGAACATTACTAATGAATTCGAGTCGACGAGACTTAAGTTTAATAGCAATTACAACGATTACGATACTGCTATGACTGATCTTCAGCGCGCAAATTGCTCTAATAATGCGGTGGACTATTATCAAAAATTGACCGTCGCTCGCGAGGCTCGTAATAAACTTTCTGAGGATGTGAAGGTCTTGGATGAATTGTTAGTGAGATATAAAGAAGAAGTGCAAGTTATTAAAAATTCGCTGTCTGGAGGTTCTAATGAATAGAGCTAAGGAATTATTTCGTAGTTATAAATTCGCTACATTTATTGGACTGACTATTGCGGTCTCAGTTGTGTTGGTGTCGATCGCGATGTTTATGTATTACAAGACTGACGCTTATCGATTGGATTTGAGTCGTCCAGAATACGCTTCTCGCCGTAACCAAATTAGCAAGGATGCGAATGAAAAAAGTCACGAATTTGACGCGCAAGGCTCAGTAAATAAGGATACATTGAAGGAATTTTTGGGAATTTATGATAAAGAAGTAGAGAACGTTAATAAGATCAAAGCGTTTTCTAATGATGTGTTGAGCGATAAAGAATTGGGCTTGTCTAATAATTAATCTTTATCTTCTGGTTATTGAGGTTGGTGTCGGCAGAGTCGCCAGAAGAACTCCTTCGCGATCAAAGTTTTGTAGCAATCGATGTCGCATCTCGGAGGTTACAGACCACTGATCTGATGGCTGAGTTTTTCCGGCAATGATCAATTCTGTTCCTCGTCCTGTAATATCACCAACGGAAACGAATTTAGGCGGATCGATAATTTTCTTTTGCCAAGCCTTTTCTTTAGCTAATTCTTGACCAGTAGCGTTAATAATGTCTGTAACTGCAGAAATGTCAGAACTTGGGTCGATATAAATGCTGAAGCGCGACATACTATAGCCCATAGTTTTATTGATAACGTGCTGAATCGTACCATTTGGAACATAATGAACATTGCCCTCAGAATCTCGTATAACAGTAGTGCGAGTGCCGACTCTCTCGACGGTTCCAGCAGCTCCCATTACGTCAACAACATCGCCAACACGATATTGATTTTCAGCGATGATGAAAATACCAGACAAGAAGTCCTTAACGAGCGATTGAGCGCCAAATCCTAACGCCACACCGATTATGCCGGCGCTGGCGAATAGAGGCGATAAATCAAATAGAAATAGTTTATTGGCGACAATTGCGGCGACATAGAAAATTATTATAATTTGCCAGAAACTTCTGGTTAATTGGATGAGAGTTTTTTCGCGCTTTTCTATGTCTTTACGGTGCCAGGAACGATGTTTAGCGGTGGAGCGTATAGAATAATGGATAGTCCAAGATAATAAATATTTCCCCAGAAAATAAACAAAAACAGAGCCAATAATAATGCTGACTGTGTCGATAATGCGCTCACTAATTAACCAGCCAAGGTTGTTGCCATGAAGCCATTGACCCAACGTCGAAGAATCTAAGAACTGTTTTATAAGCTTATCCATTATTGATTTAGTATAATAGAAAATATGAGTTTTGTCGATCCGAATCAATTTATTATCACCAGAAAACGTAAGAAGTATAAATTTGCTTTATTCCACAATTCACCTCTATGTTTTGAGTTTGACGAGTGGATAAAGCGGGAAGTTGATTGTTTGGAAATCGGTGCTGGAACTGGACTATTCAGCGTGGAGCTTGCGCTGCGCCATCCCGAAAAGACATTTTTGGCAATTGACGTGAAAGGTGATCGATTACAGAAGGGCGCGAAAATTGCTGAAGAAAAGGGGCTGGAGAATGTGTTTTTTGTTCGAGCGCGGGCTGACCAAATAGACCAATTAGTAGAGCAGAATTCTTTGGAGCAAATTTGGGTAACATTTTCTGATCCGTTCCCGAGGAAGCATAGCGCTGGGCGTCGCTTGACTCATCCTAATTTTTTGAAGAAGTATTCTTCATTGCTAAAATCGGACGGATCTTTATTAATCAAACACGACGATCACATTTTTTTCTGCTGGAGCTTGGAGCAATTGGTGGCAGAAAAATGGCAAATTAAGGAGTTGAGTTTTGATCTTCATGAATCCGCGCTAAATGACGAATATAAAATAATGACGACTTACGAACAAAGGTGGATTGGCGAAGGAAAAACTATTAATTTCGTAAGAGTTACCCGCTAATAAATGAAAGGAATATTATGCAATTTAACGACTACTCAACTAAAGCAATTTCTACTTTAACAGATAAAGATTCTCATAAATATGGTGATGTTGACGCGAGATTGATGGCGCAGATATTGGGATTAAGTGGTGAATCTGGCGAAGTTATGGAGAAGTTTAAGAAAATTTTACGTGATAAAAATGGCGAGATCTCAGAGAATGATCGCGACGCAATAATAAAAGAGCTCGGTGACGTGCTTTGGTATGTCAATTCTATAGCGCATTTGCTCGGTTGTAGTTTAGAAGAGGTGGCTCGCAGAAATAATGATAAACTGCTCAGTCGCCAGAGTCGAGGGAAGATTCACGGCAGCGGCGATGATCGCTAATTTTTAGCTAATTGCTCGCGAATCCATCCGTCGATTGTGCCAGCGCCCATACACAGGACGAGCTTTCCAGAGTTCTTTGCTGCGGTGATTTCCTGCCATAAACTGTCATCTAATTCGGCAAAATGAACTTTTTCTTTGTCGATATTTTTGGCAAGTTGTTGTGGTGTTAAAGTTGGCAAATCTGGATTTTCCCTAGTTAAGTAAGTTGGCAGCCAGTAAATTTCATTGGCATCACGGAAAATATCATTAGTGTATTGACCAATTATTTCGTGCTGGCGAACATTTTGGTGTGGCTGATAAACCAGAGCTACATCGTTTGACAACTCCTTAGCCATCTGTAATGTCGCTTGAATCTCAACTGGGTGATGTCCGTAGTCAGAATATAGATTTTCGGCGAGCTTTTCAAAACGTCGTCCTGAGCCGGGGAAGGAGTTTATTGCTTGGTATATTTCTAACTCCTCCGCGTCCACTCCGATATTCTTCAAAGCTTCAATCACCAAAGTAGCGTTCTTTCGATTATGCTCGCCAGGCAGAGTGATATTTTTATTGGAATCGTGCAAGATTGTTAGATTTTTCTCATCAAATATGGCGGAATTTTCTTGCCACGCGATAATTTTTTTAGATTTTTCACCGAATTCGCGAAAGGCATCTAAGTAAGATTCTTTTGTTGGATATGTGTCTGGATGGTCGTAGTCAACAGATGTGATAAGGCTAATTTCTGGAGAAAAATGCAAAAAGTTGCGATCAAATTCATCACACTCGTATACGAAAAATTGGCTATTTTTATCAAACGTTCCGCTCGGTCCAAAGCTTAAAGTCGAGCCTACAGAATAACTGACAGGAATTTGCAATTGTTCCATTGTCCAGACTAGCAGGCTTGTTGTTGTGGTTTTTCCGTGGGTACCAGCGACCGCGATAAGTTTCAGGTTTTTATCAGCAATAATCTGTGCCAGCAATTCGTCGCGCTTGCTGGTTTTTATGCCTAATTTTCGTGCCAAGACTAGCTCTGGGTGATCTTCCGGTAAAGCAGCGGTGTAAATAAACCAGTCAAATGGTGATTTATCGTGCTCTGATTGCAGGAACGCGCCAGATTGATCAAAAGAAATAGGAATTCCAGCTGACTCTAATTCGTTTGTGATTAGACTTGGTGATCTGTCGGAGCCGCAAACGTCATATCCAGCCTCTAAAGCAATTCTACTCAGCGGTCCGATGCCAACGCCGCCAATTCCTGAAAAATAAATTCGCATACAAATATTATACCACCGCAGCGGTAACAATATTCACGTCATTGGGATAATTTGCTATACTAAAATCATAGAGAAGGTGGTGGGATGGCTATAGACAAGAAGAAAACTAAGTTCAGAATTAAGCGACTCAGTCAGATTAAGACTTGGCAGTTGGTTATTTTATTGATTATGTCTGGTTTTATTTCGGCAACTTTTTTGAGGTTGAATAATGTTGGTATGGTCGAACGACGAGAATCTGTGGAGCATGCAGATAGGGCTGGAGATATAGTCAATCTTCAGCAGCGACTATACGATTTGCAGCGTTATGTATCTACACATATGAACGCTGATCCGGGGAAGATTGCGCTGGATCATGCGTATAAACAAATGTATGACCGGAAGCTGAAAGAGTTCGAGGAGGAGATAAAAAATCAGTCTAACAATGATACTGTGTCGAAAGTTAGGGCTGTCTGTGATGCTAGAGCGCAGCAAGGCGGTTACGGCCGATTTACGACACAGGCGGATCCGAGGTATATCAATTGTATTAACGAGGAGTGGGCGAAATATCCTGCCGCGAAAGCCACTAACTTGCAGTTTGAAGCGCCTTCAACTGAGCCGTATTATCACACTTTCGTCTCGCCGATATGGTCAGCTGATTACGCGGGGTGGTCTTTGCTAGTGACGATATTTATTGCCATGATTATCGTAATGAGGTTGGTTATTCTGGGGATGTTAAAGTTGATGATTAGACGACGAAATAAGCTTTTTTAGCTTGACAGGGGTGATATAGAGATAGTAATCTATATAGGTATATCATTAATAGGAGGTATATAACCAAATGGCTTATAAACATACCAACTCAAAGGGCATCACATATTACTTGCATAAGACTGACGTAACTTTGCGCGGTGGCAAGACTCAAACTATTTACTTCTTCGCTAAGGTTGAGAAGAATGAAAAGGGTACACCATGTGATCTACCAGAAGATCGTATTGTGAAAGAAAACCCACGCAACGGCTTTTTGACAATTTCTAAGAAAAAATAGTCCTTTGCTTGCACCATAAGCGCGTTTGGTGATATAGTATAACCAAACAAACAGGTGCCACAACTCCTCTGTAAAAAGCAGGGGAGTTTTTTGTTGGGGTTGATTATTTGTGGATATTGTGGTATAATAGCTACCGTATGGAGTTGAAGACGGCTGAAGTGTTGGATCTTGCTAGACCGAACAGAGCGGGCGTTATTGATGTTGTTGATTCGGACGGTAATGTTGTGCCGTTGGACTATTTAGGCGAAGATTTTGTTCCTGATGCGAATAGTTATAGTGATAAAGATTTTACGAAGAGAAATAGAATTATAGTTGAGATGTGTGATCTTTTCGGTAGGATTCGTCGTCGTGCTGGCTTTGCCGAATGTCATAGAGGTCGTGGCGACTATGATCGAGCTCGTCGCATAGAAAGAAACAGGGGTAGTGATATTTCTGAAGTTGGCAGACTTGCTATAAGCGCTTGTGAAGCATGTCCACTTAAGCTTGATTGTGAACTGTATGGTAAATTAGGAGGGGCTGTCCTAAGTGATGTTTTGGATTATAAAAAAGTTCGCACAGCCACATCTCTGACTAAAGCAGGCAAGAAACGTTCGGGTTGGAATAAGGGTTGCATAGATAATAATGCGTAAAGAAAAAGCCCCCTTCTAGACGAAGAGGGATTTTTCTTGGTGGCGGGGGTAGGATTTGAACCTACGACCTTTTGGTTATGAGCCAAACGAGCTACCAGGCTGCTCTACCCCGCGATACATAATTATGATATCAGCCTAGCGTAATAATTGCAACACCTTAGTGTTTATGACTGTTTCCTCCAAATAGAAAGTTCATCCATTGCTGGAAGTTGCTATCTGTTCGCTTCGCGCTCGACGCAAGTTTTTGGGCGAGTGTGGCGCTTTCGAAAGATTGGGTGATGAGCTGTTTTTCGCCGGGTAGACCTTTTCCTGTGCGCTGTCTAATGGTTAATTCTTGATATTCTTCGCTTTGATAATATTTCGATTCGTATTCCAGCAAGGCGACTTGTAATTTTTCTATTTCCACTTGCTGGCGTTTGTTGTCAATAGAGCGTTGCAGTTCGTAGTTTTTTTGCATTGATTCAATGGAGCCCCAGGCCCAACTCATGGCAATTAAAATCGCAGCAGCAATAACGACATTATTTAGGGTCAAATAGTCGTGCTGTATTCTGTAAATTAATCGTTTGAGTTTTAATTTGTTCATTTTTGCAAATTTAATATCTACCACATAATATTGTAGCAGGAATGGTAAAAATATTCATCTTATGATTATCAAATTCAGACTGTGGTGGGGGCGGCTGGGATCGAACCAGCGACCAATCGGTTATGAGCCGACTGCTCTAACCCCTGAGCTACGCCCCCGTGAGACTTATTATAGCGCATCAGAGGTAATTATAGAAGTTTTCCAGCGGCAATTCGCACGGCTTCTGACCAAGAAGTAAAACAATGCGGAGTGGACGCTAGTTCTTCGCTGGTAATTTTATGTCGAACGGCCAGGGCTAGCTCAGCTGCCATATCGCTAGCGTGCGGTCCGACGATCGTTCCGCCTATGATAACTCGTTTTTTGTCAACGATCAATTTCACAAAACCTATTCGCTGGTCGGTAATATTGCTGCGTACCGTAGTCGTGAGCGGAACAATTGCTATTTTTGCGCTTATTCCTTTCACCTTACAATCATATTCATTCATTCCAATTTGAGCTATTTCTGGCTGAGTAAATGCAACTTGTAAGCGTGGGGAATCATTGAATTTAATCTTATTATTATGTAGCAAATTATGAGCCGCAATACGACTCTGCGCTAAAGCTGTGTGAGTTTGGATATTAGCGTCAGTTACATTTCCTGCGGCAAAAATATGCCGAGCGGAAGTTTGCAGGTAAGAATTAACCAAAATGCCATTTTCGGTATATTTTACGCCAGCGTTTTCTAATCCTAAATCTGTCGCAGGCAATTGTTGGTCGGCAATTAGAATCTCATCAACGCGCACAGATTTTTCTATTCGCCCCTGCAGAAAAGTGACGCGCTTTTGTATAGACGATTTTTGTATAGCGATAATCTTAGTGCGAGCTAAGATTGAAATATTGCGATTTTTTGCGTCATTCGTAACCAAAGCACTGACTTCTGGGTCAAATGTTGATAATATTCTGGACGATTTTTCTGCTACGTAAACTTTTGTTCCCAGGGTGGAGAAGATATGTGCCAATTCTAGTGCCGTAGCTCCCGCGCCAACAATGAACATGGTTTTTGGTGGGCGCTTCAAGCTAAAAATAGTTTTTGGAGTGTGATAAGAAACGGCACTTAATCCAGGTATTTCTGGAATTTGCCAATCAGATCCAGTTGCAATGAGAAATTTGCGAGCGGACAAATATCTGCGATTGACGGCTATTTCATTCGGACTCAAGAAATGTGCATTGCCAGCAAAAACACTAATGCCTTGCTTTTCGTAATAATAGCGATTGCCGCCAGCTCCAGTTCTCTTTACGACTTTGTCTTTCCAGGAGAGTAGAGAAGGGTAATTATACCCAACCGAGTTGGTGCGCAGTCCAAACTTAGCGGCATCTTTGGCTGTTTGATAAACGTTAAGAGCGTGAGTTAAGAATCCAGTTGGTACATCTCCCCAGTTTGGCGATTCCCCGCCGAATGTTGATTTTTCTACAACAGCAACTTTTTTTCCGGCACTTGCTAATATGCTGGCTGCGGGTGACCCGCCAGCGCCGCTACCAATTACGATATAGTCATAGTCAAAAGTTGGTTTTTGCGACATCAAATCTCCTAAATTATGGTTTTATAATTTTTATATAAATAGGCTGCGTCAGGATGTAGAGTTTTCATAATATGTTGTGCTTGGCGGCGGATATCGGCAGAGGTTATTTCTGGGTGAGTTTCACACCAATTCATAACGCCCAAAGTGACGGTTTTTGCAATGTCTTGAGCTTGACCTTCTGGCGTACGAACGCTTAGGCAAGTGGCAATTATGGAATTATGGAGCTTGTCTGGACTAAACTCCTCTGGAGGTCGTTTTCCTTGTTTGATGACGTCAATTTGACCTGGCTTTACCATAAATTGCCTCCGTAGCTAATGACGCCAATAACGCGGTCGACAAATAGGAATGCTGCTAAAATTAATAAGCTACCGCCGCTGGCGAATTGCAAAAATCTCTTATGGTCTTCTCGCCAACGCTGTAAATTAGAGATGCTGCGTCCGCTGCCGATCAAGACGATAACGACAAGCAACGGCAGTGCGGACACGATGACGTAGATCGCTATGCTGATGATTTGCAAGAAGGGGTTTGGTAGGGTGATAATGGCCAGACTGGCGGCGATAATTGGCGCGATGATGAATACAATTTCTGCAATAACGCTAATTATTCCCAGAGCAAAGCTTTCTATGGAATTTTTGGTTTTTTTGGTGCGCTTGTTTAAATATTCTGCAAAATTGCGTGGAAGCCATAATGAAGTTCCTGGTTGTCGTCGAAAGTAGAATGCCCAAATTGCGATTCCTAAGCCAAACATCATTCCTGAAGAGACGGCGGCAACGAGTTGTTCTGCGCTGGTGGCGTGGTGGATGAATAGTGATAAGAAATAGGAGATTGAGCTGATAAGTAACAAGGTGATCATTGCGACTCCAAGTACAAAACTATTGCTCATACGAAAAATTTTTCTCTGGGCGGTTTTTTTGCCAATTGAATGTCCGCTAAGTAACGTTAAAACACTAACGCTAAGCTGAAAACTAGCGTGAATAATCGCTGCAAAAATTATGGTGGCCAGTGACGAGATTGTTACGGGGGTCATTTTTGTGTATAAATCCTTCCCTACCAGTGTACCACAAGCGGAATGAAAAGGTAAATAATGACCGAAAAAGGTATTGCTTTTTTGTCAAATTTATGATAGTATAAAGACAGTTAAATAATTAACACAAAAAGGAAAAAAAATATGGAAATCAACACCAGTGAATTAGCTGAATTTTTAGAAGTAACCCGAAAAAAGGATTTAGCAACGTGGGAACGTCAGCGTAATTCATGGGAATTGGATAGTTTTGTGTCGCGACGATTGGCGGCTTTGGATGGCGTTCAATCTGAAGATCTTGAGCTAATTTAATTCAGCACCTATAAAAAATTCCCCGCCGTATTGGCGAGGAAAAGATAATCCCTGGTAGCACCGGGTGGACCCGAACCACCGACCTCAGGCTTATGAGTCCTGCGCTCTAACCAGCTGAGCTACGGTGCCACGCTGCATTGATTGTAACAGATAGTATAAAATTTGCCAAATACGTTTTAGGTAAATTGTGAGATAATGGATATGTGAGATATATTATCGCAGTCAGTGGTGGGATTGATTCGGTAGTTTTGCTGGATTTGATGTCGCGAACGGAAAAAGATTTGGTGGTCGCTCATTTTGACCACGGAATTCGTGAGGATTCGGCGAGCGATGCTAGATTTGTCGAGGCTTTAGCTGATAGATATAAAATACAATTTGTTTGTCGGCGCGAAAAGTTGGGGGCTGATGCCAGTGAAGAATTGGCGCGCCAAAGGCGTTATGAATTTTTGCGTGGCGTGGCGACGGATTTTGATGGTATGATAGTGACGGCGCATCATAGAGATGACATTATTGAAACTGTAGCAATGAATCTTAAGCGTGGTTCTAGGTGGCGAGGTTTGGCGGGGATGAGTGATAGTCAAATAGTTAGACCGATGAATAGCTGGACGAAGCAGAGAATTTATGAATATGCGATTCGCCAGAAATTGGAATGGTGTGAAGATGAGACAAATCAAAGCGACTTGTATCAGAGAAATAAATTTAGGCGCAAGATAAATCGTGAACTTGATGAATATCAGAAACTTGGAGTGTATGAGGCGTGGCGAAAACAGAGAGAATTAAGAGGGAAAATTGAGCAGGAAATAGAGAAGCTTGATGGAGAAGTCCTGAGCCGGTATTTTTTGACGATGATAGATGATAATGTCGCACAAGAATTGCTATATTATTACGTTTTACGACATTATGATGTGTCGTTACTAGGTTCTCAATTGGAGCGTATGCTAATTGCTATAAAAACTGGAAGAGCTGGCTCGTGCTGGCAAGTTGGCGGCGGCATTGTGATGAAATTGACGCTAAGAAGTGTTATAATAAAGAGAGTTTGATTAGTATAGGCGAAAGGATTAGTTGAGAATGGCTGTTAAGATGCCTCAAAGAAATGGAAAGAATAGAATAAGTCAAATTTTACGATTTGGATTGTTTTGGGCAATTATAATTTTTGTAGCGTTGATTTTTTACGCAACACTCTTCCCTGCGTCGAATCTTAAAGATGTTGCATTATCTGATGTAGTGCGTCGAGCAAATGACGGTAAAATTGCTCAATTGGAGATTCAAGGAAACGATATTAAGATTACTCCGAAAGACCAATCAAAACCTACCGAGCATTCAGTCAAGGAATCTAGTAGCATTTATGAGCAGGGCTTGAACAAGGATGCTAAGGTTGAGGTGAAGGTTATTCCACCATCCACAACCGGCGAAACAATGTGGAATCTGGCGGTTATGGTTGTGCCTGTGCTGATTATCGTGGTGTTCTTTATGTTTATGATGCGCCAAGCTCAGGGTCAAAATAATCAAGCTATGGGATTCGGCAAGAGTAAGGCTCGCCTGTATGGACAAGACAAAGAAAAGGTTCTGTTTACAGATATCGCTGGAAATGATAACGCCAAGCAAGATTTGCAGGAAGTTGTTGATTTTCTCAAGCATCCGAAGAAATATAAAGATTTGGGTGCAAAGATTCCAAAAGGCGTATTATTAGTCGGCAATCCGGGCACGGGTAAGACGATGCTAGCCCGAGCTGTTGCTGGCGAGGCTGGTGTGCCATTCTTCTCAATTTCTGGTTCTGAATTTGTGGAAATGTTTGTTGGTGTTGGTGCTAGCCGAGTGCGAGACCTATTTTCTAAGGCTAAGAAAAATGCCCCGTGTATTATCTTTATCGATGAGATTGATGCTGTAGGTCGTAAGCGTGGCTCTGGTATGGGTGGCGGTCATGACGAGCGTGAGCAAACTCTGAATCAGATTTTGGTGGAGATGGATGGTTTTGATGGCGAGACTAATGTTATTGTTTTGGCGGCAACCAACCGCGCGGACGTTTTGGATCCAGCTTTGCTTCGACCTGGACGATTTGACCGGCGTGTAAATATTACGCTTCCAGAACGCAAAGATCGTGAGGCAATTCTGAAGGTTCACTTTAAGAAAAAACCAACTGATGAAACTGTTGATCTTGATAAATTGGCGGCAAAAACCGCCGGCTCATCTGGTGCGGATTTGGCGAATATGGCTAATGAAGCTGCAATTATTGCCGCTCGTCGCAACAAGAAGAAGATCTCAAATGACGAATTAACTGAGGCGTTTGAGCGTGTGGCAATTGGTCCAGAGCGTAAGACCAAGATAATGAACGATCACGAGAAAGAATTGACTGCTTATCACGAAGCTGGCCACGCAATTGTTGGTCACGTCTTGCCTGATTCCGACCCAGTCCACAAGGTTACAATTATTCCGCGCGGCGGTACCGGTGGAGTGACATGGTTCTTGCCGCCAGAAGATAAGAGTTACACAAATGTTTACGAGTTCAAGGATATTTTGGCTCGGGCAATGGGTGGACGAATCGCTGAGCAATTGATTTATGGCGATGACGGAATCACTACTGGAGCTGGTTCGGATTTACGAAAAGCGACTGAAATTGCCCGTGATATGGTGATTGAGCAAGGAATGGGCAAGGGCTTACGCGATCAAGTATTCCATGAAGATAACGGCGGCTTGATGTTCGATAAAATGACCAGAGAGCGTCCGTATTCTGATGAAACTGCGAAGATGATTGATGAGGAAGTTGCACAATTGATTACCGAAGCTAAACATCGTGCAATGCTGGTATTGAAAGAGAATCGTTCGTTCCTCGATAAGTTGGCTGAGGCCTTACTGAAGGAAGAAACTCTGGAAGAATCTGAGGTTGACGAGATTCTTAAAGGCACTAAGTTACCAAAAGAAGCTAAACTGCATTCGTAAAATAATATGGGGCGCGTTCGTAGTACAGTTACGAAAATAAATCAGCGGCTTAATGTGAAATTGGCTGCTACTATCCTGGCGGGCTCGACGTTGTTGTCGAGCTTGTTGGGGTTTTTCCGTGATCGTTTACTCAACTCCGCCTATATGCCAAGCGAAAATGGAGCGCTGGCGGGATACCCCGTTGGACTAGACGCTTATACGGCAGCTTTTATGGTGCCAGATTTTATGTTTGCAGTGCTGGTTTCTGGTGCGCTTAGTGTGACGTTCATTCCAGTTTTTAATGAGCGCTGGGTCAAGGGTAATAAGCAGTCGGCTTGGCAAATTAGCTCGAGCATGATTAATTTTATGGCGCTAATAACCATGGCGGCGTCGGTGTTGATTATTATTTTCGCTGATCCGTTGATGAAGTATTTAATCGCGCCTGGTCTGAGTGAATCTGGTCATGCTTTGGCGGTTAGTATGATGCAGGTGATCGCGGTTAATCCGTTTATCTTTGCGGTTGCGGCGGTGATTGCTAGTATTCAGCAAGCGGTCGGGCGATTTATGTTCTGTGCGCTGGCTCCAATGCTATATAACGTCGGTATTATTATCGGTACAGTGTGGTTTACCGGCGGCGTCAATTTATTCGGCTGGCAGATTTTTGACGGTGGCATTATGGGCGTGGCATTGGGTGTGGTTTTGGGATCATTTTTACAATTGATCGTCAGTGCGGTTGGCTTGGCTGGACTTGGGTTTGATTACAATTTCAAAATTTACTGGCGAAATAAGGGATTTAGGAAAGTTTTATCTTTATTGCCTGCGCGTTCTGTTGATCAAGGAATGGATTATGTGGTTAGCTTGGTCGAGGTCAATTTGGCTTCGCGCTTGGCTGATGGAACGGTTAGGGCGTACCAACAGGCTTTGACTCTTCATATGATGCCGATCAATCTTATTGGCGTGGCGATTTCAAATGCCGCCTTTCCGCAATTAACTGAGCATTTGGGCGAAGGTCGAAATGACCTATTTCAAAAAGACCTGCGTTCTCTGCTGAGAATTATTTTTTGGATGGCGCTTCCGGTGTCGGTGGTGATTTTCTTTACCAGGGGATACGTCGTGCATTTTATCCGCAATGGTGGCAATCAACTAATCGCGGGAATTTTGGGCTGTCTGGTCGTGGCGATTTTATTCCGAACTATTTACCATATGGCCGCGCGAGCATTTTACGCCCGCCAAGATACAAAAACTCCGCTATATATTTCAATTTTCTCGATTACTTTGAATATTATTTTAGCAATTGTTCTATCGATGGTCTTGAAAATGGGCGCGTATGGATTGGCTTGGGCTCAATCGACAGTAGCGGTTTTGGAAGTGGTTGTGCTTTTGGCGGTTATGAATCGTCAAATGCCAAAATTATTTGACATGACGTTTGTGCGAGCGATTTTTAAGATGATAATTGCTGGTACTGTTACGGGTGTGGTTTGTTATGTTGCCGTGCTAATTATGCCGTTTCGTTATCATGACGACAGTTTCTTTAGCGCTTTCCCGAAATTTGTTATCATTTCATTGGTCAGTTTTGGCACGTATGCCGCGACTTCAAAGTGGCTAAAATTGCCAGAAATTGACCCGATTCTTGCACGATTGAAAAAAGTGTTATTTGGACGATTGGAGTTTAAGGGCTAATGGAAAATATTCGGAATTTTTGTATTATTGCTCATATTGATCACGGCAAGTCTACGCTGGCCGATCGAATGATGGAAATGACTGGGACGGTAGAAAAGCGCGAGATGAAATCGCAGTTACTGGATTCGATGGATTTGGAGCGGGAAAAAGGCATCACTATTAAGTTGGCGCCAGTGCGAATGCGATATAAAAATGTCGATCTGAATTTGATTGATACTCCGGGGCATGTCGACTTTAGTTATGAAGTTTCGCGTAGCTTGCAGGCTTGCGAGGGCGCGATATTAGTGGTTGATGCCAGCCAGGGAATTCAGGCGCAAACATTGTCGAATGTTTACTTGGCGATGGAGCAGGATTTGACAATTATTCCGGTCCTGAATAAGGTTGATCTTCCGGCCGCCGACATACCGCGCGTATCCAGGCAAGTTATTAATTTGTTGGGCTGCGACGAGCGCGAGATTATTCATATTTCTGCTAAAACTGGTCAAAATGTAGACAAGGTTTTGGATGCGGTTGTTGATAAAATTCCAGCGCCAACTGGTGAGGTTGATGATCCGACTCGGGCGTTGATTTTTGATAGCTATTATGACGATTATCGTGGCGTGATTTTATACGTGCGGGTGGTTGATGGGCGAATTAAAAAGGGCGAATCTATCCGAATGATGGCGACTGGCGCAAATGGACTAGCTCTGGAAGTTGGTCATCTTAACCCAGCCATGCAACCCGACCCTTCGCTTGAAACTGGCGAAATTGGCTATATTGTAACAAACCTGAAAACGACACGCGAGGCGCGGGTGGGTGATACGGTAACGTTGAAGAAGTATATAGAATAAAACATAGAAGATTGTATACAACTTGTCCAACAGAACTGGAAAATGCCGTGTATCAAACCCGTAAAGAGAGGGCCATCATCCTTAGGGATAAGACTAAAGAGGTCTAGGACGATAGAATTGGGCGTAGGTAGTTATTTACCATTATAATATTGACGATTAGAAAAAAATATGCTATTATTAAATTATGAGTAATGGTCACGCCGAAGCAGAGTGGTCATATGGTAGTATTTGTGATCCACTTCCCGATTCAAACGAGGGCACTGTTCTTGATCCAGATTTAGAAAGCATACTCTGCCAGGAGATGTTTCTAACCTCTACTGATGGTGAAAAGATGGGGCAAGTTGCAGGAAGACTGCGAGAAGAGAAACCTGGCAAGTTTGACATAGCCGAACAAATGGCTGAAGCTCTCCGCGTGTCTTTGGATAATTACGAAGACCCGAAGGAAGGTTGGAGATTGCAAGAACGAAGCCAGAGAATATTTGGGGTTTTTGATACTATGGCGAACTTGGCTACTCCTGAGGAGATGGAACGGTTCTTAAACAGCGATACGGCTGCAAGGTTAACGAAGGAGTGGGGTGATGACAAGCTAAATACATTGCTGAAGAGGTGTGGGAGTTTAGGCAATTCGTATCGTCAGGAAAAGAATCCGGGCGATTCAGATAAGCTGAAGCTATTGACCCAGTATGTTCTGGGCCAGGTAATTGAGGAGGGGAAAGAGGTGCCTTTGGATCCGCACCGGGAAGAAACTACGAAGAAGCCTGAAAGCGATCATGCGCCTTTTATCCCTTCGCAAATACGAGCAGATTCTTTTATCGGTAAAAAACCAGCTAAATCGTCTGCTTTGGATGCTGTAGAGATTGATGGGAATACGGATGCATGTTATTCGTATGCTATGGGAATAACAGCGGCTAAAGAAAGAATTGCTAATAATCCGCCTGATTCGGAAAAGTTGTTGCAATTAGCCAACTCGTCACCTGGCTGGCGCAGAAGATTTCGCGTTTCTGATTATGCTTATAATGAACAAGAAAGAATGGCTAGGGTATTTCAAGCTGTACAGACTGGGCGCTTGGAGCGGGTGAAGAAAGCGCTGATAGTTGGCAAATATCCTACTTGGTTTTCTTCTTATGTTATAAGCGCCTATACAAAGTTGGGCGAGTTTGATCCGCAGGCTGAGAGGTTTAATGCGCGCGAGCCTGGAAGTATAACGCTGCTGCCAGAAGTTAATACCGAGGCGCTCTATGAGGCGTATAAGGAGACGGCGAGATATTACGAATCTGGCAAATTAGAATCTGCTGATTTTAGCGAATTATATGGTAAAGAAATTGCGGCTGCGACGAGTCTAGGATTGGAACAGCGTCGGGAAACTCAGTCAGGAGAGTGGCATGTGATATATGTCCGCCGTAAAAACTACTCAAGTGCCCCTAAGGATAATTCTTCTGATCAGATACAAGCTTTGCTTGCTGGACAATGCACTGATTGGTTCCCTGGCGATACTAAATCAATAAAGGATTATTTGTTTGACAACAAAGAAATTGACGTTGTTCGCGTACTTACTACTGGTGAAAATAATATTCCTCGTATTATGATATGCACCAATATGTGGGGTAGTATACAAATGATTTTGGGTATTGGCGAAAATGGTCAAGTCGAGCTAGAGATGATGGGTGAGTTGCGCGAAGCAGTGGGTGGACTGCTGGGCGGACGAGATAAAATAGAAACGATGGATAAAATAAAAGAGATTGACGAGATTCGTGCCAAGCAACAGAAAAACGAAGAGTTGTCTGCTAAGGATATTGCAAGATTATGGTTTGAGTTTGATCCTCACTCTGGCGAAAATTATTTTTGGCAGAGTGGCGGTGTAGCTAAGCTTCAGGCTGCCAGGAGCGAGCGTAATTTTATAGAGGATGTAAAAACTATTGTTGGAAGCAGAATATTGCCAATTAACTGGCTGGCTGAGATGGTTTTAAGTCAATATATTGAGCACGCGGAAGAGCTTAAAGTATTTTTCTATGATAGAGGTGTATTCTTTACAGAAGATAAGCGTTATGAAAAACGTTACGGCAGTGATCCGCTCGATAGTTACTACCGTAATCGCCTTGGGTATGGTGCCAACAGTAGTTGTACGGATATTGTTAATCGGTTGATAGAGGATGGCCGGGAGATTGATCTTTGCTTGCGCCCTGGGCTTTTTGCGGAAGGCTTGATAAAAGAGATGGGCGGCAAGTTTGACCCGCGTCTGGGTGTTCGTGTTGCTAATGAGAGTTTGAATACGGAAGAATTAACCTGGGAAGTCGAAATTGATTTTACTGAGTTGGCAAAAGAAGCGAAGGAAAAAGGTTGTTTGCCGGGCTTTATCGGATTTATCGCCATAGTGAAGCCTCCGCTGGGTAGTTTTGATATAAATAACTTTGCAGATAGTTTGTTGGCCACAGAAGATCCTAAGGTTATACGACAGTTGGTTAACCTCTTCGACCACCTAAGGGCTGTTGGCTTGAGTGATAGTCTTCATGGATTTGCTGTGTGGCGACTGTGCGAACTGTGTGATAGAGTTAAGGGTCGCGAAGATAAGCTGCTGGCAAGTCGACTGTCGATGTTGTTTGATGATGATTTTTGGGCCGATATGCCAGGTAATCTGGCTGAATGTGTAAGGGCTATGCGAGCGGGAATTGTTCCGTATGAGCATCAGCGGGTATAGCTCGCTATATTTCTTAGAGATAGCTGGTTATAATTGACATATATGCGTAACATCGATATCAATAAGCTCTTTATAAAGAATTTATGGAGTGTTGTGTTATGGAAAAAAGAAAGATTCTGGTTTGGGGCAAACTATAAAAGATACAGCAGATTTTTTATTGATCATGGTGGCAATTTATCTGTAGACAATAGGTCTCAGCGATGGACTCCAGAACACTATAAAATAGCCGAAGCTTGGCCTATATTTAGTACTTTGCTAAAAGATAAAACTATCCTTGATCCTTTTGCTGGCGCAGGAACGTTGGTTAATTTACTAGCTTCACGAGAGATCCCTAAAGAGGTGTATATGACTGACTTGTCTTATGAAGACGGCAGAGAGCTAGAGAGGTTGGGCAAGTTTTATGCTCCTAAATTAAATCGCAAAATGTGGGAATTGTTGTTTGACGATTTACCATCTTGGTATAAGCCTAATCGCTCTATTATTAAAGAACCCATAGCTAGTGACGTACGAATACTACCGTTTGAAGATAAGACTATAGATTATATTGTTACTGATCCTCCGTATGGTAAAAATTGTTCTGGCGGGTGCGATTTGTTGGTAGATTCAATAAATAAAATGAGACGGGTTACTCGGGAGGGTAGTATATTGCTAATTCCAACAGATTGGGTAGATAAATTGCAGACTGCGGGTATAGAAGTCAAGCAGTTAACCCTGGATGTTTCACGGGGGTTGTCCAGTTTAGCGACTTGCTATGTTTATATTCCATCAAGTGTAAATTAATTAAGATTAAAGAAGGAGAAATCGTGAATCCACAAACAATCAGCTTAACTGAATTTTTTTGGCGTTGGTTCGTAGTATTGACGCGTATGATTGCTGAAATCAGTTTCCTTACCAGATTTGGCATAGCATTTATTCGACAAAACTCATTAAGTCTCTTAATAAAGAAATCAAACGTCAAACGAAATAGAAGGTTCTTTTTCCTAACGAGGAGGCTCTGGAACGTTACTTAGTTACTTTGTTTGAAGACTCTACTAGAGTGTTTACACAAAATTATTGACAGCATCTTTTCCTTTATAATATAATAAAACCTCATGAGGTATTATATGTCTAAACAAAAAATTAATCGCTTTGTCGGATCTATTGGAGCTTTTATTGGGATCCTTGTCTTTATTGCATATATTCCACAAATTATCGCTAACCTACAAGGAGAAAAAGCTCAACCATTCCAACCACTATTCGCAGCAGTTTCTTGTTTAATTTGGGTAATCTATGGTTGGACAAAAGAACCTAAAAAAGACTGGATCCTCATCATTCCCAATGCAGCGGGAGTGATATTAGGCGGTTTAACTTTTATTACTTCTTTATAAAAGTTATATAAACAAAACCAGCAACTTCATAAAAAAGTTGCTGGTAGAGATTTTGGACTATCACAGGAAAAAATATTTAACCAAAGTGATATATTGTTTGATAAATCAGAGTATAATAGTAATTAAAAATAGGATTGGATAGCGAGCAGATTCTTGCTTCCTGCTATGTTTATATTCCATCAAGTGTAAATTAATTAAGATTAAAGAAGGAAAAATCATGAATCCACAAACAATCAGCTTAACTGAATTACAAAAACACCTCGATCAAACATGTAAAGAGAAGGGGTGGGATAAAAATTCTGTCACTGAAGTGTTCTTATTGTTTACTGAGGAAGTTGGCGAGCTGGCAAAAGCAGTTCGCAAAGAGACAGGATTTAAGGGTGAGAAAAAACCTGACAATCATGACAATCTGCGCGAGGAGTTTGCGGACGTGCTGAACTATTTGATGGAATTGGCAAATCGGTTTGACGTCAATTTGGCGGAAGTATATTTTGAGAAGCACAAAATCAACCAGACACGGCAGTGGAAATAGTATATACTAGTATTGAAAAGTGCAGATTAGATAAGATAATAAAATGCGCGGGTTGGTGATACAGTAACACTGGGGAGATATTTTAATTAAGATGAGCGATTTGCCACCAATTAGATTTGCCAATGGAGCTTGCCTTGTTGCAAACGAAGTGACGGCTCCTTCTGGAGTGAAGAGAATAGTTTTTGGAGATGATCCAGAAAAACCCATAGCTCGTCTTGGCTATAGAGAAGTTGGTAGAAAGGCTTGTTTTGCGGGTATGCTGTTTAAGAATGCTCCAGACGAATATAAGGCGGGTACGTCAATATTGTCATACTTTTTTGAAACAGCAATTCCTGAATTGGGACTTCACCCGGGAGAAACTTCAAAAATACATAAACCTGTTATTGCTTTACTTCTGGCTAGATATGGGTTGGAAGCCGACACAACTTCGGAATATTGGTCTCGTGCTGGACTATTGGTGCAACGAGTAGGAATATCAAGGAAACACCCTCAGCTACATTTCTGTGAAGGAAACGAAGAAGAATTCGAGGGTGAGCAATATCAAAGATTTTATGATATTGTGCCAAATAGAGAATTGCCGTTCTTGTATCCTTTAAAATCTCCTTCAAAGCAGGTTGATATGCATACTTCGTATATTCCATAGTCATAAAACCTTGCCAATACAACGGCAATGAGCGTTTGATGTAGCTGTCTAGCTGTAAAGAATGGTATAATTGCTAGTGAATGTCTAAGGTAACTGAAAAGTTGAGCCTGAGCGATTCGGCGTTACAGTTCGAGTCAGAAAATTCGTCGATTTTGGGCTATGGTGGGTAAAAATATAAAAGCCTTGATTGAACTATGACCTCAAAAGAAAATATCCTTAGTAAATGGCGCACTATATCGTCGCGCACTGTATTCGAATATTCTCGATTAACTGTAGTGGAAGACATGGTGAAATTGCCTAATGGTAATATAATTAGCTATATCCACTACCCTTATTGTGGGCATGGCGGTGTGATTGTAGTATGTCGCCGCGGTGACACCATTCTTGTACAGCAAGAATATTCATACCCAGTGGATGAGGTGTTGTATCAGCTACCGGGTGGCAAAATTGAGGCGGGCGAGGACGCTTGTGTAGCTGCGCGGCGAGAGTTGGCTGAGGAGTCTGGTGTCGCTATGAATAATTTGCGAGAATGTGGATGGTTCTATCCTGACAACCGTCGTACTAACGCTAAGTTATATGTGGTCTACGGGGAATACGCCAGAGCGGATTATCAGCATCAGCCGGACGACGCAGAGCAGATTATTTCGCAGTGGTTGCCGATCGCTGACGTGCAGAGTATGATTGACGCAGGCAAGATTACTAATTATGCTATGCTGGCGGCATGGGCAATAGTGGATCGTCAGTTGTTTTCGCGAAAAAAATAGAGCTAGACGTTAGCGAAAAAAGTATATCCTACAATTAGCAAAAGACGAAACTGCATACCGGAAGACGATCTTTCTCCATAATAAAAATGGTATAATATCTACCGAGGATATGATCAAAGAAATTACTGTCCAACCACTTCCAGGTTATAAAGAAGTTAAGCCGTTTGTTTATGCGGGTTTTTTCCCGGTGTCCAATGAAGACTACAATGACCTGAAAGAGGCAATTGAAAAGTTGAGCCTGAGCGATTCAGCGCTGCAATTCGAGCCGGAGAATTCGCCGGTTCTGGGCTATGGCGTGCGAATCGGTTTTTTGGGATTGCTACATATGGACATTGTTCGCGAGCGATTGGAGCGTGAATATAATTTAGATTTAATTGTGACCAATCCAAGTACTGATTATCAAGTTAGTTTGACAAATGGCGAGGAGCTGGATATTAAATCCGCCAGCGAATTGCCCGACCCAGCGCAAATAAAAGAGATTCGCGAGCCGTGGATTGACGGTGAAATTGTCGTGCCGCAGGATTATATTGGTGCGGTGATTCAGTTGATCGTGAGCAAGCGTGGTCGCCAGAAAAACCTGAGTTATATTGACGAGCGGGCGCTGATTTCATTTGCGGCGCCACTTGCGAATTTGTTGACGGATTTTTATGACCAATTGAAATCTATCACCAGCGGCTACGGTTCGTTTAATTATGAGTTGGCGGATTATCAAGTGGAAGATTTGGTGCGCGTCGATTTTTATGTGGCAGGCGAAATGGTTGATTCGTTGAGCGTAATGTGTCATCGGTCGGAATCGCAACATTTGGGGCGTGAGATTGTTAAGAAATTGAAGGAAGTTGTGCCGCGTCAGAGTTTTGAGGTTTCGTTGCAAGCGGCAATTGGCGGTAAATTTATTGCCAGGGAAAACATCGGCGCTTATCGAAAAGATGTTACGGGCTATCTTTACGGCGGCGATGTCAGTCGTAAAAAGAAGCTTCTCGCCAAGCAAGCGCGCGGTAAAAAACGAATGAAACGCTTCGGTAAAGTCGACATACCGAGCGAAGCATTTATGGTGATGTTGAAAAGGGATTAGTTATGAAAAAACCTATTGTTTATATTGATATGGATGGCGTTTTGGCGGATTTCAAATCTGCTTTAACGAAGATATCGCCTGAGTTGATTGATAAGTTTGCTGATCAGCATGATAATATTCCAGGAATTTTTTCTTTGATGGATCCAGTGCCTGGAGCTATCGAAGCGGTTTACGCCCTGAAAGACAAATACGATTTATATATTTTATCTTCTTCTCCATGGGAAAATCCGACGGCTTTGGGCGATAAATTGGCGTGGGTGAAAAAGTATTTTGGCGGCGAAGGTTCGGATAACGTTTTCTTCCGTAAGGTTATTTTTTCGTCAGCAAAGAATTTGAGTCGAGGCGATATTTTGATTGACGATCGGACGGCGAATGGTGCGGGCGAGTTTTCTGGTCGGCTTATTCGTTTTGGAAGTTCTGAATTTCCCAATTGGCAATCTGTGCTTGATGAGTTATTATAGGTAAATATTATGCCAAATATTGAAGATCTTATTACAAATTATCAGCCAACTGAATCAACAATTGAGTTGGTTAAAAGTACGAAAATTGCGCTGCTCGCGGGAATTTCTGGTGCGGGCAAAGACACGATAAAAAAACAATTACTGAAGTCCCCAGAGTTTCGCGATATTGTTTCTCACACTACGCGCGCGCCACGCACAAATAACGGATGTGCCGAGCAAGATGGAATTGATTATCATTTTATTGATTCGCAAACTGCCGAAAATATGCTACAAAATAATGAATTCATTGAGGCAAAGTTTGTTCACGGTACGGTTTATGGGACGTCGGTGGCTGAGCTGAAATTAGCGCATGATCAGAACCGCGTGGCAATCACTGACATTGACGTTCAGGGCGTGGAGGAATATGAGCGACTGGCGCCAGATAGCATTGCGATTTTTATTGTGCCGCCAAATAGCCAAACTTGGATTGAGCGATTAAAAAAGCGTTACGCAACCGAAGAAGATTTTCAAGCGGAGTGGCCGAAGCGTCATGCCTCGGCGATAAAAGAGTTGGCTTATGCGCTTGAAGTTCCGTATTATCACGTGATTATTAATGACGATTTGGAGCGAGCAATTCGAGTGACTGAGGAAATTATTTTGCGCGGCGACGTGTTTAAGCGTCAGGATGATGAGGCGCGTTTGGTAGCTCGAAATCTCCTCAATGATATAATTAATCTATGAGTTCAGTAAAAACTCCAAAAAAAATAGCAGCCAGGCAAGATCGTTCCTCGAAGACCTTGACTACATTGTTAGACCAATCCTTCTTTATCTTTGCAGGTTTGGCGTCGTTTTGGTTGGCGTGGTTGGTGCTTAGAGAAGGTTGGGCGACGGGCGGCTGGTGGCTGGTTGGCTTGTTCTTTGTTGTGTGGATAATTGTGGCATATTTGGCGTTGCCTAGACTTCATCGAATTTTGAGCAATATGTACGTGCCGAACTATTTTATCGGCAGGACGCGAACGGCGGACGGAGTATTAAGCGACCCCGTCAATTTGAGTGTGCGCGGCTCGGAAGAAAAGCTCCATAAGGCAATGACTGAGGCTGGCTGGGTTCTGGCAGATGACATAACTCCAAGGTCGGCTTGGAAAATGGTGCTTACGGTGCTGAGCGGTCGTAGTTATCCAAATGCACCGGTGTCGCCAGCATTTTTATTTGGCAGACGGCAGGACTTTGCTTATCAGCAGGAAGTTGACGGCAATCCAAGGCGTCGTCATCATGTTAGGTTTTGGCGATGTCCAACTGGCTGGCTTCTTCCTGGCGGTCATCGAGTTGATTGGTTGGCGGCTGGTACATACGATAAGAGTGTTGGCTTTTCTTTGTTCACTTTTCAGTTCACGCATAAAATTGACGAGAATATTGATATTGAACGAGATTATATTATTGAGTCGGTTAAAAGTAACAATAAAAATGTTAGAGTGACGATATTAAAGGATTTTTCAACGGGTTATCATTCGCGCAATGGTCTTGGAGATTCCATTCGCACTGATGGCGATTTACCGATTTTGGAAGTCAGTTGGATAAAGACTGAAGATAATGTCGCGACTTCAACGCGACTAGGGGTGATTATGGACGGCACAATTTATGATCGTCATCCGCGAAATCACGAAACTTTATTGGAAGAGCTTTGGGGCCGCCGACCACCGCAGATTTTAATTGGTGGCGGACTAATGATTCTGGCGTCGTTGTTCACAATTGGGCAAATGTTGGTTGACTTTTCTAGCTGGCCGACGACTTTGGTTCAGGTTGCAAATATTGATGGAATTGATATAAATGCCGCGAATACCATGCTGTCAATGATGGCTGGTTTTAATGTACTGTTGGTCGTGGCGGAAATCGTGCTGGTTGGGCTGTTACTTCGAGGAAGTAGCCGAGCGCGAATCTCACTGCTTTCTGTGGCGACACTAGCCATTGTTACCGAATCTTTATCCGTGACAATTGGGCGAATTAATGCGTCGATTATGCTGCTTTTGATCTCAATTGGTGTGCATATTATGATCATGATGTTGTTCTCTTCGGATGCGGCACGCTACTTTACGGAAAGACGATAAGGCTTGGCACTCTGCTTGTATGAGTGCTAGATTTGCGATATAATTGGACTATGACCGAACGTCAACAAGCAATTCTTGTCGCTATTATCGAACAATACGCTGAAATTGCGGCGCCAGTTGGTAGTGTAACGCTAGCCAAACTGTTTGGCGTGAGTAGCGCCACGATTCGCAGTGAAATGGCAAAACTTGAGGAAATGGGATTTATTGAGGCACCTCACACGAGTGCGGGTCGAATTCCGACAGATAAGGGATATCGTTTTTATGTCAATGGAATTACGGCGGCGCAAATGACGGAGTTACCGAGCGGTATTGATAGCAGTACGAAGGTAATTGAGGCACATGTCAATTCAAATGTTGATACTTCAGATAAAGCGATTCGTCGAGCGGTTGACAGTTTGGTGGAAATGACTGGCAATTTTGGTTTTGCGTCATTTGGTTCGAGTTTGTATATGAACGGAATGACTCAGTTATTCAGTCAGCCAGAGTTTGGTGACGGCGATCACGTTCAGGCGGTTGCTAAATTGATTGACAATATCGAACCGTGGCTACGTGAAGCGGCGCCGGACGAACCGCTAAATGTGTTTATTGGTAGCGAAAATCCAATCGGTAAAAGCAGTGGCGCTACGTTGATTATAAGTAAATTTAAGTCATCGTCTGGTGGTGATAATTACATCGGTGTGATTGGTCCGACGCGACAAAATTATCGTCGAACGATGGAGCTGGTGCGTCGTACGGGCGCGATGCTGGAGGAGGTATTGTAATGGCTGAATGGATTGGTGGACTATTAAGTGGTTTGCCGGCGTGGCTGATTGTAATAATTTCAATAATAATATTTATTATTGGAGCGATTTGGATTTTAGTATTTGATCCTGTTACGGCTGGTGGTGATCCGGTCTTGCCATTTAAAAGGAGGAAAAAATGACGAAGAATAAAAAAGCTGAAGATTTAGAGAAAGAAGTTGCTGAGCTGACGTCGGATTTGCAGCGAACTCGAGCGGATTTTGAGAATTATCGTAAGCGCGTGGATGCGGAAAAACAATCAGCGCACGAGTTGGGTCAAACTAAGTCGGTGATGAAATTATTGCCAGTCATTGATACAATTGAGCGAGCCGTTGCTAACGTCCCAGAGGAGATTCAAGATAATCCGTGGGTTAAGGGTGTGGCTGGTCTGAGTAAGCAGCTTGATAAGCAATTGAAGGAGATTGGTTTGGAGAAAATTGACGCCAAACCTGGAACTTTGTTTAATCCTGAATTTCATCAGGCTGTTCAATTTGACGAATCGACGGATGGCGATAAGGAAGTTATTGCCGAGGAGCTTCGCGCTGGCTATACTTTGAACGGCTCAGTCATTCGCGACGCAATGGTAAAAGTTGCTCGTCAATAATATGATTGCGAAAAAACAGCTATTAGCACTCTTGACATGAGAGTGCTAATTATTTATACTGAGATAGTTGGCACTCGCCACGAAAGAGTGCTAGAATGAATATAAGATATAGACCAGATGTGATCATAACAGAAAGGGGAATCATATGGGTAAAATTATTGGTATTGACCTCGGTACAACCAACAGTGCATTTGCGTATATGTTAGCTGGAAAGCCAGAGGTAATTTCTAACGCCGAAGGTAATCGTACTACGCCGTCTGTAGTTGCGGTTAATAAAAAGGGTGAACGACTTGTTGGTCAAGTTGCTCAGCGTCAGCGTGTAACAAATCCAAAAAACACGATTTACGGCGTTAAGCGTTTGATTGGTCGTAAGTTTGATGATAAGGAAGTACAAAAAGACTTGGATATCATGCCGTACAAGATTGTTAAAAAGGGTACTGGCGTGGCAGTCGAAATGGGTGATAAGGAATATACACCAGAAGAAGTTTCAGCAATGATTCTTAGTAAAATTAAGGCTGACGCTGAGGCTTTCTTGGGTGAAAAGGTAACGGAGGCAGTGATTACGGTGCCAGCTTACTTTGACGATTCACAGCGCCAAGCGACTAAGGATGCTGGTAAAATTGCTGGATTGGAAGTTAAGCGTATTATCAATGAGCCGACAGCTGCGGCTTTGGCGTACGGTCTGGAGAAAGGCAAAAACGACGAAACTATCGTAGTGTTCGACCTTGGGGGTGGTACGTTTGACGTGTCGGTACTGGAACTGGGTGACGGCGTATTTGAGGTTAAGGCAACCAATGGTGATACACACCTTGGTGGTGAAGATTTCGACAACGCTATTGTCAACTACTTCTTGGACGACTTCAAGTCGAAGGAAGGAATTGATCTTCGTAAAGATAATGCAGCAATGCAACGCCTAAAGGACGAGGCTGAAAAGGCAAAGAAAGAATTGTCGACGGTTACTGAGTATGAAGTCAATATTCCATTTATTACCGCTGATGCTGATGGTCCAAAGCACTTTGAGATGAGCTTAAGTCGTGCTAAGTTGGAGGATTTGGTTAAGGATCTATTGGATCGCTTGGATGGTCCAGTAGAAAAGGCTTTGAAGGATGCCAAGCTTTCTAAGTCCGATATTAACAATGTAGTTATGGTTGGTGGAATGACTCGTATGCCAGCTGTGGTTGAGCGCGTGAAGAATTTCTTTGGAAAAGATCCGATGCAAGGCGTGAACCCAGATGAGGTTGTGGCTGTCGGTGCCGCAATTCAAGGTGGCGTCTTGGCTGGTGATGTCAAGGATGTGTTACTTCTGGACGTGACTCCGCTTTCTCTTGGAATTGAGACGATGGGCGGCGTGTCGACTAAGTTGATTGATCGAAATACGACGATTCCAACAAGCAAGAGCGAGGTTTTCTCGACAGCTGCGGATAACCAGCCTCAGGTGGAAATTCACGTTCTTCAGGGTGAGCGCGAGTTTGCTAATGACAATAAGAGTTTGGGTCGTTTTGTGCTTGACGGTATTGCGCCAGCGCCACGTGGTGTGCCGCAAATTGAGGTGACCTTTAACATTGACGCCAATGGTATTCTTAATGTTACGGCTAAAGACAAGGGAACAGGTAAAGAGCAATCAATCACTATCCAAAACTCTGGCAATATGAGCAAGGAAGATATTGAGAAGGCGCAAAAAGAAGCCGAACTTCACGCGGACGAAGACAAGAAAAAGCGCGAAACTGTCGATACGAAGAATCAGCTTGAAAACGCTATTTATCAGGCAAAGAAAATGCCGGACGAATTCAAGGATAAGATTTCTGACGACGACAAGCAAGCGATTGAAAAGGCTGTCAAAGAGGCTGAAAAGCACAAAGATTCTGAAGATAAGGACGAATTGGATGCTGCAATTAAAGCCTTGAACGACGCGATTATGCCAATCGGGGCTAAGATGTATCAACAATCAGCCGACGATAAAAAAGCTGACGAAGCTGGCGACAAAAAGTCTGATAAAGACGAGCCAGTCGAAGGTGAAATTGTCGACGAAAAATAAACTTAACGTATTTACAAAGAAGGCTGCTCGATAAAAAGGGCGGCCTTTTTTGGACTTAGCACTCTTGCACTGAGAGTGCTAAACGCGTATAATATATAAGGTATGAGCAAGCGTGATTATTATGAAATATTGGGCGTTCCAAAGACCGCTTCTGAAGATGAGATAAAAAAGGCTTTTCGTAAATTAGCAATTAAATATCATCCTGACAAACAGGGTGGCGACGAGGCTAAGTTTAAGGAAATTAATGAGGCTTATGAAGTTTTGAAAGACAAACAGAAGCGACAGCGTTATGATCAATTTGGTCATGCTGGCGTTGGTGGCGCGTCTGGTGGCGGTTTTTCCGGTAATCCGTTTGAAGGGTTTGGTGGATTTGGCGGTCAAAACGTTCACTTTGATTTTGGTGATGGTGGACTAGGTGATATTTTTAGCCAATTTTTTGGTGGTGCAACTGGCGGTGCTGGAAATGGTCGTTCGCGTGGGCGTGATGTTGAAACTAGCGTAACGTTAAGTTTTGAGGACGCGGTATTTGGTGTAGAAAAGAAAATTAGTTTAATGCTGGATACTGAATGTGAGCATTGCCATGGCAATGGCGCTGAGCCTGGATTTGGAATGAAAACGTGCCCAACTTGTAAGGGCGCGGGTCAGCAAACTCGAACGATGAATTCGCTGTTTGGACAAATTCAGCAGGCGGTTGTTTGTGAAACTTGTCATGGTAAGGGGAAAGTTCCTGAAAAAGAATGTTCAGTTTGTCGAGGAAAAGGCACGACTCGACAGAATCAGGATATCACTATTAAAATTCCGGCGGGAATTGATGATGGCGCGACAATTCGCCTGCGCGATCGTGGAGAAGCAGTTGCTGGTGGTGGTAGAGGTGATTTGTATGTCCACATTCGCGTTAAGGCGCATAAAAAATTCACTCGTGAAGGCAATATTATTCTTAGCGAAGAGCATATTTCTATGGTTGATGCGGCACTGGGAACGGAAATTGACGTGGAGACTGTGGATGGCGTAATAACGATGAAAATTCCAGCGGGCACTCAGAGTGGCACTGACTTCAAGTTGTCGGGTCATGGTGTGCCACATTTGCACAGCGAATCTCGTGGTCCGCATATTGTGGGTGTTATTGTTGATACGCCAACCAAATTGACCAAAAAGCAGAAGGAGCTTTTGGAACAATTTAAAGGCGCGAAAAAACGAGGACTGTTTTCCTAGTATATTTGTCCAGAAAAAATCCTGTGCTATACTGAAGCTAGCATAAGAGGGATTGAAGGTATGGGATTAATTTTTCTGATAATAGTTATTATTGTAGTAATTAAGCTAATAAAATTATTACAGAGAGGTAATAGCCAGCCGTCTAATTATTCCGAAGATTATCGGCAGGGATATTGGGATGGCGTGCGTGATGCACAAAATGGATGCGCCAAAATTGAGAATGACAACGGTCAAGTGAGGCTTATTACCGAGAATCAAAGCGCCGCTTCACGGCTTGCGAATACGCCGTTAAATATCAGTAAAAATGAGAATCTCGATAATATAGTTCCTACTAGTATTTCCACATCTGAAGAGAGGGTAAATACGGTTGCTGTGCCTGTTGAGAATAATATTGAACGAGCATCACATATTGATGGCAAGGAAAAGGAGAGGGGCCGTAAGACTACAATTAATATAGCGCTATATACGGCATCGCTACTTCTGACTGCGGGAATATTGCTTCTGGCTCAGACAATTAATCTATCTATCCAACTTAGGTTTGGATTGGTGTGGCTGTTTATTTTTATTTATTATATTATTGGTCAGATATTGTATGCTCGCTTGCCAATATTGAAATCTGCGTCGACAGCACTTATTGGTACGGCTTTGGCAGCTGTGCCAATTGGCGGCTGGACTATGAATTTACTTTTAGGTATTGACCCCGCATGGTGCTGGCTTATTACTTCTGTAATTGGTGCTGTTTTGTGTGTTGATGCTACGGTGAGATTGAATAGTCGACCTCTTGCTTATGTATCGCTACTATCGATGTTTACGATGACGACTAGTTTGCCGGCTGTCGCGCATGCGCAGCTGGTCTGGTATTACGTTGTAATGCTGCTATTTGGATGTTTGATGACTGTGGCTGCATATTTTTCTAGTCGCTTTCCTCGTCAGTTCGTCGAACCGTTAAAAGTTGTAAATCCGTTTATCGTGCCGATGACGATGTTTGTCGCGCTTAGCTCATCGGTATATATGGGTACATTAGATATTAGCGTACTGTTATTTGCTAGCGTTGCATATTACTTTACGGTTGCTCTTGTTGAGAAGTCTAAAAAGATGCGTACTTATGAATTGACAACAGCTCGCTTATTGTTAATGGTGATGGCTACTAGTTTCGCAATGTATTTATCTGACGATAATCAGTTGGTTGTAAGCGTGATTCTAGGGTTAGTGGCACTTGGAAATATAATCTGGTCCGCTGCATCAATGTACATTCAGAAACAGTACGATAGACATCATGAAATAGTATTGTGGGCTAGTTTTGCTGTGTCATTAAGCGCTTTGTTTGGCATGATCGGTTCTGGAGATTCGCTACGAATGATGGTTGCTTTTACCTTTATTGGTGTTATTTCGGCAATTAGTCTTGCAATCCTTTTTTTGTTACGCCGTGCCCGCTTCGGTATTATGGTTGTGATATCTGGGATCCTATTGGTGCCGATTGGTATAACACTATTCAATATCGATATAGCTATAGCACCACGCGTACAGTATCTAATTTTTCTATTCATGACGCCACTGCCAGTTATTTGCCGATTGCTAATTTTGAAGCGTCCGAATATTAGTAAAAGTCAGGCTGCTTTGGTATATGGCGCTGCGTTAACTTGGTTATTAATGGCAATGTTTACTTCAGCGATGATAGCCACTTATGCGACAGAGGAAGCCCTGATGTGCCTATCGGGCGCAATAGCTATCGGCGCTGGCATTATGAGTGTGGCTGTATGGCGCGAAAAAGTTTATGAGTTTGTAGTTGGAGTACATACTTCTTTAATGTTGTCAGTATTTTTGCTAGCTTTAGGTTTTGCAGTGTCTAGTGAAAATATCTCTATTTTAATGGCGTGGATAAATATGTCGTCGCTATTAATAATAGAATGGCTTTATCGTCGTCACAGCAATGCAGCTGTCAAAAGTCGTGAGTTGTTTCTATATTCTATTATTGGCGTAGCTGTCATTGTTGTGTTGTCGTCAATTCATCCGATAGTTTGGTTGCCGCTAGTGGTGTCACTATACTATGCGTTTTACCGATGTCGTAGAGAGGTTTATTTGGGCGGGGCATATCTTACAACAATCATCTTTGTTTTATTATTCCTGCATTGGTTGAATATACCGTTTAATGACAATCTTGCAATTGCTGCATGGGTGAATCTCGTTGGTTTTGGGTCTTTGTACTGGCTGTTGCGAATGAATAGGCAATCGTCAATTATTGGTGATATGACGCTGTGTGCTGCTATAGTTCCAGCGATAGTGCTTCCAATAATTAATCTACCGGCAACATATGATTTGTCGTTCAAGATATTGGGGTGGCTAGCGGCTGTAGTAGCTCTTTATATGGCGGTACTTGCTAAACGAGATTGGCGAATAATGACAATAGCCGCACACCCGGGTCTAGTGTTGTTGCTTTGCCTTATAGCTCAATGGTTTACTATTCCACTCGAATTCATGTCAGTAGTTGCCCTGATTGTTTTTGCGGTATTTTACGGTCTGGCTATTGCTGCGCGAATCAGAAAGATGTCGAGTCGTTGGTATTACTCTTCATTCTATAGCGCCATCGGCTGGTCGGTAGTCTTGTTGTCTATTGCCACACCAGTTAGCGCTACTGTGGCGTCAGTGATTCTGGCGGCGCTAGTGTGGATAATTAATGGTATCGCCTTGATGTTCGAAGGTGTTCCTAAAAAGAATATTTTATATTTTGATTCAGGTGTGATCCTAATTTTGTGCGGCGTTGTATTTACCATTAAAAACCTAGCCCTACCCGTTCACGCCATCACAATACCATATTTGTGGTCAGCGGCAATTCTTTCGGGAGCGGTGATGTCGTGGCGTTGGTTGGGGTATATTCATAAGTCTACGACAGTACACCTAGTACTGGCTCTCTCTGCGCTTAGTCTGCCGACTCTCATCCTGGCGTTTGCAGGAGACAGCGTTATGGAAATATTATTCCTAATAGAGCACTCATTGATGGTTGTCGTGGGATTGGTGCTTAACAAGCGACTGATTACGACCTGGGGTGCTGTGTGTGTGACATTAGCTTTGATATATCTATTGTCGGGATACACTTATGTATTAGCTATTTTGGCTGGTATATCTATCATTGTAGCGGTGACAATTGTGGTAGCGAGAGCTCAAAGAAGCAAAAGGCAAGATATTGCAAAAAGATAGTTTTTATGCTATAATATTGACGTATGAAAGAAAAAGCCATTATTGGGTCGACTGAGTTTGTGGACTTCGGCGAGCGAGCACAAAAAGTCCCAGCTAAAATTGATACGGGCGCCGATTCCAGTGCGGTTTGGGCGAGCAATATTCGCATTGATAAAGATGGTGTATTGAAATTTTCTCTATTTGGTAAGGGTTCGCCGTATTATAATGGTAAGATATTTAAGAGAACTGATTATTCTGTGGCTAGCGTACGCTCTGCAATGGGTCAAAATCAGATTCGTTATCGAACGCACTTTTGGGTGAAGCTTGGTGGGCGAAAAATTAAAATGCTGATGAATCTATCCGATCGGTCAAAGAATGAATTTCCGGTGTTAATTGGCAGACGGTCAATTTCTGGAAAATTCCTAGTGGATGTTTCAAGAAAAAATGTTCGCAGGAAAAAACCGTCCGTAACTGCTAGTCTTAATGAAGAAGTAAAATTGAATCCATACGAATTTTATAAAAAATATCATCAGAAAGGTGAAGAAAAGTAATGCGAATTGCAATCTTATCTAACGGCAACATTAATTATTCGACGCTTCGCCTGAAAGAAGAGGCTGAAAAGCGCGGTCATCAAGTTAAAGTTATTAAGTATAAAAACTGCTACGTTTCAATTGATGAAAAGCATCCGACGGTCATCTATAAAGGTAAGGAAATTGGTGATTTTGACGTGGTGATTCCGCGAATCGCGAGCCATATGACAAAGTATGGAACAGCGGTTTTGCGTCAATTGGAGATGATGCATCCGAAGGCGTTTTTTATGAATCGCTCGATTGCAATTACTAGGGCGCGGGACAAATTGCGCTCAACACAGTTATTAGTAAAAGCGGGAGTGTCGATTCCGAAGACGGTCTTTTCTCGAAACGCGACTGACATTGATTCGCTTATTGAAGAGATCGGTGGTATGCCAGCGATTATTAAGTTGGCGCGCGGCACGCACGGAAATGGCGTGGTTCTGGCGGAAACTAAAAAGGCTGCCAAGTCGGTTCTGCAGGCGTTTTATTTGACCAACTCGGACGGTACGAACGTGCTACTTCAGGAGTTTATTAGAGAGTCGGCTGGTGTTGATATTCGTGCGTTTGTGGTTGGTAGTCAAGTGGTGGCTAGTATGAAGCGTCAGAGTTTGGACGATGATTTTCGTAGCAATTTACACAAGGGCGGCGAGGGAACCAGCATAAAATTGACAGATTCTGAACGTAAAATGTGCGTGAAAGCCGCTAAGGCAATGGGATTAACAGTTGCTGGAGTCGACTTCATGAGATCAAGCCGTGGTGCTTTAGTGCTGGAAGTTAATGCTAGCCCAGGATTTGGAATTGAGAAAATTACTCGCCGAAATGTGGCTGGAAAGATAATTGAATACATCGATCGAAACGCCAAGCGCGGTAATAAGAAAGATAAAATCGGCGCTTAAGCATAAACTTGTTATAATAGGTTTATGGACGAGCCTCGTCACTCGACAGTAACTCAGACTGTCATCAAATGGATATTTATCTGCGGTATGCTGATGGTTATTGGTGGGGCAATTTTTTATGCTTTTCGAACGGTTTCGCCAAAAACGGAAATGATTTACCTGAATAAGACGATGCTTCAGGCGGAAATTGCTAATGATGAAGAATCGCAGCGGAAAGGTCTGTCCGGAAGGCTGGGAATTGATGAGAATTATGCCATGCTGTTCGTATTTGACCATAACGATCGTCACAAAATGTGGATGAAAGATATGAAGTTTTCAGTTGATATGATTTGGATTAATGATAAAAAGCGCGTCGTCTATATAAAACATAACGTTAAGCCAGACGCTGAGCCGCATGAAAAATATGCGCCACCAGTTCCGGCAAAGTACGTGTTGGAAGTGAAGGCGGGAGTTGCTAAGCGTGCGAGCGCCACGGTTGGGTCACAGGTAAAATTTGATTTGGAGGAGGGTAAATGAGCGTGATAATTCTATTTGGAGCAATTTTAGTAACGGTTTTTGCGGTTGCATTTGTTTCATCTCGAAGATTCGGTCCATTGGCGTTGTCGTTGGCGACGGGATTTTTACTATCAGAATGGTGGGGTGGCTGGCTGACAGGAGTGCTGGATGGCTTGAAATTGGAAACTGGTTTATTGCCAAATGGTGTAATTTCGGGATTAGTTTTAACGTTGGTTCCGTTAATTATGCTTCTTTTAAGCGGTCCGAGATATCAGAAAAAACATGAGAGAATTGTCTCGGCGGCGGGAATCGCGTTTTTGACAGCAGCGCTATTGGTGGTTCCTCTGGGAAAATATATATCACTAGACGGACAGGCGCTGGAGATGTATAAGATTTTCGCTAATAATTGGCGATACGTGGCTACGTTTGGTCTGGTGTGCGGTCTAATTGACATTTTTTCACCACATACTGGCGGACATAAACTCGCTAAGCATTGACCTTTGTGTTGGTTTGTGCTAGGATGAAGAAAGCGGATATTCCGAATGGGTCCATAGCTCAGCTGGTTAGAGCACCTGCCTTTTAAGCAGGGTGTCCCGGGTTCAAGCCCCGGTGGACCCTCCAAATTTGAAATCGACTCCCTTGGCGGAGTCTTTTTTATGGCTTCGGATCCAGATATACTTTAAGTATGAATAGTTGGCTATTTAAGAAGTTGCATATTTCTTGGTTGGTGGCGGTGTGGTGTCTCGGTTTGACGATTGGCGTAATTTCCATCCATTACATACCACGGTCGTTTGTGGCGAACTCATTATTTTTATTGGTCGGGCTGATTATTTTTGTAATCGTGGCAATTTGGCGCTGGCGATTTTTCATGATTCTAGCAATTATTTCTGGAGTTTTGATTGGTCTTTGGCGCGGTGAAATTGGCAGAAAAGGCGTGGAGGTTTATGATTCGTTAATCGGAAAAGTCGCAATTATCCAAGGTCAAGTCTTGGAGGATCCTGATCTCGATAAAAATAGTCAAACGGTTCTTAGATTGGGCAATTTGCGGATGAATAATGAAAAATTGCCGGGACAAATTTGGGTGACGACGCCAGATAAAAATTCAATTAAGCGTAGTGATATCGTGAAGGTTAAGGGTAAAATGACGGCGGGATTTGGGGCTTTTTCAGCAAGCATATATCGGGCGAAAATTATTAGTGCCGAAAGACCCGTTCCGGGTGATGTGGCGGTGGGAGTTCGTGATTGGTTTGCGGGGCGGGTCCGTGAACATATTCCGGAATCAGAATCCGCGTTGGGATTGGGATTTTTATTGGGCTTAAGGCGTGCTATGCCGACTGAATTAAGTGACAATTTGAAAATTGCTGGACTAACGCATATCGTGGTGGCGAGCGGCTACAATTTAACAATTTTAGTTCGTTTAGCGCGACGATTATTCGCCAAGCGATCAAAATATTTAGCGATGCTCGGCGCGGCTGTTATGATAATTGGTTTTATGGCAGTGACTGGATTAAGTCCTAGTATGTCGAGGGCTGGTTTGGTGGCGGGACTGAGTTTGGCGGCGTGGTATTATGGTCGGACAATTCATCCGCTAGTCCTACTTCCCGTGTCGGCGGCAATCACACTATTGATAAATCCACAATTTGGTTGGGGCGATTTGGGCTGGCAATTAAGCTTTGCTTCGTTTGCGGGCGTAATTATGTTGGCGCCACTTCTTCATTCTTACTTTTTCGGCAACAAAGAGCCGGGTGCGTTTCGGCAGATTTTAATTGAAACTTTGTCGGCGCAAATTATGACGTTGCCGCTACTTATGATGAGTTTCGGCGTTATTAGCAATGTGGCGTTAATTGCGAATATGCTGATTTTGCCGTTTGTGCCGCTAGCGATGCTGCTGACGTTTATGTCGGGCGTGATGGTTTTTGTGCCAATGATTGGTGTGTTGATTGCAATTCCGACGACGTGGTTACTTGGCTATATGATTCAAGTCACCAATTGGACGGCTGGATTTGAATGGGCTCAAATGGAAGTTAGTATCAATTTGTGGCAGTGTGCGGCTTTATATATGTCGCTAATTTTGGCAATGATTTGGATGAAAAAGCAAACTAAATTAGACCTCGCTAAGATAAATATTGTGGAGTAGTGTATAATAGTAACAGATTGAAATAGCAAATAACTTTAGGAGAAATTATGTCAGGACACAGTAAATGGGCTACAACTCACCGACAAAAAGCGATTGTTGACGCTAAGCGCGGCGCGATTTTTACGAAATTGGGTAATCAAATTGCTATTGCAGCACGTGGCGGCACAGACCCAGCGCTGAACTCAAGTTTGGCGATGGCAATTGAAAAAGCTAAGGCTGCGAATATGCCTAGCGCAAACATCCAGCGAGCAATTGACCGAGTGGCGGATAAGAGCGCGGCGGCTTTGGAGGAAATTGCTTACGAGGGTTACGGTCCTGGCGGCGTGGGTGTTATTATTGAAACGGCGACAGATAATCGCAACCGAACATTGCCAGAGGTAAAAACTGCGTTGGTTAAAAATGGCGGGCGAATTGCTGATGCTGGTAGTGTGATGTTCCAATTTACGCGCAAAGGCGTCATTACTATCGAAGGCAGCGGGGAAGATTTGTTGCTAGCGGTTTTGGACGCTGGCGCCGAAGATGCTGTCGAGGAAGACGGCGAAATTATCGTGTATACGGAGTTGAAAGATTTGGCGAGTGTGCGGAATAAATTGGTTGAGCAAGGCTTGAAGGTTAAGGACGCGGAACTGCGATATATTGCCAATACGCCGATAGAAATTGCCGACATGGAAACTGCGCAGAAATTGATGAAAATGATTGATGCGTTGGATGATTTGGATGACGTTGTGAATGTTCATACAAATGCAGATATCACGGCGGAATAAAATTATTACTTTAAGAAATCGCTCCTTTTCTGGGGCGATTTTTAATTTGACAAAAAGTACGCTAAACTAAAGATGATTAACCATAAGCAAGGAGCGAGCATGAAGTATTTGCGCAACACACTACTTATGATACTAGCCGCGGCACTAATAGTGCCGTCGCCGTTGGTTTTGGCGGAAGGTGTTTCGGGTGCTACTCAAGAGTCGAAAGTTGATGACGTTCAGACTGTTGATAATAGTCTTAAATCGGCTGAGGAGGTGAAAGATCAAGCTGCCGATAAGGAACAGATCGATAGCAATTCACCTTCTCAATCAAGTGAAAATCCCGAGACTCCAACAGAGAATTCGTCTATAGATAGTCCGAGTGAAAATCCTGCTATCAATGAGTCTTCAAAGTCCGAGCCAAACCCCAAATCTGAGCCGCCAAAAATAGATAATTCAGATGAAAGCACAGAAGAAAATGCTCCGATATTAATTTCAAAGATTAGTCAGGACAAAAAATACGTTGAGATTTATAATCCGACGAATCGGAATGTTAATTTGGCTGGTTGGAAAATAGAGTATTACACTGGATCTGGAGTTGAAACCGTTGGAAAAATTTTCAAGGATGAAGTAATCTTAGCGAACGAATTTTTGGTTTTGTCAAACGATAAGATGTTAGCGGGCGCCATAAAGTTTGATAATAATTTAGGTTTGGCTCAGAATGATGGATCGGTCGTGTTGTCGCGTTCGGACGGGTCGGTCGCAGATACTGTCGGCTGGGGAAATAATTCAAAGTCTGCGGGCTCGCCAATTAAAGGCGGTGTGAAAATTGTTTGGCGCTGTTTTATTGATGAAAATATTATTGATTCGAAATTTTTGTCAGGTAAAAATCTTAACAATCAGGAAGTTGAGCCGTATTCACGACCAAATTGCAAAACCCCAGATTCCAAATCTGAATCTTCAAAGGAGTTGAATAAATGTGAAGGTCTGAAGCTAAGTGAAATCGCGTCGAATGTTGATGAACAGTTTATTGAGATTATCAATTCTGGCGAAAAAACCGTCATTACGACAGGCTGTAAATTGACGGTTAGCGATTCTGGCGTTCGTGAAAATATTGGTGATATCGAATTAAATCCTGGCGAATTTTTAACGATCAAAATAAAAAATACGAATCTGAAATTGCCAAAAACAAAAGGAAAAGTTTATTTATTAGACGAGGCTGGCTCGAAGATTGATATCTCTGAATATAACAATATATCAAAAGGCGCCTCGTGGAGTTTGGTTGATGATGAGTGGACTCGGACATTTGCCATCACTGAAGGCGCCGCTAATGTTTTTAAAGAATATCCAGACTGTCAGAGCGGTTATGAGAGGAACGTGTTGGGCAGATGTGTGAAAATTGCCACCCCGCCCGTTGAAAGTCCTTGTCCTGTTGGTCAATATCGCCATCCGGAAACTCGCCGTTGTCGAAAAATTGAAGCGGAAAAAACTATTACGCCCTGTAAAGATGGCTATTATCGTAGTGAAGAAACTGGCAGATGTCGATCTATCGCATCGGCTGCGGCAAAAACTTTGAAGCCTTGCCCAGAAGGTCAATTCCGCAATTCAGCCACGGGTCGATGTAAGAAGATTGCCTCCACTGACGATATAGCAAAAGAATGCCCAGAAGGATTTGAGCGTAATCCGCAAACTAAGCGGTGTCGAAAGATAAAATCTGCAAATATGCCAACTGTTGGCTCGGCGGCTACTGAAGTTAAACAAGTTGCTGGCGCTACTTGGGGCTGGTGGGTATTTGGCGGCGTGAGCTTACTGGCCGTCGGTTACGGCGTATGGCAGTGGCGATGGGAAATTTCGCAATTTGTACGAAAAATCCGCGAAAGCATTAAATCCACAAGCGGTAAATAATTGCTATAATAAAGATATGAGAATTATCGGGATTGATCCGGGAACGGGAATTTTGGGGTTTGGCGTGATTGATTTTTCTCGTGGCAAGTTCAAGATGGTCACTGCGGGAGTTGTGACGACGCCGGCACATACGCCAATTGACGAAAGGCTTGAAGATATTTTTGATAGCCTTACAGAAATTATTGCCGAAACAAATCCTGATGTTATGTCGATTGAAAAGCTATTTTTTGCGCGCAATGTTACGACGGCGATTTCTGTGGCGGAGGCTCGTGGTGTGGCGATGTTAACTGGACGAAAAGCCGGAATGCCGATTGCTGAATATACGCCACTACAAATAAAGCAAACTCTGACCGGCTATGGAAAGGCCGATAAAAAGCAAGTTCAGGAAATGGTGCGCCTTAATTTGGGTTTGAAAGATGTTCCGAAGCCGGATGACTGCGCGGATGCTTTGGCTGCAGCAATTACACACGCAGCGATGAATCGGGTATAATTGAAATATGATTGCACATGTTTTTGGAAAAGTTGCTGAGAAATTTAACGGCTCGTTAGTCATTGATGTTCATGGTGTTGGATATGAAGTTAGCGTGGCGACTAATGATTTTGACGCGGTGATATTAGATCAAGAAGTAAAATTTTACACTTATCATCACGTGCGCGAACAGTCGGAGGAATTGTTTGGGTTCTCTAGCTTGGCGGCGAAAAAGTTATTTGAAATGCTAATCACGGTTCAGGGGGTTGGTCCGAAGGCTGCGCTAGCGATTTTAAGCTTGGGTGATGCCGAGCAAGTGCGCAATGCTATTGCTAATTCTGACAGCGGTTTTGTGCAAAAGGCTGCTGGCGTCGGTAAGAAAACCGCCGAGCGAGTGGTGGTTGATTTGAGCGATAAAGTTGGTCTGCCTACTCATTATGGCCGAGCGGAAGAACCGCTGCAAACTGAATTAAACACCTCAGATGAAGCTCTGGAAGCGCTTATGGCTCTGGGCTATACATTAGCGGATGCAACTAAGGCGCTTGAAAATGTCGATGCTAATTTACCAACTTCTCAGCGAGTAACCGAAGCTTTGAAGAGGTAGGGTTTTATTAAGATATTGATATCTATTGCGACTCGTTTTCTTCTTTAACTGTCTGCTTTACTTCTCTAATGAGATTTTCTATGTCGCCGGCTGTTAGTCTGTCGTAGTCATGAAAGCTCTGAACACTACGGCGCAATAGCTGACCTTGTATGTCAGTAATTCCATATAATCCAGGCAGATCATCAAATTGGTGATTGCACGACTCTTGGTCGAATATTTCGGCCTGCTCTTTGTCAGAAGCGCCTTCTTTCGATGCGATTCTATCGCACCATAAAAATGGATATCTTACTAGTAAGTTAATTACGTGTTTTGCAATTTCTGTTGATTTGGGGTCGTATTCTTCTGTTTGCTCTAAATTGCCATATCCCCGCTCAGTCAAGGTGTTGCTGATATTTTTTACATCAATTGCAACCCTGTGCGACTCAATTCCTTCAGATTCGTCGGAAGGCGCTAATCCTAGCTCGGCCAAAATATATGGCACTGCCTCTGACATTAACCTAATTCCTTCTGGGACTTGGTCATATACTTCTCTTATGTCTTTTTTTCGGTTTTTGGCATCAAATTCCGGCATTGTAAACTCCTAGTTTAATTGTAGATACTAATACTATACCATAAATGCTATAATTAGTGTATAGCAATTGAGAGAATATGCGATTCATCACTGACCCAGAACTGGATGAACCGAGCCAAGAAATATTTCAGGATTGGCCCATGGCTCACAGTGAGAAGCTGTTATCTCCTCGTTACATTGGTAAAACTGTTCTTACGAGCTCGGGCATATCTTTGTAGGTGTGAATAAATACCGCATGTCTGGTATAATTTGCATTAGGAGATATCATGAATACAGACGTGACAATGAAGGATTGTGAAATCTGTCCGCTGCTCGTTGGCCAAACAGCGGCTGACGACAATGTCATACTACAAACCGAACGTTGGGTGGCGGTGCTTGACAGAAATCAACGCTATTTAGGTAAGTCATTTATCACTCTGCGCCAGCACAAGGAGACGTTGTCGGAGTTGGATGAGGCAGATTGGATGGAGCTGCATCAGGTGATTCGTCAACTCGAGCAGGCAGTTAAAGAAGCATTTGGCGCCGACGTGTGTAACTGGGAGTGCTTGATGAATAACGCAGTGAAAGCTGGTCAGTCGACACATGTGCACTGGCATTTACATCCGCGGTATCTCGCTGGCACCACCTTTGCTGGCGAGGAGTTTCCTGATCCAAAATGGTCGCGGCACTTAGGGGACGCGGTGCATATGGTGAGTGATGAGACCTTTCGCGAAATTATGCAGATACTGCGTAGTCGGCTTACAAGAGCTTAGTCCGCTCCGGTTTGGATGATATAATGAATGTATGGCAATTGAAAGAATAGTTGATACAAGTTCGCATGATGACGATTCTGAAGAGCAGCGAATTGAAGTTAGTCTGCGTCCGCAGAGTTTTGCTGAATATGTTGGTCAGGAAAGGTTAAAACGTAATTTGCGTTTGGCGATTGATGCGGCTAAAAAGCGCGGCGAACCGTTGGATCACGTATTATTATATGGTCCGCCGGGGCTTGGTAAAACAACTATGGCGACGGTGATTGCTAATGAAATGGGCACGAATCTGCGGATTACCAGTGGTCCGGCTATTGAAAAAGCTGGCGATTTGGCGTCGATTCTGACTAATTTGTCGGACGGCGATATTCTGTTTATCGATGAGATTCATCGGTTGGGTCGGTCTGTAGAAGAGATTTTATATTCTGCAATGGAAGATTTTAAGCTGGATATTGTGATTGGAAAAGGTCCAGCAGCGCGATCAATTCGATTAGATTTGCCGCGATTTACGGTGATTGGTGCGACGACACGAACCGGAAGTTTGGCGGCACCTTTGCGTGATAGGTTTGGGCATATTTACCGCTTGGAATTTTACACGCCAGAGGATATTGCGAAAATTGTGACGCGTAGTGCGAAGATTTTGGAGTCGTCAATTCGAAGTGAAGCGGCGGATTTATTGTCGACGCGAGCGCGCTTGACGCCACGTATTGCCAATAGGCTTCTTAAGCGCGTCCGTGATTACGCCGACGTTAATGGCGACGGAATAATTGATGTAAAAACTACAACCAATGCTTTGGAAATGTTGGAGGTGGACGAGTTGGGCTTGGATCCGGCTGATCGTAATTTATTGCAATCGATTCTGGAAAATTATGGCGATAATCCCGTTGGTCTAACAACAATTGCGGCGTTAACTGGTGACGAAGCGACAACAATTGAGGATTTTTATGAACCATATTTGCTACAAATTGGTTTTATTGAGCGCACGCCGCGTGGTCGTCGAGTGACGATTAAGGCAAAGCGACATTTGGGAAGATAATTATCGTATTCTTCGGCTATTTGTGCTTTAATAAAACCAGACAAACTTAACTAGGAGCCGCCATGGGCAAAAAACAAGACTATCTTAAGTTCTGTCGTGTTATAATATAGGCATGAATCCACAAACATCCTCGTCAGAAGATTTAACGCAGCCTGTTGCGTACGATGCTGATGGTCGACCGCTATATCATCATCCGCCGCAGACTGGTTGTCCGGCTCCGGTTGTGGCGCAGACGAATTCTTATGTGACGGCAAGACCAGAAATTATTGATGGGGAGAATTTTGATCCGCGATTGCGTAGTCAATATGCTAATGAGCCGCAAGTCGTACATGTTGCGCGAGATATTGATCCGAAGCCGTTTACTATTAGCGATGATCTGAAACAAAAGCATGAAAAATCAGTTCAGCAATATCCGAATCTCAATTTGAGCGAAGGCGAATACATTATTTTGGATATTAAGCGTCATCCAATTGGTATGCTAATCCCGACGGGAATCTCGGTTTTCTTGGTGGTGATGATCATGGTGTTTGTGATGTTTTATCCGTCAATTGCTCGTGACGCAATTATCTCGCCGATGCCTTCACTGACTGATGTGTTTGGCGTGGCAATGTTGCTTATTGGGCTGGTGGCGCTTGGTGGTGCGGTGTCCTTGTGGATATATTTGCAGAATCATTTTTACATGACCAACGAAAGTGTGATTCAGGAAATCCAGGGTAGCTTATTTTATCGGCACGAGCAAACGGTGAGCTTGGGTAGTATTGAGGATGCAAGCTTCCGTCAATCAGGCATTATTCAGACTCTTTTCAATTATGGCACGATTCGCCTCAGCACTGAGGGTGAAGAAACGACATATATATTCCATTTTGTGGCAAATCCACGCAAGCAAATTGCGATAATCAATAATGCCATTGAAGATTTTAAGAATGGCCGCCCTGTTTGTGATGATTAGCTAATTATTTATGGCGACTTTCTTTTATGTAGTCATCTTCATCAACAAGCGTCGCGACAAGTTTGTATGACTTACATTTTCCGTCATTACAATTTGAAGATTCATAACGATAACTGCTGTCTTTTTCGCCAATTTTCTTACCTTGTGGATCTTTTAACAATGCAGGATCCATAGTCGGAAGTGTGCCTTCTTCTAACTTCTCTGGGTAATAGCCATTTTTAACGTAAAAACCTTCTTCCAGACTATAATGCATGGCGTTAATCGCGGTGCGTTTTTTGGCGTTGTTTGATTCGTTGGTCAATTTTGTATATTGTGAGAAACCTAAGATTGCGATGATAATCAAGAAAGTCGCTACAACCAAAAGTTCAATAATAGTAAAACCGTTTCGCTTATTCATGAATGTAATTATAGCAAATCTTGCAACAAATCGGTATAATAAAGGAAGTAACTAAGGAGGGAATGCTATGGCAAAATCAGACAGTAAAACAGTAAATCCAGAAAAGTCAAGTCAGGCATCGGATAAAAAAGTTGACGAAGGTAAGCTTAAGGCACTTGGTCTAGCGATGGATCAAATTACCAAGCAATTTGGTGACGGATCAATTATGAAATTGGGCGAGGCTCATAAAGTCGATGTTGAAGTAATTCCTTCTGGTGCTTTGAGTTTGGATTTGGCGCTCGGTGGCGGATATCCAAAAGGTCGTATCATAGAAATCTATGGTCCAGAAAGCTCGGGTAAGACAACATTGACGCTTCACGCTATTGCAGAAATTCAGAAGCAGGGCGGAACGGCGGCGTTTATTGACGCCGAGCACGCGCTTGATCCAGCATACGCCAAGCGTCTGGGTGTAGACACGGAAAATTTGTTGGTTTCTCAGCCAGATAACGGCGAGCAGGCGTTGGAAATTACGGAGACGCTGGTTCGTTCGAACGCGGTGGATTTGGTGATAGTCGACTCGGTGGCTGCCTTGACGCCACAGGCTGAAATTGATGGCGATATGGGTGATTCTCATATGGGTCTTCAGGCTCGATTGATGAGTCAGGCTCTACGTAAATTGACGGGAATTATCAATAAATCAAAAGCCACGGTGATCTTTATCAATCAGATTCGTATGAAAATTGGCGTGATGTTTGGCAATCCTGAAACGACAACCGGTGGTAATGCGTTGAAATTTTACGCGTCGCAGCGAATTGACATTCGTCGAATTGGTCAAATCAAAGTTGGCGATGATATTATTGGTAACCGCACAAAAATTAAGGTTGTGAAAAATAAGATCGCACCGCCGTTCCGCGTGGCTGAATTTGACATTATGTACAACGAGGGAATTAGTAAAACTGGCGATATTCTGGACTTGGCGGCAACGCACGGTATAGTTGAAAAGTCGGGTGCGTTTTATAAATATAACGGCGAAACGATTGGTCAAGGGCGCGATAAAACGAAGACTTATTTGAAGGAAAATCCTGAGGTTTTGGCGGAAATTGATCAGAAAGTGCGTGATAAAGTGAAGGAAGCGGAAAGTTAATTCAAATATAGATGAAAATCACCGATATTTCTCTTCAGACTCGTGATAAAAATCGTGTCAATGTAAGCGTTGACGGGAAATATCGTTTTAGCTTGGATGTATTCCAGGTCGGCGAACTAGGCATTAAGATTGGTCGCCAATATACGGAAGAGGAAATTTCGAAACTAGAAGACGACAGTCAGTTTGGCAAGTTGTATGCTAGGTCTATAGAATATTGCTTAATGCGTCCGCGAGCCATCAAAGAAGTGCGCGATTATCTGCGTCGGAAAACGCTAGCGACTCGCCGACGTTCAGCGAAAACTGGAAAAATTATTGAACATCCTGGAATAAAGCCGGAGATTGCTGAGCGAGTTTTGGATCGTCTTATTGAGAAAAAATATTTGGACGATGAAAAATTTGCTCGATTTTGGTTTGAACAGCGGTTCATGAAAAAAGGCGCCAGTATTCGTCGTTTGAAATTGGAACTGGCGCAAAAGGGAATTGATAATACAACGATTGAGTCGTTAGTTAAAGAGAATATTCGCTCTGATGACGAGGAATTGCGGAAGGTCATTGCTAAAAAACGTTATCGATATAGTGATCAGCAGAAGTTAATGCAATATTTGGCTAGGCAGGGTTTTTCTTACGACGACATTAAGAAGGCTCTTGAAAACCCAAATGATTAATCAACTTTTGTAGATTCTGGTTGTGGACGAGGCTGCTTGCGGAATGGATTTTCGTATGAATTTATCTGTGGAATAGGTGTTTTTTCGGCTATGTGCGAGATAGTTGCTGATTTTACAACGATTTTATCATCGGTTACTTTTATAATCTGAGAACGATGAATAAGTAGCTCTGTGTCGCCAAAACTTTTCAAGAATGGTCGCCGAATTCGAAGTTGTTGTATAATAAAATTCCCAGCCGCCAATGTGTATCCGATAACTTTTCCGATTTTCTTATTTTTCTCATCAATAACCAACTTGTCTTTTAATGTAAAATTGATGTCATAAATTTCTTTTATAGTAATCACATCATCAATGCCGATGATCTCGTCAGTTGAATCAATAATCATACCGAGCGGTCCAATTTCTCTGACGTCATCAATGCGAAGCAGGCTAGGATGTTGGTCTAAAAGTCGTCCTTCAAGTTCATATGCGATTATAGACAAATTCCTCGGATTGATAATTTCCCGCGATGTTCGCGCCAGTTCGGAGCCCGTCTGAAGACTCATGACGGGAATATCAAGGAAGCGATCTGCGGATATAAGCATAACTATATTATAAACGGTTACGTTCTATTCGGCAAACGGATTGGAGCGACCAGCCGGTAGACTAAACGAGTCGTTTGCTGAAGTTGACGGTCGGAAGTCTTTAATAATTTGCATGGTTTTTTTATCGAAGCTTATTGATGCAGTTTGTGGTTCTTCGGTAGGAACTGCTAAAAGTCCGCTCAAAAGAAATATCGCGATTGCTACGCCTCCGATTACAACAACGCTATATATTATCACATGAAATCGCCACAGGAATTTAGATAGTGATTTTACGATTGGCTCGAGCTGCTCTGATATTGATGGACTCATCGTGTATAAACCTTTACTTCAAGTGATTGGATTGATATTTCATGATTATTTGCGCCTCTGGAAATTGACACACCTGAAAGCTGCATTCGAGTGACATTTTTTTCAATAAGACTAAGGAAATGTAGGAATTTCGTGTAATCTATATGGTCTCCCAACTGAATTGATACGAAAGTGCTTTTCACTCCAACAGGGCTGGCGGATGTTTGCTTGCTAGGTGTCGCTGTCTTAGTAGAGGCTGTTGGTTCATTTTGGAAAGAGAAAGATTTAATCGGAATGCCAGCGCGGTCAGCGTAGGTATTTAAATCCTGAATAATCTGATTCTGATATTGATAAAGTTTCGATTCTGAGACGATATTCTTTGCTTTTTTAACTGTGTCGGAATTGCGATCGAGCTGAGATTTTGACGCTAGCAAACTTTGTATTTTTGCATCAACTGCAATTGCTTCTGTTTGCATTTTTCCAACTTCTTCTGATGTTTTGCTTAGGAATGAATAGGCGAAAATAACTAGCCCTACCATTGCTGACAATATTATGAGCAATAATAACGACAAGATGATTCGCGCGATACTGGCATTTAGAACTTTTTTCATTGCTTTAAGACCCCTGGCTTTGGTGTAACGCTAATTGTTATAGTGATTGGATAATCCGCAGGCTTGTCTGACGATTGGTTGCCGCCGCTATAAACAACAGTCTCCAGGTGAACGTCACTAAATATCTCTGATTTTTCTAAGCTAGTTTTTATTCGAATAGCGTCATCCCTATTTTTTCCGAGAGCTGTTAATGACAACGGTTTATCTAGCGCTGAAGTGTCTAGTGTCAGAGAATCCAAAACCATACCTGATGGTATGTACTGTGCAATTTTTGGAATAATTGTAGAGTAATGAGCTTCGCTATTAATGATTACTTTAGCTGAATCAAGGTCTTTCTTAAACTCGCTAACTTCTTTTTGCGTCGATTGATATTGAGCAAGCTTAGCATTTCCTTCGTCGATGTTGGCTTGAGCTGAGGTGCGGCTATTTTCTAAGAATAGATAAAATCCGCCAATAGTTAAGAATAGCAAGCCTGCAAATATCAATGATATGATGCAGTACCGTCTTAAGATGACGTTTACTCGCCCGGCGCTGATTTGCTTTTTTTCTTGAGGAGGTAGAAGGTTAATCATAAATATCCTCCTGCTTGATTAAGGCTAGCCCTGCAACTGGTGATAGCTGAGAGCGAAGCTGTTTTTCCGGCTGCTCTAGTCCATCGAAATTCAGCATTTGCCACGGACTTGCCACGCGCGCTGGCATTAATAATTCGTTTGTGAAAAAATCACCAATTCCTGGAAGATTACCGCCACCGCCAACTATGAGAACTTGCTCGATTTTTTTCTCATCAGGGAAACGGTCTGTGTAATATCGCATAACGCGCTTAACTTCGTTGGTCATTTTTTCCAAACTTGGGCGCAAGGCTCCTGCGATTCTGGCTTGCCTTGGACCGGGGTTTAATCCGTTTAATACCTTAAATTGATGAGCTGTCTCAATTGGTACATTCATTTTTTTAGCTAAATTTAAGGTGAGTGAATAGCCGCCAACATTTAAGCCGCCAGTCACACGTATATCGGAATCTAGAATTGCAATATCTGTAGTTGATGTGCCTATGTCGACGATGACAGTAGGGAGCATTCCTTCTTCTGTGCGTTTCAGAAGTCTAGCGATTGCGCTGATGTTCGGCTCAATTACTGCAACTTCCAGGCCACATTGTTTTGTGGCGTCTAACATGCTGTCAATCATTTTCTTCGGCGCAGCACACATCAGGACACTAAGCTCATCTTTCGTGCGATTGATAATTCGATAGTCCAAATAAAGAGAATCTAATGGAGCTGGAATATATTGTTCGGCTTCCAAATTTACCGCACTGCGAATATTACTTTCTTCTTTCACAGGCAGGCTAAATGTTCGCGAGAATGTTCGGTTGGTTGGTATGCCCAGCGCTACGCGATTGCTGTTAATTTGTCCTACAACGTTTTTCTTCAATAACGTTTTGATATTCTGCGCCAAATATTCAGTGTTGTCTGCAGAATTTCCGTCGCTTTTCTGAGAATCGAGGTTAATCGATCCATATCCATGAACCAGCATCCGATTTCTATCAATCGACATTACTTTTATGCTTGTTCGGCTGATATCTAGGCCGATAATTGGTTTTTTTCTATAAAATATGCTCGACACGTTATTATTTTCCCACCTATATATCGGTATTATAGCATAAGCTTTTTTGAAAAACTATTATTCCTTAACTTGACCCGCCATACTTGTAATTGGGCCCATAACACTAACCGCCACCAGGGCAATAACAACACCCATTGCAACAATCATCACTGGCTCAATAATAGAGCTAACGCCGTCAATCGCGGTATCGACCTCTTCCTCGTAAAAGTCGGCAACTTTAACTAGAACTTTATCTGTTTGTCCAGTTTCCTCACCAACAGACAACATTTGCGCAACAATCGGCGGATATAAATCGTCCTGCTCTGCGATAATTTTTGATAAAACTTCACCGTTTTGGACTCGCTTAGTAGCTTCCTTTAGGGATTTTTCGTAGGCGACATTTCCGACGGCGCGCGAAGTTACGTCTAATGCTTCAAGCACAGCCACGCCCGCGCCGATAAGAGCGGAGAAGGTTCGAGTAAAGCGAGCGATTGCCACCTTTTTAACAATTGGTCCGACAGCTGGAACTTTGATGATGATATTGTGAAATTTTACGCGGCCTTTTGGGGTTTTAACGTAGCGAATTAATAGCCAAATGCTTCCGGCAAATATTGGAATTATTATATACCAAAATGACACTACAAAATCGCTGATTCCGAGCATAATTTCAGTAAGGAGCGGCAGTTTGGCGTCGGGTCCGCCCATGTCTTTAATAGTTTTACCGATGACTGGAATAATGAAGATCATCAAGATAAAGAAGGCAATAATTGTAATGATTAAAAGTACGATCGGGTATGTCATGGCGCCTTTAATTTTTTTCTTCATGGATGAGTTTTTTTCTTGTTGTAAAGCTAGACGTTTTAAGATATCGTCCAAAATACCTCCGGTTTCACCTGCAGCAACCATGTTCACATAGATATCATTGAAGGTTTCTGGGTGTTTGCTCAGGGCATCCGCAAAAGACATACCACCTTCAATGTCTTTAATCACAGCGTTGATCGTGTCTCGGAAGTTGGCACTTTCGGCGTGTTTTGCCATAGAGTTAAGGGAACGAAGAATAGGAACGCCAGCTGAAACCATGGCGCTTAATTGGCGAGTAAACATCACCAATTCTTCAGTTTTGGCACCTTTCTTTTTCTTGCCGAAAGAAAAACTAAGCTCTTTTTTTGCGCCTTTTTCTTCGATTTTTATCAATTGTCCGCGTGACCTCAAATTATTAATGGCAGATAGTTTGTCGGCCGCTTCAATCGTTGAAGAGACGGTTTCTTTCTTTTTGTTGACAAGTAAATATTCAAAAATTGGCATAATGTTACTCCCTTGTTGCCCTCAAAACTTCGTCCACGGTGGTGATCCCGCGCAGTGATTTAATAAGTCCATCCATCTGCATTGTCACCATGCCTTCGGAAATCGCTTGATCTTGAATATCGTTGCTGGTGGCGTTGGCGGTGATCATTTTTTGGATAGGAATGGAAATGCCAAGAACCTCGTAAATACCAACGCGACCCTTGAATCCGTTATGTCCACACTCGTCACAACCTTCTGGATTCGGTTGCCATAATCGTTCAATTTCTGAATCAGTTGACCCCATGGGTGTGTCGCCACCAATTTTATCCTCAAAAGCCTGCTCTTCGAGGTTGTGAATTTTTTTAATCGACTCTGTATTTATCTTAAACATCTCGGTGATATACTTTATTTCTTCTTCGTTTGGAGTGTATTCTTGGCGGCAGTTCATACACAGGCGCCTAACTAGTCGCTGCCCAATCACCGCCTTCACGGTTGAAGCGATCAAGAATGGCTCAATTCCCATATCTAGCAGACGTGGCAAACATGTCGCAGCGTTATTTGTGTGCAGAGTGGAGAACACCAAGTGCCCGGTCAGCGCCGCCTGAACACCAAGGTTTGCGGTTTCGCCATCGCGAATTTCTCCGACCATAATGATATTTGGGTCTTGGCGAAGTAGCGCCCTTAGTCCTGAAGCGAAGGTCATTCCAGCTTTGGCGTTAGTCTGAGTTTGATTGACACCTGGGATTTTGTATTCCACCGGGTCTTCAATTGTGGAAATATTGACATCTGGAGTATTAAGTTCCGACAAGACGCTGAACAAGCTGGTCGATTTTCCCGATCCGGTTGGTCCAGTCACCAGGATCATTCCGTTCGGCTGAGCCATTGCGTCTTTTACGGTTGCGAGCGACAAGCCCCAATAGCCAAGCTGATCCAGTTTAACAGCCTGGTTCGATTCGTCCAAAATACGCATGACCACTTTTTCGCCGTCAGCGATTGGCAATGTTGAAACACGAAGCGCGTATTGTTTTCCTGAAACTTTTATCTTAAATCGCCCGTCCTGTGGCACACGGCGTTCGTCAATTTTCAGATTAGAGAGAATTTTAATGCGACTCACCAAAGCGCCGTGAACGTTTCGTGGCAATTTGTTAACTTCCTTCAAGACACCATCAATTCGATAGCGAACCTGAACGTAATCTTCGCGCGGTTCAATATGAATGTCGGAAGCGTTGGATTTTATGGCGTATTCCAGTAACAAATTAACAGTTTGGGCAATTGGTGAATTTTCCGCAAAATCATCTTGACTAACGTTTTGGTCTTCGGCGGAAGCGTCTTTTTGCACCGCAATAACTTCGTCAAGTTCGGCATTGATATTACCGCGATAATTTTCCAAACAGTCCAAAATGTTGCTTTTTGTCGCTAGGAAAACCTTAGTGTTGTAGCCAATTTCTTTCTGAATAAAGTTCAGCGCCTGCACGTCGTCTGGGTCTTCCATCGCAAGCGATAAGCTATCGTCCTCATTTTTATCAAAAAGCACAACATTATACTGGCGCGCGATATGTTCAGGAATTCGTTTCAACACATCTTCGGGAATATCCTTTGGCTCAATTCGCACGAAAGGCACGCCAATATAATCGCCGATCAACTTTGTCAAATCTTCCTCAGAAATGACTTTTTGTTCAATAGCGGTTTCTTGTAATGTTTGCTTCGACCGTTCAGCGATCAATTTCAAATCAGCAAGCTGCGGCTCATCAACAACCCCACCTTGTTTCAGAATGCTCTCAATTGTCTGGTCTGAAACACGCATAACTCTTATGGTTATTGTACTATCATCGCCAAAAAAAAGCTAGCATAGTATAATATAAGAGTGAATATTTCTAGTGAAGAGAAAATGCAAGAATTGGGCGCGGCAATTGGTCGGGCTGTTTCTGGCGGGGAAGTTCTGGAATTGGTCGGTGACATTGGCGCGGGGAAAACCACGTTGACGAAGGGAATTGCGCAGGCTTTAGAGATTGATGAGCCAGTTCAGAGTCCAACTTTCACGATTTCGCGCGTGTACGATTCACCTCGCGGTCTGAGTTTGGCGCATTACGATTTTTATAGATTGGGAAATGCTGGAATTATGAGCGAGGAAATTCGCGAAGTGGCGGCTTCTAATTCGGTGGTTGTGGTTGAATGGGCTGGCGCTGTTGGCGACGCGTTGCCAAGTGACCGGTTGGCGATAAAAATTACTGCGACTAGCGAAGAAGGGCGGCTTGTGGAATTTCACCCTGGCGGCAAAAAATCTGATGAACTTTTGAGAAAAATAAAGGAGAATATGGCGTGATAATTTTATTAGACACTTCAACATCAACATGTTTTTTGACGATAGTCAATGGAGAAAATCGTCAGGATTTTGAATGGGAAGCTGGGCGAACGTTGGCGCGGAATTTGTTGAAATTTTTGGAAGAAAAAACTGGCGATTTGCATCTGATAAGTGGCATTGGCGTGATGAAAGGACCAGGAAGTTTTACGGGGCTGAGAATTGGTTTGACGGTTGTGAATACCTTGGCGGACAGCTTGAATATTCCTATCGTTGGTGCGATGGGTGACAACTGGCGTGATTTGGCTTTGGGTAAATTGCGTTCTGGCGAGAATGAAAAAATTGTTATGCCAGAGTACGGTGCTGCTGCGAATATCACTGCGCCGCGAAAATAATTTTTATCGCCCAAACCATCAAAACCGTGTATAATTAAATTACGGCGGTTTGTGATTTTTGATTCGCCGAGTTAGATAGTTTGAAGTTGATTGGCTGTTGATATTTTTCCTTGAGACGAACACTCAGGGGCGGCTGATCGGAAAGGAATGATAATGATAGAAGTAATTATTGCCGCGGCTATTGGAGCTGGCGCGGGTGCTGCTGGTCTTGTTGGATATCAGAGAACTCGCCAAATTAACGGTAAAAATCAGATTGAGCGAGATCTGGCAGATGCGAAAACTAAGGCGAGCGACATTGTCCTTAAGGCTAAGGACGAGGCGCTTAAGATTGAAAATGAACGTCGCAAGGAATGGCAAAAGACCGAAAATCGCTTGGCGGATCGCGAGAGGACTCTGGACAATAAATTGGAGGAGCTTGATCGACGAGCGGAAAAATTGCGCGCGCATGAGGATGAAGTTGATAATCTTAAAAATGAAATTCGCGACATTCGCTCCAGACAGCAGGAGAAATTGGAAAAAATCGCTGGATTGAAGAAAAAAGACGCTGCCGATAAGTTAATGCAGATGACTGAGCGTGACATTAAGCAAGACTTGGTCGGTTTGGTGTCAAAATTACAACATGATGCAATGGATGACGCTGAAGAACGGGCGCAAATGATTCTAGTGACCGCGATGGAACGAATGAGCAGTGAAGTTACCGCTGAGCGCACGGTGACTGCCGTTAAGTTGACAGATGATGAGATGAAAGGTCGAATTATTGGTAAGGAGGGGCGTAATATTCAGGCACTGCAGCGCGAAACTGGCGTCGATATTTTAGTTGACGACACACCCGGCATGATTATTTTGTCGAGTTTTGATCCTGTTCGCAGACAAGTGGCTCGTTTGAGTCTTGAGATGCTGATGAAGGACGGCCGTATTCATCCTGCGCGCATTGAAGAGGTTGTTGCTAAGGCTAAAAAGCAGATTGAAAAAGAAGTTCGCCAGGCTGGTGAAGATGCTATGCGTGAAACTGGCGTGGTTGGGATTCCGAAGGAGATGTTGTTGCTGCTTGGTGAGTTGAAGTTTCGTACCAGCTTCGGTCAGAACGTCCTGAAGCATTCAACAGAGATGGCGCAAATTGCTGGAATGATTGCCGAAGAAATCGGCGCGGATGTGCGCATTACGAAGATTGCTACACTTCTTCATGACGTCGGCAAGGCTGTGTCACATAAAATTGAGGGCAAGCACCATCACATTGGGGCGGAATTGGCTCGTAAATATGGTATGGACGAGAGAATTGTTCACGCAATCGAAGCACACCACGATGATATCGAAGCGACAACTCCAGAGGCAATTATTGTTCGAGTTTGTGACGCGGCTTCGGCTGCGCGTCCAGGTGCGCGTAATGTTTCTGCTGAAAACTTTGCAGAGCGAATGCGCGATTTGGAAAATGTTGCTACGAGCTTTGAAGGAATTGATAAGGCCTATGCGATTTCTGCTGGTCGTGAAGTTCGTGTAATCGTGAAGCCTCAGACAATTGATGATTTGTCGGCGATTAAATTGGCGCGAGATATTGCGACGAAAATTGAGTCGACAATGCAATATCCTGGCACCATTAAGGTTAACGTGATTCGCGAAACGCGAGCAATTGAGTTTGCTAAATAATGAAATTTACAGATGAAGAGCGACGGGCTTGGTTGGCAAGTTTGGACAGGCGTTTTTCCAGTGCGGCGGTGTTGATTGAAAATGAGCAGGGCGAGTTATTGATCGTCAAGGCTGGTTATAAAGACCATTGGTCGCTGCCTGGTGGCATTGTTGACGCTGGAGAATCTCCGTTGGAAGCGGCGGTACGCGAGGTGAAAGAAGAAGTTGATATTCAAGTCGATCCTAAGGATCTGAGTCTTGCCATGGTTGCTTCGCGTCATTCTGATGAGTTTTTGACACATCAATTTGTGTTTTTTACGAAGTTAGAAAACGATGCTTTTTCTGAGATAAAATTGCAGGAATCGGAAATTGTGGCTAGTAAATTTATTGCCAAAAATGAGATCGATTTTGAAGATATGTCACTGCTCTGGGCAATCAGATTGTGGGCAATTGATAAATTCGGTTACGTAAATACGAAAATTATTGATAATGACGGCGTGAAAAAAGAAGTTGTAGAATTTTTTGCGCCGATGATTGGAGGGAAATAATGGGAATATTAGTTATTAGTCGGCACGGTGAGAGCGAGTGGAATCTGCTTGGTAAATGGACTGGCTGTACGGATGTTAATTTGACGGAAAAGGGTCATAATGACACCGTGCGATTGGGTGCTTTATTGAAAGATATGTCGTTTAATGAGGCTTACACTTCATCACTAAAACGCACACAACAAACTTTGGCCGCACTACTCGAAGGGTGTGGTGTCGAAAATCTACCAACGACGCATGCGACTGAATTAAACGAGCGTGATTATGGCGATTTGACTGGAAAAAATAAATGGGAAGTTAAAGCGGAAATTGGCGAAGAGTCTTTCAATGGCATTCGGCGCGGTTGGGATTATCCAGTGCCGGGCGGCGAAACTTTGAAAGATGTTTATGCGCGGGTTGTTCCATATTTTGAGCAAGAGATTTTGCCGAAATTGCAGAATGGTGAGAATATTTTATTGGTGGCTCACGGCAATTCTATTCGGGCTTTAATTAAACATCTTGATCAAGTTCCAGAGGCTGAGATGGCGAATGTAGAGATGCCGTTTGGTCAATTATTGGTTTATACGTTCGAGCCCGGTCAATCTTTGCCAATCAAAAAAGAAGTGCTGTCGGTTGAGATTGAAGCCGTGAATGCTTAAATAGTTGTATATATTTCGTATGCACTTAATGCCGATAAAAATTGTTGAAATCTAAGAGTGTCGTCGCCGCGATATGGCCATGTCGCATGGTTTAACCAAAAACCAATTAAGGTTAGGCAATGATCTAAATTTATTTCTTTGTAATAGTTTGAAATATTATAACCGCTTTTATGTAGGTCGATCAGTAGGCTAGTGATGTCGCTACCAGATTCTCCAGGTCCAGACCAACTCCAGTCGATTAACTTGGTGCCGCGTTTGGGGTGCCAAGCCATATTTGATTGTCGAATGTCGTGATGACAAAAAACTAATTTTTTTATATCGCTATGTCGGCTTCCGGCATTTAGTAAAGCGGGTAAGTCTGCTAATAATTTCTTAGTTATGTTTTGACTATGGGGCGTTAATCTGTCCAAGAATCCTAATGACAACTCTCTCAATTTAGCTATCTTCTGCTCGTCTAACGAAGCCCACCCTTCTTTAATAAAACTATCGCATGACGATTCGATATCAAAAGTGTCAGGCGGCAATGGTATATTTTCCAACTCGTCAAATTTTTCCTTCGCTGATTTGATATAAGCGTCTAGCGTTTCGCTCTTTGCTCGCCATAGCCAACCTTCTTCTGGCGCCATTGTCTCCATAATGAAAGTATCATTGTCTCGCAATATTGATCTGTGTGGAATTCCGCTATATCCATGGCATCGCAGATAGGATATCGTGAACGCTTCTTTTCTCAGATATTGGCGTAGCCTATTTCGCTTAATATCATCGTATCTAGTCGATGTCCGCTTAATAAATACCGAATGATCATTTTTTGTGGCGATAATTTTGTCGTATTGCATATGACCGCCGTTAATATTGCGATAATTTTCGGAAAACTCTGCTATCTTAATTAGCGACCGACAAGACAAATAATCAATAGCCCTGGCTACTATTTCATCATGCGATGCGTATAATTTAGGCAAATTATTGAGTGGTAGCCAGGCTGCGTCGATAGCGTCGTCTCGTCCTGACACCTCTGATAGTTCGTTGACTATGAACAAATACGCACTGGTTTCGATCCATGACGTCTGATTGTTGCGTGAATCATTAACAAGCCCTTTGTATATTAATATTGGATTATTACTAATTATTATTCCAGTTTCTTCTTTTGTTTCGCGAATTGCTGCGGTAAAGGATTCTTCTTTGGAATTGATGAACCCTCCAGGCAATGCCCATTCACCGCTGGACCGTTTTATCAAAAGAATTTTTTGTGCGATTGTGTTGATTATTACACTGTCTGCGGTGTAATTTGGACCGTTATACCATAATTTACGATTTATAGATATTGGCATTGTTTTTTCATACAGTAACTAGAGTATTATTCAGTGCATTTTTAGCCAAAGCTGCTTTTACACGTTCGCTATACTCTTTAATTTTATCACCTGAACCTGTATGTTTGCCAGGAGTGTCGCTCAATTTGACCGTAGATACTCCATCGACTTCTGTGGCTTTCATAACAAAGTTATTGGGCGTAATTCCAAGGTCGTTAGTCAAAGTTGTACCCCAGCCAAATGTTACATTTATTTTGTCCTTAAAGTAATCAGCTATCCTAATGATTTCGTCCACGTCAAGTCCGTCACTAAAGACGATAGTTTTCTCTAAAGGATCAATTCCGTTCTTTTTGTAAATTTCAATAGCCTTATTTCCAAATTCTATTGGGTCGCCAGAATCGTGTCGTAGTCCTTTCCACGAAGTCATTTGTTCGGGCGTAAAGTCGGCAAAGAAGAAGTCGGTTGTAAATGTATCTGTTAGGGCAATTGATAATTCGTTGCCATATGTGCCTTGCCAATCTTTTAGCGCCTGATTGTGGCCACTTAGTGGGTCGTTTCCGGTTTTATCTGCCAGTGCAGCGTAGACCATTGGCATTTCGTGTGCAAAAGTTCCAATTGGTTTTAATCCTAGTTTATGCGCCAAGTATATATTTGAAGTTCCGACAAAATTATCAGGGAGCTCATTTGCGACTCGTTCAATTACGTGTCTATGCCAATTAAAACTAAAGCGTCGCCTTGTGCCGAAATCAGAAAATTTAATATCTGGGCGGCTTTTTAATAATTTGATCTTTTCGTCTAATCGGCGATCTCCTTCTGCATACACTTCTTCCAAAGAGTAACCTTCACGTGCGAGTTTGTTACGAAAATATATTTCATTTATCTCGCTCATGATAACGGTTTCCCAGAATGTAACTAGGGGCCATTTTCCCGTAGCTTCAACCGCTAGGTCGCCGCGCTTATCATATCCGATATTGACCGGAGGCAAGGGGTTACTTATTAGGAAATCAAGGTATTCTTGCGAAAATGTCGCTTTGCCGTCTTGGTTTTGTAATCCAGCCAAGTAGGCTACTTCATCAGGCCGCCATCCTTCAACTAGCTCATTTAGTCTATCCTGTAATTCTACTGGGGATACAAATTCGGATAATAGATTAGGGGAGCGATTTTTCAATGTGAAAGTAACTTCTGCTTCAGGATGTTTTAAGTACTCGTTCATCCCCATAGTTAATTTGTAATAATCTAACCCTTGTGATATTTTTGAGCTCTTCTCCATTTAAATTGCCTCCTGAATCATCTTCTTTGCTTCTTCAGTCGATATTGCTAATATTCCAGCCTCTTTCATTGCGGATAATGCTTCTTCTTCGGCCGTCGAGGTTAATCCCACGGCGCGAATGGCGTCTATAAGTAAGTATGTAGTAACACGTCTGTCATCTTTGAAATGTTCGGCGATATCTAGGGCGGTAGATTTTACGCAAAAATCCGTTGCTAGTCCGCCGAGAAATACTTTAACTTTTTCATGGGGTGTTTTTGGCATTATGATAGATTCTAACGTTTCGTTTGTTTCGCTTTTACCCTCCCATCCAGAATATCCGTCTGTCTGACCGGTGCCTTTATTGATGATAATATCACTAGGCTGAATATTTAGGTCTTCGTGAAAATTAGCTCCTCTAGTGTTGGCTACGCAGTGAACTGGCCATTTGTCAAAATGTGGTGTTTTTTCGGGGTGCCAGTCTCGGGTGAATACAACCGTGCCATCGTGTTTTCGTACCTCGTCGGCAATGGAGTTGATAGGTTCGATAATTTGCTCTGCTTCGGCAACGGCAAGACTTCCATCGATAAAATCATTTTGTGGATCAACTCCGATAAGTATATATCTAGTCTTTTCCATAATATTAAGATCCTCCTTACTTAATGTATAGTTTACACTTACTATCTAGTCTAATAGCTAGTTATTGTGTTGTCAACACTAATTTATGAAAAATATAAATTTTCTAGATTTTTACAGAGAGATTAGTCGAAACTACGATCTAAATTCTCGAGCTTACTTGAATTGAACTCGTATAACTTTGCTGGACGATGTGCGCCGTCTCGCCACAACTCATTAGTCTCATGAATTAAGTTTAAGCCGAGGAATTTTTTTCGAAAATTACGCTTGTCAAATTTACGACCAAAAACTATCTCGTAAACTGTTTGCAGTTGCGTTAAGGTAAATCTTCGATCCAGAAAAGCAAATGCCGAATTGGTGTATGTCATTTTGGCAATTAGGCGTTCTTTAGCGTATTTAATGATGTTGGCGTGATCGTATGCTAGTTTTGGTAATTTATTTACATCAAAAAATGCCACTTCTAAATCTTCATTGTATGTAATATTGCGTCCACAACCCATGTAAGTTACAGATACTGCATGTCCTCGTGGATCACGATTAATCGTATCGAAAGTGTAAAGCTGTTCAATATATCGTAGGTCGTCTTTAATTTTTACGCCTGTCTTTTGGAAAACTACACGTTCGAGCGCATCTGTAGTCGTCTCTCCCTTGGCATTATATCCTCCAGGGAGGGCCCATTCTCCTTTAAAAGGTTCGTTCGGTCGTTTTAATAATAACACTTCCAGGGTATTATTGTTTACTTGAAAAATTACTGCATCCACGGTTAGTGTTGGAGGTGTATACGGTTTTGTGTAATTCATACAATATATCTTATCCTGAAGTAAGCTACTTGCCAAGTTGTTTTTATACTTCACAAAGTATAAAAGTTTGTTTGCAAATTTATTCTGTACTTATTTAGTGATATATGTTAAGATAGATCAGAACGAATGATAAAGATATCTTCGGGGTGTGGCGCAGTTGGCTAGCGCGCGCGGTTTGGGACCGTGAGGTCGAAGGTTCGAGTCCTTTCACCCCGACCAATTGAAATCATTCAGTGTATTAAAATAACTGGCGTTTAACCAGTTATTTTTTATTTTCGTATAGTCCAATAATCAAGTCGCCATCATGGAATTCTTGCTTTAATTGCCAATAGGGCGGAACTTGTTTTTTATATTCGTCATATGTTTTTTCGCGAAGAATAAGCCATACTCTTGGAGATTTTACTGACTCTAAAGAACTAATTTCTGGAGTATTTAGTTTCTTAATTAATCCCCATTCGCCAACCCAGCCCAGCTCTTCTTTTGGCTTCAGCAGGACAATTTCTTTATTTGTGCGGTTGTAATAGGAAGTGTGAAAATAAGTATAGATCTCGCCAGAGATAATAACATCACTATTCTGGATGTTTCCATTTATATGATTCATGGCTGTGTTGGTATTGTTCCAGGATGATTCCGTAATATTTTTACCTCCGATATGCCACATATAATGACCAATAAATAATGTCAGGACGATAGATATTCCAATAGACCACCATTTTTTATTAGAAAAAATAAGCCCGATGAATACTGCAATCAAACCGTAAAACGCCGGCGCTGAATAAGTGAAGTATCGATCTAAGTAAACTGGTCGACCCTGGCTGAGTGCGTAAATGATGATCATTGGCAGCAGCAGCCAAATTGTTAAAATCCAAATTGCCGCTTGATATCTGGGAAGTTTTTTGGCTAGAATGAATGAAATTGCGATTATAATTAGCGGTAGTAGCAACCCAAAATAGCGGACAATCCTGTCGTCGTAAGTCAAGAACATTGATAGTGTTGTCGGGATGGTAAATTTAGTGACTTCAGGGATCCAGAAGCCGCCGCTTACCCGGCTGGTTTGGGAGATCATGATTGGTAGCCAGGGGAGAAATAGCAAAAAGCATGTCCCGGCGGCAAGCCAAACGTTTTTGTCCTTAAATATATTTTTTATGGCAGTGCGATTTCTGCCAAGTTTTAGCCAAATATATGCGAAATGTGCGGGTAGGATTAACGCTAGGAAATATTGTGTATAAAGACCGAGTGCTACTAAGATTCCATATAGCGCCCACCAAAACTTCTTATTTTTGCGCTCGACCGCCACGACAAACGCATATGTCATTGCTACAGCCAAAAGTGCTGCTAGTGTATACATTCGAGCTTCGTCGCTATAGCGAATTAAGAACGGTCCTAGCGCTGCTAAAAAACTTCCGAATACGGCGATTCTTTTAGAGAAAAGTTTTTGGAGTAATAGAAATAATAGAGCAATTGTCAGAACTCCGCACGTAACGCTAAACCCTCTGAGTGAAGCTACGGAATTGCCGAAAATCGATTGCCAAACGTGCATGATAACGTAATAAAGCGGCGGGTGAACATCTGTGGTTGTGATGGCGATAATTCCTCTGATTGGCTGCTGAATGATGGCTGCCGTATATCCTTCATCGTGCCAAATATCGGCTTTTGTTAAATAGGTAAGTCGAACGTTGACGGCTAAAATTAAGATTGGAATTAGCCAAATCCAACCGGGCATTTTATGAAGAAATACATATAGCTTTTTAAGATATATACGGATTTTTTTCATGAATTATCTGGATAATTTTAACGCTATCTCTCTCGCTTTATTCGCTAAAGTATCGTCAATTTTTTCCAGCCCCGAATCTGCGCTTACGCCGCGTCGCTCTAGCGCTTCGCCGATAAGAAAGTCTGCAATCTGCGGGTTTTTAGGTAGAATCGGACCGTGGAGATAAGTGGCGATGATATTGTTGTAGCGAACACCTTCGTTTGCGTCGGTCATATTATTACCGGCACCTTTAATAACTTGCCCAAGAGGTTTGACGGTCTTATCTAAGAAAGTTTGTCCGCTGTGATTTTCGTAGCCAACGATATCTCCAAATTCCTGGCTTCTAATGACAATGTTACCAATCATCCGCTCGTCGCCAGCAATTGTTTCAATCGGCAGAATGTTAGCGCCAACAATTTCCTCACCCTTGAGTGTTCGGAAAAATCGACCAAATAGTTGGTACATTCCGCAAATCATCAACATCGGCACGCCGTCTTTTGCTAATTGCCGCAGTTCATCAGCTCGCGACAGAAGATCATTCTGAATAATCGTCTGCCCAGAATCTTGTCCGCCGCCGCCAACAAAAATATCAATTTTAGAAAAATCCGTTGAATCGCCTGGATTGTGATCGATAATCTCAACTTCAAAGCCGCGTCGTTCTAGTCGTTTTTTCAGGACTAGCGTGTTGCCCCAGTCGCCATAAAGATTCATATCTCGCGGATAAAGTTGCGCAATTGTTATTTTCATTATGATATTTCCTCCACGTCGGTTTTTTCGCTTAGCAGGCGGCGAATTGCTGTCATGGCCGTGTAGCTACAAAAAATCTGTTTTGGCTCATCAGGATTGGTATTAATGAAATCCTCCAGGGCTTTCGAAATATTGGTGTCAATTTTCCCAATTGAAATGTCGTCATATTGAAGTCGCAAAGCCATATCGTAAGCACGCGCACCGCTGATCATTGCTACGTTTTTTAATAGCGAAAAATCGACGTCCCAGAACCAACTTACGTCTCGTCCGTCGGCGTAATTGTCATTAACGGCGATCATCGTAGTGCTATTGTTTTTGGCAAACGACAGAAGTGCTAACCGAAAGCCGCTCGGATTTTTCACTAAAATAAGCTCAATTGGCGTGCCGTTTAGGTAAATTGTTTCACCGCGACCAAACGCCGGTTTTATGTTTTCCAGCGCAGACAAAATCGTATCGGTAATTTCCGGTCCCGCGATTTGTCGAGCCAGGGCAACCGCCGCCGCCGCATTGAGAAGATTATAAACTCCAGTGAGTTGCAGATCTACGTCAATTTCTTTATTGTCAATTTGAAAAGTCGCCTGTTGAGCGTTAATTTTTTTCAATAAAACATCAGCGGCTACGCTTTGATTTGCGACTGCGGTTCCGTATTTTAAAGTGTCGTCCGTTGGCATCAATTGAAGCAGTTCGCTAGTTGTGCCGAAGAAAACTTTTTTAGCCTGAATATTCTCGCTAATCTTAAAAATTCGCGGATCGTCACGATTGAGAACGACAGTGTCGCTGGTGGCTTCAGCTATTTTTTGGAGCAATGCGGCTGTATTGTCAATTTCTCCAAATCTGTCCAATTGATCGCGCATAACATTCAGAAGCAGAGAAAAGCGCGGTCGAACAATCTGCACGAATTTAACCGCCCAAGCTTCGTCCAGTTCCAGAACTGCAATGTCGGCGTCCAGCTTGCCGCGGATATTAACCTCATCAAGTAGCGCCGCTGCCACGCCTCGGGAAAAATTGCTACCAGTGCGATTCGTGAAGACTTTCAGCCCGACTGATTCTAATAGTTCCACGACAATTTTTGTCGTCGTCGTTTTTCCATTCGTTCCGCTGATAATCACCACGCCTTGCGGCAAATCCGCCAGCGTTCTCTGAATAAATTTTGGGTCAATTTTTTCAATCACCAAACCCGGCAAGGCTGAACCGCCACCGCGTAATTTAGCGACTTTCTTGACGCTTTTGCCAATAATAGTACTAATCATCTGTCTTGCCATATTGTCTATTATACTCTGCCGGGTCGATGTGCTACAATATCAATATGTTTTTGGTGGGTATCTTTCAGTGGTGGTATGGCAATGGCTTGTTGCAATATATCCGACAAAGTTTTCTGGGTGTTTTACGAACCGCGGATTTTTTCTCAGTCGGGCTGCTTTTGAAAACTTTATTCAATCCTTTTCGCCAGATTTCAGCCGCTCCGGTTGGCGGCGACTTATCCGTGCAACTATCTGCGTTTTTTGACAAGATGTTCTCGCGAGTAATTGGCGCGGTGGTGCGCTCGATGGTGATAATTATTGGAATATTGATGATATTGCTACGATTTTTGTGGATGATTTTAGGAATTATTATGTGGCTAGCGCTGCCGCTGATGCCGTTTATCGGAATTATTTTATGGCAAATGGGAGTTTCTGTATGGAAATAGAGCCGAGATTTAATTACGACAGTTTACGGTCTCGGAAGGCGCGATTTTCTGTAAGGTTTGGTAATGCTTGGCATGTCGTGGCGATAGCTGTCGGCATTATGATGGTGCTGCTTGGTCTGTGGTCGTTGATCGAACACGGGGCAATCGGCTGGCTATTATTTGGTCTGAGTGGCCCGATGATTATGGTGTCGATTTGGTGGGAGAAAGATCTTAAAACTGCGGAAATTAGTAAAAATCCTAAGACAATTGACGATGTGATGGCGGCGGACGTTTTGGGCAAATTGCCGCGCAGACCGACGCCGATTGATATTGCTGAGGCGATTACAGGCACGCGAGCTGGGCAATTTTTGGCAGTGCGGCTGGGTTTGACGCCGAATTTCTTGCGCAATATTTCCGTCGACGATCCGAATCGAACGGAGCAGATTTGGCAGGCGGCGATTGAAATTTGGCAGAGCACGGAAAGTCCGAAGATTACTAGCGCGGTTCTGGCGGCGGCGATAGTAAAGCAATTGCCACAACACGATTCTTTGCTGGCGAATATGAAGATCGATTTTCATGATATCGAGGAGACTATTCGATGGTACGAGCGAATAAAGGCGCTGATTGACCAATATAAAGAGAAGCCGCTGAATACGGGCGGAATTGCTAGGGATTGGTCTTTTGGCTATACGCCACTGCTGAGTCGATTTGCTCAGAATATTAGCGTCAGTGTATCTGGCGGCGCGTTTACAACTAAGTTGGCTGCGCACGAGGAGGCGCTGGGGCAGATGCTCAAAACGTTTAGTTCTGGCGGTCGGCAGAATATTACGCTGGTCGGAGCTGACGGCGCGGGAAAAAGTACCGTCGTGTCGGCGTTTGCTGAAATGCTAATTGACGGACATCGAGACGTTCCTGGTTCACTGATGTATCAGCAAGTTTTTATGCTGGACGCGTCGTCGTTGATCAGCGTAGCGTCGGGTCGCGGGGAATTGGAAAATCTAGTAACGATGATTTTGAACGAAGCTTTTCTGTCGAAAAACGTGATTTTATGTCTGGACAATGCGCAATTATTCTTCGAAGAAGGCGTTGGTTCGGTTGACTTGAGTAATGTGCTATTGCCAATCCTGGAAGCGGGCAGGCTTAGGACGATTTTAACGATGGACGATCAGCGATTTTTGCAAATTTCCCAGACTAAGCCGCAGCTCGCTCACGCTTTGAATACAATTGCAATTCAGCCGTCAAATGAATCCGAAACTATGAAAATTATGCGCGATCAATTGGTTTTATTTGAGGCGCAGCACAAAGTGACGTATATGTATCAGGCGCTGGCGGAGGCGTATCGTGTTGGTGATCGTTATGTTCAGGATTTGGTAATGCCAGGTAAGGCGTTGAAAATTTTGGAAGCGGCGGCAAGTTATGCGAGTGGCGGGCTAGTGACCGCGCAATCTGTGGACGATGCGATTGAAAAGACTCTTGGTATAAAAATTTCGGTAGCATCTTTGAGTGACGAAAAGGAAAAATTGTTAAACTTGGAGTCGTTAATTCATCAGCGAATGATCAATCAAACGCGAGCCGTGACAGTTGTTTCTGACGCTATTCGCCGCGCGCGCACAGGTGTTAGAAATCAGAATCGACCGATTGGCGCATTCCTGTTTCTTGGTCCGACTGGTGTTGGTAAAACGGAGCTTTCTAAAGCTTTGGCGGATGTTTATTTTGGCGGTGAAGGCAATATGATTCGCTTGGATTTGAACGAATTTGTCAGGCCGGATGACGTGGCTAGGTTGATTGCGGACGGCGCGCGAGATCCAGGGAGTTTGACCGCTCAGGTTCAGAAGCGCCCATTCTCTGTCGTGCTTTTGGACGAAATTGAAAAGGCTCATCCTCAGGTTTTGACGACACTTCTGCAGCTTTTGGATGAAGGAATATTGCGTGATGAAAATAACCGAGAAATTAGTTTTCGCGATACGATTGTAATTGCGACGTCAAATGCTGGCGCGGATAGAATTCGTGAATATATTGAGCGGGGCTATCAATTGGAGCAGTTCGAGCAGACATTTATCAACGAGTTGATTAATGCCAATTTATTCCGCCCAGAATTTTTGAACCGTTTTGATGAAATCGTTTTGTTCCGTCCGCTAGGAAAAGATGAGTTGCTGCAGGTTGTCGATTTGATTTTGGCGGGAGTTAATAAGACTTTGGCGCCGCAAAAAATTCAAGTTGCGGTCGAGGAAGAAGGTAAGAAATTGCTAGTCGAGGCTGGTTATGATCCAAGATTGGGAGCTCGCCCGATGCGTCGCGTTGTCCAGCGAGCTGTCGAGAATACCGTCGCCAAGCAAATGCTGGCGGGAACTGTCGCACCTGGCTCGACTACAGTTATCACCGCTGATCAAATTCGCCAAATTTTAGGTTCGCAATCCGCGCAAATGCCGTCAGGAATTCAGAATCCGCCATTGAATAACTAGCCCAGCCCCTTAACTAGTGTTTTTATGATCATCATAAATAAAAACCCGTCATAATGACGAGCTATTTTGGTACACCCGGCAAGATTCGAACTTGCGACCCCTTGGTTCGAAGCCAAGTACTCTAATCCGCTGAGCTACGGGTGCGTATGAAGTTATTATATCATAGATGACGGCCGAGTAAAATGATATACTATATGCATGGATGTCATGACTAATATATCACTGAAACAATACACAACTATGAAATTGGGAGGTGAGGCTCGCTATATGGCGACAGCAGATTCTGCTGGTGATGTTGTGTCGCTATATCGTAATGCCCGAAAGGAAAATTTGCCGATTTTTGTGTTGGGCGGTGGCAGTAATGTAATTACGCATGACGAGGTTTTTGAAGGAATCGTACTGTTGAATAAGATCAAAGGTTTTGAGGTTATCTCTGAAACCGACGAAACAACTGATGTGAAAATTGGTGCGGGCGAAGTTTGGGATGAGGCTGTTGAGAAGGTTATTGGGCTTGGACTTCAGGGAATTGAAGCTATGTCGGGGATTCCTGGAACGGCTGGAGCTGCGCCAGTCCAGAATGTTGGGGCGTACGGGCAAGAAATTGCCGACACGTTGATTAGTCTGGAAGCTTACGATTCAAAAACCGATACAATCGTAACTATTTCTGCTGATGAATGTGACTTTTCTTATCGAAATAGCATTTTTCGCGACAAGGAAAAAGGGCGATATTGCATTCTGAATATTACTTTGCGACTAAATAAAGCAGAGCCGAAACCGCCGTATTATGCTTCTTTGCAGAGATATATTGACGAGAATGATATTCGTGAGGTCAATTTGTCGGTGATTCGCGTGGCAGTTCTTAATATTCGTTCGGAAAAATTGCCAGACCCAGCTGAACTACCAAGCGCAGGTTCTTTCTTCAAAAATGCGCTGGTTGAAAAGTGGAAATTGGAAGAATTGCAAAGAGAATATAGCGACATTCCAAATTATGCAATGTCTGACGGAAGATATAAAATCCCGACGGGCTGGTTGATAGATAAGGCTGGCTTAAGGGGTTATCGCAGTCACGGCATGCGGGTTTATGAAAAGAACGCGTTGGTGCTCGTGAATGATTCGGCGTCTGGTTATGATGACTTGGCAGCGATTCGCGAGGAAATTGTGCAAATTGTCTTTGACAAGTTCGGTATAAAAATTGAGCAAGAGCCGTTAGAACTTTCCTGATAATAAGCATATGCTTTTTTGTAGATTTGCGCTACAATATTGATATGAATCGTGGGACGGGTGGCTATACGATAATTGAAGTGGCGATAGTAGTGGTGGTTGTTGCAATTTTGGCTAGCATTGCCTTTGTTGGCGGTGGAAGATTTTTGAATTTGACTAGAGATCAGGAGCAAAAAGCTGATGTATCTGAGCTGTCCTTGAGGTTGGAGCGATATTACAAATATAAAAATGTTAGTGCTATCGGACACGAATATCCTTCCTGCGCTGATTTAATTAAGGATTTTTCATCAATTGTAGGAGGTGATTCTCTGAAAAAGGAGATGATCAAGTGTAATCGTAGTGATTGGGCTGGCGGTAGTAATGGTGAGTTATTGTATGAAGCTTCGAATGTGGATGACGGCGATTGCACGAAGCCTGCATCCAGTCCTGTGTCTGATGTTGTAGCGGTAACTTGTGTGAAATATAGCATTATATATAAAGAGTTTTCAACAGGAGTAGAGAAGAAGGTGGATAGTATATGGCGCGACTAGCGGAAAAAAGTGATGGATTTACTATTGTTGAGGTAGCGGTGACGTTGGTTGTAATTAGTATTTTTTTGATTGTTATTTTGAGTATGCAAGCGCAAGTTAGCCAAATATCAGTCATGAATGCCCAGTACAACAAGGCGAGTCTTCTGGCATATAATAATATGCGTCGTTACGCAAATGATTCCGCTCCGTCTTGGTTTAAATGTACAGACCCTCCTCCAATCTTTAGGGCTCCGGGTTCTAGATATAAAGTTGAGGAAAGTGTGGGTAATATTGACGGGTTACCAGGAACGGTTAAGCAGGAAGTATATGCATCAGCGCCATACGGATGTAAGAGTGGAACAGTTAGCCTGGGGATGCCGGTTAAAGTGGAGTCTATCGTAGAGTATGGATTGCCAAGTTCTGGTGTGGGTAGTGGAAAGAAGGTGGTACATGCGACATATGTGGCGTTCTAATGAGGGGGGCTTTACCGTAGTCGAATTGGCAATGGTGATGGTTATCATTGCAATGGTTGTCGGCGTATTTAGTCAGATGTTAATTTCTGCAAACCAAAGTGCGTCTATCAGCAAGGCAAAAGCCGAGATTAGTCGAAATATGCACAATTCCATGGATGCAATTGAAACTGACGTACGTCAAGCTTCGCGCTTTAAGGTGAGCAGTCGCGATGGGGAAGATACTTTTGCTACGGATAAAAATTTCGCTGGCTCGACGCCCAGGGAATGGGGATATAGAAGTAATCCGTATTCAAGTAGCGCCATTACTGACCCCGAAAAGAACTCACTTATATTGCTTCAATATGCTGCAAATATGGGGCGCGGCGCTGATTCTAGGGAGATTGTGTATCTAAGAACTCCGAAGTTTGACTGTGGAGCAAATAAGACTCAGCAGCCGAAGTATAAAAAAATAGTCATATATTTTTTGAAGAATAGAGAGCTGCATCGGCGGACTATCTATAATGATTTAGTTGATTTCTCCAGTTATCCTCCAGCGCCATACTCAGGGTCTGCTGCGGGATATTTCTGTATGAATAGCCTGGATGCTGATAAGTTTAAAGATCGAGCCATGAAGCTTCGTGAAGATTCGATTTTAGCGACTGGAGTTTCGGAATTTAAGATTAATTACTATGATGGAAAAACGCTAATAAGCAAAAATAGCGACGCTCCAGATAGTGATAAGAAATCTCTTGATGGTGCGGATAATGTAGAGGTTACTTTAACGATACAATCACCAAGTAAACAAGTTTCCGATTCTCAAACATTAATGATACGAAAGATAAATAACTTATGATTCAACGAAAAAATGGCTATTCCTTGGTGCTGATTATCCTTATGAGCACTTTTATATTGGCGCTTTTGGCTGGTGCTATGAGGGTTGTGACTCAGTCGTATATTTACTCTCAGGAAGAGTACTATTATAAATTAGCCCAAGAGGCTGGTGAGGCAGGTACGGCTTACGCTAATGCTTGTTTGGATGCTAATGGAGCCGAACAATCATGGAGTTCGGTTCCTGGTGGAATTGGACCGCTTCGTCCAGAAACCAATTGCAAGGGGGCTGTAACTTTTCCTGGTAATAGATATGTATTTGAGAACAGCAAGTTAAGAACGACTTTTGAAGTTGGTGATTTGGAGGCGTCAACTAAAGGTGCGTCGTCTGGTGTGGCTTTGTCGGCTGCTACTGCTCAAATTTCGTCAAAGGGTCGCGTTGAAATAACAAATGGTAGTGGCACAGTCCTAAAAACTTATACTGCTGTTGTAAAAAAATCGGTCACTTGGCCAGCTGACATTGACGCAACGCGCATAGTAAGTGGCACTAATCGTACGTGTGCGATTTTGTCGAATAATGTATGGTGTTGGGGTAAAAATAATATGGGGCAATTGGGTGATGGAACTACTAGCGACTCTAATATTCCAGTGAAAGTTCGTTCTATTGGCGATATGAGGAATGGTGAGATTATCGATATTTTTACAGCACAACATCATAGTTGCGTGTTAACTAAATCAAGTACTGGCAGGAGAATATACTGTTGGGGTGATAATAGGTCTGGGCAACTGGGCAATGGGGATTCTGGCGGCGGTAAATATTCTAGTGTCCCAGTCGAGATTAAGCCACCTACTGGCGCGCTAGCTGCAGATTTTTCTGGAGATAAAATTAGCGCAATTGGAGGGACGGGTAATACTTCATGTGCTATTGCATCAGGTAAGGTGTACTGTTGGGGTGAAAATGACAGGGGGCAGTTGGGCTACGGTAGTCCGGGCAACCCTAAGTTTAGCGCAACACCAGCACGGATTAATTCAGGTGGATTTGATAGGCTCCCTAACAATTATTCTGCCACTAAGCTATCAACTGGCGGATCTCGTTCACGGACTATGTGTGTTATAACTACCGAAAAAAGGGCTTACTGTTGGGGGCAGGCTAAGTTTGGGCAGCTGGGTGTTGGTCCAATAGCTGGCGATAATTATAGTCGAGCTACTCGAGTTAAGGAGCTGGAAAATGTGATTGATATATCTCAGGATGGATATTGGTGGGAAAAAGATCCTGATTATGTAACTCACACCTGCGCTGTCGCTAAGGCAGACACAGACACAGTATACGGAGTATATTGCTGGGGTGGCGCTGGGCGCGGACAGGCTGGATCTCCGGGGAATGGCTCTCCTATTAAAAAGCATATTGAGCCGAAGAAAGTTTCTGACTTACCCGGAACGGCGCTGCAGGTTGAAGTTGGTATTTCTCATTCTTGTGCCTTGATGGACGATGCTGGTACTAAGAAAGTCTATTGTTGGGGAAATAATGAGATGGGGCAATTGGGGGCAAACGAGAAATACCTGGATCCGCCCGACGGAATTAAATGGACATATAAACCTATGCAAGTTAAGGATGGACTGCCTGCGGGAGAGAAGATTGTTAGTTTGTCGGCTGGAGCTAACCGCGGCTGTGTCATTATGGAAAATAAGCGTTCGTACTGTTGGGGGTTAAATAATGAAGGGCAAATCGGTGACGGCACTAATGAAGACAGGAATAGCCCAACAGAGTCTTTATTCCTTCGTCCGGTCCAAAATCGATATATATATTAAAAAACGCTTGCGCTTTTAAAAACGTTGTAGTATTATCAAGTTACAAATCAAACTAACAATTTAGGGGGCACATTATCGTGACTACAAAGAATATCAAAAATCAAGGTTTTACACTAGTTGAGCTTTTGATCGTTATCGTGATCATCGCAATTTTGACAGTTGTTTCTTTGGTTGCATACAACGGTTTGCAAAACCAGGCAAAGACATCTGCTGCTAAATCTGCTGCTGACGCTGTCGCTAAGAAAGCTGAGCTATACAACACAGCTAAGAGTAAGTACCCAACTGGCTTACCGGACTTAACAAACGCTGCTAATTCTGGCGAACCGTATTACTTGGACTCAAGTACAGTTAATGTTGGTACTTTTGCTACTCCTCCTGCTGCTCCTGCAGAGGCTAATACTATTGAGTATGTTCCATGTCCGGCTACGGGTGATGCTACGGGTGCGCACGTTAAGTACTACAATTTCTCAAGTCGTCTAGTAGAAGAGCGAAAAATTGGTACTGGCTGTTAATTAGCTAAGTATATAAATAAAAACTCCGGCATTATACCGGAGTTTTTATGTGCGGGTTTACATTAAATATCTCGTAGAGTATGGCAGAATTCTACGACTTCTTTACGGAGCTCAGCCAACTCATCGTCATTATCGCGATTATCTATTGACCGCCTCATCCATTCCGCGATTTTTTCCATGTCGTCTTCTTTGGCGCCTCGCGTCGTGACGGCTGGAGTGCCTAGACGAATGCCGCTTGGCCTAAACCTTGGCAGAGGGTCGTCTGGAATCGCATTGGCATTCAGTGTCAGACCGATTTTATCCATGGCGATTTCCGCTTCCTTGCCGTCAATACCGAAACTGCTGTGAATATCTGCCAGAATTAAATGGTTGCTGGTGCCGCCAGTTACTAACTTAAAGCCGCGCTTTTGCAACTCTTCCGCCAGTCTTTTTGCATTCTTCACGATTTGCTCGGCGTAATCTTTGAATTCTGGCTGTAAAGCTTCACCGAACGCTACGGCTTTTGCGGCGATGGTGTGCATGTGCGGTCCGCCTTGCGTGCCAGGGAATACCGCTCGATCAATCAACGTAGGCAAATTTTCGAGAGTTTTCTCTGGTTTTTTCAATGGATTACCAACTATTCCTCGACTAAGAATCAGCCCGCCTCGTGGCCCACGCAGAGTTTTATGAGTTGTTGTGGTAATTACATGAAAGCCATAGTCGAATGGGTTTTTGGCGACGCCACTAACAATTAGCCCCGCAATATGGCTCATATCTGCCATTAACATAGCGCCGACCTCATTGCCAATTTCGGCAAATTTTTCATAATCCAACTCTCGTGGATATGCCGAAAATCCCGCCAAAATGATCTTTGGTTTGTGCTTTAAGGCTAATTGACGAATTTCTTCATAATCAATTTCGCCAGTGTCGATATTTTTTATGCCATAGCGAATGAAGTTGTATTCTCTGGCACTACGAGTAACCGGGGCGCCGTGAGTAAGATGTCCGCCGTGAGCCAAATCCATAGCCAGAATAGTGTCGCCGGGTTCGCACCAAGCGTAATAAACAGCCTCATTAGCCTGCGCTCCAGAATGCGGCTGGACGTTAGCGTGATCTGCTTTGAAAAGTTTCTTAGCGCGGTCAATTGCCAACTGCTCGACTTGATCGGTGTTTTCTTGTCCGCCGTAATAACGTCGACCAGGGTAGCCTTCTGAATATTTATTAGTGAAAACACTACCGAGCGCCTGAAGCACGTCTGACGAAACGTAATTCTCGCTAGGAATCAGTTCCAGGCCGTCCGTTTGGCGCTTTTTTTCTGCTTTTATAAGTTCTTCAATTTGCTTGTCTTTCATGACTAAACCTCCATTAATACTTATTATATCATTGCTTATATATATCATTAGTGATATAATTTACGCATGATAAAAGACAAGTATCTTCAAAAAATTGGCAATTTAATCGCTGAAAATCGTCAAAAGCAAGGTTTAACACAGACGCAATTAGCTGAGGCGATTGGCACGTCGCAAAGTGCTATTAACCGCATTGAAAACGGGGGTCAGAATATTAGCATTGAGATGATTGCTCGAATTAGTGAAGTGCTTAATAACAATATTGTGACTGTAAATCATTCCGGAAAAATGAATTTTAAGGTAACTGGCGGCAAAAAATTGTCTGGTGAGATACAAGTTAAGACTAGCAAGAACGCCGCAGTGGGCCTTCTCTGTGCGAGTTTGTTGAATAAGGGGAAAACGACGCTCAGGAAAGTGGCGCGAATTGAGGAGGTTAATCGAATTATCGAGGTTCTGAACTCGATTGGTGTTAAAACTCGCTGGTTGGACGGTAGTGATCTTGAGATCGTGCCGCCAGCGCGCTTGAAGCTTGAAGATATGGATATTGCTGCGGCGAAGAGAACTAGGACGGTAATTATGTTCCTTGGTCCGCTACTGCATCAATATGACGATTTCAAATTGCCGTTTGCTGGCGGCTGTAATTTAGGGAAGCGCACGGTCGAGCCGCATCTTAGTGGTTTGAGGCATTTTGGAATGAACGTTACGGCGGAAACTGATTATTATCACGCAAAAACTGATGTCAATTCTGGTGATCGAACGATTTTGTTGACGGAGCGCGGCGATACGGTGACGGAAAATATAATTATGGCTGCGGCGTTGTCACCAAACACTACCATCATCCGCAATGCTAGCCCAAATTATATGGTTCAAGACGTCTGTTTCTTCTTGAAAAAATTGGGTGTGAAAATTGAGGGAATTGGTACGACAACCTTGAAAATTACGGGTCGTAAACGAATTAGTAAAAATCTGGACTATTATCCGAGCGAAGATCCGATTGAAGCGATGAGTTTTATTGCGGCGGCTGCAGTGACGGATTCGGAAATTACCGTTCGTCGTGCGCCGATTGAATTCTTGGAAATTGAACTAGCGACATTGGCGGAAATGGGTCTTAAATTTGAACTCAGCAAGGAGTATTTTGCTAATAACGGGCAAACTCGTTTGGTTGATATTAAATTGCAACGCTCCAAACTCCAGGCTGCCAAGGATAAACTTCACGCCTTGCCGTTTCCTGGAATCAATATGGACAATTTGCCGTTCTTGGGGCTTATCGCGACGGTGGCCGAGGGGCGCACGTTGGTTCACGACTGGAGTTACGAAAACCGAGCAATTTACTTTACAGAGCTGAGTAAGCTTAATGCTCAAATTGAGCTGGTTGATCCACACCGTGTTTATATCACTGGTCCAACAAGGTGGAAGCCGGCTGACGTTGTTGCTCCGCCAGCGCTCCGTCCGTCCGTTGTGATACTTTTGGCAATGCTTGCCGCTCCAGGCATATCAATTTTGCGCGATGTATATTCGATTAATCGCGGATACGAGGAATTGGCGGCGCGCTTAAATTCGCTAGGTGCTGAGATTGAAGTGATTATTGAATAGGAATTCGCTTGATCTGCGGTTCTTTTTTAGGTTGGATTTGCGGTTTTGGAAAAATAAATTTGAGATAATCTTTCATCATTCGGGCGCCAGAAATAATTGGCAAATAGTTGCTTAATTGGTGGCGGATATGCTTTTCTAGCAATTGGTCATTTTTCAAAATAGCGGCAGCTTTGTGCATATTAACGTACAGGGATGAAACTTCGGCTTCGTAGTTTCTACCGGTAACCTCGAGGCAGGCAATTGGCTGGACGTCGGCAACACCGCCGTCGCTGGTGGAGATGAGGAGTTTCAAATTGGCGACGTCTTTCTCCCATGAAGTACCGCACGCTTCTAATCCGACAATAGGAATGTTTATCGAGGCATCCGAACCGATTGCCAACGCTCGTCCCAACTCTTCGTCGTAATCTTGTATGTAATGAACACGCTCCTTGAGGACTGGATCGTTGTCGATCAATTTTAATACCTCGAGCAATTTCTGATACATTGTCACGTCGCCTTGGTGAACTTTTCCTGTCAGAATATAATGCGCGTTGTGGCTAATGAGAATTTGGCGCAATGAATCTGGGTTTTCAAACGGCATATAAGGTCGTTTGTAATTGGCGAATCTTCGCTTGAAGTCGAATAATATTGCATTTTCTGGGATTTGTATGGATTTTCCGTACTGATCTTGGCGATTCAATAGGACTCGATTCAATTCCTTTCGACCGAGCTTTTTCAAATACCTCAAATCCGCGCTACTCAGCGAGTCTAATTTTTCAGAAAAATCATTTGTGGGCAATCCAAATTTATCAATAATGCCGTGATTGCGATATGTTTGCAACGTTTCAGGCAGCACCCACGTTTCAAGATCTATTCCATTGGTAATGGCTTGAAATTTGACTTTGTCGTTGTTGCGGTCGCGGAAATTTGCTACACGGGCGTGTAGTTTACTTACGCCATTCTTTGCTTCAGTAAGCTCAATTGCCAAAAGATTCGGCCTCAGTCTGTCATTACGGAATTGCTCCATTAGCCAGCAACGTACGGCGTTGCTCTTTATATTTGGCAGAACTAATTTTTCAAATTGCGCACGATGAAATTCCGGTTCGGCCGCTTGAAGAAGCGTGTGGTTCGTGTAAAGTGTGTGCTTGCGAACGTAAACGATGGCCTCGTATAAATTCATTCCGTTAGCGCACAGCTCGTCTAGTCGTGCCAACGCAGCAAAAATCGTTGCAGTCTCATTAAGTTGAATAACAGCCGGCTTAATACCGAGGAGTTTTAATGCTTTATAGCCGCCAAATCCCAGCGCTACTTCTTGGTATAATCTATGGTCGCCAGATCCGTCGCCTTCGTACAATTGTCCAAAGTTCGGTTCTGAAATTGTAACAAATTGCGTTGAACCGAGCGTCTTCTTGAAAATGCTTAAGCTTGCATCTGGGAATCCGTTTGAACTTACGAAAACTTCGTCAATATATTCAAATCCGTAATCTTGAGGTGAAACGGATTCTGAAAACTCTTCTTGCGCGAGGTTGGTGATTTTCTGGTGTGATTCGCTACGATAAAACGGCGTCACTACTACGAATGGAACTTCCAATTTTTCAGCTACACGTCGCGTGTCCGCCGCTAAAACTCCAAGCCCGCCGCCACCTTTAATGCCATTGGACTTATCATAAATTTCCATTGTCCAATAGACATATGGTCGGTTTTCGGACAATTGATGCGTTAAGCTGCTTCGTTCAATTACATCATAAAATTCGGACGCATCTTCAATGTCATGCGGTTGGTATTTTGGCTTTTCTGTATAAATATATGGATCCATCGATGCCCTTTATGGATTGAAATTGTCTAACTTGGTGCGGGTGGGGAGAATCGAACTCCCATCTCAAGTTTGGAAAACTTGCATACTAACCGCTGTACTACACCCGCAAGCTTTTACTATTGTAGCAGAAAGATGTTATAATGTGAATACGCCCTGATAGCTCAGTTGGATAGAGCAGAGGACTTCTAAGCCTAAGGTCGTAGGTTCGAATCCTACTCGGGGCGCCATTTCATATAACTAATGGGGGATATATGGATGCGAACAAAAAGCCGCAAATGACGCGGGAAATGATGGAAAGGCTATATGGCCGTATGAATACGTTGAGCGACAACAGCTCTAGAGCGTATGGGGATACGGGCAGAATGCTAACCGCTAATCGTAGCGTGAATTCGGAGCGCCGATATATTAAGGGATATGGATCTTCGATATCTGCCAATAATTCTGACAATCGAAGACGATTTGGTACGGAAATAGGCATAGCGCCTCGGTCGAGAGTCGCTAACGATAATCCTGATGGTGCTGGTTTATCTGGCGGGAATCGACGAGTCAATGGTCTACAAAATAACAACGTTCCGTCAGACGTGAACAATTCTCGTCAATCGTTTAATGCTAATCGAACTACTTTTCGTGAGCCGCCTTCTCGCGGATATAATCCATTTGGATAAATAAAAAATCCTCACTTCAATGTGAGGTTATTTTTTGGAGGGCCAGGAGGGGCTCGAACCCTCGACACCCTGCTTAAGAGGCAGGTGCTCTAACCAGCTGAGCTACTGGCCCATGGTTTCATTATACAACAATTAATAAAAATGTCTACCGTTTTATTGAAAATAATTTATCGGTGTGAATAAATTGTCGTAAAACTTGGGGCGAATGATGGGGTTCGAACCCACGGCCTCCGGAGCCACAATCCAGCGCTCTAACCAGCTGAGCTACATCCGCCATGAACCAAGTCTCTCAAATTATAGCACACACTATATCTGTACTCAAGATGGTAAAATTGCTATACTTAATGACAATGAGAGAACTAAATGGCTCAGAATTAGCTGGATTTATCAAGGAGCGCCAGGCGAAACAGGTGCGAGCTTTAAGGCAGGCTTGGCATATTAATCCTCGTTTGGCAATTGTTACTGATGTCGAAAATCCAGTTATTGAAACGTACATGCGTTTGAAACAGAGATATGGCGCTGATATTTTGATTGACGTGGAGATTCATCGAGTCCCTGCGGGCGGTGCTTTGGAGGTGATTCAAGAATTGAACAATCGAGACGACGTTCAAGGAATAATTCTGCAATTGCCGATTAGTAATTCTGAGCAGACTGAGGAATTACTCGAGAGTATTCGAGAAGATAAAGACGTTGATGGTCTGCGCAAGAGGGCGATTTTTCAAGCGGCCACACCAACGGCTATTAGCTGGCTGCTGGCTGGATATGGTGTTGACTTGAAGGGAAAAAAAGTCGCAATTGTCGGGCGAGGCCGTTTGGTTGGTGCGCCTCTTGAGAAGATGTGGCTAAAGTCTGGTGTCGATGTGACGGTTTTTGAAAAAGGTGACAATTTATCTCAATTGATAAATTACGATATTATCGTGTCAGCAACTGGAGTCCCGGGACTGATTAAAAGCCAAATGATTAAACCTAAGGCAGTTGTTATTGATGCGGGAACTGCTTCGGAAAATGGAAAAATTGTTGGCGACGTGTCCGAAGAAGCGCGTCAGCGTAATGATGTAATTATTACACCAAAAAAGGGTGGCGTTGGTCCATTAACGGTTTCTGCGCTGTTTGATAATGTAATTACGGCTTGTCTAAAAATTGCGAATCAATCAAAAAATTAAGCGGCTTTTATGGCAGTCTTGACCTGTTCGACAACTTGGCGTGGCGTGAGATTCGCTTTTACGATATAGCCATGAATTCCTAATTTCTTCAAATCGTGCGGAGCTTCTTCTTCGCCGAGGTTGGTAAGGACGATAACGGGAATTGTTTTTCCCCAATCTTTAGACCTAATTCGCTTCAAAGCCTCCGCGCCGTCCATTTCTGGCATTTGTAAATCTAGTAAAATAATGTCTGGTTGGAACTTCTCGACTACTTCTATGCCAATTTGTCCGTTGGCGGCCAAGCGAACGTCAAATCCGTCCGATTCGAACTTCATTCGGTACATTTGGCTGATAGTTGGGTCGTCTTCAATGATAGCGATTTTTATCATGCTCTAAGTATATCATATAAACTATGTTATAATTTTTGGCATGGAAAACTTTAGGAACGAACGGTGTATTGCAGAAGCGGGTGATTTTCTTAATGGAGTTGATCATGAAGCTAATGAAAAATTAAATAAGGAAATTGCGGATCTTAGGGGTGAGGGATGCAGGGTTAAAATTGGAGAAAAGACCGATCCTGCATACAATAATCCAGATAAAATTCGGAGCGTATACAATTATCTGGAACAAGGCGATGTAAAGTTAAAAGAGGTTCGTAAAGATATTATCCATATAAATTTGGCGGCAGTAGCACTTGCGAGTGTCCTGGAAAAGATTCCTTTTGTAAGAGAAAATAAATGGAGTAATATTGTAGATGCTTATCTGGAGATTTTTCGCGACAAGTTATTGTATGGCAAGGATCAAACTGATTCGCAGCCGTGGCATAATCAGCGAGGTTCCGCACTGACATTTTTGACAATTTCTGAAGCTAAGGGCTTAAGCGTTTTTGGTAAAAATGACAAAATATTGTCAAAAGGTGAATATTCGAGCATGAGTGGTCCGCTGGATGAGTCGGTATTTGATGAGAAGATTAATGGCTTGCTGCTGACAGAAGTTATAATTCAAGATAAAATCAACAACGGCGTAGATAAAGCGACAGCTATTGAAGAAGTAGAGAAGAGAATTAGTGAAGTCAGAGAGTTTATCCAGGCGCCGGTGACGGAGAAGTTTTCTAATGTCATTCGGCATTGCGCGGATTCGCTTGGTATCCGTGAGCGAGTGGAAACAGTGAACGGCTTGTCGATTGATCATTTGAAGAAAGTGGCAGAAAAAGAGAATCGTTCAATTGACGATATGTTGGTGATGAGTTTTGGCTGCGGAACGGGACTGGCGACTTTGAAGATGCTGAAAAAACTTAAGGACGAAACGGGTGAGGCACCCACGGTTATCCTGCTAGATCAAGATCCGTTGTCTCTAGCGGCAGCGCAAAGCTTGGCTAAGAAATGGAATTTGGAAGATAAGATTGAAGTTCATTGCGAGCGATTATTCAGCAAGCTTGGCAAGCCTTTGAGTTTGGAGGGAGTTTTGGGCAATCGTAAGCTGGATATTGCGGAAGATTCTGGCTTGCGAGAATATTTGCCGGATGGCGTTTATAAGCAATTGACACGAGAATCATTGAAATTTTTACGAACCGGTGGACTAATGATCACTGGCAATATGAACGTAAATCGCCCACAAAAAGAATTTTTGCATGGACTAATGGGGTGGGTTCCAAAAGTTAGGATGCGTTCAATTAAAGAAGGCTTTAAATTGCTCCAAAAATCTGGCATACCAAAAGAATCTATTGAAGCTACAGTTACTGCGAGCGGCGTTTACACAGTTTTTGCGATTGAAACGTAGAATAAAATGCTATAATAAGCATTAGTATGATGGTACGAGCGTTAGTACTAGGATTGGTTGCGTTGATGGCGCTAATTTTGGGTGTGCTTGTACTTAAAAAGTCAAAGCGACGCCACGATGCGAAGCATTGGTTTTTTCTGGTTTGTCTATGTTTGGCCGTGTGGTCAGCTGGGCTTGAGGTGTTTTCTCTGGCGGACAATGGAGTAGTATTAGACACTGCGTCCAGATGGTTTTATGTAGCTTCGGCTGTTTTTTGTCCTGCGTTGGCTATTTTCACTACAAAGTCGTTCCTTCCATCGACAAAATCGACAAAGAGTTTTATTTGCGCATCTAGTATACTAATAACGATTTTTTCGCTATATATTATTTTGGTGCCTGAATTTATTATTAATACATCAGAAATCGTCACGCCAGTAGATTTTTCTCGAATTCCGATTCATGCAGTTAACTATGTTATTTTTGCAACTTTTTTCTCGGTATTCTTCTTAATTTCTATGTGTTTTGGGCATATAGCGTGGCGCAAGTCAGATCCTGTTCGACGCAAGCAAGTCGCGATTTACATGATTGGTCTGTTGATATGTAGCATTCCTGGCTTTGTAGTGGATCTGTTTCTTCCGGCGCTTGGTGATTATCGATATATATGGATTGGTCCAATTGCTACGATTATTTTCTTATTCGCAATTATGTATAGCATTGTCAGATACCGATTGATGGACGTAAAAATGGCGGTGGCTCGCAGCGTTTCGTATATGTTGCTATTAATTGCGCTGGCTGTCGTCTATGTGATTTCCGCATATGTTATTTCAATTCTGGTTTTTCAGCGTAGCCTGACGGTTGATAGCCACGTAAATCTTATGAATATGATTTTGGCTATGGTTTTGGCTGTCGTATATCAACCGGTGAAGAAAATATTTGATAAATTTACTGATAGGGTTTTTTATTACGGAGAATATGATGCCGATACATTTACGCGTGAGATTAGTAAAATATTAACCTATACGGCGGATCTGCAATTGCTAACTCGACGTGTTGGCAATTATATAGCGACTTCTCTTAAGGCAGAAAAAGTGGCGTTTTGTATTCCAGAAAAAGGAATATATGGTCGAGCGGGTCGGCGACGAATATCTGTTGTCGAGGAAGACGTTCATAGGATTATGGATTACTATTATAAGAATTGTAGTTTTCCGGAAGTTATTTTGGCAAATCAAGTAAAAGATCCAGAACTGAAGAAACTTTTGGACATTCATCGCACGAAAATTGTTATGCCACTGCTGCATCAAAATCAAGAAACGGGAATTCTATTTCTGGGCGAGCATAAAAGTTTGGGCTATAGTTCTCGTGATATTGAAATGCTGGAGTCGATTGCTGGGGAACTGGCGGTGTCGATTCGAAATTCTTTGTCTCTGGAGGAGATAAATGAGTTGAACAAGAGTTTACAGCGTAAAATTGACGAGGCGACGAAAGAGTTGAGGTTCAGCAATCGGCAGCTTCAGCGACTGGACGAGGCGAAGAATGAGTTTATTTCTATGGCTTCACATCAATTAAGAACGCCGTTGACTAGTATTAAGGGTTATCTGGATATGATGCTAGAGGGCGATCTGGGGAAGATTACGCCGACGCAGCGTGCGGTTCTTAGAGAAGCGTTTTCTTCGAGTGAGCGTATGGTGAGGTTGATAAATGATTTTCTTAATGTTTCTAGGCTTCAGACTGGCAAATTTAATATCGATAAGCAGAAGATAGATATTGCTCAAATTCTTCGGGATGAAGTTGCTTTGCTTAAGGTTGTGGCTGATCAGAGGTCTGTCGAAATGGACCTAAAGATTGATAGAAAAGTTCCATTGATTACGGCTGACTCTGAGAAGATTCGTCAAGTTATGCTGAATATGATTGACAATGCCATTTACTATTCAAATCCACATAAAAAGGTAATAATTTCTCTGAAAAATAGTAATGGCGCGATTGAGTTTACAGTGAAAGATTCGGGAATTGGCGTACCGAAATCAGAGCAAGCAAATTTGTTTGGCAAATTCTTCCGCGGCGCAAATGCCAGAAAAAAGCGACCAGACGGCACTGGCGTTGGCTTATTTTTGGCGAGGAAAGTTATTTTATCGCACGACGGCGAAATGATCTTTGAATCAGAAGAAGGAAAAGGCAGTACTTTTGGGTTTAAATTGCCAGCTCGCTAACGGAATAAGCTTAATATTCCAGAAATAACAATGATTAAGGCAACTACAACGAGTACCGCCATACCAATGGTGCGAATGAGCTTTTTTCGATCGAAAAACCATTGAGATAATTTGGAGCGATTCGTCGCTGTAATCCTTGTTACTTTTGGTCGCTGAGGTGCCGCGTCCATTCCAGAATATTTTTTATTGCGCTTTTTCTTCTGCTTTGTCATGGAAATATTATACATTAATAGATAACGGTGGAGAAGTGGCTGATTTGCTATAGACAATTCGACAATAATTTGTTATGATATCTGAAGTCGTGGCCTTATCGTCTAACGGTTAGGACACCAGGTTTTCATCCTGGCAATCCGGGTTCGATTCCCGGTAAGGTCACCATGTAACAGACAAAAGGCCTCACTGGTCTTTTTTATTTGTTTTTAATCTTGCAAGGAGCCTATGCTTACTATAAAATGATGCTAAGATAGTAGTAGCAGGGTAGGGATCTAATGATAAAGAGTAGCGCGATAAAAACAAAACACGCAAACGTTAGAAAGGTCCAGGACGGTAAAAGATCGCCTAAAAACACTCCTGTGCAAAAAGTACACTCTAAACTAAAATCCACCCGAAAGCGTATATCAAAATTCTGGATTATAGCTGGAGTTGCTATATTAATAGCTGTTATCTACCTGCTCATCAATGGCGGTGCCTTGGTAGAGCAACATAAAATGGCGCAATACCTTAAGGAAAAGTATGGGAAAGAGTTTATAGTAGAAAATTATCGCATTGAGGGTGGCGGTATTGGAGTTGAGGGCGATCCGTATGTGGATGCTTATCCGGTTGATGATAGTAGTCTGAGGTTTGAAGTGTGGAATAGAGCTGACTATAGAAAAGGCGAGAGTGCTTACTCTGATACCTATCCAGATCGTATTTGGGAAAGAGAGTCTAGGAATGATATAGCTAACCTAGTTAGCAAGCAGTTTGGCGGTAGAGTTAGACTCAAATCAATAAGAATAAACAGCAATATAGAGGTTGGCAGAGCTATTACGAAAAACATACCCTCCTATAAAGATGCATTTAATAAATTTGGCAGAAATATATATATGACAATATCTTTAGAGAATGACGTTAATTTTGATGATTTGTCAGAGCGTATATATAGAGTGACTTCTGAAATAAGAAAGCAAATGGGCGTAATGCTGGCTATAGACTATCATGATTCACTACATGAGCTATGGCTGGAGGATCAGGACATTAGCAGTATGGAATCTTCGAGTGACGTAGATAAATATATAAAGAGGAGGTGGAGTGAACATAACTAATGAGCAGTATTTGGCCTTAAGCGCGCAGATCGGCCTTATCTTGTTGGCTTGCCGCGCCGTTCCAAAACCGTTTGCACTCGGTCAAATAACTGTTTTGAGATAATGCCTTTGTGCTTGCCCTCGTGTATTTCGCTTAAGTAGCGAAAGTGCCCATAGTAAAACGGATTTGCCAGCGTGTGCGCCACGGGTGTGCGGCACGGCTAAAATCATTTGGCTTTTGTCTCAAAACAGGTTCGAGATTGGGCGTAAAATCGCACCATAAAGAATATTTGGAATAGCTCGCTTATTGTGGCGAGCTTTTTTCATTGTCGCTTCGTAGTTTCTTTGGCGGCAGACTCATCGTCAGTCTGAGACATCATTTCAGAATAGGCTTCAAGTATATCGCTCTCCTTATATTTCGGTTTATGTGAGCGCTCGATTGCGTACCAGATTGTTACGGGTATCAGCAGGACAGTGTTTATGCAATATATCGTAATTGCAGCCTCTATGGACCCAACGATATTTACAAATGCTCCCGTATAGAATAAAAAGAAAATAATTACAGTGGTTGATCCGAAAATAAAGAACAAAATTTTTGAGATAATGTATTTATCTATTTCTGGCATAATATTTATATTCTAGCATTAAGAAAATGGGTAGGCTAGTTTATGTGGTTATGTTGACCGTACGGATAGCTATCGGCTATAATAATGCTAATGGTAATTTTATATGGAATGTAATAATACGGGTATTCTAGTTGCGCAGGCTGATAAGATTGATAACCTTGATTCCAGACCGATCGCTATCAGGGCTACGAATGTAATCAAGAAGTATAAAGTTGGCAAGCAAATAATTAGAGCTATCGATGATGTTTCAGTAGACATTCACGAAGGTGAATTTGTGGCTCTTGTTGGTCCAAGCGGCAGTGGTAAAAGCACTTTACTGCATTTACTTGGTGGACTGGATAAGCCTACGTCTGGTGAGATTGTTGTAGGAGGGAAAAACGTTTCCAGTATGAATGACCGTCAACTGTCTAAGTTTCGCAACCAGACAATTGGATTTGTTTTCCAGTCGTTTTATCTGCAGCCTTTTTTGACGTTGCGCCGTAATATTGAAGTCGCTTCAATGCCTCAGCGCATGAGGCGGGCGGAGCGCAAGCTACGTATTGAATCATTAGCTCGACAAGTTGGTCTGTATGATCGACTAAATCACCACCCTCATGAACTTTCCGGTGGGCAGATTCAGCGCGCTGCTATTGCTAGAGCCTTACTCAATAGGCCGGCTATTATTCTGGCGGATGAACCAACTGGCAATCTGGATTCTGCCAACAGTCGCGATATTATTAGTTTATTCCAGCAAATTCGAGAGCAATATCATGCAACGATTATTATTGCTACGCACGATAATGAAATTGCCACCCAGGCTGATCGTGTCATTGCCCTAAAAGATGGGAGATTGTGTGATTAGGCTAGCCGATATAGTACTGTTGACTTATACAAAATTACGTGCTCGTAAAATACGTACATTTATTACGGTATTGTTGGCGAGTATGTTGTTCGGCGTCCTTATTTCAGCTTCCCTGATTGCTAATGGTCTCTTTCGTGGCATTGATTCGTTTCGTAAAGAGGGGTTGACTAGTCGTTACATCGTAAGTGTCACTAACGCACCATCAAATGTCGATGGGTTTTATAAGACTATTCGTGACCCTAATCTTATTGCCGAGGCGAAAAAACGCTATGAACTACTCGTTTCACAAAAAGCTACCGAGTCAAAGCGACTTAATCTGGGATATTCCTATATCAATGATCGGCCGCCGTATTCACAGTCTGCTGACGGTACTGTGCAGCTATCTATTAATGACCAAAACGGTATTACTGCTCAATTACTAAAAGAGAAATATAGCGCCATGCCGGCTTTTGACGATGCAAAACTCTCTCGTTTAGCTAAGGGATATGGTGCTATTAAATTTTTTACTGAAGAATTTTATAGTGTCAAAAAAGGCTCAGCGCTAGCACCTCTTATTGATGGTAAAGAGTTGTTCTTTGACACTTCAGATGAAGCGGAGGTGAATGCTAATTATGAAAATCCTCCTGTAAATAGCTCAAGTATTGTTATTGCACCACCTGAAATTACAGATAATATTATGCTTCCTAACAATGCTGGCTGGAAGCCTGACGGGTCGAGTTTACCTATAATATTGCCGCAAAATGTTATTGAGCGTTTACTGAAGCTGGAAAAATTACCGGCAAGTGCGAGTGCTGAGGCTAAATTTGAGCGCCTTAAAAATATCCGTGACAATATAACTAACTTGAGTTTTAAAATGTGTTACCGAAATAGCGCCTCGCTGGAGCTGATACAGCGGACCTTGCAGCAAAATAAAGAGATCGCAGCAAATCAAAATAACAAGGACTATAAAAAGCCAAGCCTTTTGTATGGACTACCCAATCCTGCGACATGTGAAAATGCTTCTGTAATAAGCGATAAACGTACAACAGAGGAGAAGAAGCAGGCGGCAAACCAAGAGTTGTTTGATGCAAGATTTGGTAAAGAAACAACTGCTGTAAGCAAGTTTATTACTTTTAAAGTGGTTGGCATGTCTCCTGGCGATAGTGAAGTGCTAAATCCAGAACAGAAACAGCAGCGCGAGAAGGCTCGCACTACTAACGATATGATTTCTGAAGTATTACGCACGGAAGGTGTTGGGCAGGTTATACCGCGCTCACTATACGATAAGCTACCCAATAAAGCCGATTATGCTGATTTATTTACGTATGAGCCACTTTATATTATGGGCAATGAGGATAATAAACATCGTTTTGTTGAGTTTGCAAATGCCAGTGATGCGCAAAAGTTTATAGATGAGCAGGGCTGTACTGTCCAGTATGATAATTCTTGTAAGCCGATTGGTCGTTTATATCAATCTAATTTGGCATTTAGTAATAGCGTTGCTTTGGATGATATGCAGAATATATTTAAGCAGTGGTCGATCTATGCTATGCTGGTAGTTATAGTATTGGCTGCGCTTATTATGTGGATTACTATCAGTCGTACAATTGTGGATGATAGACATGAGACGGCGGTATTTCGTGCTATTGGCTTTAATCGTATTGATATCGTGTCGATATATATACTATATACGATAATTATATCTATATTAGTAGCTATGCTCGCTCTTGCTATCGGCTTTATCGGTGCGTATCTCCTGGATAAGCAATTTGCACCACAGCTTACAGCACAGGCGCAATATAGCTTCGGTTCTATTAATTCAAATAGAGTGATACGACTTATAGCCGTGGATATGCGACAGATAATCTTTATTGTAAGTACGTGTATTCTCACTGGATTGTTTAGTGCTATATTGCCATTAATACGCAACGTGCGTCGCAGTCCAATTCGAGACATACGAGAGTTTTAGTAGCTCTTTTTATAATTTTACCTCAAATACTGGACCTGGTTTATTTTACGTGGTAAGCTATTATTGGCTACGAGACAAATCTCGTTTCGTGGTTACAGGCAGCTACAGAAAGGGTAATCATGCCTATCATCAAGAAGCTGTTCTCAGCTCTCGCAGTGGCTATCCTTGCTACTGTTGGCGCGTTTGTGGCAGCCACTCCAGCTCACGCTGCGAGCGGCTACGTGACGTGCGCCACTAGCAATGTTGTTGGCGTCTGGGTAGATGTCGATGGCGGAACGGATGGCTGGGCATATCGCAGTGGGAGTGGTAACACTAACTACTACTCCTACAACACCCAGGGAAAGCGCTGGCGCGTGAATGTTGGTTGTGGTGGAACGCCACAGAACTGGTCTCAGTCGATTAGCTCTAACTGGAGCAATTTGCAGAACAGGGCAACTATTACGTGCGCCGATGCGGGATACATCAGGACCTGTAGGATCGGGTAGCTCGCGAGAAGACCTGAGCCAAGTCTATAAACTGGCTCTTTTTCCTGTCGAGACACTATGTTGTTGAGCTGCATTTTGCAATGGTGCATGTTAGAGGTCAGCTGTTTTTTTGTTTCTTCTGAATCTGCTATAGTTGATTTTATTAAACGTATTCTCGATATCGAACAAGTATTATAAGGTTCTCCGGCATCATTTTTCATCACTGTTATTTCGTGGTATAATTTTAAAAATGAGTGATAATATATTTAAACGAACAAAAATATTAGCAACAATTGGGCCAGCAACGTTCAGCCAAGAAAAGGTTTACCAATTGTTGGAGGCCGGCGTTAACGGCATCCGTATGAACTTTAGCCACGGCGCTAACGAGGAGCGAATTGAGCAGATCGATTGGGTGCGCACAGCTAGTAAACAGTTGGGCAAGCCTGTCGCAATCCTACAAGATTTGCAAGGTCCGAAGATTCGCTTGGGCGTTTTGAAAGATAACATGCTGAATGTTAAGGTTGGCGATATGTTGGTCTTGGATTCAGAAATTACTGAGCATGACGGCAGCTTCAATTTGCCAGTGCAGTACAATTTGGCGGAGAAGATGAAAGTCGGCGAGCCACTTTACATGTTTGACGGCAAAATCAGGACGGTTGTACGAGAAATTGTTAGCCCAACTGCAATTCGTGTAGAAGTTCAGAACGACGGTTTTTTGATGAGCCGCAAGGGTTTGAATTTGCCAGACACAGATTTTGGCGGTGACATTCTTACTCAGAAAGATATTAACGATTTGGAATGGGGCGCAAGCCAAGATTTTGATTATGTTGCATTGAGTTTTATTCAAAAAGCTGATGACATTATTGATTTGCGTCGTCGATTGACAGACCTGGGCTCGACAGCCAATATTATTGCCAAGATTGAGACTAAGTCTGCCGTTGATCCAGAGAATTTGGAGGAGATCGTTAAGGCTAGTGACGGTATTATGGTTGCTCGCGGTGACTTGGCAGTGGAAGCTGGTGCGGAAATTGTCCCAGTTGTACAACGTCGAATTATTGCCTTGTGTCGTAAATATTGCAAGCTAGTAATCGTTGCAACACAAATGATGGGCAGCATGGTTGATAATCCAGAACCAAGTCGTGCTGAAGTAAGCGACGTTGCAAATGCTGTAATTCAAGGTGCTGACGTAGTTATGTTGTCTGACGAAACTGCCAATGGTAAATATCCTGTTGAAACCGTTCGTGCAATGCGCAAGACTATTATCTACACTCAAGAACACAGTGAAGTAATGTTGGTAGAAAAGGCTGAAATGCGTGAAAAAACTGACGCGATTTTAAGCTACACGGCGGCTCAATTGGCAAGGAGAATTAAGGCTCGAGCTATTATTGCGGAAACACACACTGGTGCTACTGCAATTAACGTTGCCGCATATCGTCCAAACCTGCCAATTGTTTGTGTAACCGAAGAAGTGAAGACTGCGCAAAAATTGGCACTAAGGTACGCTTCTCGTCCATATGTTCGACCAAACGACCCAAATGCAGCAACTAAGTTAGCTGATGAGTTGAAACAAGAAGGCTATTTCGGTGCAGACCCAGTTACGGTTGTGCTTGTTAGCGGTCACAATCCAGAGCCAGGTAAAACTGACAATATCCAAGTCAAGACATTGTCATAAGGAGAATTTGGGTGGGCAGAAAATTTCCGAAGCAAACAATTCGCGATGTTGATCTACGTGGAAAAACTATTCTTCTGCGAGCAGATTATAATGTGCCACTAACAAAGCGTGGTCAGATTTCTGATGATCTAAGAATTCGCGCTTCGCTGCCCACGCTCCGATATTTGCTGGAGCAGAATTGCAAGATTGTTATCATGTCTCATCTGGGGCGACCAAAAGGCAAGGATCTTAAGTTTAGCCTGAAAGTTGTCGCAGATCACCTATCCAAGTTGCTGAGCCGTCCGGTGGAATTGCTGGATGATTGTGTGGGCGAAGCTGTTCATCAAGCCGTTCGCCGCGCGCCACGAGGCAGTATTCTTATGTTGGAGAATTTACGCTTTTATGACGAGGAGGAGGCTGATGATTTAACATTTGCCAAGTCAATTCAGCGCGCTGTCCGAGCTGATTATTTTGTGCAGGACGGATTTGCGGTCGCACACAGGGCGCACGCCAGCACTCATGCGATTACGTTGTGTGTTCCAGGACTAGCGGGATTACTATTAGAAAAAGAATATGTAACTATCACCGAGGCGATGAATAAGCCAAAACGTCCGTTGGTTGCGGTTATTGGTGGTGCGAAAGTTAGTGATAAAATATTACTGATTAAGCGTCTGATTGAAAAGGCGGATCGGATTTTAATTGGCGGCGCTATGTCGAACACGTTTTTGCATTGCCGTGGATTTAATGTCGGCAAGAGTGTGTTTGAACCAGGAATGGAAAAGGTTGTCGCGGAAATTTATGATTTGGCGGCAGCTAAGGCCGGCGTAGAGAATATTGACGATTTTTTGGTATTGCCGATTGACGTGGCGGTTGCGCCAGAGATTTCTAAGGATTTTTCTCGTCAAGAAGTTAATATTGATAAAATAAAGAACTCAGATATGGCGCTGGATATTGGAAGTCAGACAATTGAGAAATTCACGAAAATACTGGCTGACGCGAAGATGGTTATTTGGAATGGTCCGCTGGGCTATGCTGAAATTGATAATTTTGCAATCGGTTCAGCGCGAGTAGCGTTATCTATTGCCCAGAATAAAGGAGTAGTTTCAATAGTTGGCGGCGGAGATACGGCTGATTTTATATTGAAATGGGACGGGCATGACGGCGCCAATTTTACCCATGTTTCCACTGGTGGCGGAGCTAGCATGGCTTTAATGGCTGGTAAAAAATTGCCAGGAATTGAAAGTTTACTAGACGCATACGGTTTGAGGTGATAAACTAAGCATAAGGATTATCTCATGAGAAAAAAGTTAATCATTGGTAACTGGAAAATGAACTTCAATATGCAAGAGGCTAGCTTATATTTGCATAAGCTGATGAACACGCTGCCGTCGCATAGAGATGTTGAAGTGGTGTTGGCGCCTACTATTTTGACGCTGCAGAGTTTGAGTTTACAAATTAATCGTCGAATCGCTAAGCTGGCGGCCCAGAATTGCTATTGGCGAGATTCGGGGGCGTACACGGGAGAAATTCCAGCGGCGCATCTTCGTGGAATTGCTGATTATGTGATAATTGGACATTCGGAGCGTCGCTATATTTTTATTGAAAGCGAAAAAGACATTCGGCTGAAAGTTCAGGCGGCAATTCGAAATCGTATTCATCCGATTCTGTGTGTTGGTGAAACGATTCAAGAGAAGACTCTTGGTGAAACGAAGGACGTTCTGGCTGATCAATTGACTAGTGGTCTGGCTAATGTGACGGCGGACGAGCTGGATGAAGTAGTTGTCGCGTATGAGCCAGTTTGGGCGATCGGTACTGGCGACAGCGCTAAAGCGTCTGATGTAAAAAAAGCTATACAGATGATTCGACGACATATTTCTCATTTATATGGTAAAAAAGCGGCGGAATCAGTTCGAGTTGTTTATGGTGGAAGTATTACGTCAATAAACGCCGCGGATTATTTAGCAATTGATGAACTTGATGGTTTATTGGTTGGGGCAGCCAGTTTGGATGCATATCAATTTAAGGAGATAATCTCGAAAGCACATAAAGGTTAAAAAATAGGGGGCATATGACAGATATTGATTTTGATGAGTTGGATAGAGCGGTAAGCTCTCTTATGGATAAGCAGCGAGAAAAGGAAACTCCAGTGGTGGCTAATGAAAATAATAGCGATGTTTCTGTGTCTGCGCCCGTAGAGGAAAAACCTGCATCAGAGAACTCTATTGGTACTAGCTTTGCACCTCCAGTAACTCCATTTACGCCTCCGTCTGTTGCTTCTACTCCTTTATCATCGACCTCTCAGCCTGAAGCAAAAAAAGACTCTTCTAGCGATGATGCGACTCCTAAAGAAGTTGATAGTCCTACAAACGAGAAAGTTACTAACGACTCAATAGCCAACAGGGCTCCTGGTGTGGCCGCTAGCGAAGTCAAAGCTGCGCCAGTAATCGCGAGACGCTCGACTGGTCGTTTCATGGATGTTGTTAGACCTTCATCTGTCAGTTCTATCCAAAAACCTGCTGCTCTCGCTCCATCCCGAACTGGCACGACGATTCAGCCCTCACCTGATTTGGTGGACGTGATTAGCATAAATAATAGTCATTCTGCGGTAGGGAAAGAAATGTCTGATATAGTTACTCAACCAGATAATCTTAGCGACACTCCTGATCTTAAAGACGTACATAATGAATCTACTTTTGCGGAGATTGAAGATACGCCCGCTGAGGAGTTGTCGTTGACTGATAAGATAGCGCAATCGTTAGCTGTAAGCAATAGCGAAGCTCCTGCTGTACCGATGACTACGCCGCTGGAGTCTCCGTTTATTGCTAATGTTGAGGTAGAGAAGCGACCGCTTGGTTCTGTTAACCAAACTATGACTAGTTCTGAGATGACTAGCGATGAAGATGCGTCTATGTCTGCTGATTCTGAGGATGTAAAATTGGAACATCAATATAATACCAATTTATCTAATTACAGCATGAGTGAAAATTCTTTGGGTGATGCACCCGACTCGCCAATGGATTTGAGTCCAGAAATTATAGCAATTGAGGAGGCTGGCGTTCCTGAAGATTCAGACGATAAAATGTCCACCGACATTGATAGCTCTTTGATTGAATCTTCCGAATTGTCCGAAAAAGAAACTATGGATTCTGAGCCGGCACCGATGTTTGCAGCCGTATCTACAGAGGTAAAACCTTCAGCCGACAAAGAAAAGAAAAAATCTGGATTATTAATAGCGTTGCTTATTGTTCTATTTTTGGCAATTGGTATGGCTGGTGGCGCTGTTTCGTACTTTTTGCTGATAAAATAGATATATGTCTAAATTTACTGACGGATTAAATAGCGAGCAGGCTCGGGCGGTGATGCACGTTGATGGGCCGTTGTTGATTTTGGCTGGAGCCGGATCTGGAAAGACCAAAACTCTGACTCATAGAATTGCCTATTTGATTGGCGAGTTGAAAATATTTCCTAGTCGAATATTGGCGGTTACATTTACTAATAAAGCCGCGAAGGAAATGCGTCAGCGATTGGCGCAAATATTGGGTGAAGATTCTGAAAATCGGCAATTTATGCCGTGGATGGGAACTTTTCACAGTATTTGCGTGCGAATGTTGCGGATGGATGGTGAAAATATTGGCCTGAATAAGCGATTCTTAATTTACGATACCGATGATCAAATAAGCTTGATGAAGCAAATTATGAAGGCTCGCGGCTTGACTGATAAAGACATTAAACCTCGAGCTGTACTTTCGGCTATTTCAAACGCTAAAAATGAAATGCGAAATGCTGAGGATTTTTCGGCTTCGACTCGCGGTCCAAGAGAACAGAAAATAGCTGAATTGTTTTTTGCTTATGAAAAAGCCTTGAAAGATGCTTCGGTGTTGGATTTTGACGATTTATTGATAAAAACTGTGGAATTATTGAGAAGTAAGGCGGATATCCGTCATAAATGGCAGCAGCAATTCGAGCATATTCTGATTGACGAGTATCAGGACACGAATGCGGTGCAGTATGCGCTAATTAAGCTGCTGGTTAATTCGCGCCGTAATTTATGCGTGGTTGGTGATGACGCTCAGTCGATTTATAGTTTTCGCGGGGCTGATTATACTAATATTCTCAATTTTGAGCGTGATTTTCCGGGCACGACGGTGGTCAAGCTGGAACAAAATTATCGTTCGACTGGCGCGATTTTGAATATGGCAAATGCGCTGATTAGCCATAATATTCATAGAACTGATAAAAATTTATGGACAGCGAATGGCGACGGTGTTGAGCCAAAATTATGGCAATTATACAATGAGTCAGAGGAGGCTTTGGCGATTGCGAATGAGATTCAGGCGCAAATTGCGAACGGCCGTCAATACGGCGACGTGGCGGTGTTGTACCGAACGAATGCGCAAAGTTACGCAATTGAGCGAGCCTTGCGCCAGAGTTATATTCCGTATAAAATCGTCGGCGGTCTGCGATTTTTGGATCGAGCGGTCGTTAAGGATCTATTGGCATATCTGCGATTGTTATATCAGCCGAGTGATCGAGTTAGTTTTTTGCGAATTGTGAATACGCCAAAACGCGGTGTTGGCGCGGTGAGTATTTCTAAGTTTTTGGACTGGAATGACGCGTCAAGAAAAGACATAATTAGCGGGTTGCTGGCGGTTGAGGAGGCGGATACTTTGACAGCGCGCGCAAAACGTCCGTTGCTAGAGTTTGGTCAAAAATTGCACGATTTGCAGCAGGAAATTGACGGATCTCCAGCTGAATTGATTGAAAAAATCATGAAAAGTACTGGCTATGAAGATTTTATAAACGACGGAACGCCGCAAGCTGAAGAGCGAATGGAAAATATCGGCGTGCTTTTGTCAGAGGCGAAGGCTTACGTTGACGTGGCGACGTTTTTGGAAGAGATGGCTTTGATGTCTTCGACGGATACAACTGCCGATCAACAAGTAACGCTCATGACGCTTCATGCGGCTAAAGGCTTGGAGTTTCCGGTGGTTTTTCTGGCGGGACTGGAAGAGGGGATTTTGCCGCACGCAAGAGTGTTTGATAGCGGCAACGCTGATGACGTCGAAGAGGAGCGTAGGTTGTGTTATGTTGGTGTGACTCGGGCGAGGGAAGAGTTGTTCGTTAGCTGCGCCAGCTCTCGGACGCAATTTGGTCAGATCGGCTATAATATGCCATCGAGGTTTTTGGACGAAATGGGCTTGATGGCTGGTGGGGTTGATAGACCAGCTCAGCCGATCGTAGAGCCTGATTTTTATTCGGAAGATATTGGCTTGGAAGTTGGCGATCGAGTTCGCAGCCCGAGTTTTGGTTCGGGGGAAATTATTGATAGCGAAGGGTTGAGTGTTACGGTTCAGTTTGACAATGGGAATATTAAGAAATTGAACGTCGAGTTCGCACGCTTGGAGAAAATTTGATATAATAAGGATACCTGCGTTGTGGGTGTGAACTTATGGGTATAAGATTACAAGCAAAACACTATTCTAAGAAAATTACGTTTGTTTCTGGCGCGATATTGATGCTGGTTGGCGGTTTATTTTTTGTCAATCAAGCATTGGCTGACGCTACTAAGCCAGCGGCTAAGGCTGGCGAAAAGTTGGTGACGATTTACGACAGGGGCGCAGAAAAGACGATTGTTACAAAAGCGAGGACAATTCGCGAGGCTTTGAAATTGGCTAAGTTTTCTATTGATGAACGCCAAGACGTAGTCGAGCCGAGTCTTGATTCGGAGATGGTGGCAGAGAAGTATAACATTAACATTTTCCGCGCTCGTCCAATAACAATCGTCGATGGAAATAAACGCCTAAAGGTAACTACCGCCGAGCAGACGCCGGCTTTGATTGCGAAGGCCGCTGGAATTGAAGTTTTTGAAGAGGATAAAACTACTCTATCTAATTCCGATAATATGGCGGTTGATGGCGCAAATATGGTGATGAAAATTGACAGAGCCTCGATGGTTAATTTTGTGCTTTATGGCAAAGAATCTGTCATTCGTACACATGCTAAGACGGTTGGCGAGCTATTGAAAGAGAAGAATATTAACCCAAAGAAAGATGATACGCTATCTGTGGATCGTTCGGCGAAAATTATTCCTGGAATGAAAATTGAACTCTGGCGTAATGGCAAGCAAACTATAACCGCCGAAGAAGATGTGAAATTTGAGGTTGAAAAAGTTCAAGACGCGAATCGAGATTCGGGATATCGCGAAGTAAAACAGGCGGGCGAGAACGGCAAGAAGAACGTTACTTATGAAATCGAAATGAAGAACGGCGTGGAGGTGAGTCGTAAGGAAATTGCTAGTGTTGTAACAAAAGAGCCAAAGAAGCAGATTGAGATTGTGGGGACGAAAGTTAGTTTACCTTCTGGATCTCATTCGGATTGGATGTCTGCGGCTGGTATTAGCCCTGATGATTATGGCTATGTGAATTTCATTTTTACGAAAGAGTCAACTTGGAGAACGACGGCCAGGAATGGGCAATATGCTGGGCTCGGTCAGACGAATATAAATAATCTTTCTCAGGCTTGCCCAAATTGGCAAAGTGATCCAGTTTGTCAGATTAGAGTTTTCAATAATTATGCCGTAAGTAGATATGGTAGTTGGGCTGGGGCTTACAATGCATGGAATCGCCAAAAATGGTGGTAGACTAACGCTGGTGGCGTAAGTTGGTTACAGTCTATAGATAAAAAGTGCTTAATTTGCTATAATTTATTTGACTATGTTTACAAGTCATTATATGATTATGCGCGCAAAAGGTTTATTTTTTGGAAAAATTATTGGATTAGCTGTGTTGGTTGCGATTGCGACTCCAATGATTTCGTTTGCTGACGGAAAGACTTCTGGTGAGCATTTGGTTCGTATTTATGATCGCGGCGAGGAAAAGACCATTATCACAAACGCATTGACCGTTCGGCAGGCCTTGCGTGCGGCTAAGGTTACGATTGACGAAAAGATTGACGCGGTTGAGCCAAATATTGATATGGAATTGACCGGCGCGAAATACCAGGTCAATATTTTCCGCGCTCGTCCAATAACAATTGTCGATGGAAATAAACGTCTAAAGGTAACTACCGCCGAGCAGACGCCGGCTTTGATTGCGAAGGCTGCTGGGCTGACTTTGTATCGCGAAGATAAGACGCATTTTACGAATTCTGACGATCTTTTGGTGAACGGTGTGGGTCTGGTAATGAAGATTGATCGATCAAAACAGCGAACGATAACTGAAGAAGTTGATATTAATTTTGAGATTGAGCAGATTAAGGACGATTCTCAGCCGATTGGATTTAAGAGTGTTAAGCAGCTTGGGGAAAAAGGTGTGCGGAAGGTGACTTATCAGGTTGAGGTAGAGAATGAGCGCGAGATTAGTCGTAAGGAAGTTGCTAGCGAAATCACAAAGCAGCCAAAGAAGCAGATTGAAATAATTGGCACGAAGCCTAAAAATCCATTGACGAAAAGTAAGGGCGCGCAGATATTTACCGACTCCAAGGGTGTAGCGCATCGTGAAACGTATTATGATTTACCGATGAATATTGTGATAAAAGCTTGTGGTAGCGGCGGTACTTATACAGTGCGGGCGGATGGCGCGAAGGTTGATAAGGATGGCTATATTTTGGTGGCGGCTAATTATGGTAATTATCCACGATGTTCGGTGGTTGAGACCAGCATGGGTCCGGGAAAGGTTTACGATACTGGTGGATTCGCAGCCAAACATCCGCACGGATTCGACTTGGCGACTGACTGGACGAATGGAGATGGGCGCTAAATGGCTTCTTCTCATGGACCAAAAAAATCGCTCGGACAGCACTGGCTGAAGGATCCGGAGATTTTGGCAGATATTGCTGAAGCGGCCGAATTGACGGGTGATGATGTCGTATTGGAGATCGGCCCGGGGCTAGGCACCTTGACTAGTCGCTTGTTGGCTCGGGCTAATTCGGTGACCGCCGTGGAATTTGATACAGATTTGGCGCGAAAATTACCAGGGCAATTTCCGGGTAAGAAATTAACTGTCGTGAATCAAGATATATTGCAATTTGATCTGAATCAATTGCCAAAAAATTACAAAGTCGTAGCTAATGTCCCATATTACATCACCAGCAAAATTGTTGAAAAATTGATGACCGCGGAAAATAAGCCAAGCATTGCGGTACTGTTGGTGCAAAAAGAAGTTGCCGAGCGAATTGCGGCAGAGGCTGGAAATATGAGTATTCTGTCTGTGAGCGTTCAAATTTTTGCCGAAGCGGAGTTGGATATTGAAGTTCCTAGGCAGTTTTTTACACCGCCGCCAAAAGTTGACTCGCAGGTTGTGGTTTTAAGAACTCGTAATAATCCGTTAATTACTCCAGAAGATCAGAGAGATTTTTTCCGAATTGTTAAGTCTGGATTTTCTGCAAAGCGCAAGAAGCTGCGCTCTAGCTTGAGTGGTGGGTTGGGAATTGATAAGGGTGTGGCGGAAGAATTGCTGAAAAATGCAGGAATTTCACCAGATGCTCGCGCTGAAGATTTGGCGATTGATGATTGGAAGAAGCTACTGAAAGAGTGGCGGAATTTATAATTATTTAGAGACAGGTGACAATATCAAAAAATAAGAACGACTCAGCGGTTTTAAACTGAGTCGTTCTTTACACCAAAAGACTGAATTAATCTATCAGATTTTCGTGTTTCAAATCCTTAACGGCATTAGTAGCTTCTTCTTCGGTGAATCCCCAGTAATTAACAAGGTTATGTATCAAGCTATCTCTTCTAAAGTATCCTCCGGTTTTAAGAGTTTTTAGGGTGCGTAGTTTTGCTCGTTCGGTATAGTTGATGTTGTATTCTGCTAGTACCTCTACAACTTCCGATTCTGTAAAACCGCCAAATTTCGTTGTATAGTCTATTATATTTTTCTTTGAATACAGCCTTCCTTCCTGGTTGTTCTGGGAATCGGATATAAAGTGCTCCTCGATCCAGCGACGTGTATTATTCTTAAAGTCGTAATTTAGCCGATTAACTCCTGTTTCTGCCTCTTCTTTAGTGAAGTGGTACTCATTCTGCAGGCATTCTATGATGCGCAATTTTGAAGATCCAGACATATAATCTTTCAGTAGTCTTTCTGCTTCTCGTTGAGCGTTGCTTGCGAAGTCAATTTTTACTGTATTAAAGGCATTGTCAATCTCTTCTTTGGTGAATCCTTTAGATGTGAGTTGTTTTTCGTAGTTGACTTTTGATGAGAAGGTATACTGGTCTATATTCTGTAGGCTCTTTATAGCTTGATCTTTAAAGAATTTAGAAAAGTTGATTTCGCTACTCAGCGCCGCAAAAGCCTTATTAACCTCTTCTTCTGAAAACATGTAAGCACTGTGGCTATTTTCGCTAACGTTACGGAGAGTGAGGCTGCGAGTCATTGAATATTTCGAGTGTCGAAATGTTATGGAATTATTAGAGTTGTTCTGGTCGTCTACGATTTTTTTAATTGCTCTTTTCGCGTTATCTACAGCGTTGTATTCTGGGTAAATTGTCTCGATTAGCTGAAGTGCTGTATTGTATTCATCTCTTTTCCCAAAGGTGATACTATAGGCTTCGCTATATTTGGAAATATCGGACCTATATAGGTTTAGTGTTTTGCTGTTGAATCGGTTTTTAGCTTTCTCTGCTAATTCTCTTGAAAACCTCTTGTCCCATTTTCCGTCGCTTCCAACTACATAGTTATCTGGTGTGACGGTATTCTTTAACATGTCGCCATCTTTACCGACGTAGTAGTCGCCAACCCACTGGTCGTGCAGCATGTGACCTTTAGTGTCGAAGTAGTACCATTTGTCGCCAATCATTTTCCAGGTGTTTTCGGTCATGTGTCCGCTGGTATTAAAGTAGTACCAATGTCCGTTTATATATTCCCATTTACTGTGAATGATATATCCGCGCCCATCAAAGTAGTACCATTTATCGCCAATCCTCTCCCATTTGCTCTTTGGGTAACTGCCATCCGAATTTCTATACCACCATCCGATTGAGTCTTTGCGCCAATCTCCGCTTGCCGCATAGGTTGTTGTAGGTGTGCTTGCTGTGACTATGGTGACACTTACGATCATTGCTGCCACTAAGCTTTTTAAAATTTTCTTCACAATCTCCTCCTATTATATAGTGTACCTTAGTTATTATATCATATCGATTAGCGTTCTTCATCATTGGTCATGATCTGTTGAATTTGCTATAATTTACCTATGACTAAGAAACACGCTTACATAACCACTGCCATTCCTTACGTAAACGGCTTGCCGCATATTGGGCATGCCATGGACTATATGTTGGCGGATGTGTGGGCGCGTTATTCCAGGCAAAACGGTCGTGAAGTTCGTTTTCAGGCGGGTGTAGATGAACATGGTAATAAGATTGCCGCCAAAGCCGCCAGTCAAAATCAAACCCCTCAAGAATACGTCGATCAAACGCACGTCAATTTTAAGAAGATGATTGCTGAGCTGAATATTTCAGTGACTGATTTTATTCGAACAACTGACGCGCATCACGTTGCTGCGGTGCAATATATTTGGCAAAAACTCGTTGAGACTGGTTACATTTACAAAGGCTCGTATGAAGGCTGGTATTGTCAGGGGTGCGAAGCTTTCGTTACGGATAAAGAAGCTGCCGATAATAATGGGGTTTGTCCAGATCACCAAACTCCGTATCAGCGCTTGAGTGAGGAAAATTATTATTTTAAAACCAGTGCTTTTTCGGACAATATTCGTCAGGCGATTGAGTCAAATAAAATGAGAATCGTGCCTGAATTCCGTAAAAAAGAGTTTTTGGAATTGATGAAAGATGGCTTGAAAGATGTGTCGGTTTCCCGTCCACGTAAAAATCTTAGCTGGGGCGTGCCAGTTCCCGGTGATGATAATCAAGTCATGTACGTTTGGTTAGATGCTCTGAGCAATTACATTACGGTTATTGGCTATCCTGATCGTCCAGAAGAGTGGCAATCCTTTTGGCCGGCTGACGTGCAGGTTATCGGCAAGGACATTCTCCGTTTCCACGCTGGTATTTGGCCAGCAATGCTCATGGCGTTAGATTTGCCGCTTCCGAAGGTTCTGCTTGTTCATGGGTTTATTAATTCTGGCGGAATGAAAATGTCAAAGAGTCTCGGAAATGGTGTTGGTCCAGTCGATATTATTCCAGATTACGGTGCCGAGGCGTTTCGATATTATTTCTTGCGCCACGTACCGACGCAAGATGACGGCGACTTTACTTGGGAAAAGTTTGAGGCTGCGTATAATGGTGAGCTTGGCAATGATTTGGGCAATTTGGTTCAGCGAGTCGCTAAAATGGTGCAGAGTTATCAAGCTGGCGTTATTGGTGACGCTCCACAATCAGAGCATGACATGGGACCATATCGTCAGGCAATGGAAAGCTATATGTTCGATCAAGCTATGGATGAAATTTGGCTAATTGTTCGCTCTTTGAATCAATATATTGAGCGAGTTCAACCATGGCAAGTTGCTAAAAATCGCGATAAAGATCCAGAGGCGGAGTCGCATTTGAGCGAGATCTTGGCGCATGCTTGCGGTACGTTGTTGCAAGTGTCCGACATGTTGCGCCCATTTATGCCGCAAACCGCCGAGAAAATTCACAATATGTTCGCTAGTGGTGTCGTGCCGTCAGAATTGACGCCTTTGTTCCCGCGCAAATATATTCACACGCCAGATCCACGTGCTCCGAAAACAGAATCTCAGGTTAAATAGCTATGGGTGAAGTCGATGAGTAATAGTGCGACTGAAAATTTACGCTTGATAGATTCACATTGTCATTTGCATGATACGGAATTTTTTACGGACAATCGCGAGCAATTTTACAAAGAGACGGTCGAGGCGAATATTGGCATGATTTGTGTCGGTACTGACCAGCGAAGTAGCCGCCAAGCCGTAGAATTTGCCGTGAATCATGAGTTTACTTGGGCGGCAATTGGTGTTCATCCACACGATACGAAAGATGGCTGGGAAGATGTCAAAACTTTGCTGGAGAATAAGACGGAAAATTCTTCGATTGTGGCAATTGGTGAGATTGGACTTGATTATTATTACAATAACAGTCCGCGGGAAACGCAAATTGAGGGCTTAGAAGCGCAACTTCAAATGGCGGTTGATTACAATTTGCCAGTAAGTTTTCATGTTCGCGATGGTGCCGCAGGTCAACCGTCGGTTTGGGATGATTTTTGGCCAATCTTCGATAATTTTCCTGGGCTTCGCGGCGTGTTGCATAGTTTTACCGATACGCGTGATAATTTGGAAAAGGGTTTTTCGCGAAATTTGTACGTTGGACTTAATGGAATTAGCACATTCACAAAGGATCAATTGCAGAAAGAATTGTTCGCTTCAATCCCGCTGGAGCGATTATTGCTAGAAACTGACGCGCCGTTCTTGACACCAGCGCCGTTTCGTGGTAATATAAACAAGCCAGAATATGTGAGATTGGTGGCTGAATATTGGGCGAAGCAGCGAAATATTGATTTTGATGTTTTAAGCCAAGCTACTCTTCACAACACAAAAGAACTTTTTGGCATTTGAAAGTGGAGAAAATGAATAGTATGTCGGAATGTGTTACAAATACAAAAACACCTGAAATTGAAGCTCGCAAAAAAGAAGCTCGCAAAAAACTTGACACTATTTTTTCTGATGCCGAGCGACGCGATAACTCTAAGGTGAATCCTGAATTGGGAAAGACTGCGTTTGACGTAGCGAATATCCCTAATAACGAGGCGGTTGATTTTTGTAAACAGGTGCTTGGTGAAAAAAAGAAGCCTACTGATCCTGTTGGGTCTGTGAAAGAAATTGGCAATATATTAGCAGATCTTCGAAAAACTAAAGCTAACGAGGTACAATAAGTGACTAAGTTTTTGAAAAAAGTACGAAGTTTGGTTTTTGCTGATGATAGCGACGCGGTGTCTTTATTGAAATTCCGTAAAAAAGATCGTCCATTAAAGAAATTTACCGAGCGCGAGCTAATCCAATTGGAAAGTGAAATTGGCGCAACAATTTTTGGCGAGAAGCCGGCGTATGTTGCGCGACGAGAATTTTTTAATTTAGATAAAGATACCTGGATTTGGTATGAAGAAGTTGCTGATGGTAAGGGTGGTCGGCAAGAATTGACGACGCGTTATGAAGTGCAACCAAAGGGAATTTTGAAGATTCAGCCGAATTATCGCTACAGTTACTTGGAGGGCGACGAGCTTCAGAATTTTGTCTTGGCAACTAAGGAATATTACGAGCGAGTTTCTCGGCAATTATATAAGAAAGATCCGCAAACCGGTCGGCCGCTTTGATATAATAAAAAAGTGAATAAAGACTATATCTATCTTGATCATGCCGCCGCCACGCCAATGGACCCGTTGGTGGTCGAGGTGATGTTGCCATATTTTTCTGAAAAGTTTTTCAATCCGTCTAGTCCGTACGCTCCAGCGATATTTACAAAGCGTGAATATCAAGACGCGAAGGCTCGGCTGGCGCGCTGCTTGGGTGTGATGGCTGATGAATTGATAATGACAGCTGGAGCAACTGAGTCTGTCAATTTGGCGTTTAATGCGGCAAATGGCGTAAGTTTAATTTCGGCAATTGAACATGACTCGGTTATTAATTCCGCAAAAGCGCGTTCGGAAGTGAAGCTAATTCCGCCAATGAAAAATGGACGAATAGACCCGAACACGGTTAAAAAAATGTTAACGCCAGACGTTGGATTTGTTAGTGTTGCGTTGGTGAATCATGAACTGGGCTACATCCAGCCAATTGAAGAAATTGCGGAAATTGTAAAGGCTGAGCGACTCAGGCGCCAAGAAAATGGTGAATCTTTACCGTTGATTTTTCATACAGACGCTTCGCAGGCGGCGGCTTTAATTGATGTGAAAATTAAAAGGCTGGGCGTTGATTTATTGACATTGTCTGCGGCGAAAGTTTACGGCCCAAAGCAGGTTGGTTTGCTGTGGGTGCGACCTGGCGTTACACTGAAAGCTAATATTTTTGGTGGCGGTCAAGAGTTGGGGTTGCGCAGCGGAACTGAAAATGTTGCTGGCGTAGTTGGGTTTGCGACGGCTTTGGAATTGGCACAAAAACGACGCTCTGCCGAAGTGAAGCGACTGCGAAAACTACGAGAAAATTTGGTAAAAGATTTGAGGCAGGCTTTTCCTGATATGTTGACATCATCAGATATGAAAAAAAGTTTGGTGAGTTTTTTGAATATATCATTTCCTGGAGTTGATGCTGAAAGATTGGTGTTTTTATTAGAATCTCGTGGGGTTTTAGTGGCTACGGGGAGTGCTTGCGCGGCTAATTCTGGAACACGTTCTCATGTACTAGCGAGTGTTGGTCTGAGCGAATCAGAGATTGACGGAAGTCTAAGGCTTACCTTAGGCAAGTTGAACAATGATGAGAATATAAAGCGAGCTGGCAAATTTATCATCGAAGCTGTGCGAGCGGAAATGGAGAGGACTCGTCGATGATTCATAAACTAGTTGGCTTGATGATTTTTGCTGCTTTGGTGATTTTTGGGCTTAGCGCGTATTTATCGCCGAATGATTTGGGAAAATGCCAAAGCGTGGGCGGGGGCGATTGCCGTAAGGCTGATGCAATAGTTGTTGTCAGCGGTGGCGATACGAATGCGCGAACTGACGAGGCTATTAAATTGTACAAAGAAGGCTGGGCGCCGTTGATTGTTGTGTCGGGCGCGGCGGCCGATAAAACCGGCCCGTCCAACGCTAAGGCTATGTACCAGCGAGCGATTAACAGCGGCGTTCCTGAGAAGGCCATTGTTATGGATGAATCTTCCGAGACGACCAGACAAAACGCCACCGAGGTGAAGAAAATTGTCGATTCGCGAAAAATTGAAGATGTGATTTTGGTGACAAGCGGATATCATATGCGTCGGGCGCAACTCGAATTTTCAGCACAATTTAACGACGTGAAGATTCGAAGCCATCCTGTCGCTTCTGATAAAAACTGGAGCTCGTGGTGGTGGTTAACGCCGTGGGGTTGGTGGCTGGCAATGGGTGAATTAATGAGAATTGGGCTATTTGCTCTGGGGTTGTCCAGATGAGTAAGAAAGTTTTTGTTGGAATGTCGGGCGGTGTGGATTCCTCCGTGGCCGCGGCACTTTTGGTTGAGCAGGGTTACGATGTAACGGGTGTTTATATGAAAAACTGGTCGGAAGATCTGCCTGGAATGCATTGTCCGTGGGCGGAAGATGTTGCTGACGCCAAGCGTGTGGCGGTTGGCTTGGGCATTGATTTTCGAGTTTTTGATTTCCAGAAAGAATATAAGCAAAACGTTGTCGATTACATGATCCGCGAATATCAAGCGGGTCGCACGCCAAACCCAGATATTATGTGTAATCAAGAAGTGAAGTTTAAGATATTTTTGGAGGCCTCGTTGGCGGCTGGAGCGGATTATATCGCGACAGGGCATTATGCGCGTGTTGCTCATGAATCGTCTTCGTCGGCTAAATTGTTACGCGCTCGTGATGACAATAAAGACCAAACCTACTTCTTATATCGAGTGACTTCGGAAGCTTTGTCAAAAACCATATTTCCGCTGGGCGATTTCACTAAGGCGGAAGTTCGCGAAATGGCGAAAGAGCGTGGTTTGTGGACGGCTAGTAAAAAGGAATCGATGGGAATTTGTTTTGTCGGGCAAGTTGGAATTCGCGAGTTTTTGTCGGAATATGTTAAAACTGCGCCAGGAAATATTATTGATCAGCAGACGGGATCTGTTGTCGGTAAACATGACGGCGCAATTTTCTATACGCTTGGTCAGCGTCATGGTTTGAATGTAGGTGGCGGACTGCCTTATTATGTTGTGGGCAAGGATATGGAGAAAAATGAGGTTTACGTGTCACGCTCGATTGACAATGAAAGTTTGTGGCGAAAAGAACTTAGGCTGGCGGATATTCGTTGGATTAATCAAGCGCCGTATAAAGATAAGAATGTGCAAGTCCGGTTGCGTCATCGAGGCGCTTTATTCGACGCAAAAATTGACGGAGATATTGTGCATCTTTCTGCTTCGGAGCGTGCCGTAGCTGCGGGTCAATCTGCGGTAATATATGACGGCGATGAATGTTTGGGTGGCGGAATCGTGAAAACAGATTGACGTTATAGGAAAAATAGTGTAAACTGTTCTAAAGTAAGGAATAATAAAACGTAGAGTTAAAGGAAGAATTAATTTTATGCTAGCAATTCGTTTGCAACGTTTGGGTCGCAAAGGTTATCCAGTATATCGCTTGGCGGTACAAGAAGCACATCGTCATCCATCAAGCGGTCGTGTAGTCGCTTATGTCGGTAGCTACAACCCGCACACTAAAGAATCAAATATCCAAGTTGAATTGGCTCAGAAATATTTGGACAATGGCGCACAGCCAACACCACGCGTAGTTAAGTTATTGAAAGAAGCTGGCGTTAAGTTGCCAAAGTGGGTTAAGGAAGTCTCAGCTGACAAGCACAAAGCCATCCGCAATCCAGAAAAACTTCGCAAGAATCAACCGAAAGAAGAACCAGCTGAAGAAGTAGCTGAATAATCTGTTGAGATTGGCGATTTGACCTATAAACCCCATCTGTAAGGTGGGGTTATTTTATGGTATAATTACACTCATGAATGCCCAAAAAATACGTAGCAAATATCTTGAATTTTATAAAAAACAAGGTCACGCCGTCGTTGAGCGTGCGCCGTTGATTTTAACTAATGACCCGACGACTTTATTTACGGGCGCCGGAATGCAGCCGATGATTCCGTACTTGCTTGGTGAGACGCATCCTGAAGGTAAGAGAATTGCTGATTCTCAAACGTGTTTGCGAGCGCAGGACATCGACGACATTGGCGACAATCGTCATACGACATTTTTTGAGATGCTTGGAAACTGGAGTTTGGGCGACTATTTTAAGGAAGAGCAAATTGGCTGGATGTGGACGTTTTTGACTGAGGAAATTGGTCTTGACCCGCAGAGATTGTACGTAACGTGTTTTATTGGCGCACCGGAATATAATATCGAGAAAGATGTTGAAGCGGCTAAACTGTGGCAGAAAAAGTTTGCAGAAAAGGGCATCGATGCGAAGATGGCAGACATCGGCAGTGAAGAGCAGGGCGCAGCGCGTGGTGTAAATCCAGGTGAAAGAATTTTCTTTTATGACGGCAGTAAAAACTGGTGGAGTCGCAATGGCGGTCCAGAAACTACTCCGGTGGGCGACCCGTGTGGTCCGGATAGTGAGATGTTTTATGAGTTTGATTTCATTGAGCATGATCCAAAATTTGGTGAAAATTGTCATCCGAACTGTGATTGTGGTCGATTTATGGAGATTGGCAATAACGTATTTATGGCATATAAAAAAGTTGCTGAGGGGCAATTTGAGCCGCTCGATAAGCCAAATATTGACCATGGATCTGGACTTGAGCGAATCGCGGCTGCAGTAAATAATGATCCTGACGTCTTTAAGATTAGCTTGCTTTGGCCGATTATTGAAAAGCTACAAGATCTGAGCGGCAAAGATTATGCTTCACATACCGAAAGTATGCGAGTGATTGCCGATCATTTGAGGGCTGCGACGTTTATGGCGGTTGATGGGTGCGTGCCAAGTAATAAAGAGCAGGGCTATGTGATGCGTCGTTTGCTCCGTCGAGCAATTCGCTATAGTTTTGATTTGGGAATCGAGCAGAATTTCCTGCAAGAAGTTGTGCCGACGATTGCTGATTTGTACGAAGCTGATTTTCCAGAGGTGAAGAATAATCGCGACAATATCATCGCCGTGCTAGTCAAGGAAGAAAAAGCTTTTCGCCAGACTCTAAGAAAAGGCTTGCGACAAATGCAGCGCTACATTGACGATGGCTTGACTGGTGAAGAATTGTTCACTTTGTACGACACTTTCGGCTTCCCAGTGGAACTCAGTACGGAAGAGGCATATAAACAAGGAATTAAGCTTTCGGACAATTGGCGCGAGGAATTTACCGCGAAAATGAATGAGCAGCGACAGCGCTCTAAGACGGCTCGCAAGGGGCAGTTTAGTGGCGGCCTGGAGGGCCGCGATCCGATCCATCTCAAATATCACACAGCAACACATTTATTGGGCGCGGCGTTACGTAAGGTTTTGAATGCCCCAGATTTACAGCAGCACGGAAGCAATATTACTGCTGATCGATTGCGTTTTGATTTTAATCACGATAAATTGACGCCAGAAGAAAAGCAGGCGGTCGAAGATCAGGTTAATGCTTGGATTGATGAAGATTTGCCAGTTAGTTTTGCTGTATATCCGACCGATGAGGCATTGAGTATGGGCGCAATTGGCGCGTTCGGCGAGCGTTACGGCGACGAAGTTAAGGTTTATTCCATTGGCAAGGATGGTAACATTGTTAGCTTTGAAGTTTGCGGTGGCCCACACGTCGAACACACTGGAGTTTTGTCTGAAGATGGCAAGCGATTCAAAATCACCAAAGAAGAATCTAGTTCGGCTGGAATTCGTCGAATCAAGGCTGTTTTAAGATAGATAATTAACTGTTGCTCTAAAATCACAAGCGTTATATAATATTTCTTATATGGCATTGAAAGACATGTTGAAGAAGTCTGATAAAGATAGTCGCGAACTATTGGTTAGCTTAGATATTGGTACGGAGGTGGTTAAGGCTTTAATCGCTGAAGTTAAAGATGACGAACTGAAGATTATTGGTGTTGGTCGAAAACAGCAGGAAATGGGCGATATGCACAGCGGTGCAATTGCTGATATTGCTGGGGTTGTGGCGAATTGCGAAGAGGCTCTGTCTGAGGCTGAGGATCAAGCTGGCGTTCAGGGTAAGCGGGTTGTTATTGGCATCGCGGGCGAATTAGTTAAGGGTGTTACGAACACTATTCGCTATCGCAGGCCGCAGCCAAATAAGCCATTAGACATTGCTGAGATGGAATTTATTATTGAGAAAGTCCAGGAGCGAGCCCAGGGAAAAGCTCAGGCTCAAATTGCGCTGGAAACTGGCAATGAGGATGTTGAAGTTAAGCTAGTTAACTCGGCGCTGGTGAGTATTCATATTGATGGCTATAAAGTTTCGAATCCGATTAGTTTTCAGGGGCGAGATGTAGCGGTGCAGATTTACACGGCGTTTGCTCCGATGGTTCATATCGGCGCGTTAGAGAAGGTTGCGGACGAGCTCGCGCTGGATTTAGTGGCTGTGGCTGCTGAGCCATTTGCGGTGAGTAGGAGCGTTTTGGGATCGGATACGGATAGCAATTTCACGGCGATTCTAGCAGACATTGGTGGTGGCACGACGGATATTGCAGTTGTTAATGACGGCGGAGTCGAAGGTACGAAGATGTTTGGCATTGGTGGACGAAGTTTCACTAGGACTATTGCGGCTGACCTGGATTTAAGCTTCAAAGATGCAGAAAAGTTGAAGCTGAATATTGATAATGAGAATTTGAAGCCTAGTGTAAAGAAAAAAGTTGACGCGGCGATCGACAAGACTTTGGAAGTTTGGCTATCAGGTGTTGAATTGGCGCTGAGCGATTTTGATAATGTCGATTATTTGCCGAATAGGATTTTACTGTGTGGCGGCGGATCGAGCTTGCAAAAAATTACCGAAGCTCTAAAAACTCGACGCTGGCCAGAAGACCTACCTTTTACTAAGAAACCAGTAGTTCAATATATCAATCCAAGTGATATTACAGGAATAGTTGACGAAACTGGAGATATTAGCGATCACACATTTGTAACTGCAATGGGCTTGTTGCGAGTTGGATATGATACAATTATCGGTAGTCAAGACGGTAATAGTTTAGTTGAAAAAGTAAATAGGTTATTAAAGATTTAAAATGAATAAAGACGTTATTTATATCGATGTAGAAGACGACATTACGACGATAATTAGTAAGATTAAGGCGTCGAAAGAGAGAATTATTGCGTTAGTGCCGCCTCGAAGAATTGGCGTTTTACAGAGTGCGGTCAATATTCGATTACTAGCTCGGGCGGCAACTTCGGCGGATAAGAGAATTGTATTAATCACGAATGATTCGGTTTTGGCTGGATTGGCGGCAACCGCGAAAATTCCTATTGCAAAAACGCTTCAGAGCAAGCCAGAAATTGCGGAGATTCCAGTTCTGAAAGTTGATGACGACAATGATGTGATTGATGGCGGCAAACTGGCAGTTGGAGATATGGCGGATTCCGCGAAAAGATCAAAGAAATCCGATGAAGACTCTGCCGTAGATAATGTTATAGCTGACGAAAACAAGAAGGAGTCTAAGGGGTTGGACTCTCTGAAAAAGATGGTTAAAAAACCGAAAGTCCCTGATTTTAATACATTTCGTAAGAAGTTCTTATTGATAGGCGGTGGTACCTTACTTTTGATTGTATTTTTGGTTTGGGCAATTTGGTTTGCTCCACATGCCACGGTTGTTATTTCAGCAAAGACTACTAGCATGACAGTCAGTGATACCGTCAGCTTGAATGAAACAGCCACTACAAGCGCAAGATCTAATGTCATTAAGTCTGTAAAGAAAGAATTAGCAAAGGAAGTTAGTGTTGAATTTTCTGCTACGGGCAAGAAGAATGTCGGAGAAAAAGCTACTGGAGTAGTTGTCTTCAGTAACTCGTCGTCAAGTAGTGTGACTATTTCAGCTGGCACAATCTTGAAAAATAGTGGACTATCTTATACTTTGAATTCTTCTGTGGCTGTCCCAGGAGCTACGTTGGGTTGGAGTTGTCCAGGATATAAATGTCCGGGATCTGCTTCTGGGTCTATTACCGCAAGTGAGGGCGGAGCTCAGTATAATGCGGCAACTGGTAGTATGAGTATTTCGGTTGATGACATTTCTGCGTCGCTACGGTCTGCTACTAGTGGCGGTACCGATAAAACTGCAACGGTTGTGACGGCTAGTGATATAGAATCGGCAAAAAGCAAGCTGAGCGAAAAGAAGATTGATGGATTAAAGGAGCAATTGTTGTCATCATTCGGCGATTCGGCAACGGTTATAACGGAAAGCTACGTTGAAAATCGATCAGATCCTAACTCAAGTGTAGCGGTAGACGGCGAAGCGACTGGAGCTGTAACTCTGAAATCGACAATTACCGCCAGCGCATTAGCTATTGATAAGAGTGAGCTAAAAAACTTTGTGGAAGCAAAGCTTAAAGAGGAGATTTCTGGTAAGAAGTCGCAGAGAATTTATGACAATGGAGTAAACAAGGTTGCGTTCTCGCAATTTTCTAAGGCGCATAATGTACAGACTGTGCGTTTAACTACGAATGGCAAGGTTGGCCCAGATATTAAAGAAGCGAACGTAAAGGATCAAGCCAAAGGTAAGAGTTACGGAGAGGTTCAGTCTGCTATTGAATCTATCGAAGGTGTTGAAGACGTCGATGTTAAATTCTCGCCATTCTGGGTTAAATCTGTTCCAAAAGATGTCAATAAGATTAATGTCGAGTTTAAGATAAAAGATGTCAAGTAAAAACTTCTTAGCGCTGGATGTTGGATCTCGGCGAATTGGTTTGGCTATGGCGGATTCGCAAGTGAAGATCGCTGTGCCGTTTGGTTGGTTGGAGAATAATGAAAATATCGTCCAGGAAATAACAGAGCTAGTATTGAGGCACGATATTGATACGATCGTAGTGGGCTATCCACGAAATCAATCTGGCGAACCAACAAAGCAGACGGAATTTGTAGAAGAATTTGTTAAGCAATTTGAAGACATTGAGCTTGATACGGAGATTGTTTTTCAAGATGAATCTTTAACGAGCGTGCAGGCTGAGCAGAGATTGGGGAATAAAATTAAAGATAAGGGCGAGATTGATGCGGAGGCTGCTAGCATAATTTTGCAGGACTTTTTGGAGGAGAATTATGAAAATTCGTAAACAACGTATTTGGCTATTAGTGTTGTCAATAGTTGTGGCTATCGCTGGAATCGGCACTCTTGGGGCAACAGTGTGGTACAAGCAGATGCTTTCTCCTGTTGATGTAAATAGTCGGCAAGCTTTCAGGATTAATATTAAAGAAGGTATGGGGTCTAGTGATATTGCCAAAACTTTAGAGGATAATAAAATTATCAAAAACTCTTTAGCATTTTCTATTTACACAAGGCTTCATAACTCAGCGAGTAAGTTCAAGGCTGGCGTTTATTCTGTAAAATCTTCGCAATCTGTCGATGAGATAATTAATCATTTGACCAGCGGTAAAACTGATGAGATTGCTATAACATTTTATCCTGGATCGACTTTGAATAAAAAAATGAAGAATTCTGACGGCAGAGAAGTTGAATCCGTGTTGCTTAAGGCGGGATTCTCGGACGATCAGATAAAAAAGGCATTTGCCGCTAAGTATGACAGTCCAGTTTTTGCGGGTAGACCGGAAAATGCTGGGCTTGAGGGGTATATTTATGGTGAAACATTCTATATTTCCCCGGATGAAACCGCAGAACAGGTTTTACAACGCTCAATTGATCATTTGGAGAAAATTGTTAAGAAATATAATTTAGAGGGTAAATTTAAGGCTCGAGGACTAACTTTGTATCAAGGGATAACTCTAGCATCGATTATCCAGCGCGAGTCGATCGGCTGTGGGTCTGGTGTGGAAACTTGCGAGGATCAGCGTAAGATTGCTAGCGTATTTTACAATCGCCTGAAAGCCAATATGCCGCTTGGCTCTGATGTAACATATCAATATATTGCTGACAAAACAGGGGTAGAGCGCTCGCCAAACCTTAAATCGCCATATAATACACGCATTCAAAAAGGCTTAACTCCTGGACCAATTGCTTCGCCCAGTTTGAGCGCGTTGAATGCCGCTGCTGACCCGATAAACTCTGATTATCTATATTTCCTGAGCGGCGACGATGATACTACGTATTTTGCGAAAACCAACGAAGAGCATGAGTCTAATATCAAGACTCATTGTCAAAAGAAGTGTCAGATTTCTTGACAAAAACGCATTTTATAAAATTTATTGACTTTATTGTCAATGTTGTGTAAAATAGATGTTAGATCATTTGTCTAATTTATCAATAGGGGGGTGAATTACGATAAATGACCTGCCAAAATTGTCGCTACGGATATAGCAAAACTAATGTAGAATAATAATAATCAATTAGGTCGACAACATATCCTGTTCTATTGCGAGAAGAAAGACAATTTGGTAGAGGTGCTAGTGGTAACATTGGCGCAAGGAGAACGATTATTCGTAACCATTTTACATCTCTTCGGAGTAAAAAACGTAAACTGCAATCATTTGCAATCTACGGTGGAATATTTTTATTGACTATATCATTTTTGGTCTACGGCAATAGCGGTAGTAATGTATCTGCTGAAAGATCAAAAACTTTAGCATCATCTGAAACTACTGGTGTCTCGTCGGTGTCTAAGTCTGCTAAGTCTAAAACAACTTCAGTAGATGAATTAACGGCAGCTAATGCTGTGACTAACTTGGCAGAAACGGCAGAATTGCCTTCGGCTGGTGACTTGCGCGAGTCCGAAACTTCACTAACAATTAAGAAGAATCTTTCTCAGAATGATGCAGAAGTTATAACAAAACCTGACATTGTTAAGCCAGACACTTCGGCGGCTCGTGGTATTTCATCTTACATAACCAAAGAGGGTGACACGATGGAGTCTATTGCTAAGAAGTTTAAGATTTCATCTCAGACGCTTCGTTGGGCTAATAATACAACTTCGGACGCTGTAGAGCCGAATAAGACTCTAGTTGTGCCTCTTGTTGACGGTGTTGTTTATACTGTTAAAGACGGCGATACTGCCCAATCTCTAGCAGAAAAGTATAAGACGAGTGCTGAGCGCGTCGTTCTATACAATGACATCGATGACGGCGTTAAGTTGTCTGCTGGCTCTAGGATTGTGTTGCCTGGAGGTGAGCTTCCAGAAAATGAGCGACCTGGTTATGTCGCTCCGCGAAGTAGGTCATATGGCAATCGATATTCTTCGTCGTCGACTACTACGAGCGCGAGTCGAAGCTGGTTGACTGCTTCTGTCGGCAACCGCTATGCAGCGGGTAACTGTACATGGTATGCATACGAGCGTCGTTTGCAGCTTGGTCGTCCAATTGGTAGTTTTTGGGGTCATGCTAAGGCTTGGAGTGCTAGTGCTCGTGCTGCTGGGCTCGTGGTTAACAATGTTCCAGCGCCGGGTGCTATTATACAGAATACTTGGGGCGGCTATGGCTATGGGCACGTCGGTATCGTGGAGCGAGTAGATGGTCAGAATATCTATGTTTCAGATATGAATTATGCGGGCTATAATATTATCTCTTCTCGTACCGTACCGCTTGCTGAGGCTGGTCGCTATAACTTCATTCACTAAAATTTAAAATGACACCAGTGTAACACCCCGTCGACCGATGGGGTGCTTTTTGGTATACTAAAGATATGTTTGTAGATATTGCAAAAGTTTTAGTGCGCGCCGGTAGAGGCGGTAATGGTGTAGTCAGTTTTCGTCATGAGAAATACGTCGATAAGGGTGGTCCCGATGGCGGTGATGGCGGTCGTGGTGGTGATATTGTTTTTTTGGCGACGAAAGATCTTAACACGCTTTTGAATTTTAGATATAAACCGGAACTTAAGGCTGAAAAAGGCGGCGATGGCGGAAAACGTAATAAACGAGGAAAAAGTGGTGCGCCGCTAATTGTTAAGGTACCAATGGGTACTCTAGTGAAGCGCGACGGCATGGTAATTGCGGATTTGACCGAAGATCAGCAGCAGGCAGTGGTGGCTCGTGGTGGAGACGGTGGATTTGGAAATGCACACTTTACGTCTAGTACACGCCAAACGCCTAAAATTGCTGAACTTGGTGAGGCTGGCGAGGAATTTGAAGCAGAGTTGGAATTGAAATTATTGGCTGATGTTGGTTTAGTTGGTTTTCCGAACGCTGGTAAGTCGACGTTCCTGAGCGTGGTTTCTAATGCGCGTCCAGAGATTGCTAATTACGAATTTACTACTTTGACGCCGAATTTGGGGGTTGCCGATGTTGACGATGGGTCGATTTTGATCGCTGATATTCCGGGGTTGATTGAAGGTGCATCAGAAGGTAAAGGCTTGGGCGATCAATTTTTGCGTCATGTCGAGCGAACGGCCGTGCTGCTTCATATGATTGATGTGTATAGTGATGATCCGGCAGAGAAATATCAGGCAATTCGTCGCGAGCTGGAAAAATATTCTGAATCATTGGCAGAGCGTCCAGAAATAATAGCACTGACCAAATGCGAAGGCTTGGATGATGAGATTATTGCTATGCAGTCGACTGCCCTTCAAAAAGTAGCTAATGGCGCGCCGGTTGTGGCGATTTCTTCCCAGACGCACGACGGAGTGACTGAGATTTTACGAATGTTGCGTGATGAAGTTACTAAATATCGAGAGCGTGAAGCTGAGATTGTTGATGAAAAAGAGGAAGATTTGCCGACAATTTCGTTGGATGATCAGGTTGTTTCTGACGCTTGGTCTGTAAGGCGAGTTTCTGATGCTGAATCTAATGAGATTGACGATGAAGATGAGAAGATTGAGTTTATTGTTACGGGCGCTAAGATTGAAAAATTTGCTCGTCGCACTAACTTTGACCAATTCGAATCCGTTAATCGCTTGCGAGATATTATGCGAAAAATGGGAATTACTCACGAATTGTTGCGTCAAGGGGCGATTGGTGAAAGCTTGATTCAGATTGGCGAATCTATGCCGTTTACATTGGTCGAGCAATAGATTCTGTTGGTGTAAATTAGCGTGAGCTTGATGGTATAATGTAAATATGGCGCAAACATTTTTCTTCTACGATCTTGAAACTAGCGGTCTTAATCCCAGGCAAGATCGAATTATGCAATTTGCCGGTCAGCGAACCGATATGGATTTGCAGCCGATTGGTGAACCATACAATATTCTCGTGACACTAAATGACGATACGCTGCCGAGTCCTGATGCGTTGATAGTGACGGGTATAACGCCGCAAAAAACTGTCGAAGAAGGCTATACTGAGGCTCAATTTGCGCGTATGTTAAGCGAGGAAATATTTACGCCTGATACGATTGCTGTTGGATTTAATAATATCCGTTTTGACGACGAGTTTATTCGTCATTTGTTTTGGCGGAATTTTTACGATCCATATGAGTGGACTTGGAAAGACGGTCGATCCAGGTGGGATTTGTTGGACGTGGTGCGCTTAACCAGGGCGCTTCGACCTGAGGGAATTGAGTGGCCAATTGACGATAAAGGCGAGCCGAGCAACCGCTTGGAGCTCATTACGAAAGCTAACGGAATAGAGCATGAAAACGCCCATGACGCGCTGGCGGATGTGACGGCGTTGATTGCTGTGACTAAATTGATTAAGCAGAATCAGCCGCAAATGTACGACTATTTGTTGAAGATGCGCGATAAGAAATTGGTGCAGAAATTGGTGAACGTCGATGATAAGAAACCTTTTGTTTATGCGAGCGGTCGATATGACAAGGAATTCGCCAAAACGACCGTGGCTTTTCCGCTAACCACGAGTCGAAATGGTGGCGTGATTGTTTATGATTTGCGATATGATCCGACGCCATTTGTTGATCTGGGCGTTGAGGAATTGTCGGCGAAGATATTTGCAACGTGGGAAGAAAGGCAAGCTGAGGATTTCGTTAAATTGCCAGTTAAGGAATTGCAATATAATCGTTGCCCGACAGTTTCGCCGCTTGGTGTGTTGACTCAGGGCGATGGCTGGAAGAAGATTTCTCTGGATGCGGAAACTGTACAGAAGCACCAAGATATTTTACTTTCTCATCCAGATTTTGCCGAAAGGTTGCGTAGTATATTTGAGAATAGGCCAGAGTTTAAGAAAATGACCGATCCAGAAGCGCAACTGTATGACGGGTTTTTGGACAATAGTGATCGAGTTCGCGTTGAAGCCGTACGTAATGCTGGCGAGCGCGAATTGGCTGATTTTCATCCGGATTTTCAGGATGAACGATTGTCGCCACTATTGCTGCATTATAAAGCGCGAAGTTTTCCTAATTTGCTGAGCGAAGATGAGTTGCGACAATGGGAAGAATGGCGCGCTGAGCATTTACAGGCGCAACTGCCGCAATTTATGAAATCTCTGCAACGATTAGCGCCTAGCGCGACTGATGAACAGCAGTTTATTTTGCAAGAATTGCAGCTATGGTTGGAATCGGTCTTACCTTCTGTTGACGCCTGAAATGCGGTTATGCTAAAATTGAAGCAATTAGATAAAAAGTGGAATATTAATTAGGCAATTTAATTTAAGGAGGGTGGCTCTGATGTCATTTAAGAGTAGGGGTCATAAATTATATGTAAGTGTGATGGTATTTATTTCCATGTTCGCACTTTCTTTGTCCGTAGTATTAGCACCGTTCGCCAAGGCGGAAAATGCGCCGCTGTATACTTGGAGGGATATAACTATACCTGGACAGGGGGATATTTCGGAATCGCGTGTTAGTCCGGACGGATCAAAGCTTTTTGTCTTGCGTAGTGATTTAGTTAGCGGTAGTGTTAATCTTCTGGTCTCTGCGAATGATGGTGCAAGCTGGAGCACTTTCGCTGCACCAGAGGGTGCAAATGGACTACTAGTTAGCTCCGATGGCTCTAAATTGGTCGTAAAGGGGAAGTATGGTGAAAATGCCATCTATGTTTCTACCGATGGTGGTCGAACTTGGGTTAAGCGTAATTCGTTTGTTCCTGATACTGCGCGTGTATTGATGAGTCCAGACGGCTCCACGCTGGTCACATACTGGGAACATAGTCTCTATAATGATCCTATGGCAGTATCTACTGATGACGGCAATACTTGGGTCCCAAAGGGAGATGAATATCCCGACTATGTCTTTAACGGTGGAAAGATGGCTCGCCGGAGTAATGACGGTACATTACGACAATCTACCGACTATGGCATGACTTGGTCTGCAATTGGGGGTTCTGCTGGTCGTACTAGCTTCAGTTCTGACGGCAAAAGTGTGTTCGACGGCTTTCATACGTCTATAGATGGCGGCGCTAACTGGGTTCAGTTGCCCGAGTATCCTATAGACGACATACGTAATGTCGTGTTGAGCGGCATTAGTAACGACGGTAAAAAACTATTTGCTACATTTGATGGCACCCCAACTGTACCGGTTTTTGTATCTTCAGATGGAGGTAAAACTTGGCAGAAATGGGGTGACGAGAGGGTTTCTTTCTCATCAGTTTCTATGTCTGCTGATGGCTCTAGAGTATTCGCAACATCACAATTTACGGATCCAGATTATAAGTCCGTCTATCGCCTAGCAATTCTACCGACACCTACACCTGCAACTCCCGGCGGCACCGGTACAGGTGCAGGTGGAACTATCACTCCAACAGCTCCATCCACAGGCTCTTCCTCGACTTCAGAATCCTCATCTACTACATCCACTATCTCTATCTCCTCAGGTAAGAAGTCAGAAAAATCATCATCCAACCTTGCGGAAACAGGATCCTCTGTTTGGCTAGTTGGCGGATTAGCTATTGTGGTTATCGCAGCTGGTGGATTAGTCCTAAGAAAACGGCCGTAGAAAAACGACATCATTTCGCCCAGAGTGTGGCTAGCGGATTGTCGTTGACCGGTAGGTGTTCATATGGTAATATCTAGAAAAGCTATTTCAATACACCAAAGAAAGGCACCCCATGTTATCTGCGAGAAAAAAACATAGGGTATATAGAAATGCGTTGGCTTTCGTCCTTATTTCTGTATTCTCTCTGTCTACAATATTCTCACCCTTAGTCAAGGCTGAGACGTTACTTAGCTATGCCTGGAAAGATATAGTGATACCGAATGGATATTTTAGTGAGTCTAAAATCAGTCCGGACGGTTCGAAATTGTTTATCCTACAGGCGGTTCCGGGGTCATCTAGTAAAAGGCAGCTTATTGTCTCTGAAGATGATGGTGTAAGCTGGAGTACTTTTATAGCTCCAGATAGAGCTTATGGTCTAATGGTTAGTGCGGACGGCTCTAAGTTGATAATAAGGGGGAAATATGGAGAAAATTCTATTTATGTATCAACTGATGGTGGTCGCAACTGGATTAAGGCCGCCTCTCCGGTGTCTAATAGTGACAATTTGTTCATGAGTCCTGACGGAGCTATTTTGGCTAAATATGTATATGCAACCGAGGATCTTTTTGTTTCTAATGATGATGGGCAAACTTGGATTCAAAAGGGTAAAGAAGAACCTAGCGCTATATTCAATGGCGGAAAGATGATTCGCATGGATCAAGATGTCAATTTGGTGAAAAAATCTGTTGATTATGGCGCAACCTGGATTACTGTTAGTTCTGGTGTCGCCGACGAGGCATCATTTAGTACTAATGGAAGCAGTATATTTAATGGCAATAAGGTATCGCTGGACGGTGGGTCTAGCTGGACTTCGACGTCGGTAATTCCGGGTAAGCAATCTGATAATATTGTTTCGGAATTAGGTATTAGTAATGATGGTAAAAAACTATTTGCTGTCTTTGAGCCGAACAGCTACTCTCCTTCGTGGTCTCCAGTGGCTCATTCTGTGGATGGCGGCAAGACATGGCAGCAATGGGGCGGTGAATCTTTTGAAGGGCGCAATATCTCAATGTCGTCTGACGGCTCTAAGATTTTTGCAATGTCAACAACAGGGGTTTATCGATTAGCAACGGTGCCCGTTCCTCAATCTAGGTCGTTTGATGTAAGTGTAAAGCCTACTCCTGCGAATACTGACGACTCTGTCGCTAAGTCCATCATATCAACTAACTCGCTATATTGTTACAATATAGACTCTTCATCTGTAGATCCTCTGTCGTCTGACGGCATTACAGTGGCTGATTCGCAGGTTAAAATTTTGGGAGGGCTGCGTTTTAAGGTTAATTGTCAGAACATTACTACTGGGCTAGGGTCTTCGAATATCACGATAACCCTTGCTAATAAGTATGATCCATTAAAGTTGAAGGTATATAGAAGGAGTCCTGTTGGGGATTTGCAGGACGCTACTGGTGAGTTCACGATTAAGAGTGGGGTTGTCGCAGGCAAGGCGCTGACCACAGTTTTGTATAATGCAGTCGATGCAGATGATAATGATAGTGACAGCTCTATAAACGATGCTATTAACGGAGTATTTTATTTTGGCGTTGTTGACGAACCTATCTCTGTCGCCCCAAATACTCCCGCCACCCCATCCGCAGACTCTTCGTCTTCAGGTACTTCAGTCACCACATCATCATCCACTTCCAATAAGAAACCAGAAAAAACATCATCAAACCTTGCCGAAACAGGAGTCTCTGTTTGGCTAATCGGCGGACTTGCAGTTGCTGTAGTTGCTGGCGGATTAGTATTGAGAAAGCAACTGTAGATATTATCAAGCTCGCTCTTTTTGGTGTTATTTAAGCATGGTCGCAATAGTTTTATTATTGAATGAAGAAAATGACTCTAAATACTGGTTATGCTAAAATACTGGTAATAGCTTTGTGTAGTGAAAAAAACAAATTGGAGGGGTAATGTTAACTAAGAGTAAAAAATACATAATGCACAGGGGGATGTTATCCTTAATATTTGCATTTGCACTATCAGTGTCGGCGATCCTGTCGCCTTTGGTTAGGGCGGAGGAGCCTCCTAAGTATACGTGGAAGGATATAGTTATACCGGGAGATGATCGTCTGCGAGACGTGAGTATTAGTAGGGATGGGTCAAAAATATTTGCCCTACGTGTAAATTACGGAACTAATAAAGCCAAGCTTTTTGTGTCTTCGGATGATGGGGCGAGTTGGGGCAACTTCAACGCCCCGGATGGTTCATATTACCTTACGGCAGTGAACGTAAACGGCTCTAAGATAATTGTAAGTGATGGCTCTACAAATAACATATCAATTGACGGTGGACGTAATTGGACGGTCCTGAGTAATAATTCAGATACTGTATATATGAGTCCTGATGGTTCTATTTTGGCTAGGTGTGGTCGGTGGGGTGCTCCACCTCTTTATATTTCTACTGATAACGGGCAGACGTGGGTCCAGAAGGGTAATAAGTGTCCTAGTAGAATATTTAATGGCGGGAAAATGGTATACAGAGATTATACCAGATCTTTTTTGGAATGGTCGACTGATTATGGCGTGACCTGGTCGGTCATAAAAGAGGAGGCGGTTCGAGATGTGGTGTTTAGTGATGACGCTAAGAGCATGACTGATGGCTGGAATATGTCTTTGGATGGGGGTGTTAGCTGGTCTTTAATCCCAGAGTACCCTCAGGTGGGTAGTGACTATGCTAATGAGATAGAGTATATCAGTAATGATGGTAAAAAAATAATAGCTACACTACAGCCTGCTTCTCCGGACGATTGGCCTGGACCAATGCTTACGTCGACTGACGGCGGTAAAACTTGGCAGAAATGGGGCAATGAAGCTTTTCAGACTCGTACTGGCGATAAGGTTGCTATGTCAGCTGACGGTCGCAAACTGTTGGCCGTGTCGCCAGATCATAATATCTATCGCCTAGCAACCCTACCAACACCCCCGCCTGTAACTCCTGGTGGTGCCGGCTCAGGTACGAGCGGAGCTGTCGCTCCATCCGTAGGCTCTTCATCTTCGGGTACTTCAACTACTGCGGCATCGTCATCCACTTCCAGTAAAAAACCAGGAAAATCTTCAAGCACTCTTGCGGAAACAGGAAACTCTATTTGGCTAGTTAGTGGGTTAGCTGTTATCGCCGTTGTAGCTAGCGGATTAGCGCTAAGAAAACGACTGTAAAATTAACTCATAGATGGAGCGAGCTTTTGTGCTTCGACTTCATGATCAGGCTTGCTCTTTTTCGTACTGGAAAGTAGATAAATTGACAATAAAATAAGTTCGCTTTTTTGGTTTGGTGTAAAATAGCGGATTTTTCTGTTGATTCGTCGTTGCGCGATTTCGCTGGCAATATCAATGAACTTCCAAAACAGGACAGAAAGTGATTCTCTGAGGATGATTGCCAACGGTACGATAATTGCCCAGAAAATAACCATTAAAATTGCGGGCAGGCTGATGTTCGTGAAGGGGATTTTTCCTAGGAAAAAGAAGAAAAAAAGTTGGTCGATCACAAAAGGCGCGAGTAGTATCGCTCCGAGTGTTATAACTAAGTAAATGCCCAGCTTTCTCATAGATCTAACTGTAGCAAATAAGATATTGACTTGCAATCATAAGCGTAATGTGTTTTAACTCTGATTTGCGTCGACGGTTGGACTGGAAAAAATAGTTAAAAACCTGTATAATATAGCGGTTATGACAGAGGTAATTCGTGTTAAAGGTGCTCGTGAGCACAATCTGAAAAATGTAGATATTGAGATTCCGCGAGATCAGCTGGTGGTGATTACGGGGCTTAGTGGGTCTGGGAAATCTAGTTTGGCATTTGACACGATTTATGCCGAGGGTCAGCGCCGTTATATGGAGAGTCTTAATTCTTATGCGCGTCAGTTTTTGGGGACGATGGATAAGCCTGATGTTGATTCGATTGAAGGGCTTAGTCCAGCGATTTCAATTGACCAGAAGTCGACCAGCCGCAATCCGCGATCTACCGTGGCTACAGTTACCGAAATATATGATTATCTGAGACTTTTGTTTGCGCGAATTGGCGTGCCCCATTGTCCGATTTGTGGCAATGAAGTGACGCGTCGCACGACCGAGGTGATTATTGACGAGATTCTGCGGCAATTTGTTGATAAGCGAATTCTGCTATTGGCGCCAATTGTTAAGAATAAAAAAGGTGAGTTTGCGCATATTCCGGAGCAATATCAGCGGCTTGGTTATGCCAGGGTTCGCGTGGACGGCGTGGTGTACGCGCTGGATGAATTTCCGGAGTTGCAAAAAAGTTACAAGCATAACATCGAGTTGGTGGTTGATAGGTTGGCGTTGACGGCGGAAATGCGATCTCGACTAAGCCAGAGCGTTGAGCAAGCGCTGGACTTAGGTCAGGGGGTTATCGAGGTTTTGGATGCGGATAGTGATGAAGTGAAGACGTTTTCGCAGAGATACGCTTGTGTTGATCATCCTGATGTCGATATTCCAGAGCTGGAGCCGCGATTGTTTAGTTTTAACGCGCCGCAGGGAGCTTGTCCTGTGTGTACGGGTTTGGGATCGAGGTTGGAGGTCGATCCAGAATTGGTCTTTAATAACAATTTGACGATTTCCGAAGGCGCGATTCGACCGTATAATCGAATGAATTCTGACGCTTGGAATATGAAACGATTGGCGTCTGTTGCTGAAGCTCACGGATTTAGCTTGAAAGTTCCCGTAGGCAAGCTTTCTGATGATATTAAACATAAAATATTATACGGAACTGGCGACCAAAAATATCGCGTTGATTTGGGTGGCGGTCGACATTATGATACGACTTACGAGGGCGTTATTCCTAATCTGGAGCGACGCTGGAAAGAAACTGATAGCGATTTTATGCGACGAGATATTGAGCGATTTATGCGCGAGAGGGATTGTTATGCCTGTAAAGGTGCGCGCCTGAAACCTGTAGTTTTGGCGGTGACGGTTCATGAATTGAATATTGTTGACGTGTGCGATTTAAGTGTCGATGATGCATTGGATTTGTTTGACAATAAGCTTCAATTGACTGAGCAAGAAATAACGATTGCTCGCTTGATTGTGAAGGAAATTAAATCTCGTTTGGCGTTTATGAGTAATGTTGGGCTGAACTATTTGGAACTAAGTCGAGCGGCTAACACGCTTAGTGGTGGCGAGGCGCAGCGAATTCGCTTGGCGACGCAAATTGGCGCTGGACTTCAGGGCGTACTTTATGTGCTAGACGAGCCGTCAATTGGGCTTCATCAACGTGACAACGATAAGCTGATTGATATGTTGAAGCGTCTTCGAGATTTGGGAAATTCTGTGCTGGTGGTCGAGCATGACGAGGACACGATTCGCCAGAGTGATTTTCTGGTTGATATGGGGCCAGGTGCTGGTGTGAATGGCGGTCAAGTAGTGGCAATGGGGACGCCTGAAATTGTTGCGAAAAATGAGAACAGCATAACGGGGCGCTATTTATCTGGGGCGGAAAAAATTGTCGTTCCGAAAAAGCGTCGCAAAGTTGTGAAAGATAGAAAGCTGATTGTTCGTGGCGCTCGCGAAAATAATCTTAAGAACATTGATGTGGAATTTCCTTTGGGGTTGATGACTGTAGTGTCTGGTGTTTCTGGTAGCGGAAAGTCGACTCTTGTGAATGACATTGTGGCGCGGGAATTAGCGGCGGAACTTAATCGCGCAACGACAGCGCCAGGATTGCACGATGCCATAGAAGGTGTTAATTTGCTTGATAAGACGATTGTCATAGATCAGTCGCCAATTGGTCGAACGCCGCGCTCTAATCCAGCAACTTACACTGGGATTTTTACGCCGATTCGCGAACTTTTTGCCAGCACACCCGAGGCTAATGTTCGAGGTTATAAATCTGGACGATTTAGTTTTAACGTTAAAGGCGGTCGCTGCGAAAATTGTCAGGGCGATGGTGTGATAAAAATTGAAATGCACTTTTTGCCGGACGTTTACGTTCAATGTGATGAATGTCACGGCAAGCGTTACAATCGCGAGGCGTTGGAAATTAAGTATAAAGACAAGACGATTGCTGATGTTTTGGATATGACAATTGATCAAGCGGCGGAGTTTTTTGACAGCGTGCCGAATATTGCACGTAAACTTCAGACGTTGGTTGAGGTTGGGCTTGGCTATATTAAACTTGGTCAGCCAGCAACTACTTTTTCAGGCGGTGAGGCGCAGCGAATTAAATTGGCAACGGAACTCTCCAAGCGTTCTACTGGAAAAACTATGTACATTCTGGACGAGCCTACCACTGGGCTTCATTCTGCTGACGTAAAACGACTGTTGGGGATTTTACAGCAATTGGTTGAAGGCGGCAATAGCATGATTATTATTGAGCATAATTTGGACGTCATAAAGTCAGCCGACTGGATAATTGATATGGGTCCAGAGGGCGGAATTGGTGGCGGTACGGTTGTGGCTTGCGGTACGCCTGAAGATATCGCCAAAGTGCCAAATTCGTTCACTGGCAAATATCTGAAAAAGATGCTTTAAGACTACTTTTTACGCTTGGTTTTTGAGAGGAGAACTGACAATTGTTTTCTTAGCAAAGCGCGAGTATTTGGCTGTTTCAAAGCGTGAATAGCCATTGGTGAGACAGACAGGAAAATAATGAGGATTGCTGCAACTTCAATATTTACGCCTGCTTTGGTCAAAAACTCGCCAGCGTAGAAACCCAGATAAACGAATGCTGACGACCAAAGAAATCCACCGATAAGATTGAAAGTTAAGAATGTTTTATAGTGCATTTTACTAGCGCCGGCAACGATTGGGGCGAAGGTTCTTACAATTGGTACAAATCGAGCCAGGACGATTGTCGCCGAGCCGTGTTTGTCATAAAACTTTTCTGTTTGCTCCAAATATTTTTTCTTGAAGAATCGGGAATTTTCTTTTTCAAACAGCTTGCGTCCAACTTTGTGGCCAAAACTATAACCAACACTGTCGCCCAGCACTGCCGCTGCAAAAACCAAAAGTGCAAAAATGTGGATGTCAATGTGTAGAATGTTTTGCTGAACCATATATCCAGCGGTGAAAAGCAGGCTGTCGCCGGGTAAGACGAAGCCGATTAGTAGACCGGATTCTGCGAAAATTACTGATAAAATTGCCAATACACCAAAGCTAGTTATCAAGTGAATAAAGGATTCCATATCCTAATTATATCACAATTAGCATGTGCGATTTTAATTATTCTTCGATGAATCCGCCAGATTGTCGCGCCCATAATTTTGCGTAAACACCGCGTTTTTTATTGATGAGCTCATCATGCGATCCGTCCTCGACAATTTTCCCATTTTTCAGGACAATTATACGGTCCAACTTAGCAATTGTAGATAAGCGATGGGCAATGACAATTGAGGTTCGATTCTCCATCAACGTTTCCAAGGATTTTTGGATCAACGCTTCTGACTCAGAATCTAGCGCTGAAGTCGCCTCGTCGAGGACTAGAATTGGCGCATCTTTCAAGATTGCCCTAGCAATTGCAACTCGTTGTCGCTGTCCGCCGGATAATTTGGTTCCGCGTTCGCCAACCATTGTGTCAAAACCGTCTTTAAGTCCAATGATAAAATCGTAAGCGCCAGCTTTTTTGGCGGCTTCTTCAATTTCTGCGTCCGTTGCATCAGGTCGACCGTAAGCGATGTTTTCGCGCACGGAGCGGTGGAATAGCAATGGCTCTTGCGGTACGTAAGCGATTTTGGCGCGCAAACTTGCTTGGGTGACTTCGGAAATATCTTGTCCGTCGATGGTAATTTTTCCCGAGTCAATATCAGCGAAGCGTAATAGCAATTTAGTGAGCGTCGTTTTTCCAGAACCGCTCGCTCCGACCAAACCTATTTTTTCGCCCGGTTTAATATCCAGAGAGAAGTCGCGGAATAGAGTGTCGCCTTGACCCTCGTCGTGTGTGAAAATTATTTTATCCATGGAAATTTCGCCGTTTGTAACTTTTAGCTTCAAATCGCTTTTATCAATCAATGTCGTTGGCGTTTGTAAGACTTCTACCATGTCATTTGCGTTACCGATAATTCGGTTGTAATTGCGCATAATTCCGTTCATGTTCCACAACTCATGTGCGACGCTTCCAGTGTAGGTGATAATAAGATAAACGGACGCCACGGACACCAAATTATTCTGAGCTGCATACACTGCGAAGGCGATTGCTCCAATTTTAATAACCATGTTGATTGACGAATACACGGTGCTGACTTTTAAGAATCCGCGCATTACGTCGAGGCTTGAGTTTCGCCAAGAGTTGACGGTTTTTGTGAAAAATTTCTGTTCCGTAGCTTCGGCGCCGGACGACTTGACTGCTAGAACGTTTGAGATTACGTCGGCTAATTGTCCGTTCAATTTATTGCTGGATTTGGCTTCTTTTTTTGTCAATTTCGCCATTGGCTTGGACCCGTAATAAACGACGATACTGAAAACAATTGAGAAGATTAGTAAGAATAACGCGTATTGCCAAAGAAGGGTCGATAAGACGATTATTGAACCGACTAGCGAAACAACTAGCGGCAAAACTGACCAAATTATCGTGTCCCAAAAACTTTCTACCGCGCCGACTAATTTATTTGTTTGGCTAACGAGCGATCCGCCGAATTTATTTGAATGGAAGAATAATGTTTGATTGGTCAGTTTGCTAAAGCATCGAGCGTACAAATCTCGTTGCATGGCGGTTTCAAATGTCCAGGCGAGATATAAGACTAATCGCCAGCCGATGACGCTCGACCATAATCCATTGACGCCATATAAAGCAATTAGTGTCCATAGATTTTTTGCGTTGTGCAGTTGATTGTGTTGGATAATGCTAAGGAGCTGAGCAATTATGAGCGGACCGACAAAAATAGTAACCACAAGAGTCAGCATCGCAAAAAATATTGCCAAGTTTCGACGGTGTTTGTACGGCGCTGACGTTTTCCAAAATAGACGAAATATTTCTTTGCTGTTTGGTTTGTTTTTCAAATCAATTCCTTTCGATAATAAATTAATATTTATAAGCTGCACAGAAAACTGAGCGTTCTTAATTATTCAAAATTATGCATTAGAGGAACTCGCCGTCGGGAGTTCATAGACTTTGACTATTATATGGAATATATAGATATAAGTCAATTTGTGGAGTAAAGCCCTTGTTTATTTATTGTAAATACTTTACAATAGGAATATGACGCAAATTGTTAGGCGATCAACGAAATACACGAATGATGTGATGGCGATTTTAAAGAGCAAGCATCACGCGACGAATGCGGAAATTGCTCAGGAATTGCGGAACATTCATCCTGAAGTTAGTGACACGACGGTGCATCGAATAACTCAGCGCCTGTGTGGCGATGGGGTGATTGGTTTGGCGCCATCGACCAAAAAGGGCTGCTTGCGATATGATATTCGTAAGGACGATCACGATCATTTTGTGTGTAGCGATTGCGATGGTTTGATGGATATTAAAATTGCCGATGAAATGAGAAAACAGATTGCACATGAAATTAGCGATTGTTATATTGACGGCCCGTTGGTTGTGGCGGGAGTTTGTAAAAAATGCCAGAAAAGGAGGAAATAATGGCTTTATATGAAATTACAACGAAGCAAGAATTCGAAGATAAGGTGCTAAAAAGCGACGGTCCTGTACTAGTTGATTTTTGGGCGCCGTGGTGTCCACCATGTCGCGCAATGGCGCCGCTTTTGCATCAAATTGCTGAAGAAACAGAGTTTGACATTGTTAAAGTTGACACTGAAGCGAGTCAGGAAAATGCGCAATTAGCTATGGAATATCGCGTGCAGGGAATTCCAAACATGAAGATTTTTGTTGGCGGCGAGGAAGTTGCTGAAATGATTGGCATGAAGCCGAAGCAGACGTTGATTGACGCTTTGGAAAAAGCTGCTAAATAAAAAAATAGAAGGGGGATTTATGAAGGGTTTTAGTGGAAATATCGAAGAGCTCACATTGGCAAATGATAATTTTCGTCAGGTTTTATATACTGCGAAGCATTGCCAATTGGTGTTGATGAGTCTGCCTGTTGGCGGGGAAATTGGTTCGGAGATTCACGAGGAAAATGATCAGTTTTTCAGATTTGAGTCTGGCGAAGGTAAGGTTTTGATTGACGGCAATGAATATGCTGTTTCTGACGGTAGTGCTATTATTGTGCCGGCGGGAGCTGAGCATAATGTGATAAATATCGGCGAAGAGCCGCTTAAGCTCTATACGATATATAGTCCAGCACATCATAAAGATGGAATTGTTCGGGCAACGCGTGAAGAAGCGGAGGCTAACGAAGAAAATTTTGACGGCGTAACTACCGAATAAGCTGTCGCCAAAGGAGAAAGTTTTTACTAATTATGTCTCACAAAGGATCAATAGTTGGCGAGATGTTCAGCTCATTCTAGCGGGCAATTTTTCGTGGAATTGCATGTGTCATATCGCTAATTTTTAGGATTGTACCGCAGAAGGACCGCGTACGGGTGATTGTTTATCGTGATGATGGTGATATTTTGCTGGTCAAAAATCGTTTTAGCCGCCAAAAGTGGGCTCTACCGGGAGGCGGGGTGAAACATAATGAGAGTTATGAACAGGCTGCCGCTAGAGAAACCTTGGAAGAAATTGGATTAAAGATACATAATCTGCGATATCTCGGAAAAGTTAATTCTCATGAATCATATGCCAAATTTTCAGTTCGAGTTTTTGCGGCGCACGCGTCTGATTATGACATAAAATGCAACTTTGAAATAATGGAAGCCCGGTGGCTTAATATGGACTATCTTCCGAAAGAATATTACGCTTTGTATGCCAACAAGCGTCAGTAGGCGATGCTGTTTTATGTATAATATGAGTATGAATGATCGACAAATTTCCCAGCTTGAAATAGTAAAGACTAAAGTTCGGCAGTTACTGGGCGGCGACACTTCGGGACATGCTGATGATCATGTCGAGCGAGTGGCGTTGCTGGCAGAGCGTTTTGCTAATGAATGCAGTGAATCGGTTAATCTACAAGAGGTGCTATTGACGGCTTGGCTGCATGATGTTGATGATTATAAATTAGTCGGTAAAACGCAGGCGGAAAAATTGACGAATGCAGTAAATATTATGGCGCAGGCAGAGATAGCTGATGATTTAAGTCAGGTTGTGCTGGAAAATATTGCGGCGATTGGTTATAGCAAACGACTGAATGGTAAGCAGCCGCAGCGGCTGGCGGGGAAATTGGCGTCTGACGCTGATATGTGTGACGCTATTGGTGCAGTTGGCATTGAGCGGGCGTTGGTCTATGCTTGTCATCATGGCGGGCGGATTTTTGATCCTAAAGTTTGGCCGAATGTCAATCTGGCGGCGCACGAATATAACGCTGACGGCAATACGCATGACACTGACGGATTTATCAATCACTTCTTTGAGAAGCTGCTGAAATTGAAGGGTTTGATGTTGACCGAGCCAGGACGAGTAGAAGCAGAAGATCGTCATCAAATTATGGTTGATTTTCTTCGCGCCTATTTCCGCGAGAAGAATGCGTCCGACTGGAGCGAGTTTTTGGAAGAATATTTACGTAGCGTCGAATAAGTATTGAAGAATGGTTAGCTTTCGCTTTTTATTGATCTGATCAATGCTTTGTAGTTATATGAAATTATGACAAAGTATAAAATTGAACGGATTTATGAGTCGACCGCGTCAGACGATAGTTATCGCGTGTTGGTCGATCGATTGTGGCCGCGCGGAATTAGCAAAGAACGAGCTGTATTGGACGAGTGGAATAAAGAAATTGCCCCAACTGATGAATTGCGTAAATGGTTTAATCACGATCCAGAAAAATTCCCGGAATTTTCTCGCCGTTATATGAAGGAGCTAGATAACAATCCTGCGGCTGCCGAAGCAAAGAATAATTGGAACGAACAATCTGCTGTTACGCTGTTATACGGCGCCAAAGATGCGGAACATAATCAGGCGATAGTTCTCAAAAAGTGGCTGGAAGATTAGGTCAATCGCTAGAAGAACGCTTGCATAATTGTCGTATTTAGATTGTAATATATTTAATGAATCAAGCATTGCAAGCCAAGCTAAAAACTTTGCCGCGAACGCCCGGCGTTTATTTTCATAAGTCGGCGAGTGGCGAGGTAATTTATGTTGGCAAGGCGGCGGTTCTTAAAAATCGCGTACGTCAGTATTTTCAAGATTCGCGCGGGCGAGATAATAAAACTATGGCACTGGTGGCGGAGATTTTTGATACTGATTGGATTGAAACTGAAAGTGAGGTTGATGCGCTGTTTTTGGAAAGCGAGATGATCAAGCGATATATGCCGCGATACAACGTTCTGCTGCGCGACGACAAATCTCAGATGTACGTTCGGATTGATATGAAAAGCGATTGGCCGACGGTCAGTTTTACGCGGAATCCTGCCGATGATGGTGCGGATTATTTTGGTCCATTTTACAATGGTTTTGCGTTGAAAAAAGCGTTGCGTTATTTGAGGCGAATTTTTCCGTATCTCACTCACCAAAGACGCCCCGGTCAATCAAAGTTGGATGAGGATTTGGGTTTAAGTCCGAAAATAAGTGATGGTTCGGACGCGTATAAAGCTAGTCTGCGTAAATTGATAAGTTATATCAAGGGAAATCGCAAGGCTATTGCTGTGGAGTTGGAGCGTGATATGAAAACGGCTGCGGGACTTCACGATTTTGAGCGGGCGGCAAGTCTGAGGAATAAGTTGCGCGCCATGCAAGAACTTCAGCGACGCGTTATGTTTGGCGACAAGGAATTTTTGGATATTTCAAAAGACAAGGCGCTGGCTGATTTAGCAAAACTACTTGGCCTTAAAAATATTCCAGTGCGAATTGAGGGCTATGATATATCGCACATGAGCGGACGTCAAGTCGTGGCGAGTATGGTAGTTTTTACGAATGGTGCGAGCGATCGTGCGGAATATCGCAAATTTAAGGTGAGCGAAAAAAACGACGACACTGGAAATATATATGAGGTGATTTTTAGGCGGCTTGGCGAGCGAAATATCAAAAGCTGGGGTTGTCCGGATTTGTTGTTGATTGACGGCGGAAAGGGTCAACTTTTGGCGGCGATTAAGGCAAGGGATGAGCGCGGAATAAAATTGCCGATTATTAGCATCGCTAAGCGCGAGGAAGAAATTATTATTCATAAAACTGGCTCGCAAATTGACGTAACGCGCATTGAAGAATTGCAAAAATCTATTCATCAGGACATCGCTATTCACGAAGACAATGATGTGTATGTGGTAAATCTGCATCCTGCTCAGCGCAACGCCGGCTCGCATTCAAAGAATCTACGAGGCTCTGTTATTGATGACGATTCCAGTCGGGATAATTTTACAAAAAGTTCTATTGCGACGACAGATATTGTCAAGCTTTTCCAGCGGATTCGTGACGAATCACACCGATTTGCTGTGAGCTATCATACGGCGCTGAAGCGTCAAAATCAGACGAAAAACCAACTGGAAGAAATTCCGGGAATTGGCCCAAAGACACGCGCGAAATTGTTGAGGAAGTTTGGTAGTGTGAAAAAAATTATCGAGGCGGATTATACGGAATTGCAGGCAGAAATTGGTGCGAAAAAGGCAGATTTGATTAAGCGCTTGTCTTAAGTTTTGGGCGACCAATCGACAATAAAGCATAAATTATATATAATAAGACTAATGAAAAGACAATTTGCAACGTTTTTGATTCGGCTAATTCTTAACTCGGTAGGCATTTGGGTTGCGGTGCGGCTGCTTGGAAATGAAACTCCGGGCGCAACTTCTGCGTGGACGTTTATGATGGCTGGGCTGATATTTTCGGTAGTGAATAGCGTATTGAAGCCAATTGTTACAATTTTAGCTCTGCCAGCAATTCTATTGACATTAGGACTGTTTACTTTAATTGTGAACGGCTTTATGGTTTACATTTCGTTAGCTTTGGCGCCAGGAATTTCTATGACTTTTGCGCATTCAATTATTGCCGGGATTATATTGAGTTTGGTAAACTATATTATAAGTAGCGCGCTGGTTTTGCAGCGGGAAGAAAAGGAGTAATATGTCAATTGATACAATTTTACCGTACGTGACGCTTGGATCTGCCGTACTGATGATTATCGCAATTTTGTTGCAGCAAAGAGGCGCAAGTTTGGGTGCGGGATTCGGTTCGTCTGGGGAATTATTCACTACTCGTCGCGGATTTGATAAAAACTTGTTTGACGTAACTATTGTTTTTGCGGTGATTTTTGTGCTATCGATTTTGGCAAGTATGATTTTGCCGGGATTGCAAAAATAGGAGAATAGATTTGAGCTCGGATAATTCGTCATGGAATCGTTTTGCGCGGCTAAAAGTTTCCAGTAAAGATGTCAATAAGCGTCTGCGCAAGATTGAAAAGGGAAGCTTGCGCCATGCGCATAAATTCGTGACATCCAGATTGGATCGTTTGTCTAATGTGCGACGTCGAGTTTCTGTTTGGATTATCTTAGTATTGGTGATGATTGGCGCCAGTGCGGTGCAGTGGCATATTTCTCGCAATTCTTTCACGACAATGGCGTATACTTCTGGCGGATCATATTCTGAGGGCGTGCTGGGTCCTTTGGAAAACCTAAATCCGATTTTCGCAAAAACCAATGCTGAAAAATCCGCCGCGAAATTGCTATTTTCAAGTTTGTATCGATATGACTCAACGGGCAATATAAAGGCCGACATGGCGGATAGTGTCAGCGTGAACGATAAAGAAACTGAATATACAGTTAAGCTGAAAAAGGGCTTGAAGTGGTCGGACGGGCAAGATCTAACGGCGGACGACGTAATCTTTACGTTAAAGTTATTGGCGAATCCAGAAGTTGGAGCTGAAATATCAGGCTGGAAATCCATAAAATTCGAGAAAGTGTCTGACGATTCGGTGAAGTTCATCTTGCCGTCGTCATATTCACCGTTTGTCCACGCTTTGACATTCCCGATTATCCCTAAGCATATATTAAAAGACGTTAAGCCGTCGAATTTACGTGAACATGATTTTAATAAGTCGCCTATATCCAGCGGTCCGTTCGCCTTTAGGTTGCTGCAGAACGTAACGAGCGATGGCAGCAAAAAAGTGCTATATTTGCAATCGAATAGCAATTATTATGGCGGCACGCCTAAGTTAGAGCGATTCCAGTTGTACGCATATCCGACGCAGGATGATATCGCGAAAAGTTTGCGTACGCGAGAAATTACAGGAACTCCAGAATTGATTTATAACGATCAATCCGCCGAGGTAAAATCTATGTATGTCGCAGAAGCGCATTCTTTGAATAACGGAGTTTACGCGCTGTTTAATAACAACAGTCAGTTCTTGCGATCAAAAGCTGTTCGTCAAGCTTTGTCGCTCAGTGTCGACACATCCAAGCTGCGCCAATCTTTGTCATTGTCTACAGAGGAATTATCTGGTCCAACGCTTAACAAATTCCTGGGAAAGAGCTCGAACTCGTCTAGTTATGACGTCAAGAAAGCGAAATCTCTACTTGACGCTGAGGGCTGGAAGAATGTAAATAATGTTCGCCAGAAGGGAAATGATAAATTAAAGCTCAACGTGGTCGTTCTGAAGAATAGCAATTACGAAAAGGTCGCTAGGTACTTGGCTCAAGTTTGGTATGACGAACTGAACATAGAATCGGATATTAAAGTTGTCGATCCAAACGACGCCACTCAAAATATTCTTCAGACAGTTTTGCAGCCGCGCAATTTTGATGTGTTGGTTTATGAGCTCTCCTTGGGCGGCGACCCCGATGTTTACGCCTATTGGCATTCTTCGCAGGCAACCAACAATGGTTTGAATTTCTCCAATTACAATAATGCAATAGCGGACGATGCTTTGGAGAGCGGTAGATCTAAAATATCGGCGAAGCAGCGCGCTGATCGTTACGCGAAGTTCACTGCTATTTGGCAAGCGGACGCCCCAGCAATTGCCTTGTATCAGCCGAAGTTTGACTATATTCATATTCGGAACGTTAAAGCTCTCGACGCAAGCACCGAAGTTATCAATCCCGTCGATCGCTATGTCGATGTTCAATATTGGGCGACAGAGAAAAAGTCCGTTTACAAAACCCCGTAATCGGGTATAATGGTAAGTGGTTATGCGGGCGTGGCGGAATTGGTAGACGCGCTAGCTTGAGGGGCTAGTGAGCATTGCGCTCGTGGAAGTTCAAGTCTTCTCGCTCGCACCAAACATATTGCAATTATTAGACTAATTGTTTGTGATATGTTTTATAAAATCTGATATAATAAAGGCGGTGGCGCGTTGGCGGAGCGGTTACGCAGAGGTCTGCAAAACCTTTTAGACGAGTTCGACTCTCGTACGTGCCTCCAATTTTTTGATAAATAGTCCTGAGTACTGGGCTATTTTTTATTTTGCGAAATTGTACAATTTACTTAGCGAATATAGTATAATATAAGTAGTCTGGCGCGCGGGCGTCTGGATTGTATATAAATAAGCGCGAGTGGCGGAATTGGTAGACGCGAGGGACTTAAAATCCCTTGACCAAAAGTCGTGCGGGTTCGATTCCCGCCTTGCGCACCAAAGTTATAAAGAAAGTAATATTGAATAGGAAAGAGACAAGGTAAGAAATGAGTCCATTGGTAATTGTACTTATTGTTACAGTGGTAGTTTTATTAGTACTCGTAGGAGTTGTAATCGGTGCGTATAATGGTTTAGTTGTGTTGCGCAACCGCGTAGAAGAAGCATGGAGCGACATTACTGTTCAGCTAAAGCGCCGAACTGATTTAATTCCAAATTTGGTCAATTCAGTAAAAGGCTACGCTACACATGAAAAAGAAGTGTTTGAGAAGGTCGCAGAAGCTCGTTCAGCAATTATGAATGCTGGCAGCGTGGCTGAGACCGCTAAGGCTGAAAACGCTTTGGAGGGCGCTTTGAAGAGCTTGTTTGCTGTATCTGAGGCTTACCCAGAATTGAAAGCAAATCAAAACTTCTTGCAATTACAACAAGAATTGGTTGATACTGAGGACAAAATCCAAGCAGCTCGCCGATTCTACAACGGTGGTGTTCGTGACCTGAATACGAAGATTCAGACTTTCCCAACAAACATCATCGCGGGAATGTTTGGCTTCCAGGCTAAGGAATTCTTCGACGTCGAGGACCGTGCAAGCGTCGAAAATCCAGTTGAAGTAAAGTTCTAATCGAACCCTGAAATGAAAATCGCTCGTCTATTTTTGGCGGGCGATTTTTGATATAATTAACATATGTACAATGCAGTTTCTCAAAACAAACGCAACACAATATTAATTATGTCTGTGTTTGTGATAATTATTGGAATTATTGGTCTGTTTATTGGAGCGGCAACTGATAGCTATTCACTAGCGCTCATCATTTTTATATGTGCGATATTATATGCTTGGTTGCAATATTTTATAGCTGGTAAGTTGGCTATGATGATGACTGGCGCTCAGGAAATTAGTAAAAATGACGCTCCTGAACTTTGGCGAGTGGTGGAAAATTTGTCTATCACTTCTGGTATGCCGATGCCGAAAGTTTATATCATCGACGATCCAGCTCCAAATGCTTTTGCGACTGGTCGCGACCCAAATCACGCTATTGTTGGTGCGACTACTGGACTTTTGGATATTATGGACAAGCGTGAGCTGGAGGCGGTTATGGCGCATGAAATGAGTCACGTGCGAAATTACGACATCCGTGTGAGTATGATTGCTTTTGGTTTGGTTAGCGCAATTGGGTTGTTTGCGGATTTGGCACTTAGAATGATGTTTTATAGCGACGACCGCGACAGAGATGTTAATCCTATCATCTACGCTTTCGGGTTGATTGTGGGTATATTGGCGCCGCTTTTGGCAACGATAACTCAATTGGCAGTCAGTAGACAGCGTGAATATCTGGCGGATGCTTCGGGAGTATTATTGACACGAGACACTGAAGGGCTAGCAAGCGCGCTGGAAAAATTGCGCCAATACGGCAGACCAATGCAAAAACAAAGTTCTTCCACTGCCAATTTGTTCATGAATAATCCTTTGAAACCCGGATTTTTCTCGAAACTATTTAGTACTCATCCACCTCTAGAAGATAGAATTGCAAGGTTGAGGAATAACGCAACAAAGATGTAATTATGGCAACGAAAACCTCCAAAAAACGAGTAGTCAAGAACCCTAAGAAGTCAAATATTGATCATAAAAAAGGTGTATGGCCTGGTATTAAGCGTGACTTTAGTAAATTAAATCAGCAGCGGCGTAATTTTCTGCAGCGTCGCCCTCATCGTAGTTTTCGGTTAACTAAGCGGCGAGATTACCAACGAGATCTTAAAATTCCAGGATATTGGTCGCTGACCAGTGAGGCTTGTCGTCTGGTATGGCGAAATAAGAAGACTTTTCTGGCGTTAATCATCATTATGTCGATATTGACGTTTGCCTTAGCCAGCGTTATGTCGCAAGACACATATCAACAACTTAAGGATGTGATGAATCAGGCTGAGTCAAATGGATTCGGCGGAATTTATACAACAATTAGCCTATTCTCTGGCGTTGCGGTTAGTTATATTTCTGGTAGCGGAACGGCTGGTGGAAATATGCAGCAAGCGGCGGGAATTTTTCTGGGACTATTAACTTGGTTGTCGTCCGTTTGGCTGACGCGAGCTATTTTAATTGGTAAAAAACCGAAAATGCGCGATGGCTTATATAGTTCTGGATCGCCTATAATTGCGCTGATAATTGTCGTCGGAGTTTTCCTAATTCAAATGGTGCCGGCGGCAGTGGCGGTGATTATTTATAGCGCGCTTAATGCTTCGGGAGTGTTAAATCAAACGCCGATTCTGATGGCGGCTGGCGGTGCGGCGATTCTAATAGTGGCGATGTCCGTCTATTGGGCGACTTCTACGGTTTTTGCGATGATCATCGTAACATTGCCGGGAATGTATCCGTTTCACGCGTTGCGTTTGTCGGGTGATATTGTGACGGGTCGAAGACTAAGGATTTTGCTGAGATTTGCGTGGGCTGTTGTTATGTCCGTGCTTTTGTGGGCGGTTGTTCTGATTCCGGTAATTCTGCTTGACGGCGCGCTGAAGGGATGGATTAGTGGTATCGACTGGCTGCCAATTGTCCCAACAACTGGCTTGATTTTACTTTACGTAACGATAATTATGATTTCTGTGTATGTCTATTTGTTCTACAGAAAGGTGGTTGAAAGTGACACCAAAAAAACCAAGAATTGACGAAATTAAAGACCTATTAAATCGTTATAGCTACGAATATTACACCTTAGATAAGCCGAGTGTGAGCGATGCGGTTTATGACAGTCTGATGGATGAGCTGAAGAAAATTGAATCGGATCATCCGGAACTGATTACTATTGATAGCCCTACGCAGCGAGTTGGAAATAAGCTGCTCGACGGTTTTCAAAAAGTAGGGCACGCGCGCCGAATGGTCAGTTTGAATGATGTTTTTGATAAGAGTGAAGTTAGGGCGTGGATTGAGCGAACTGATAAATTGATACCGGGTCAGCGACATGAATTTTTTACGGATATAAAAATGGACGGCTTGGCGTGCGCGTTGATTTATGTCGACGGTGTGCTATTCCAAGCTGTGACACGCGGCGATAGTTTTGTTGGCGAAGATGTAACGAATAATGTTCGGACTATTAAAAACGTACCGCTTCGTTTGCGTAAAGCGGCAGGTTTTGAAAATTTTTTGCGTGGTCGGACAGAGATTCGCGGCGAAATTGTTATGCTGAAACGGGATTTTGAAGAGCTTAATGAAAAGCAGAAATCTTTAGGATTGCCTACATTTGCTAATCCGCGCAATTTGGCTGCGGGGACAATTCGTCAATTAGATCCTGCGCTGGTAGCGGCGCGTCCGTTGCATTTTCGTGGATATGATGTAATTCGCGATGATGGTTCGGAAGTTCCGACGAATAGTTTTGCTTACGAGGCTTTGACGGCACTGGGGATTTCTCGCAATCAGCAAGCCAGTGTTTTTGATAATTTGTCTGACGTGATGAAATTTGTTGACGAATGGAGTGACAAGCGTCATGATTTGCCGTTTAATACGGACGGGCTGGTTATTAAGATTAATGATCGAGAGATATATGATAATCTCGGGATGGTGGGCAAAAATCCGCGTGGGGCGGTGGCTTATAAGTATGCGGCTGAAGAGGCTACGACGATTGTTAGAGATATAGTAATCTCTATCGGGCGAACTGGCGCGGCGACTCCGGTGGCTGTGTTTGATCCAGTAGTAGTGGCGGGAACTACGGTGCAGCACGCCAGTTTGCATAACGCCGATGAAATTGAGCGTTTGGATATTCGGCGAGGCGACACTGTGGTGATTTTTAAGGCTGGCGATATTATTCCGCAAGTTGAGAGTGTTTTGAAGGAGTTGCGACCCGCAGACTCTGAGCCAATTGATTATGAAGCAGAGCTAAAACGGCAATATCCGGAGTTGGAATTTGTGCGACCGAAAGGTGAAGCTGTTTATCGAGTTAAGGGCTCTAACGGTCCGCTGATTTTGAAGCGAGCTCTGGCACACTTCGCGTCTAAGGGCGCGCTTGACATTGATACGCTTGGCGAAAAGAACGTGGAAGTTTTGATTGACAATGGTTTGGTCGGCGATTTGGCGGATATTTTTACGCTTACTAAAGACGATTTGTTGGAACTGGATCGGTTTGCTGATATTTCTGCACAAAAGTTAATCTCGGCAATTGCTGATAAAAAAAGTCCAGAATTAGAGCGATTTTTGTACGGTTTGGGAATCCGTCATATTGGCGCGCAAACGGCGATTGATTTGACGAATCATTTTGAGAGCATGGAAAATTTGGCGAAAGCGACGATTGATGATTTGCGACAAGTTGATGGCGTGGGTGAAATTGTTGCCGAATCTGTGGTGGCGTGGTTTGCTGATGAGGATAACGTAAAATTGCTCAATAAATTCACCGAACTAGGTGTTGTTCCTCAGTTTAATAAAAAATCTGGCGGTTTGAGTGGAAAAAGTTTTGTCATCACGGGCACCCTGAAATCTATGGGGCGCGACGCTGCTGCGGATAAAATTCGTAATCTCGGTGGAGTTTTTCAAACCGCAGTTTCTAAAGACACGACATATTTGGTGGCTGGTGGTAAGGTTGGTGCTAGCAAATTGAAAAAGGCTGAGCAATACGGCACGAAAATCATTGACGAAGAAGAGTTGTTGAGAATGATAGAAAACGCGGGATGAATTAATGTATAATTTACGCATGGATAAGATTAAAAAACCGAGACTCTATTGTTTTTCTCCAGCGGTAATGTTGGCGACGTTGACAATTGAAATTATTCTGGCGATATATACTTTTTGGAAATATAAATTGAATGCCGTGACAAAGATTGTGATCATGCTGTTGATTTGTTTGGCGCTGTTTCAATGGGCTGAATATAACGTTTGTGAAGGTGCGATTTTTCTGGATAATCTCGGCTGGGCTAAACTTGGCTATATTGCAATCACTATGCTTCCGCCTCTGGGTATTCATTTGATATATGAAATTTCTGGCGATAAGAGGCGATGGATTCCTGTACTTGGCTACACTTTTGCCGCAATGTTTATTAGTTATTTTCTATTGGAGGCTAACGGAATTAAGTCTGGGGCTTGCCTGGGTAATTATGTGATTTTTGAGAACCAGCCGGGCGTCGGAATGTGGTATGGTCTGTATTATTACGGCCTATTATTTGCGGCAATTGCTTATGCGTATGTTAGGAGTAAAACCTCCAGCAAACATATTCGGCGTTCTCTAGGTTCGTTGATTGTGGGATATGTTCTATTTATGGCGCCTACGACGTTTGTCAATATCATCGATCCATCGACTATTATCGGAATTCCGTCAATTATGTGTGGATTTGCAGTTTTGATGGCGGTAGTTTTAGCTGGGAAAGTTTTGCCAGAATACGTAAATGAGAAATGATGCTTGTGTTTTTTTGGGCGATAATGCATAATTAAGCATGAGCTGGTACGCATAGGGGCATTCTCCTATGCTTGCCAATTGAAAGACAAACACATATTCAAATATGCCCCGGGTGGGCGCGTAGCAGCTCTTCTATAATGCTTATGGTATGATATAGTTATGGTTACTGTTTCAAAAAAGAGGGAAGAAAAACTAGCAAAATTAGTGCGAGAATTTTTTGCTGTTCATCCAGATGTGAAGCTTGTGGCGATAACTGGTAGTGCCGGAAAGGCTAGTGCGAAAATAGCTATCGGTACGGTTTTGGCGCAACAATTTGATATTCAACTTCGCAATGAAGAGCCGAAGACGAAAGCAGATGTTTTTCTTCAGATGATGGGCGTGAAAATGCCTGAAAAAGGCTTGTTCAAATGGTGGAAAGTGATGCGCGCCGTAAAGAAGAGAGTTAAGGCTGAAAAACCGGAAGTCCAAGTGATTGTTCAGGAATTTAATCCAAAGGAGCTTGGCTATAACGACTGGTTTAAGGCTTACGTCGTGCCAGATATTACGGTTGTAACTTCTGTGACGAATGGTCGAATGCAGGTTGAATATTCCTTGGAGGAGGTGGCGAACGAGATGATTTCGCTGGCGAATTTCTCGCGAATGGCGATGATAAATCGTGATGACATTGATGGGCGTTTTGCTAGCTTTTTGACGAATCCTAATATCACTACTTACGGAAGTGATCCGGTGGCAGAGTATAATTTTGACGATCGTAATTTTTCTCTGAAAGACGGGCATCACGGCTTTATTGTGTCGCCAGAAAATCCTAACGGATTAGAGGTCAATGTTAAGCTAATTGGCGAGCATAATATTCGTCCAGCAATTGTGGCGGCGGCTATTGGGTATGCGTTTGGTGAAACTGAGGAGAATATAAAAAAAGGTATAGAGAATTTGCGTCCACTACCTGGCAGGATGAATTTGCTGAAGGGTGCGGACAATACTTGGTTGATTGATGATAGTTATAGTTCGACGCCGTTGACTGCCTTGGCGGCTTTACAGTCTTTGTATCGAATTGAGACTCCGCAGCGAATTGCTGTACTTGGCAATATGAATGGCTTAAAGGGGATTTTCGAGCAAGCTCACGCTGAACTTGGTTCTCATTGTAGCCCGGATTTGTTGGATTGGGTTGTGACGGTTGGTGAGAAAGCTAATCAATATTTGGCGCCGACCGCTCGTCAAAAAGGTTGCCAGGTGAAGGAATGTAAGAATGCTATCGAGGCTGGGTCTTTCGTGCGCGACAAATTGAAATCTGAAGGCGTTGCTCTGTTTAAGGGCTCAAGTGGCGGCGTATGGCTAGAGGAATCTATAAAAATCAACCTTCATAGCACTGAGGACGATAAATACTTAGTCAGGCAAACACCGGAGTGGATTGCTAGGAAAAACCAATTTTTCTCACAATTTAAAGATTAATGTGATATATTAAATTCAAGGCATATAAAACAAGGGGGAATGATGGATCAAGGTAATCAACCTGCACCGCAGCCGCAATATAATGGCGTGCCGATGCAACCAAAAAAGAAGAAAACGGGATTGATAATTGGCATAGTGCTGGGAGTTATAGCTCTTATTGCTATTATCTCTGCTGTGCTAGTTTATTTCTTGTGGTGGCAGAATCCAGAAAAGATGGTTACAGACGCTGTGTCTAATGCTATCATGGCAAAGAAGATGACTGCCGACGGTAAGGTAGTTGTTGACATGCGCGACCAAGGAAAAATAGAGCTAAACGTAAAGACTGCTACTGATTCGGGAAAATCAAAGGCGAATATTGACGCTAAGCTTAATATTAAGGGAGTTGAGAAAAATATCCCTCTTAAGGGTGATGCGGTTCTTGATAGTGACGGAACGATATATGTGAAGATAAATAACTTTAAGGATTTGTATGGTACTTTGATTGAGATAGTTATGGAGTCTTCCTCTGGCGGAAACCTATCAAGATCTCAAATAGAAACTTACCGTGATCAGACATTGGAGAAGATGGGTTCTGAGATAGATAAAATGAGCGACACGTGGATGAAGATTTCTCCAGATGAAATCGGTAGCGAATACAAGTGTGGAATTAACGCTCTGAAGAAAATCCAAAGTGACGAAAGTGCGCGTAAGGAATTGGCTCAGATTTATCAAAAGAATAGCTTCTTCACTATAAAAGACTCAAAGATCAGCGATCGTAATGGTGGACGTGGTTTTGAATTACAGGGCGATAACGGTAAATTGTCGAAATTTAATGATGAGTTTAAAAATTCATCAGCAGGCAAGGCACTCGGTAAGTGCGGAAAATCGAATGGCTACGATAGTAATGACGAATCGACATCTATTGACGAATCTTCATTGAAGGTGTGGGTTGATAGGTCATCTCATGAACTGAAGGCTGTAGAGCTTAAGGGTAATGATAAGAAGGCTTCTGTAGAAATTTCATTTGACATTAATATGAACAAGTCTGAGGAAATCAAGGTTCCTTCGAGTGCTGAGAGCTTGAAAGAGTTTGTAGAAGGTTTTATGGAAGGGTATTCGAGCGGATTATCATCAACCTCGACTAGGTAAATAGCTTAATTGTCTAATAATAATCCCGTTCGTAATGAGCGGGATTATTTGCTATAATTACAGATATGAGACGCTATAATCCGACAGAAATTGAACAAAAATGGCAAAACAAATGGGAAGCTGACGGTACTTACGCGGTTGATTTTAATGACACGACCCGACCGAAATATTACAGTTTGAGTATGCTTCCGGGGATTACAGGAGCTGGAATTCACATTGGCCACGGTCGCACTTTTCAATTTGCCGATATCAAGGCGCGATTCAAGCGTCAGCAGGGCTATAATGTCTATCATCCAATAGGCTGGGACAGCTTTGGTTTGCCGGTTGAAAATTACGCTATTAAAGTCGGAAAAACGCCACGTGTAGCGCACGATGAGGCGAAAGTTCACTTTAAGGAGCAATTGAAGCGACTTGGGTTTAGTTATGATTGGACAAAAGAAATTTCTACAGCCGATCCAGAATATTACAAATGGACTCAGTGGATTTTTACGCAATTATACAAGCACGATTTGGCATATCAAAAAGAGCAGCCACAATGGTGGTGTGAAACTGATAACACGGTGCTTGCTAACGAACAGGTTGAAGGTGGCAAATGTTGGCGCTGCGGTAATCCTGTAACCAAGCGAAATCTCAAGCAGTGGTTTTTCCGAATTACGGCGTATGCAGATGAAATTTTAGAGGCAACCGATGCGCTTGATTGGACGGAAATGGTTAAAACCATGCAGAAGAATTGGATTGGTCGATCAGTTGGTGCGGAAGTTGAGTTTGCGGTTAGTGGTCAAGATTCCAAGATTATAGTTTTTACAACTCGTCCTGACACGTTATTTGGCGCGACGTATGTAGCTTTGGCGCCGGAGCATCCTCTGATTTCTCAGTTGGTCAATTCTGATACGCGCGAAAAGGTTGAAGCGTATATCCAAGCTTCGCAACAAAAATCTGATGTTGAACGTCAAGAGAATAAAGAGAAAACAGGCGTATTTACTGGCAGCTATGTCATAAACCCAGTCAATGGTCAAAAATTGCCGATTTGGGTGGCGGATTATGTTTTGGGCGGCTATGGAACCGGCGCAGTCATGGCTGTACCAGCACACGACGAGCGCGATTTTGCGTTTGCCGAGAAGTTTGACTTGCCGATTGTCCAAGTTATTGATAAGCCTGAGCATTCAGCCGATGTTGGCTGTTATTCTGGTGAAGGTGAGTTGATAAATTCCGGACAATTTAATGGAACTAGGAGTGAGGATGCTCGCGAGCAAATTGTTGCGTGGCTGGAGCAACAGAATTCTGGGCGAAGTAAAACCACGTATAAAATGCGCGATTGGCTAATTTCTCGTCAGCGCTATTGGGGTGCTCCGATTCCAATTGTCCATGTTGATGGTCGTGCGCCAATTGCCGTGGCTGACGAATGCCTGCCGGTGATTTTGCCAGAGGTGGAGAACTTTAAGCCAACGGGCGGTAATACTTCCGTTTTGGCCCAGGTTGATGATTGGGTACGAGTCTGGGTGGATGTTGAAACTGGAAAAACTGTGCCAATTACAGAAAATAAACCTGACGGCGATAATTGGGTAGAAGGTCGACGTGAGACTGACACTTTGGATGGCTATGCCTGTTCTAGTTGGTATTTCTTACGATATCTCGACCCGCACAATGATAATGAAGCGTGGAATCCTGAGAGAATTAACCATTGGATGCCGGTTGATTATTACAATGGCGCCGATCACGCCGTGGCTCACTTGCTATACAGTCGTTTTTGGATGCGATTTTTCTATAAGCTCGGTCTCGTTCCAACTCCCGAACCTTTCAAGAGAATGATGTACAATGCATACATTATGGCCCCAGACGGTCAGAAAATGTCCAAGTCTAAGGGAAATGTCATTGATCCAATGGAGATTATGGACAGCGGATACGGCGCTGATGCGTTGCGAGTTTACGAAATGTTCATCGCGCCTTATGATATGGACGCACCATGGGATCCTCGTGGCGTTCCGGGAACTTATCGATTCTTAAATCGAGCATGGAACTTGGTTCAGGAGTTTGTTGATAAGAATCCAAACGACTCTCTTGACGCGAATGAAAAAACAGCTCAAGAATTATTGCGATTAACTCATTTGACGATTAAAAAAGTTACTCGCGATATTGAAGATGAGAAGTTTAATACAGCCGTGGCTTCGATGATGGAAATGGTCAATGGCTTGTATAAGATAAAAGAATCGCACGGAATTGACATGTCATATGAATGGCGATTTGCATTAGAAAGTTTGACTCAGATTTTGGCGCCTTTTGCTCCGCATATCACAGAGGAATTGTGGCGTGAAATGGGTCATGACGATACGGTTCACGTTGGTCACTGGCCGAAGTGGGATGAAAAATATCTAAATAGTAGCGTGATGATTATTATAGTTCAAGTGAACGGTAAGCTTCGTGCGAAACTTGAACTGCCGAGTGATATGGACAAGCAGAGTGTTGAAGAAGCGGCTCTGGCTGATGAGAATGTCAGGAAATTCACAAACAATAAACCACCTAAAAAGATGGTTTATGTTCCGGGTAAACTGGTGAATATTGTGGTTTAGAAAACGGTCTATTTAGATTTGTCTTCTATTTTCGTTATAGCTATGCTTGGCTTTCCGTCACCGTCTATGTCACCTATGACAATGTCGACGGTGGTAGTTCCTGGTTGGGTCTCTGAGTTGCCAGTCTCGCTTTTGTAGCGATCTTTCATGTAGACAGCAGTTTCATATATGGAGCTTCTTGCCTCATTAGGGTCTATTTTATTTTCAGGATTTTCTTCGTTGTATTCTTTCATGGCTGTTTCGGCTACCGAAGTCGGATTTTCTCCTTCTTCAAGCGTGACAGTGCGAATTTCTGTATCTTCTGGTAGCTCCGTGATGATTCCATTGCTATAATCCTCTACAACTTGAGCTACTCGGTGGGCAGGGCTTGGTCCTTTTTCTGGTGATTTAGGGCTATAGAATAAGCCCAGGACACTCGCAGCTCCAGCTAATCCTAACGCGGCTAATGTTACTGCACCGATTTTAACTGCAGATTTCGGTATTTCTATTACAGGTCTGTCGTCTTCATTGTTACTCTGTAGTGTAAATTGTTCTTTACTCATGTTTCATATATTAACATAACCAATACAAAAAGTCAATACTATCGTCTAATTTTCAGATAAGCTATTGAGATTATCTGATAAAAAAGGTATAATGGTACGTAAGTTTTATGACAACCTAAAAGAGGAGAATAAATTATGGCACAACCTAAGAAACAGAGTAGCCCACGTAAAACTGGTCTTCGTCGCAGTCACTTGGTATTAAAATTGGCACGTCGTGTTAACGCAACTTCACCAGTTAAGGTGAAAACAACCAAGCGTGAAACTGGTAAAACAACAAAATAATAATTACGAACAGGACGCTTAATAATGGCATCAAACCGTCATTTGGGACGAATTGTCGCACTGCAAACACTTTATGAACATGAATTTCGCAAAGAGGTTGGTGATAGCGGTGTTGATTATAAGACTATTTTAAAGCGTAATTTGGCTGAATATAAATCATCGGTTGACGATATTGAATTTATCGATAATTTGATCAGCGGCGTACTTTCGACGCAGAGTCAATTGGATGAGAAATTGCAGCCATTGGCGCCAGAATGGCCTATCAGTCAGTTGCCGCGAATTGATCGGGCGGTACTTAGAATTGGTTTATATGAATTGCTATATTGTGCAGATACCGTTCCGCCAAAAGTGGTGATTAACGAAGCGGTAGAGCTAGCAAAAGCGTTCGGTTCGGATAACTCGGGTAAGTTTGTGAATGGCGTGCTTGGCACGGCACTCCGTACTCTCGTGGAGGAGTCCGACAGTGAGAACAAGCAACTTTGATAAGATAAAAAAATATTTTGGTGGCAGCAAGAAGCCATTGATTCAGGAAATTGTACGCGAACCAACTGCTGGTGGCGTGATTTTTCGTCGTAATAAAAAGGGCGAGGCGGAGTTTTTGCTATATCAGGACGCTCGCGATCGCTGGACAATTCCCAAAGGACACATTGAACCAGGTGAAACAGCTCAAGTGACGGCTCGTAGGGAAATCGGCGAGGAAACTGGATTGAAGAAAATTGAACTGCACGGCTGGCTGGGCAAGGTGAATTTTCGTTATCGTCGAATTGATAAATTGGTATTGATGACAACGCAAGTTTATCTAGTTAAGGCGCTGGATCCTAACGAGAAACTCCAAAAGGAAGAGTGGATGAATGGACTTAAATGGTTTAGTTTTCATGAGGCGCTGGATGAAGTTGAATATGAAGATATTGGCAAGCTGATTCTTCTAGCGATGAAACGAATTAGACAGGAGAACTTATAAATGAACGGAATGAACACTGCGCCATATCAAGATTTTGCGCGCGAAAAATTAGGTTTTGAATTTACGAATTTGGATTTGCTGATTACAGCTTTGACTCACCGTAGCTATGTGAATGAGCATCGAAAATCTGTTCATCATCACAATGAGCGCTTGGAATTTTTAGGTGATGCGGTTTTGGAATTGGCGGTAACGGAATATTTGTTTACGCATTTTTCCGAGCCAGAGGGAATTTTGACTGCTTGGCGGGCAGCTTTGGTGCGAACGGAAAGTATTGGTGATGCTGGCGATAAGTTGGGTTATGGTCCGCTGATTCGTATGTCAAAGGGCGAGAAGAACGGCTCGGAGCGAGCGCATTTACAGATTTTAGCTAATGCATTTGAGGCGGTAATCGGCGCGATTTATTTGGAGCGTGGCTTTGACGATGCTCGCGATTTTATTCACAAGCATATAATTGCTAAGTTGGATGGAATTTTGGAGTCGGGCAGTTGGCGTGATCCGAAGTCATATTTGCAGGAAATTTCTCAACGAGTTGACAATCAAACGCCGGTATATAAAGTCCTGAGTGAAGAAGGCCCAGATCATGATAAGGTCTTTACTCTTGGGGTTTTTGTTGGCGATAATATGATGGGACGAGGCATTGGTCCGTCTAAGCAAGTTGCCCAACAGCAAGCTGCTCGTGCTGCAATTGCTAAATATAAAGAATCTGGCGGGAAATAATTAAAGTTTGCACGGCGTAAACTGCTCGTGTATAATGAAAATACAGTTTAATTCCAGGAGGAGGGGCAGAATGTCAACAATAGATCAGCAGTTTGTAGAATATACTGTAAAGGCGTTGGTTGGACATCCAGAAGACGTCGTAGTAGACCGAACAATTGACGAAAAAGGCGTTTTACTAACATTGACAGTTAATCCAGCAGATTTGGGTCGAGTTATTGGTAAGCGTGGTAGTACGGCACAGAGCTTGCGCACACTTCTGCGAGCTTTGGGTGCAAAGAATGACGCTCGATATAACTTGAAGATTGTTAACAATGACGGTTTTTCTGGCGCGCGTGAAGAAAATGATTATAACGGTAGTGCTTCTGTGGATAACTCAACAGATGAAGCTGTGGAAAATGAATCATCTTACGCAGAAAACACCAGAAAAGAGCTTGCAGAACTCGACGATCTTGATATATAATTAAAACCAGTTCAAGCACAGACATTATGCGAGAACAGCTCTATGCGAGACAATGGGTAACCATTGAGAGCCTTATTTGTGCTAAAAAACCGTCCTTATTGGGACGGTTTTTTGGTGGGGAATAATTTCTATAAAAAGACATGAAAATAGCCCGCCAAGAGCTTCGGCCGAGGCTTAAGCCTCAAGGCGAGCTATTCTCATTGGCGGGCGGGTTAGCCCTCACGTCCGGTATGGCGCGCCATCAGCGCCCACGCCGGATTCGCGTTATCCCAGAGCTCGTAATCGCTGTTCTCCCTCCGCTGTGGGAGGAGTTTGCGACATTCCTCGGGCTCGTAGATACGCTGCAAGTACACTTCCGAGGTGCCCGACAGGAGCAGGGTGTTAGCCAGGCTACTACCGGCAGTATCGGCAGCCTCCTTGATGAGGCTGAAGAGGTGGATTAGGGGCTCGCCCCAACCCCAATCAATTTCCCCGAACTCGCCATCAAGTCGGGCGGACTCCTTGTTCGGCTCGAAGGCGTCATACAATTCAGGGTCTTGGAACTGGATGACGCACTTGTCGTACAAAGACACAAATGTAGCACCTGTTCCAATGTACTCACCCCCTCCATCGAAGTGATGGTCGATATAGACCTCACTCACTTCGACTCCAGAGAAGATCTCCATAGCGAGATCTTCTGAACTCTCGTCGGAGTCGTCCGGAGTTGTAGAGGTTGAGGCGATGATAGTGACGTAAACGTAACCATTGTCACTTTCCTCTACGGTAGAACGTTGGAGAATCCCGCATTCCGCGAGCGTCATTTCCCATGATTCAGCGTCCTTGTGCATGGCTTTCCTTCCTATGTAAGGGCTACTTCTGTTCGGTTGAACAAAAGCTGATACATATATATCATACCTGGACAAAAAAGTCAACACTTGCTACACTGTAACAGATGAGAAAGTTTCAAGTAATTACGCTTTTCCCAGAAATGACGACGGGAGTTTTTAATAATTCCATGATGTGGAAGGCTCAGAAAGACGGTATTGTAGAGCTTACGACAGTGAATTTGCGGGAGTTTGGTTTGGGTCCTCGTCGTCAAGTTGATGATACTCCTTATGGCGGCGGCGACGGGATGCTTCTTATGATCGAGCCGTTATGGAAAGCGGTGGAATTTGCGAAATATCAGGATGAAACAGCGAAGGTGGTACTAATGAGTCCGCGAGGGCAACGTTGGAGGCAGGCTAAAGCTCAGGAAGAAGCCGATGATGATAGGGGTGTGATATTTATTTGCGGGCGATACGAGGGTGTTGATGAGCGAATTTTGGAGTTGGTTGACGAACAGTGGAGTATCGGCGATTTTGTGCTGACAGGCGGAGAGTTGGCGGCAATGATGATGATTGATTCTATTGTTAGGTTGATTCCTGGAGTTTTGGGCGGCGAAAAGTCTGCGGAAATTGAAAGTTTTTCAGATGGAGAAACGTTGGAATTCCCACAATATACACGACCTGAGGAGTTTAAAGGTTTACGTGTGCCAGATGTTTTACTGAGTGGACATCACGGAAAAATTGCCGAGTGGCGCGCCGAACAATCGCGAATATTGACCAATAAAAATACCCCATAGAGACGGGGTATTTTAAGTTGTGGTGGATTTGTCGTAGAGCGAAAGATACTGTTTTATGGTGTTTATTTTTGTAACGTTCGCTGGTTTAACTTTATGACGTTTTTATAAAAAGTGCAAGTGCTTTCGTAAAAAATACAACAAGCTTGAGCTTTTTTGACGTGCAAGCTATACTGAAATTATGTCTATAAAAGTGAATAAAATTGTTAAATTGATTACAGGACTATTAATAATGGTGCCATTATTATGTCAATTATTTACGTTTGAGAAGTTTTCTGCAGTCCTTACTTCTACAGGGATTATGCCATATTTGAGTCTTCCGATTGCGATAATATTGGTGGTTGTTGAGCTGGTGTCGTTGCCGTTTTTAATTGATATGGATATGCCAAAAAGAATTACTCTGACGAGCAGAATGGCTGGTTTTTTGAGTTTGGGGATTATGACGGCAATTGGTTTTTTGGCGTTTGCGAATGGTCATGCGGCGGTGATATTTGGTGCAACGATAAAGAATGTGAATAATGTGGCTGCGATTTTTCTGGTATTCGTGATGTGGGCTTTGCTGATCTGTGCAAATTTACCAACGAAAAAAACAGCCAAATAACTGGCTGCTAAATTTCAAACTTGGCTGGGATGGAGGGATTCGAACCCCCGAATGGCGGGACCAGAACCCGCTGCCTTACCACTTGGCGACATCCCAACGGCAAACATAATTGTACTATAGAAAAATGATTTCCGCAAGCGTTTACTGGCCAGCCTCGACGCGATATACTTATAGTATGGATTTGCAATGGATTGTGAAGCTAATTGCTGATGGACTAGTGGTGCCGGTTGTGCTAATTGGTGCGTACGCGCTGATAAAATTGGTTCCAAATAAAGAGAAGTATCAAGTTTATAGCCAGGTGCTGATGGCTGGCTTGACTGCTTACGTGGCGGCAAAAATTATCGGGTCAATTTATCAACCAGATCAGATGCGCCCGTTCGAGATTCTGGGTGTATCTGCCGGCGCGTCATTCCTTAATAATCCGGGTTTTCCGTCTGACCATGCGCTATTTACAATGGCGATTACTTTGGCGGTATTTTTCGGAGCAAAGAGTTGGCGGCTGGCTGTTATTTGTCTGGTTATGACGATCTTAATATGTGTAGGTCGGGTTATTGCTCTGGTGCATACGCCGCTTGACGTTATTGGCGGATTATTGATTGCTTGTGTAGGGATTATTTGGTATAAACCGATGAATCTCTTGAAAAAACATAATATTTAAGCATATACATTTGCAATATTGACAAGTTTACGTTACAATTTACGTATGAAATTATTGTCAGCTATTTTCCGTGAAGAAATATCAGATTACACATATCCATTTTCAAGGCGAGTTTTCTTGAGGATTTTGGCGATTTTAGTTGCTAGCGGCGTGGCTATCTGGTTGCTGGCGCTTGCGTTTGATAAATTTATGATTACACCCGTATTTTGTGCGAACGCTGAGCATATTTCTATTTGCGCAAACAGCACAAGTATTGCATCTTACGTTGCGTTAGTTTTGGCGGGGATTATGCTAGTTCCAGTGTTGGCGGTATTCGGCATTAAGCGACCTCTATTAGTGGTAATCGCGGCAACTGTGTCATTGTGGGGAGCTACACTATGGGCTGGCGGATCTTGGATTTTGTCATTGCTATGGGTAGTTTTGGCGACAGTTTTGGTATACTTGTCGTTAATTTGGCTGAATAGAATTCGTGGCAATGGTGCAGCAATTTTATTTATGACTTTATTCGCAATCTTAGCACGAGTTGTCTTAGCGTTATAATCACTGTACACTAAGTGTATGGAAATCATTATCATTATTCTCTTAATTGTTATTACTATTGGTTTGGGTGCGACTTTATTTGTCTTACAATCAAAAATCAGCGAGCTAAAAAATCAATCATCCGTCGAGCTAATTAAAACCGATGTCGTGGAATTGGGGCGAACTATTGCGAAACTGAATGAATCCGTTAGCGATAAATTGGAGCGAAGCAATGCGCAAGTTCAAACTTCCGTGCAGAAACAATTGTCAGAAAGCGCGAAGTTGGTGACTGATGTGACGCAGAGATTGGCGAAATTGGATGAGACCAATAAGCGCGTGGTTGATGTGGCGACCGATCTGAAAACCTTGCAAAACGTGTTGCAAAACCCAAAGCAGCGTGGCGTTTTTGGGGAGTTTTATCTGGAGAGTGTGTTGGATAACGTTTTGCCAGCCAAGCAATATCAAATGCAATATCGCTTCAAGGACGGTGAAATTGTTGACGCGGTTATTTTTCTGGACAAGGGGCAGGTATTGCCGGTGGACAGTAAGTTTTCTTTGGAGAATTACAATCGCATGATTAACGCTGAGACAAAATCTGAGCGTGAAATGTGGCTAAATAAGGTGAAGGCTGACCTTAAGGGGCGAATTGACGAGACTAGCAAATACATTCGTCCGCGCGAAAACACCATGGACTTTGCCTTTATGTTTATCCCTAGCGAATCTTTGTATTACGATCTTCTGATTAATAATGTAGGTCAGGGCGGTTCGAGTCGCGATCTGATTGAATATGCGTTTCGGGACAAGCGGGTTATTATTGTTAGTCCGACTAGTTTTTTGGCGTACCTTCAGACCGTTCTTCAGGGGCTTCGTAGTCTGCAGATTGAAGAGCAGGCCAAAGACATTCAAGTTCGAGTTGGTCAATTGGGCGTTCATATTAAAAAGTTTGATGAGTTGATGACGAAAATGGGCAAGAGTTTAAGTACAACCGTTGGTCATTATAACAATACTTATAAGGAGCTAGGGAAGATTGATAAGGATGTCGTGCGAATTTCTGGTGGCAATAACCAAGCGCAGCCGGAGCTGATTGATCGGCCGACTCAAGAAGATTGACATAAAAAATACCCCGCCGATTAAGCGGGATATTTTATTATGAAGTTATAATCTATTCTTCATCTTTGTTTCGGTAATTGACGAGTAGAAATAGGTTGCCGCCTAATGCTGCACCGATTAGGGTAGCGGCAATTACTTCCAGGCTAAAACGTGAATAGCTTTTTTCGCCTTCAGCTGGCAATACTCCATTGCTGCGTAGTTGAGAGTCGGTTTTCTCTGTAACAGCCAAAGAAACTGCTGGGTTCAAAGTTGCGCCTGAGATGTAGATTTCGCGTGGGTAAGTGCGGCCGTTTTTCTCAGTTTGAGCAGTACTTTGCTCTTTTTGGATTTTTGCAATAGCAGTACTTTTAATGTACGAAGAGATTGAGCCAGATACGACAAGACCAATCATCAACGCTAAGCCAATTCCAAAAGCTTGACCAGCTGCTTTGATTTCTTTGCGCTGCAAAACTGCGGCGATGCCAAATACAAATACAGCGGTACCGACTAATTCCATCGCGAAGATGTTCCAAGAGAACGCAGTGAATTGGTCGAAGCTTAGGGCAAATCCGCCGTTTGTTAATGAGCCAACAAGCACGATAGCTGCCATTGCACCGAGGAATTGAGCTCCCCAGTAAAATGGAACAAGTACGGTCTTTAGCTTACGCATTGTCCATAGACCAAACGTGACAGCTGGGTTTACGTGTGCGCCAGAAATGTTGCCAATGATTGCAACGATGAACATCAATGCAAAACCGACATACATCGATGACAAAATGTCTGATGCGAATAATGCGGCAAGTGTCAAAATGAACGTGCCGATAACTTCCGCAATGACGATGTTAATTAAGTTGTTTGGTAATTTAGAATCTAGTTCGACACGCTTGCTTTTAGCGGTAGATTCAGTAACGACGTACTTGACGGTCGTTTTGGTTTCAGTTTTAGCGGCAGCGGTTTTCTTTTCTGCGGCTTTAACTGGGGCTTTCTTTGAAGTTTTCTTCGTAGCCATATTCCCTCCTTAAAGTAATATCACGACTATTATAACATAATTTGCTATACTGTAGTTATGGGATTATTTGTAAATCAGCAGGATCAGCGCAGTGAATTGCAAGAGCGAATTGCGGCGGAATTAAGAGAGAAAGCGAAGGCTTCGAGTTTGCAAGAAAAGGCAACTATGGACGGCGTCGACGACATAAGATATTTGGAAGGCACGAAACAGACGACGACTTTGGCGTGGGCGTGGATTTTAATTGCCATTATGGCTGGTGTAGTGATTGTAATGTTTTTAATGCAAGGACGATAAAATGGTTGACTTAGACGAATTGAGAAGAGAAATAGTTTTGGCGGTTTCGCAATCCAAGTCTCCGCGTGAGTTTTTGCGCGATCGACGACTTAGGGAATTGTACGAGCAAATCAAGTCATTGCCGCCAGTTGAGCGTGGTCCGTTTGGTAAGCGAATTAACGAGTTGAAGCAGGCGATTGAACAGGCTATTGATGTGCGACTGGAAGAGCTGGAAAAAGTTGACTTGAAACCGATTGACGTTACGGCGCCGATGGATGTGAATTCACCAAAGCCCGAACTTTTGCCGAGCGAACAAGGCACGATTCATCCGCTGAGCACTGAAATTGAGCGCATTTCTGAGATTTTTAATCGCATGGGATTTGTCACGGAAGAGTCCAGAGAGATTGACGATCAATTCCATATGTTCGAGAGTCTGAATTTTCCAAAAGGTCATCCAGCGCGTGACGATTACGATACGTTTATGACCGAGGAAACTGATTCTAATGGCGATCGTTTGATTGCGCCGGCGCATACGTCGACTATGCAAAATCGCGTGTTGATGAAATATCGCGACAATTTGGAAAAAGGTGAGGCTATTGCCGCTATCGTTCCTGATCGCGTTTTTCGCAACGAAGATTTGGACGCGCGCCACGAGCATACGTTTTATCAAGTCGAAGGCGTGTACGTTTCACGCCGAGTTAATGTTGGCAATTTGATTGCTACGCTGCAAGAATTTTTGCAGGAATATTATGGCAAGAAACTTGACGTTCGCGTTAATCCATTTTACTTTCCGTTCACCGAGCCGAGCTTCGAGTTTGCGCTAAGTTGTCCGTTTTGTGAAGGAAAAAATCCTGAATGTAAAATTTGCTCTGGTGAAGGTTGGATTGAGCTATTGGGCTGCGGAATGATTCATCCGAATGTTCTTCGCGCGGCACAAATTGACCCGAATGAATATACAGGATTTGCTTTTGGTTGCGGAATCGACCGCTTGGTTATGATGAAATATGGAATCGAAGATGTCCGTCATTTTGAAAGCGGCAAGTTGGACTTTTTGGAACAATTTTAGCAATATGAAACTTCGACAGATTAAGGATTTTTTATGCAAGAATCGCCTTCAGGCACTCTGTATTCTTAATGGTGTCGTTTTGGCTGTGGGCTTGGTTGTGGCGATATTGCTTTCTGATGATACTCGGTGGACGAACTGGAGTTTGAGTAGATTGGGCGAAACCACCTCGAATCGTTTGTCTGCATTTTCGTTCAATTCGGGAGTGTTTTTATCTGGTCTGATTATGGCGACGATTGGGTTTTTTATGAATCGTGGTTATCTTAAGCTTGGTCAAATTCGCTCTGCTCGAATATCTGGCTGGATACTTTCACTGTTTGCGATTTGTATGATAGGGGTGGCGCTTTGTCCGAATGATACAATGCACGCGGCGCATTTTGTTTTCTCGCGTGGCATCGTGATATTGATGGTGCTTTTGATGTTTCTTTTGCCATCGAGTTTGAGCTATTTAACTCATCGCGAGCGAATCTCATCTTTCAGTTTTCCGATTTTTGCGGCAATTATAGCGGCGCAAGGTTATGCAATGGGCAAGTTTTGGTTTGTGATAGTAGAAGTTTTATTGGGGATTTTTGCGACGATGTGGCTGGCTCTGGTTTGTCGTCGAATGGAACTTAAATTGTCCGACCTGAAAACTTCATAAAATGCTATAATTACTTCAAAAGGAGTAATTATGAATCACACAATTTTTGACGACATCGTATCTGGAAAAATGAAATCTTGGAAGATTTGGGAAGATGAGAAATTCCTAGCATTTTTAACACCGTTTCCGAACACGCCAGGTTTTACCGTGGTGATTCCGAAGCAGAATCCGGGCGATTACGTATTTTCTTTGGACGATAATTTATATTCCGAAATGATGCTGACAGTGAAAAAGGTTGCTGGTATTTTGGAAGCGGTAAGTTGGACTTTTTGGAACAGTTTTAAGGAGCTATTACACACGATAATAGTAGTAGCTCAAAAACTTGTAATAAAAGAGGCAGTTCTGTGTGCCGATAGAGAATTTGTTGCAGCGAGAGAGATCGCTAAAAAAGATAGGAGGAGGTAAAATGGATACACAACAATTTGACGCACTCATCATTGGTTTTGGCAAAGCTGGCAAAACATTGGCGGTAGCGCTGGCAAATGCGGAAAAAAAGGTAGCGCTAGTGGAGCGGTCGCCAAAGATGTATGGCGGCACCTGTATTAATATTGCTTGTATTCCTACTAAGGTGCTAGTCAATGCAGCCGAACATCATCAAAGTTTTGATGAGGCGATGGCACATAAGACAACAGTGGTAGCGCGGTTGAATGAGAAGAACTATCATATGCTTGCGGATCGTGAAACAGTGAGCGTCATTGAGGGTGAGGCATCGTTCGTAGATGATCGTACTGTGAAGGTTGTGGCGGGTAGCGACGAGCTAGTAGTTAGTGCACCGCAGATTTTTATTAACACCGGTGCGGAATCAATCATCCCAGATATTCCAGGTGTTGATAAGCCGTTTGTGTATACCAGTACTGAATTGCTGGATAGAATGACGCAGCCAAAACAGCTAGCTATCATTGGTGGCGGTTATATTGGGTTAGAATTTGCCTCAACTTATGCCAAACTTGGTACAAAAGTAACAGTATTTGAGAGGGGCGATGCTCTGCTTGCACGTGAAGATCCAGCAATTGCTCGGGCTGCTACTGAAGCATTGCAGGCACAGGGTATTGAGATTGTGTTTAGTGTGGATGTGACAGCGATTGAGGGTGAGTCTACTGCGACGATTCGCACAGTAAATCATGATGATTACGCTGGTTATGATGCGGTTTTGATGGCTACGGGCCGTCGCCCGGCAACGATGAGCTTGAATTTACCAGCTGCTGGTGTAGCGACGGATGAGCGCGGGGCAATTGTGGTTGATGAAACACTTCGTACTAGTCGGTCGCATATTTGGGCAATGGGCGATGTAACGGGCGGGCCACAATTTACCTATGCGTCGCTGGACGATTTTCGGATTGTGAGAAGCCAGTTGCTGGGCGATGGTCTGTATACTCGCGCCAAACAAAAAACTTTGCCGTACGCGGTCTTTATGCAAACGCCGCTAGGTCGGGTGGGTATGACAGAGGCTGAGGCGCGTGCGACGGGGCGCGAAATTATCGTAAAAGAGCTGCCTGCTATGGCGATTCCACGCCTGCATGTTGATAATGCTACAACAGGCTTGCTGCGTGCGGTGATTGATGCAAACACTGAACAAATTTTGGGTGCTAGTTTATTGTGTCGTAACTCACCAGAAGTCATTAATATTATCAAAACTGTAATGGATAATGGCCTGCCATATACTGTGCTGCGTGACCAAATATTCACTCATCCAACGGTGAGTGAGGCATTAAACGATTTATTTGCATAAAGGAGTAATTATGAATCACACATTTTTCGATGATGTCGTAACAGGTAAAATGAAATCATGGAAGGTTTGGGAGGATGAGAAGTTTTTGGCGTTTTTGACGCCGTTTCCAAATACACCGGGCTTTACCGTGGTGATACCAAAGCATAATCCGGGCGATTACGTATTTTCTTTGGACGATAATTTATATTCCGAAATGATGCTGGCAGTGAAAAAAGTTGCTGGTATTTTGGAAAAAGCATTTGACACTCCACGAGTAGCGCTAATTTTTGAAGGCACGGGCGTAGCACATGTACACGCCAAGTTGATGCCGCTTCATGGTGATTTGGCAAAGGGAATTGGCTCGCCAGTGTCACACGAGCAAGCGTTTTATGAGGAATATCCTGGCTGGTTAACCACGGCTGACGGTCCGAAAATGGACGACGCTCAATTGGATGAAATTCAGGCGCGAATCTTAGCTGTGCAAGGTAAATAGGATAGCTAGTTCGCTTCTAATTTTACGTCTTTTCCCTCGTACATATCCAAATAGAACGGATATAGTTTGTCGGCGTGCTTTTTAACCTCGTCTTGGTTTAAAGCTGCAATATCGTGACCGATGCCAAATGAGGCCGGAATTGAATAATATTGGAATTTGGCGCCAGAATCTGCAGCCATTTGCTTGGGTATGTTGACTGCGAGATTTTTATCAATTGCGGTGTCGTTTTCGCTTGTTACGACCCCGACATATTTTAGCCCTGGAGCTTTTAGGTCGGATTTATAGTTCTTGGCGATTATTATATATTTCCCAAGAGCACGATATGACAAATTGCTACCCGTGAACGAATCTGGAAGAATATTGCGTCCGTAAAGATTTCGTAAAAGCGGAATTTTCCAGGAGGGAGTTTCCGACGCTGAAGGCTGATAAAAAGGCGATAGAAGTAGCGCTCGTGATATGGTTTGGCTGTTGTACTGAGTAATCCAGGTCGCCATATTTGCGCCGCCAGAAAGTCCGACAATTCCCGTTTCATCACCCAAACCGCTAATTATGCTGGTGCTGGAATTCATAAATTGTGCCATTGCTGGAATGGTGATTTCTCCGTGTCGTTTATTGTCCGTCAGACCGTGGCTGGGAACGCGGGGAATATAGACGTTATAGCCGGCGTTGAAAAAGGTGTCGCCTAAGTCTGCAAATTGCTGTGGGCATGCGCTTACGCCGTGAATCATCATGACGGCTTTGGCAGTTTTTTTGCCGTGGGTTTTAATGATTGATCGGCACTCTGGTCTAATGTCGGCATTTGAGGCGTCTTCACTAACAGTACGATTTGCAGCGGCGATGGCGTCGTTGTAACTCAATTTTTCAGAGCTTGAAGATTGCAATTGCTTGGATATTGCTGGCCAAAAGAAAGCTGCGGCGACCAGTAAGGCGGCTGTAACGACAATTGAGCAGACTACCCAAATAGTAATTTTTACGATGCGATTTTTCCGTGAAGTATTCATGGATGTATTATATTGGTTGCGAGTGGAGTTGTGAAGTTTTGTGGCGATCTTCTTAATAGTCCATACAAATATCCCTATAAGGTTGCGTCACAATTTTCATTGAATCCAGACCGAGTTTGGCCTCAATTTCACTAATCGTCATCAGCGCACTAGTCTCATCATCTGACAAAACCTCAACTTCCACGAAAGTTCCGGCGCCTTTGATTTCGTCGATGGCTACCGTTGCTTGCGGAAAATCAGAGGACTGAAACGAGCGACGATATTTGTTGACCTCGACCAGTTGCATCATACCGAGGTTTGCCAGTAGCTGCTTGGCGGTTGCCGCGTCTTTGGGCTGAATTGGCAGGTTCGTTTCGGGCTTAATGATTACATTATTTTCCGTATGCGTTGCAGTGGTCGTTGCTGGCTTATATGTTACCTCAGCAAAACTATCGCGCTGGCGAATCCGCAAACATTCAACCGTCTGCATAAAATCGACATCAGGACGGGAATAATACGTATCAATTTCACGTAGATTACTCTTTAACTCAAAACCGATGTTTTGCAACCGTCCGATTAGCTCTTCAAGATTGCCCGTTAGCTGGCGCTTGCGTTCGATTTCTAGTAGTTTTTTGGTCATTTGATAGCCTTTCTTATGGAAGTGTAGATATTTGAATATTTATTTATATGATGGTTTAATTATAGCAAGAAAGGCAAATAATTTTATGACCACACACCAATTAAGATTGGCGACTGAGCCGTTTAACGCTATTATTTCTGGCAATAAGACTATCGAGTCGCGATTATATGACGCCAAACGACAGAAAATCCAAATCGGGGATCGGATTATTTTTACAAATAGAGATAATTCTGAGCAAACTGTTACCGCTGAGGTTGTTGGTTTGCTGAGATACGCGACATTTCGTGACTTATTTTCTCACAATAATCCTGCAAAATTTGGCGGTGAGAGCGTCGAGTGGCTCGAAAAGCAGATTGGTGAATTCTATTCTCTCAGCGACCAGCTGGAAAATGGCGTGATAGGTATTAAATTTGAAATATTTTAATGGATATAATAAACGACCGTCCTATCCAAGTTACGTCAAAAATCGTAGCTATCGCAGGAAGGTGTACATCATGACTGAGTCGTCAGTCGACAACATCATCGTGCGCCCCGCAAGGGCGGACGATTTCGATTTCGTCGCGGATCTTATGATACGGGCTCTCACACCGTTTTATGACGGTGACCACTATGCACACGCACGGCGTATCTTTGATGCGCACATGGCAGGCGGTGTTGACTACGTCGGCCAGTTCTCGGCCGGACAGCACATGTTCATCGCCGAGAGTGATGGACAACCCGCGGGTGTCATTCATGTTGTCAACAAGAAACAGGGGACTGTCAAGATCAGCCCTCTCATTGTTGACACGGCGTACCGAGGAAAGATGGGCGTCGGAAGCATGCTGCTTGAGTATGCCGAAGATTTCGCCCGAAGCCATGGTGCTCGGCAGATCTACTGCACTGTGGCAGAACCGAACAAAAAGGCGCTGGAATTCTTCATCCGGAAGGGCTTCCGCGTCACTGGCACAGCGAAGGACCACTACAAGATTGGCGTCGATGAGCACATGCTGTACAAACAGCTCGTTGACGAGGCGGGGTTCGACTCGCCGAACATCTCTGTGGTTCCGTTTAACGAGAGCCAGCACGCTGACGGTGCGCGAGCTCTCATCCTGTCGCAGACGAGTGACGACTTCGAAGGAGTGGACGACAGTTGGGTTGACGCCCTCTTCGCTGGCTACCGTCGTATGGAATCTGGCGACGTGAACGTCAAGTTCAAGATCATCTTTGTCGCTGAGTGCAACGGTCAGGTTGTCGGTGTCGCTGGTGCGACCCCGAAGAAGGGTCAGCCTATCAAGCTGATGCCTTTGGTGGCCTCATCGGAGGCTGCGTTCGAGGCGCTTGTCACTGATTTGCAGGGACTGCTGGAGGACTATGGTCGCAAGCTGTACGTCCACCTGGTCCCTGAGCCGTGGCAGGTCGTCTGTCTCCAGCGTCACGGCTGGAGTCTGGAGGGCGTGTTCCCGGGAGGGTATGCGCCTACCAGCGTCGTTCAGCAGTGGGGAATCAGTCTCAACAAGGAAGGAGTGCCTATGCGTAAGATGCGCATCAAGCGTCCATACTACGACGCAATCATGTCCGGCAAGAAGACTCTCGAGGTGAGGGTCGGATATAACAGTATCAAGCGGCTGAAGGCTGGCGAGCTGCTACAGCTCGAGACCGGTCACACATCGGGCGTGGTACGGATCAAGTCGATCCGTATTTACCGTAGCTTCGCCGACATGCTGGCGGCTGAGCCGTGGCAGCAGATCGTGCCGCAGGCAGAGAGCGAGAGGGAGGCTCTGCGCCTCCTTCGTAAGATCTACCCTGACCACAAGGAGAACCTTGGTGTTCACGTCATCGAGGTTCAAAAGTAGGACGACGAGAGAGGTGTGCATCCTCTAGGTTGGAGAAATCCATCTGAACAAATGCGAGTGACTTGGGCTAGTGTAACTGGTATCTGACTTAAGATACCGAACAGACTATACTGTCTTTAATGAAAACACTAAAGATGAATTATTTGAAGAAATCGGTCGAGTTTGGGTTGATATTGTTGAGAATAATACACAGGATATCGCGTAATAAATCAAATAACACAATCGTCCTAGTGTTATCGGCATATCACATGCCTAGACCCGCATCTATTGTGTATGCTAAAATAAAACTACAAACAACATCCGCGCGCCGTTTCGCAGCAAGAGGATGTTTATAATCTGAAAGAGGTGACTTTTATTAAATCCATCATCTGCAAAGACGTCTTCGGTAATCAATACACCGTTCCTGTTGATGAACTAAATATTCGCGTCGGCGTGTATGCAGTTATTATTGAGGATAATAAGATTCTTTTAACTAGGCAATGGGATGGTTATAGTCTAATTGGCGGCGGCGTCGAGAAGGGCGAAACGATTGAGGAATCAATTGTCCGTGAAGTTAAGGAGGAAACTGGACTGACTATCACACCAGATAGAATCATTCACCAAGCAACTACTTTCTTCAAGCGTAACGCTGAGTCGCAAGCTAACCAGTCAATTCAACTGTACTTCACCCACAGCCAGCTGCACGGGCAAATCAATAATGACAACATAACCGACAGTGAGAAGACTTATACTAACGGCACGCCAGAATGGGTCGATCTGGGTGAGATTGATAACATAAATTTCCGTCACAGCGTGGATCTAAAAACAATTATACAGGCGTATATTTCGCAATCTCGCACCCGCTAATAGACGAATAATAATGAAACTATCCAAACCCGTCATCCTCACTGGCGGATAATTATATTCAAGGAGTCTACTATGGCGAGGGTAATTATGCTATAGCCCAGATATATCCAGAAATTAGAGGAGATCAAGAGGATGTCATAAGGCTTGTTATAGGGGTAGTAAGAATGTTGGGAAGGACAGATCAAGTCTCGGATAAATGCTTTAAATAATCAATAACATCTATATAATAAGGATCTGCGTTCTCTGGAATATTAGCATCTAATAATTCCGATAACGTCATCCAACGGTATTTTTTATGTTCCCAGCTCAATTTAACAGAAATGTCAGACTCAGTCTTATCTATGACTATCTCAAAAAGTACATGTTTTGTGTTTTTGTACTGCTTAACAAATAGCTTTTTTAAGTCATTTGGATATATACATATGCCAGTTTCTTCCTGTACTTCTCGTGCAGTCGCCGTCTTAGAAGTCTCTTTCGATTCTACTTCTCCTCCAGGAAGGTCAAGATGCTCAGGGAAATTAGGGTGAGTATCTCCCCTATAAAGCAGTAGATATTTACCATTTTTATTCTTAATAAGCGCTTTTGATACTGCTTTAATCACATTTCAATTGTAATGGAGAGGTAATATTTGGTCAATGTGACATACTGTGAATAATGAAAAGCGCCAAAAAATTCAACTTGGAGACGAAGTCACTTTTACGAATCGAGAAAACACCAGTCAGACAGTCGCTGTAAAAGTGGTTGGTTTATTGCGTTACTAAACCCTTCATGACCTTTTCATTCATAATAATCCTGCAAAATTTGGCAGCGTTAATATTTCCTTTTCAGAATCTTTTCTCTGCTAGAAAATCAGCTAGAGCTAATAATCCAGGATTATCGTCGCCTTTATTTGTTTTAGGATTGCGTTCATATTTGCGACGTTTATAGTTTTCGCTAGGTCATTTCTGGATAGTGGCGTAGCGGTTTGTTGATAAAAATATATGGGCACTGAAATATAAAATGGGTCAGACGTGAAAGCTTCGGCAAGATTTCTTAGGTCGGTTGCGTGCGAGGATATGTTAAAGCTTTGTAAATATGTCTGTATAGTTTCACTTGAGCTCAGTCGAGCAAGGTCTGTATTTTTTACGGTGTAGGTTTGGCTGGTGTAATTGCCGTCATAGTACGCTATAAACTGTCCGGGGCTGGATGGGTAGGATGAGATTTTATCTAAACAAATGTCGCGTACCAGGTCCAAAAGTATTGGATATGTGCAGAAAAATGCGGCAGTCAATTCATCGCTGGCGTCAGCAATTTCTACAGCAATCTTAACGTCTGTAAAATCCTTCGGACTATGGCTGATTTTAAGAGGAGAAATCTTAGATTTTGGGTGTGAATTGCTGGGAGCGGTTTTTTGACTATCGATAAAATATTTTTGACAAAGAGCGAGCTGTTCTTGTAGCAGCGTCATGTCTGCTATATCAATGTTGGATTGCATCTCGGCTTCTATGTGCGAGATGGACTGTTGAATAAGAGACGCCTCAAAAGGCGTAATATCGTTGATGATTTTTTCAAATAATGTATTAGACTCGCTTGTGAATAGTGCGGACGTAAAAAATACGCTTGATTCGCTAGTCGTGCCATCTAACTCTCCAGTAAAAGCTCGGTTGCCGCCAACTTTTTCCGTTTCCTTTAAGAATCGCCTAATGATCAGATGCTCAAACAGGTGGCACGTGTCGTGACTAGCTGGTAAATCGTAGGCAGAGTATAGCTTATGAATCATAGGTTTATTATAACAAGGTAGTAACCCACCCAGGCAGCTTTATGATATCAGGACAGGGTCCTCCCGAATTTAGAAGTGTTCAGCCAACATAAACCTACCAACTCCGCTTTTGTTTGATTGCTGCCAGATAATAGTGACAACGACCATTTGGGTCTGAGACGAAAAATAATTCTTCTACTTCATCATTTGGACAGATTCTGAGGTGTTGGTCATTGGCATATGGCTTGATAAGATATGTGAATTCAAACTCAAAACCGCCAGATATTTTCTTTACTTGTTGGCTCTCGTCTGTTGGGTCGGGATAGTCAATTGCTACAAGTATGAGCGACTGGCCAGCTGTTGTTTGAAATAGATAATAGACCGCATCTGGATATAGTGTGATGAAAGAAGCAAATTCACGAACATATGTTGCTTCATTAAGTAAGGGAAAGGCTTGAGTGATAAAATCTGGTGTTGTGATGCCGATGCTATTTTTCATGTCTTTATAATTGTACTATTTTGAGTGTGAAAAATTGACAGTTTTATGACGTGTATCGTGGTCTGCTGGTAAAGAATATGCTGAATGCAAGTTGTGGATCATGAGTTTATTATATCAGTATGGAAGTTAGCCTAAATCTTATAAGCTTGGTGGCGTGTTCGTACGAAGAGAAGCTTTATTTATTATAATCAAACAAGCTTCCAGCCCCCGCCACTTTATATAAAGCATCTACCGCTAAGAGCATATCGTTCTGAAGTGTTGGCTGATTGTCGATATTCTTATCATAAAAATCCCGCAATGGCGCCGGATAGCTTTCGTCGGGCATATCGTACAGGAATGTATTCTGTAGTAGTTCCTTCTGTTCGGGCGAAATATCATTAAAAAACTCTGGATGAAAATCATAAAACCATTCTAGGCGAGTCTGTAATTCTAGATATTTATCATAGTCCATAACTATATTATAATTCAGGGAATGACCCCTCTCCAAGTCTGAAGAGAGGGGAGTCCTTGAGGATTATCTCCTGCCTGCTCAAGGATGGCTGTATTTTACTCTAGAGTAATTTTGCCTTTGTTATTTGTAGTTTTCTAAGGTCGATTACTTGCCGGTAAGATGGTATAATTATATCAGTATGAAAGTTAGCTTAAATCTTATAAAACAATTGATTAATTTTGAGTTGCCGCCAGTTGATGAGCTGGTGTCGCGTGTCAATCAGCAACTTGGTGGTGTTGAGGAAGTGATTGACCTGAAAGCCAAATATGGTGGCGCGCGCATTGTGCGGGTTGTTGAGTGTGAAAAGCATCCGAATGCGGATCGTCTGAGCGTGACTAAAATTGACGATGGCGGCGTAGAAGACGTTCCAAGGGATGACAATGGTTACGTGCAAGTGGTTTGCGGTGCGCCGAATGTTCATGCTGATATGTGGGCAATTTGGTTGCCGCCAAAAAGTACCGTCCCAGCAAGTTTTGATGACGCCGAGCCGTTCGTGCTGGATGCGCGACCGCTGCGTGGAATCTTAAGCCAGGGTATGCTGGCGGCGGCTGACGAGCTGGCAATTGGTACAGATCACGAGGGAATTATTGAGATTAATGAGCGTGATATTCCGGCGGGCGTCACGCTTCAGGCTGGCGCGAGTTTTGCGGAAGTGTTTGGGCTGGATGATTACGTGCTGGAAATTGAGAATAAGATGTTTACGCACAGGCCGGATTGTTTTGGGCAGCTCGGTGTGGCACGCGAAATTGCTGGCATTTTTCATCAGCAGTTTAATAGTCCTGATTGGTATAATGCTATTCAAGAATTCGCAGATAGCGATGGCTTAGAGCTTGAAGTGTTTAATGAAGCCAATGAGCTTGCGCCCGCATTCTCTGTGATTGCTATAAAAAATGTAGATATTCATCCAAGCCCGTTGTGGTTGCAATGTCAATTAGTCGCAATGGGCGGCAAACCTATCAATAACATCGTTGACGCGACAAACTACGTGATGTTTATGACGGCGCAGCCGACTCACGCTTATGATTACGACAAGTTGCGTGGACATAAACTTGGCGTGCGAATGGCGCGCAGTGGCGAGAAGGTTGGTTTGCTTAACGGCAAGGAATATGAATTGACGTCTGGCGATATTGTTATCGCTGATGGCGAAGGTGTGATTGGGCTAGCGGGAATTATGGGCGGAGTTGATACTGAGGTTTCGGCTGAAACGAAGAATATTGTCCTTGAATGTGCCAATTTTGATATGTACGCACTACGTCGCACGGCTATGCGTCACGGAATTTTCACCGATGCTCTGACCAGGTTTAATAAGGGGCAATCGCCAGCACAAATTGACCCTGTCTTAAAATGGTTAATTGGTATGGTTGGTGGTGAGCAAGCTAGTCCTATGCTATTTAAGAATCATTCTTCATTGCGACAAGTGTTGGTCGATGGTAAGCACTGGCACGGTGGATTGTTGATTCCTAAAAGGTTTGTCGAAGAACGTCTGGGTGTTGACTTTGCCGAGAATGAGATTGAGACACTACTAAAGAATGTTGAATTTATCGTTGACGATGGTAATAAATATGGCGAAGCTGGCGTGATGGTTTACAGTCCATTTTGGCGAACAGATATTGAGCTTCCTGAGGATGTCGTTGAGGAGGTTGGGCGATTATATGGCTTTGATAAATTACCGCGTCATTTGCCAGAGCGAAGCATTAAGCCTGCGCCGAAGAATGAGCGTCGTGAATTGAAGCAGAGAATTCGTCAAAGTTTGTCGCGAGCTGGAGCGAACGAAGTTTTGACGTATAGTTTCGTTCATGAGCGCGTTTTGAAAAATTCCGAGCAAGATCCGAGCCGTGCGTATCGCTTGAGTAATGCGCTTAGTCCAGACTTGCAATATTACCGAATTAGCATTTTGCCGAGTTTGCTGGATAAAGTTCACGCCAATATAAAATCTGGACATGACGAATTTGTGCTGTTTGAAATTGGCAAAATTCACGATAAGAAATTAGGGTTTAACGATGAAAATTTGCCGATTGAAAAGACTTTCATTGACGGAGTTTATGCGAATAAAAAACCTCAAGTTGGCGCGCCGTTTTACAAGGTGAGAAAAATTACTGAAAGGCTGATGAAAGATTTGAGTGTTGAGGTTGGTTTTGTGAAGATTGCGGAATCTGACAGCGACGTTCCAGCGCCATTTGATGCGAAACGCAGCGCTTGGATTGTGGCGAAGAACGGCGACAATTTGGGGATTGTTGGCGAGCTGGTTCCGTCTGCTCGACGTAATTTCAAATTGCCAGATTATACGGCAGCGTTTTCTATTGACATTAAAAAATTGCAGGAAAATCTGAGTAAAAATCAGGGCTACAATTACCAACCATTAAGTCGTTTTCCATCGACTGCCAGAGATATTTCATTGAAAATGGATTCAGATGTTGATTACGCGAAGGTTTATGCTTGCGCCGAAGAAGTTGCGAAAAAACACGGTGAGCTACAAATTGACATAACGCCAATTGCGATATATCAGCCAAAAAATGACGATTCGACAAAAACTGTAACTTTGAATGTAAAGTTTACGAGCGCTGAGCGGACGCTGGAAGATAGAGATATTGCGCCGATTATTGAGGAGATTGCCGCGATGGCTGCGGAAGAATTCGACGCCGCTCAGGTTTAATGTGATTGTTGCGCTTGATAAAAATTGCTATAATTGGAAGGTAAATAAAGGAGGAATATGGCAACTACAAAAGGCCAGAGAATAGGTATTTGGGTTATTGCCGGCATGATGTTTTTGGGGACCGTTGGCGGATTTGTCGCTATGATGGTGGCGCCTGGAAATGAAGCCAAAGACCAAGCCGCGTTTAAGAAGGCTCAGGATGAATACACCAAGGCTACTGACGAACGGAAAAAGAAAGTAGAGGCTCAGGCTAATGAATTGAGTCAAAAATACTATGGCAAGTTTTCTGAGTTTAGCTCGCGAGTTGGCGCGTTTGAAGCCGGTGATGTGAAAGAGCTTATTAAGGAAGATTTGGTTGAGGGCGAAGGCGCTGAAGTTAAGGACGATACTAAATTGGCTGTTTATTACATTGGCTGGAACGCTAAGGGTGAGATTTTCGATCAATCAATCGCTGACGGCAAACTGAAAGCTCCGCTCAATATGGACGGCCCGGCAAATACTGCGGTTATTCAGGGCTGGAAAGAGGGTTTGATTGGTATGAAAATTGGCGGCGTGCGTGAACTAACAATTCCAGCCAATAAGGCCTATGGCGACAAGGCTCAGGGTGATAAAATTCCTGCAAATTCTCCACTTAAGTTCGTAGTGATGGCTATTGAAAAGCCAGCCGATATTCCAGAGCCGGAAATGCCAGAAGTGATGAAGCAATATTATCGATCGCGAGGTTTTAATGTCTAAAGATGTTGTTATTGTTGGCGCTGGTCCAAGCGCGTTAACGGCGGCAATTTACTTGTCGCGCGAAGATGTCGACACGACGCTATATGAGCGTGGCGTGGTCGGCGGAATGGCGGCGATTACTGATCAAATTGACAATTATCCTGGATTTGCTGAAGGTGTTACTGGAATGAAATTGGCGTCTGAATTGCAACAACAGGCGGAGCGATTTGGTGCGAAGATTGAGTATGGCGACGTGACGGAATTGAAGCAAGTTGATGGCGAGTTGGAGCTGACAATTGACGGTCAATCTGTCCGCGCGAAGTCGGTTTTGCTAGCGACTGGTTCGAATCACCGCAAATTAGGCGTTCCGGGCGAAGACGAATTATATGGTCGAGGCGTGCATTACTGTGCGACTTGCGACGGCGCGTTTTATCGCGATAAGAATCTAATCGTTGTCGGTGGCGGAAACTCAGCGGTGCAAGAAGCGATATTTTTGACGCGATATGCTAGCCATATTGACCTGTTAGTTCGCAGTAAATTGCGCGCCAGTGACATTTTGCAAAAAGATTTGCAGAAGTATGTCGATGATGGAAAAATTACCGTTCACGTCGGTGCAACGACTGATGAAATTATTGTCAAGGACGATAAGTTTTACGGCGTTAAATCGACCCAAAACGGCGAGCAGAAAGAGTGTACTGCCGATGGGTTATTCGTATTTATCGGGCTAATTCCGAACACGCAATTCCTGGCAAACTCGGACGTTGAGTTGGACTTAGGCGGACACATCATTACTGACGAGCATCTGCATACTAATATTCCTGGCGTTTTTGCTTCTGGCGATGTGCGCTCGGGAGCAACTATGCAAATCGCTTCGGCGGTTGGTGAAGGTGCGGTGGCAGCGCTGCAGATTCGTGAATATTTACAAGAAAAAGCCAGAGAGGAGTAGAAAATGGCAGATTTTAATCAAATTTTAACACCTGGTGATGTCGAAAACGGCATCGTAAATGTAGTTGTTGAGATTCCACAGGGATCAAGTCATAAAATTGAGTGGAACCGCGAGCTTGCAGTGATGCAGTTGGATCGTGTTGAGCCAGCTATTTTTGCAAAGCCAACAAACTACGGTTTCATTCCGCAGACTTTGGATGAAGACGGCGACGAATTGGACGCGCTAATTATCACTGACGAACCGTTGACGACCGGTATTTTTATGGAAGCAAAGGTTATCGGCGTGCTGGAATTTGTTGACGATAATGAAGTTGACGACAAGGTTATTGTTGTACCAGCCGACGACCGAAACACTGGCAACGCAATCAATTCACTAGAAGACCTACCTCCACAATTGTTGAAGCAAATTGAGCACCATTTCAATCACTACAAGGATTTGAAGAAGCCTGGCTCAACAGTAGTCAAGGGATTCGGCGACGTAGAAAGAGCAAAGCAAATCATCCGCGAGTCAATTACTCGTTGGAATGAAAAATAAATCGCGTTTGATTATTGATTAAAACCGAGAGACTGGCGAGCGTTACTTGTGTCGGAAGAACGAGGAAACGCCGCCAGTTAATTGTTGTAAGATGCCGTTTGAGTGGGATAATTGTAAGCGTAATTTATCTTTGGCGTGTGGCGTAATTATGACGTCTCGCCAATCTGGTTTTGGACGAGCGGATTTGCTTGTTAAGACTTCAATTGTGTCGCCGTGTTGCAATTTGTAATTGAACGGTTTCATCACTCCATTGATCTTAAATCCACTTGCGCGCGCCGCGATGTCGGAGTGAATTCGATAGGCATAATCCAAGGGAAACGCTCCGCGAGGCAAATCATAAATGTCGCCCTTTGGTGAGTACACGAAAATCCTATCAGAAAACAGCTTCATTCGGAATTTGTTGGAGTCGAACCGCTTTCCTTCGCTAATTAAAGCGGCGGCTTCTTGAAGCTCGCGAATCCACGATAAATCGGCTGGCATAGTTCCGATTTTTCCTTTTTTATAGGCGTCGGTCAATTTTTGCTCATTATAATGGAAACTAGCCGCTAATCCACGCTCGGCGTATTCGTGCATTTCTTTGGTTCGAATCTGGAACTCGACAATTTGTCCGCTCGGAGTTTGTACGGTTGTGTGCAGGCTTTGATAGCCATTTGGCTTTGGATTGGCAACGTAATCTTTTATCCTTTCATACATGGGCTGGTACATATCATGTAAAATTCCCAAGACCAGATAGCCGGTCGATAAATCATCAACAATTATTCTTAGGGCAATCAAATCATAAATCTTATCAATATCGCCAACTTTGTCCAATTTCTTAAACAGACTATAAACGCTCTTAACGCGCCCGTCCATCTGAAAAACTAGCTTTTCCGCCTTCAGTCGCGCTTCAACTTCGCGGCGAACGTGATCCAATTTTCGTTGCGATTTTTTCAGTCGACTGTCCATCAAATTTTTGGTTTCTTGAAAAGCTTTCGGCATCAAATATCTAAAACTCAACTCCTCCAATTGAACACGAACTCGTCCCATATTTAAGCGGTCAGCCAGCGGCGCAAAAACTTCAATTGTTTCTCTGGCAATTTTTTTCTGCTTTTCTGGTGTCATAAATTGTAGCGTTCGCATATTGTGCAGGCGGTCGGCTAGCTTGATAATTATCACGCGCACATCTTCGCCCACGGCAATCATCAACTTGGTCAAATTGTCCTTCGTGTGTGGCAAATAACTATCCAGGTTTCGCATCCCGGCGCGAGCTTGTGAAACTTTAGTCACGCCATCCACCAGAAACGCCACATCGCGTCCAAACAAACTTTCCAAATCGTCTAAAGTCGCGTCGGTATCTTCAACGGTGTCGTGCAGAACTCCTGCCACAACCGTATCGATGTCCATGCCCCATTCAATTAGAATTCCCGCCACCGCCAATGGGTGATTTATGTAGGGTTCGCCACTTTTGCGCTTTTGCCCAGCGTGCTTTTCCGTGGCGTAATCGATTGCGCTCGCTAAAACTAATACTGGCACTTCGTCGTATTTTTGTTCAGCAATTGACAATAACTCTTCGCGCGTCATATTTATATTATACAACTTTGTAGTATAATTAAAAAAAGCTAAAGCGAAAATATCTAACAGGGAGGGCGATATGGCTGTAACGAGAATAGCAATTAACGGCTTCGGGCGAATCGGACGCAATGCGTTTAAGATTGCTAACGAGCGAAGCGACTTGGAAATTGTTGCGATCAATGATTTGACTGACACGAAAACTTTGGCGTATTTGTTGAAGCATGATAGCAATTACGGCGAGTACGGACGTCAAGTTGATTTTACGGAAAAAGAGCTGATTATTGAGGGTAAGCCGGTTAAGGTGCTGGCTGAGAAAGATCCAGAAAATCTGCCGTGGCGAGATTTGAATATTGATGTGGTGATTGAATCGACGGGATTTTTTACCGATAAAGATGGTGCGGGCAAGCACTTAACGGCTGGCGCAAAGCGTGTGGTTATCAGTGGTCCAACGAAGTCTGAGGGAGTCGATACGATTGTTTTGGGAACTAACGACGACAAGGTAAAAAACGCGACGCCAATCGTGTCTAACGCTAGCTGTACGACCAATTCTTTGGGTGCGGTTATGGCGATTTTGGACGCGGAGTTTGGCGTTGAAAAGTCAATGCTAACGACGGTGCATAGTTATACTGCTAGTCAAAAGCTTCAGGATGCGCCATCCAAGGATCTTAGGGAAGGTCGTAACGCCGCCGAAAACATTGTCCCGACTACGACTGGTGCCGCAATTGCTGTAACTAAAACCTTGCCGCAGTTAACCGGAAAATTTGACGGACTTAGCGTGCGCGTACCGACTCCAGTGGTGTCGCTTAGTGATGTGACGGCGCTTCTCAGGAAAGATGTGACTGTCGAGCAGGTAAATGACGCGTTCAAAAAAGCCGCCCAGAGTAATTTCTATCAAGGCATTTTGGGTGTTTCCGAGGAACCTTTAGTCAGCCGCGACTTCATTGGCAATTCATATTCTGGAATTGTCGATCTTCCGTTGACGAAGGTAGTTGGTGGTAATTTGATTAAGGTTATGGTCTGGTACGATAATGAATGGGGCTATTCGAACCGGCTGGTTGAACTGGTGGCGGATGTGGCGTATTATCTGAAAAAGAGTGAATAAGGACATCTTCCAAAAAGGAAATAACCCCGCACTATGACAGTGCGGGGACGCCGGGATTTCCGGCGGTTTCACAGAATACTTATTGTCTCGCGCCTTCTGCTGGCGCGGAGCATCTCAATCTCAGTCCTCCTCGGACTTCTCAGGCTTAGTGTCCTCATTGCCCCCAAAGAGGTACTTCAAGAAGGCCGCCATCTCCCTTTCGGCGGCTCTCCTACGCTTCCATTCAATGGCTCCGAGCACGACGCTCATCATGAAAGAAATGATGGCCGCCCAGGCAGGAGCGTCGTATATCATCGTCGACAAAGACGAGATTGGCGGCCACGCCACCTCCCACCGTTGCACCGTCAGAGGTGCGTCCAGGTACGCGATCGCCAGCTCCGACCAAGCCAGGGCGACGAACGTGATATGGATCGTTGCGAACAGCCCCGCCGCCGACAGGGCCGCCGTCGACAGTCGGTGTCTGTACAGTGACACGATGGTGAAAGCAAGCAGTCCAGCAATGAGCGTGACGCTAATGGCCACGGTCAGAACGGCAGTGGACATAACTTTCTCCTTCCAGAGAAATTTTTGAGGTGCGGCCTTTCAGAACCGCGACCTCAACCGGGGTGAACTCCCCGGTTAGTTGCTTTTCACGGTTTGAAAAGCTGATATATATATATATCATACCAGCCACAAAATGTCAATACTTTTTGTCAAATATCTACACCCTACCTCTGATAAAATACCTAACTTTTCCTTGCAAAAATCACCGAAAACGCTTATACTAAAATTATGAAAATCTACCTCGGATCTGATCATCGCGGCTTTATGTTGAAAGAAAAAGTTTTTGCCTATTTGGTTAAAAATGGCTACGACGTGCAAGATGTCGGTGGTATAGAATTAAATCCTGACGATGATTTTCCGCAATTCGCACAGGCGGCGGCGTTGAAGGTTATTGGTGATGATAGCAAAGATCCGCGTGCGATATTAATTTGCGGCGGCGGTCAAGGAATGTGTATGGCGGCGAACCGCTTTAAGGGAATTCGTGCCAGCGTGATTTGGGATGCGTTTGAGGCAAAGATGACACGCCAAGATAACGACTCAAATGTTTTATGTTTGCCGGCGCGAGTTCTGGAAGATAATGAATCGGCGTGGAAAGGAATTGTGGAAACGTGGCTGAACACCCCTTATGCAAATGCCCCACGATTTAATAGGCGTAATGCGCAATTGGATGAATTGTCATGAGTAATTCTGTAATCGCACCAGCAATTTTGGCAGAAAATGCCGAACAATACAAAGAGCAAGTTAATAAAATAACTGGGCTTGTTGAGCGTGTACATATTGACATTTCTGACGGTGAATTTGCTCCGACGTTGACTGTCGGAATTCCAGAATTATGGGCGCCAGAGGGTTGGATGATTGATATTCACGCAATGGTTAATGATGTTGCTGAGTATGTTCCGAAGTTGATTGCCTTAAGACCTCATATGATTATTATTCACGCAGAGGCGACGGGGGATGTGAAGACCGCGCTTATGCAGATTCGCCAGGCTGGAATTATGGCGGGACTAGCACTACTTAAGCCGACGGTTCCGCGAACGGTTGAGGAATTGATAAAAATAGCAGATCATGTGATGATTTTTAGCGGTGAGCTGGGACGATTTGGTGGAACTGCTAGTTTGATGCAACTAGAAAAAATACGACTTATTAAGGCTATTAATCCAAATGTTGAAATTGGCTGGGACGGTGGAGTGGCGGTAGATAATGCGTATAGTTTGGTTCAGGGCGGCGTTAACGTTTTGAACGTTGGCGGCGTTATTCAGAAATCGTCAGATCCGCGCACCATTTTCTCCAGATTGCAACAGGAGATTAATAAAACGAGCGTGCTTTAATGGATATCGACCAAATAGTGAAATTGAAGAGAATATCACAACAATTGCGAAAGTCTGTTATTAGCGAATTATCGGCGGCTGGCTCGGGTCATTCGGCTGGCTGTTTGGGGTTTGCTGATGTTATGGCGGTTTTGTATTTTCATGCCATGCAACTAGACCCTGAGAATCCTGATTGGGAAGACCGGGATATTTTCGTGATGAGCAATGGTCATTATGCGCCACTTTTGTATGCCACGCTGGCGGAGCGGGGATTTTTTGACAAAAAAGAGTTGGCTAATTTGCGAAAATTTGGCTCCAAGCTTCAAGGTCATCCAGAACGTGGCAGTTTACCGGGAATTGAAACAACTAGCGGTCCTCTGGGGTGCGGTCTAAGTCAGGCGGCCGGCATGGCGTATTCATTGCAATATTTGGGTGGCAATTCTGAGCGATTCGTTTACTGCAGTTTGGGTGATGGCGAGCTTGACGAAGGGAATATTTGGGAAGCGGCGATGTTTGCGAAAAAATATAATCTGGCAAATTTAATTGCGATTGTTGATAGAAATAATATTCAGATTGGTGGCGATACGGAAAAGGTGATGCCGCTAGGGGATTTGGCGGACAAATGGCGAAGTTTTGGCTGGGATGCGCAGGAAATTGACGGATATAATCATTTGGCGATAATTCAGGCGATTGATAAGGCAAAGAATTCTCGGCAGCCTAGCGTGATAATTGCGCATACAATTCCTGGCTGTGGCGTTGATTTTATGGAATACGATTACCGTTGGCATGGAAAATCTCCAAACGCCGAGGAGGCGGAGCGGGCGCTTGCTCAATTGAGTGAAGGAGGCGGCGAATGAGTTTCTTAATGGAGAATTGGCAGAATTTGGAACTTGCGGCAATTCGCGTTGGCTTTGGCGAAGGCTTGGTAGATATTGCGAAGAAAAATAATTTGGTGGTGGCGTTGAGCGCGGATTTGATGGAGAGCGTTGGCTTTGGCAAGTTTTATGAGGAAATCGGGAAGCCGCGGGCAATTGAAGTTGGCGTGGCGGAACAGAATTTGGTTACCGTGGCGTCTGGATTGGCGGCTATGGGAAATATTCCGTTTGCGGCCAGTTATGCGGCGTTTAGTCCGGGTCGTAACTGGGAGCAGATTCGCACGACTATTTGCCTTAATAATCAACCGGTCAAGTTGGTAGGTTCTCATGCTGGGCTAAATGTTGGTCCGGACGGCGCAACGCATCAAATGTTGGAAGATATTGCGCTGATGCGAAGTTTGCCAAATATGGTGGTGTTGGTGCCCGGTGATGCCAATGAGGCTAAGCTAATGGCGGCGGCAATGGCTGGAGATAAACGCCCGAATTACGTAAGATTGCCAAGAGAAAAAACACCGCTATTCCTGAATCAATCTACTTTTGAGATTGGAAAAAGTTATACGTTAAGGCGTGGCAAAGATGTTGCCTTGTTTGGAACTGGCGTGATGACTTATCAATTACTGTTGGCGGCGGAAAAGCTCGCGAATGAATATGACATTCAGGCGGAAGTGATTCATTTTCCGACGATTAAGCCATTGGACGAGGATGCTGTACTTGATGCGGCTCAAAAATGCCAAGCTGTCATTACGGCGGAAGAGGGGCAGATTGTTGGTGGATTTGGCTCAAGCGTGGCAGAAGTTCTTAGTGAGAATTTGCCGGTGAAGATGAAGCGAATTGGCGTCAATGATACATTTGGCGAGTCGGGTAAAATGTCTGAATTGTGGAAAAAGCACGGTTTGGATGTCGATTCAATTGTTCGTAGTGTTGTCAATTTTCTCCAATGAAAAGCCCGCCAGGAGCTACTGCCAAGATCTAATTAAAGACCTCAAAGCGGTAGTCCTGGCGGGTTGTGTGTGTCACCTACGGCCACACCTGGAGTTGCACCCCTCGTGGTGGTCGTACCCGTCGTGGTGGTCGTGATGTTTCATGCCGATGGCCGCGGCGGGGAGTATGGTGCTCCCCATCGCGAACGCCAGCGCCGCCGGTAGTCCGTAGGCTACGTAGAGATGGGCGACAATCACCCACCACACTGCGGATAGCAGTGCAACAATAATCAAAAACGAGTTCCCCATGAAATAAACTGCTCGTACTACGGGGTTCATGTCCTCTCCTCTCCTGACGCTCAAGACCAAAGGGCTCTTTTGCCCCTAGGAAAGCCCCGAGCAAAAGTTATTTTATGTTATCACCAAAACAACATAATGTCAATTCTCTTGGCATAGCGGGCGGTAATTGATATAATTACCATAAGTATTTTAGGGGGCAGTATGGGATTATCGATTTCAGAGATTCGGAAAAACACGACGCGGGCGCGTCATTTAATGCAGCGGACACGGGCGCAGCGTTTTGCGGTTGGGGCGTTTAATATTGACAATCAAGAGACGTTGATTGCAGTGGCGCGGGCGGCACAAAAGCTTCAATCACCAGTGTTGGTTGAGGTTTCTGACGCCGAAGTGAAGGCTATGGGTCTAGAGAACGTTCGCGATTTGGTGGACAATTATAAGGCTGAGTACGGGATTGAAATGTACTTGAATTTGGACCACGGTCCGACGGTTGAGGGCTGTAAGCGAGCGATTGACGCTGGATATGAGTTTATCCATATTGATATTTCTCAGGCAAATCATAATGCTTCCGACGAGGAAATTATTGCGAAGACTCGTGAAGTTGTTGAATATGCCAAGTTTACTGGTGCGCTAGTGGAGTCTGAGCCGCATTATTTTGGCGGAAGTTCAAATGTTCATACGGAAGATATAAATTATGAGGAGATAAAAAAGACCTTCTCTACGCCAGAAGGTGCGCGTGCGTTTGTTGAGGCGACTGGAATTGATACTTTTGCGGCGGCGATTGGCAATTTGCATGGCAAATATCCAGTTCCGAAAGTGTTGGATTTGGATTTGTTGGTTGACATTCGCGAGGCGATTCATTGTCAGATTTCGTTGCACGGTGGGTCTGGCACGCCACTGCATTATTTTGAGGATGCTGCGAAAATTGGCGTTTCTAAAATCAATATCAATTCTGATATGCGTTACGCCTTCCGAACAACCCTGGAGAAAACCTTGCGAGAAAATCCAAATGAGTACGCTATCGTTAAATTGATGCCGCCAGTTTATGCTGCCGTACAGGAAGTGGTGGAGTCGAAGATTAAGGCGTTTAATTCCGCGCGAAAGGCAGTGGTTTAATGGCGAAAATCATTACGGTTGGCGCGGCGATTCAAGACGTATTTTTAAGTCAATCAGACGCACTGACGCCAGTTTGCGAAAGTCCGGAACATTGTTTTGCGCGACTAGATTTGGGTGCGAAAGCCGACGTAAACCAGATTCATTTTTCAACTGGTGGTGGCGCTACAAACGCCGCGGTAACGTTTTCCAGGCAAGGTCATTATGCTAGTTTTATGGGAGCAATCGGTCATGATCCAGCGGGGCAAGCGGTAATTGCAGATTTAGATAAGGAAAATATTGATACGCATTTGGTGCGATATTCGCCAAAATACAGTACGGGATATTCGGTGTTACTATTAGCTTCAAATGGCGAGCGAACGATTTTAACGTATCGCGGAGCTTCGACGCATTATCATGAGGCGGATTTTGATTTGTCTGAAGAGGACGCGGATTGGCTATACGTTTCAACTTTGGCGGGAAATATGCCGATGCTTCATAAATTATTCCAGCAAGCCAAACGTCGCGATATGAAAATCTGTTTTAATCCTGGAAAGAAAGAATTGGCACAAAAGGATAAATTGCTGGGATTATTGTCTGATGTCGATGTTTTAACTTTGAACAAAGAAGAAATGCAACAGTTGGTGTCTGGCGAGGATTTAGAAGCCTTGGTTAGAAGAGGCTTGAGATTAGTTCCGGTCGTTTTGGTGACGGATGGCGTAAATGGCTCAATTGCAAGCGACGGAAAAACCATCGTGCGAGCGCTGATGTACGATGACAGGCCGTCAATTGACAGAACTGGCGCTGGAGATGCGTTTGCGTCGGGATTTTTGAGTGAATGGGCGCGAAGTGGCAATTTGAAAAACTCTGTGATTATGGGCAGCGCGAACGCTAGTTCGGTGGTTATGAAAATTGGAGCAAAGGCTGGAATTTTATATGCTGGCACAGTGCTTCATGTTATGCCAATTCAAGAAAGGGAAATATAATGGCGCAAAATTTGGGAAAATTGTTGGGCGGTGACGTGAAAAAGCGTCGAGCATTAACCGAGCTCAGGCAGATGACTAGAGATGATAGCGATGTGCGATTGATTGCGGAAATATTGGCTAGAGCGCACTCGATTATTCGATCTCTAGGTCTGGATCCGTCAAACGCTACGGCGGAAGAAATTTATCAATCGCTAATGGCTATTGCGCCGAAAGTGGACAAATGGGCGCCGTTCAAGGCCTCTGAATGGGTGCTTTTGGACGTTGATGGGCAAGTGATTTCTTTTAATCCAATGGATGTTATAAATAACTATCACTGCCAGTTACCTCTGGGAAAGCAGCAAACAACGTATGGCAAGCGAGGTCTGGGATTTGAGATTACGCGCCGATATAAAAACCACCCGCGCACGTACAATCCAGCCGTAGAGCGAGTGGTTTGCCAGGGTGGAATTTGTTGGATTGAGCCGAAACCTAAGAAATAACTATCGGTCGCAACAAGTTCGCTGATTTTTAATTAATTTAACCACCTCTGGAATATCTTCGGTAATTGTGTAGATTTTTTCATCGCCGTCAGAGATTAGCTTATTTGGAAGCATATTTTCGCGCACAAAATCATCCCATTTGCCCCAGAATTTTTTATCAAACAGAACAATTGGCACGGGCGCCATTTTCTTGGTTTGCGTCAATGTGATAATCTCACAAATTTCATCCATTGTACCGAATCCGCCAGGGAAACAAACGTACGCATCAGCTAGAAGCGTCATAACGATTTTTCGTGGCGCGAAGTGGGTGAATGCGAACGAATCTGTCGTGTAGTTGTTTAATGATTGCTCGTGTGGCAAGCGAATGTTGAATCCGACTGATTCTCCGCCAGCTTCCATAGCGCCGCGGTTTGCCGCTTCCATAATTCCGCCGCCGCCGCCGGTGATAATTGTATAGCCTTCTTTGGCTAGCTGAAACGCTAAATCTTTGGCTTTTTGATAATATTCATTATCTTCAGTTATCCTGGCTGATCCAAAAAAAGTTACGGTTTTATGATATTTTTGGAGAATTTCATAGCCAGCATGAATTTCGTCATCGACTTTTCCTAATCTGAACATTGCAGCCTGAAGTTGCAATTCGCGCGGAATACAAACATTTTTCGGTGTCATCATTATCCTTTTTATTTTATGATTTTAACTTTATTACTATATCATAAAATGTCTATGGTTACAATACATTGACGGCAAATAATCCATCATATACAATCAAAACACAATCTAAATGGAGGTTTTATGGAAAATAAATCAACGGCTAATAAATGGCTGATCGCGGCGGTGGTTATTATGGGTATAATCATTGTTGCTATGGCTACTTGGATAATTGCTGGTGCTGTGTATAAAGATAAGGATTCTAGCGCTTCGGTAAAAAGTAGCCAGACAAAGAAGGATTCATCTGATTCACTGGAAAAAACTCGCGGTGAAGGCGAGGAGCCGTCAAATGAGGCAAAGAAAGAGTATAAAGATTTCCGAACCAAAGGCGACGGTACGGGCATTCGTTTAACTTCAGCAAGTGATGTTGATAAATTGGATATTGATAGCTCTTTGAAGAAGTTTTTGAAGTCTAAAGTTGGTCAGCCAATTCCAGAGCGTGAAGGTTCTGTGTATGAGCCAATCATCGACCGTGCATATGGAAAATATGCGGCAGTATATGGCTTGACGAATGCTTATACTATTATCGGACCAAAGAACGGCACTGGTGAAATTGCAATTGTTGCGGGCACGCAGCAAGGCGGTATGTCATGTTCAGACTTGAAGTCGGCGTCGGTTCCAAGTCGTTTGGTTGACGGCAAATGTGAAGTTTCTGGCTCGTCTCAAACTTATAGTCAAGACTAGTTTTCATAAATATAGTAAAATAGAGAGGTGAATAAATTTCGCCTCTCTTCTTCATATCAGCCCACGGGCGATCAGCCGCGAGCAATTGCTCAGTTAGTCGATGATTTGGAAAAAGGTCAGCGCGAGCAAACTTTGCTGGGTGTGACTGGTTCAGGGAAGACGTTTACGATGGCGAATATTATTGCCGAGCGCAATGTGCCGACGCTGGTTTTGGCTCACAATAAGACTTTGGCGGCGCAGCTTTTTTCTGAGTTTAAGGAATTTTTTCCGGACAATGAAGTCCACTATTTTGTTAGCTATTTTGATTACTACCAGCCAGAGGCGTACATCGCTTCGAGCGACACTTATATAGAGAAAGATTCGAAAATCAACGACGAGATTGACCGGCTTAGGCACGCGGCAACTTCTGCGCTGCTTACGCGCCGCGATGTGATTATCGTAGCAAGTGTGAGTTGTATTTACGGCATTGGTTCGCCAGAAACTTACGCTGATATGGCTATTAAATTGACCGTTGGTGAGCGCCGAGTTCAGGACAAGTTTATTCGCCTATTGACCGACATTCAGTATAAGCGCAATGACGTCGATTTTGCGCGCGGAACTTTTCGGGTGCGCGGCGATGTCGTGGATATTTTTCCAGCGGGTCAAGATACTGCGGTTCGCGTGGAATTCTTTGGCGATGAAATTGAGCGGCTGACGAAGATTGACCCTTTGACTGGCGAGATTTTAGATCGGCCGGACCAATTGACAATTTTCCCGTCCAGCCACTATTCGACGCCACGTGAACGAATTGAAAAGGCGATTGTTGGGATTGAAAATGAGTTTAATCAACGGCTGAAATGGTTTGAGGATAATGGCAAGTTTTTAGAGGCGCAAAGGCTGAGTCAGCGCACCAAATATGATTTGGAAATGCTGAAGGAAACTGGTTTTGTGAAAGGGATTGAGAATTATTCGCGCTATTTGACCGACCGAGAACCTGGCGAGCAGCCTGCGACTTTGATTGATTATTTTCCGGACGATTGGTTGCTTTTGGTTGACGAATCGCACATGACGTTGCCGCAAGTTCGGGGAATGTACAACGGTGATCGCGCCCGTAAGGAAGTTTTGGTTGAGCATGGTTTTCGCCTTCCGAGCGCATTGGACAATCGCCCACTTCGATTTGACGAGTTCAATCAGCATATTCATCAGGCAATTTACGTTTCTGCCACGCCGGGAGATTATGAGCTTTCTCATTCGCCAAAGCCAGCTGAGCAGCTTATTCGACCGACTGGACTGCTTGATCCGCCGATTGAAGTTCGACCAACTGATGGGCAAGTCGATGATTTGATGGAGGAAATTCGCCAGACGATTGCGAAAGGTCATCGCGTGTTGGTGACGACGCTAACCAAGCGAATGGCGGAGGACTTGAGCGCTTATTTGACGGAAAACGGCGTGAAGACGGCATATTTGCATAGCGAAATTGATACGCTGGAACGTGGTGATATTCTGAAAGATTTGCGGCTTGGAACGTATGACGTGCTGGTTGGAATTAATCTATTGCGTGAAGGTCTGGATCTTCCGGAAGTCAGTTTGGTGGCAATTATGGACGCCGATAAGGAAGGTTTCTTGCGTAGTGAACAGGCGCTAATTCAGACGATTGGGCGGGCGGCGCGGCACGTTGATGGGCGAGTTATTATGTATGGCGACAATGTTACGGATAGTATGCGTCGAGCAATTGACGAAACGAATCGACGTCGAGCGATCCAGCAGAAATATAACGAAGAGCATAATATTACGCCACAAACTATTCAGAAGAAAATTGACGATGGTTTGCGCTCGATTATTCCGCAAAAAGAATCTGATAAAAAGCCAAAACTTAACCTGAAGAAAATTCCAAAAGACGAATATCCGGCTTTGATTAAAGATCTGACGGCTCAAATGGAATTGCATAGCGCTAATTTGGAATTTGAAAAAGCGGCAGAACTGCGTGATTTAATTGCAGAAATTCGTCATACGATGTAGAATAAAAATATTATTAGATTAGGAGGGATTATGGCAACAAAAGAACAACCACAGCCAACAAACGTCGCGCAACCAGAAATGCCGATGCAACCAAATGCTTACCAAGCATATCCACAATACGCATATGAAGACCCAAATAAGGGTAAGGCAAAGATGCTGACCTTGGAATACGCTTTAGCAATGGGTTCGGCAATTGTTTCAATCATGTTGCTGATTGATATCATCACTAAGGTGTTTGGTTTGTGGACGAATTCAACGTCAATGTTATTAAGAAGTGTTGGCGGATTTTTCGCCCCATCAATGGTAACTCAGGGAACGGGAATTATTGCGGCGTCAGTGTTTGCTGTGCTTTTGGCTGTATTGTCACTAGTTCTATTCTCGCGCGTATCAAAAGCCGTTCCAGAGCGTGAAGGTTACACAAAGCGAACAGCTTACAAATTAGTGACTTACGGCGGTTTGGCTGTTTTGATCATTCCGGCTGTCGACTTGGTTGCTCGATTAGTGAGTATTTTGATCAACTCATTGCTATTCATCGGCGTTGGTGACGGCGGCGAATTCTATAAGAGTTTGTACTTGGGTGAATTCTTGCCATACGCATTAGCTCTTGCAATTGTTGCTACTAGCGCTTACTTCATTTGCCAAATTGTCAAAGGACGCAACATGTCAAAGGCTTTGTCTTTGATGCTGATTGTGGCTTCTTCTGTCGTATTATTGACTGGCGCTATCACAATTGCTGTTAAGGCGCATGACACGGGCAGCTCAGCAAAGACTATTCCGTCAGACTACAGTCGCTACAAGAACTACCAAGATTACTCAATGTAATAAAACTTGGAAAAATAAAGTCGCTCACTTTGATGGGCGGCTTTTTTTAGTGGTATAATATTGATATGATAACTATTTCTACCAGCGATATTCAGTACTTGGCGAGTTTGAGTAGTCTGGCATTGACTGATGACGAAACCGACGGACTGCGCCAAGATTTGGAAAATATAATTGGCTATATTGAGCAGTTGGGCGAGCTTGACGTGTCGGGTGTTGAGCCGACTTATCAAGTTACGGGATTGAGCAATGTCTGGCGTGAGGATGAAGTTCAGGCGGGGATTCCTGTTGAGAAGTTGCTTGATTTGGCGCCAGAAAAACAGAATAACCAAGTGAAAGTTCCGCAGGTATTGTAATGAGTAAGATTAGTGATTTTATCGGCAAGAGCGCGGTCGAGAACGTAAAAGAAGCGTTGCGACGAGCGCGTGAAATTGAGGAATATAATGCGCTGCTTAGCTTAACGGAAGAGCGTGCGCTGGAGCGAGCAGAAAAAGTTGACGCTGGCGAGATTTCTGGACGATTGGTGGGCGTGCCATTTGTTGTGAAGGACAATTTTTTGGCGTTTGGTGCGCCAACAACTGCCGCTTCAAAAATGCTAGAAAACTTTAATGCGCCACTACAGGCGACGGCTGTTGAGAAATTGGAAGCGGAAGGTGCGATTTGCATTGGTAAGGCGAATTTGGATGCTTTTGCGCACGGCGGTTCGACGGAAAACTCGGCATTTGGCCCAACTAAGAACGCTGCAGATGAAACGCGAGTTGCTGGTGGATCATCTGGCGGATCGGCGGTAGTTACGGCGCTTGACGTGGTTCCGTTTGCACTTGGTACGGACACTGGTGGTTCGATTCGTCAGCCAGCCAGCTTTAACGGGGTTGTTGGAATTAAGCCGACTTATGGAGCTGTTAGTCGTTATGGCGTGGTTGCTATGGCGTCAAGTACGGACACGATCGGTTGTTTTGCTACGAACGCAGAAGACACTGATTTGGTGATGGAAATTATGGCTGGTCGCGATGATAAGGATATGACGACTTTGCCTGATTTTTGGAATAATCAGCCAGGATTTGCAAAGAAAAAGATAGGTCTGGTCAAGCAATGTATGACCGATGACGTGGACGCGGAAGTTCGCCAAAAAACGCTTGATTATGCGGAGAAATTGAAGCAGCTTGGCTACGAAATTGAAGAAGTGGATTTGAGCATGATGCAACATTCTCTGGCGATGTATTACATAATTGTGCCAGCGGAATTATCCTCGAATTTGGCGCGATATGACGGCGTGCGATATGGTCATCGAGCGGCGGAAGTAAAAACTTTGGCGGAACTTTACGGTCGCAGTCGAAATGAAGGATTTATGACTGAGAATAAGCGACGAATCATGATAGGGAGCTTTGTGTTGTCAAGTGGATTCTTTGACGCTTACTACATGCAGGCTCAAAAAGCCAGGACGTTGTTGATTGACGAATTTAAGAAGTTATTTACCGAATATGACGCGCTATTGATGCCGGTTGCACCGACTCCTGCGTTTAAGATTGGGGAGAATGCTAGTGATCCGATAAAGATGTATTTGGCGGACATTATGACTGTGCCGGCAAGTTTGGCTGGACTTCCTGCGGTTGCCGCGCCAGCTGGAAATAGTGACGAAGGTTTGCCAATTGGCGTGCAGCTTATCGGCGATTACAAGTCGGACAAGAACTTGCTGAAGCTAGTTTCGGAAGTGGAGAAGATTTGATGGACGGATTAATAGTCGCGATAGTTGTTGCGGCGTTGATTATCGGCGCCTTGCTGATGATTTTCATTCAATTGACTTCTCGTGGTCGCGGTCAAATTGACAAGGAAATGTACCAGAGGGTTTGGCGGCAAATTTTGCGCAATGTCGAAACCAGAAAATCGGAAAGTATGCAGATGGCGATAATGAAGGCGGATAAGTTGCTGGACAAAGCTATGCGCGACTGCGGCGTGGCTGGCGAAACGATGGGCGAGCGTATGAAATCTCGCAAGGGATATTGGAGCGATGAAAATGGGCTTTGGGCGGCACATAAATTGCGTAATCAAATTGCCCACGAGACTAACGTAACGGTAACGGCGCAGAGTTTTCGTCGAGCTATGGCAAGTTTTGAACAGGCATTAAAAGATTTGGGAGCATTATAATGAGTGTATATGACGATTATGAAATGACAATTGGTATCGAATGTCACGTTCAGCTAGCGACGAAAACCAAGCTATTTAGTCCGGCTGATAATGACGCTCGTGACGCTGAGCCGAATACTAAGACGCATCAGATTGACTTTGGTTTGCCGGGGATGTTGCCAGTTTTGAACAAGCGCGCCGTTGAGTTGGCAGTTCGTGCTGGAAAAGCCTTGAATTCGCCGATTGCGCACGTTAGCCGATTTGATCGAAAGCATTATTTTTATCCAGATTTACCAAAGGGCTATCAGACTTCACAGATGTATAATCCGATTATTTTGGCTGGATATGTCGACGCGCCGCTGGAAGATGGTTCTTTGAAACGCGTGCGAATTGATCATGCTCACATGGAGGAAGATGCTGGTAAATTGACGCATCATGACGGCTATTCGTTGGTCGACCTTAACCGCGCTGGCACGCCGCTGATTGAGATTGTTTCTGAGCCAGATATGCATTCGGCCGAGGAAGCTAAAGCTTACGTTTCGGAACTTCATAAATTGATGGTTTACGCGGGTGTGACTTACGGCAATTTGTATCACGGAAATATGCGATTTGACGTCAATATTTCAGTAGCAAAGAAGGGTGCGGCAGAGCTTGGAAAGCGCGCAGAAATTAAAAATCTCAATTCCTTCCGCAGTGTTGAAAGGGCTGCTGAGTACGAGTTCAAGCGTCAAGTCGATATTTTGGAACGTGGCGAAGAAGTTGTTCAGGAGACCAGGGGTTGGAATGATGACAAGCAGATAACTATTTCTCAGAGGTCAAAGGAGGACGCACAGGATTATCGTTATATGCCAGACCCAGATATTCCGCCAGTTGTGTTGACTGACGAGGTGATTGCTGAAATTCAGTCCAAGGTGCCGATGCTTCCGGGCGAATATAGGGAAAAATGGAGTGTACTGAACTTGGATAAATCTGTTATCAATTCGCTTTTGTCTAATCAGGATTACGCCCAGATTACATTGGAAGTTCAGGAAAAGTCGGGCGAGGCGTCCGCTAAGCGAGTCGCGCATTGGTTTGCGAGTGCATTGACAGCTTCTGACGAAAGTGACGCGCAAACAGACAATGAATCTACACGCGTGGCGGTTGACGATTTGATAGAATTGGCTGAAATGACAGAGAAGTCTGAAGTTTCCAGCACGAATGCGAAGGAGTTATTCAATGAGCTTCTGGTTGGCGCGAAAAATCCGCGTAAGCTTGCCGAAGAGAAGAATTTGTTGCAAGTTTCTGATGAATCGGCGATTGCTGCAATCGTTGACGAAGTTCTGAGTGATCCAGCTTCGGCGGCGTCAATTGCAGACATCAAGGCTGGAAAAGATAAGGCTATTGGTTATTTAGTTGGGCAAGTCATGAAGAAGTCTAAGGGTCAAGCCAACCCAAGCCTTGCGCAAAAACTGATTCGCGAAAGACTTTAGAATTGCTGAAGATAATAGAGAATAGGAGCTGAAACATGAGAAAACCAACTAAAGCTATCATCGCCGCTGCCGGTTTTGGTACGCGATTTTTGCCGCAAACCAAAGCCATGCCAAAGGAGATGTTGCCGCTGATTGATAAGCCAATTATTCAATACGTCGTTGAGGAATTGGTTGAGGCCGGCATTAAAGATATCATTATTATCGGTAGCGCGAATAAGCGAGCAATCGAGGATCATTTTGACGAGCCGAATGAAGAACTTTTGGCCAATTTGCGCGCTGGCGGTCCTAAAAAACAGCCGTTCATTGACGCGGTGCAGAATTTGGCTGATATGGCGAACTTTATTTATATTCGCCAGAAAGGTCCGTACGGCAACGCAACGCCTTTGGCGTGTGCTTCGCATTTGATTCATCATGACGAGCCTGTGATTTACACATTTGCAGACGACTTTATTGCGGCTAGTCCAAGTCGTTTCAAGCAGATGATTGAGGCGTCAGAAAACCTAGACGGAGCGGTTTTGTCGTGTAAGAAAATCACCGATGATGCGGAGTTTGATCGCTATGGAGTCGTCAACGGTCAAGTAGTGAAAGACGGCGTTATAAAAATGACGAATATCGTTGAAAAGCCGGGCAAGGAGAATGCGCCTTCTGATTTGGCTAGCGTCAGTAGCTATTTACTTCCAGGCGAAATTTTCGGCTATCTAGACAAAGCCAAGGAAGAGTTTGATGACAACGGCGAGTTTACGATTCAGCCAATTATGCAGCAAATGATTGACGACGGATTTGATTTCTATGGCGTAGAGATTACGAACGGCACTTATTATGACACTGGTGACAAATTGGAATATCTAAAAACGGTGATCGATTTTGGGCTGCGTGACCCTAACTTTGGCGATAAATTACGCGCTCATCTGACGGATCGCCTAAAATAATGTATAATAAATAGCATGAACGGATTGCTTATTATTCTAGTGGTTTTGATGGCGATTTTTGTCATCATGATGATCGCTATGACAATTTCTATCATCAAATTAACGCGCCAAATTCACCAAACTCAGCAAAACGTGGAGGCGATAAGCCAGCGAATTGCTAACTTAAACGGAATCGTAAGTACGGTTTCAATTGGTGTGGAACTAGCCAAAAGCTTCGCTTCAAAGAGTGGATTTTTCTCGAAATTTTTCTCAAAGAAGAAGGTAAAAAAGAGTGAAAAAGTCAGCCAAAGAACAGCCAAATAAGTTGGCGAAGAAAATTGTTCGTGATAATGAAAACGACGCTCGTCGGGCGATTCTGGAGGATTTGTTCTTTGATTTTCATAAATCTCGCCACCAGGTTTACTGGGTGAATTTTGTTCGCGGAATTTTCTTTGGTCTGGGAAGTGCTTTGGGTGCGACGTTATTGATTGCGATATTGATTTGGATTTTGGGGCAATTTGCCGACATCTTCCCGCCGTTGGCTGATTTTATCAACCACTTAATTGAGACAATGCAACGCCGTCAATAGCGTGCTATAATTGTTATTAATGACTGAGGGGAAAAGCGAACAATCATCGTCGGCGGCTTTGAAGCCGTCAGATTTCGTGCATCTTCATAATCACACTTTTCATTCGGTGCTGGACGGATTGACTAAGATTCATGACTTGGTCGATAAGGTTAAGGAGCTCGGAATGGAGGCTGCTGCCGTAACTGATCACGGCACGATGAGCGGCATTCTGGACTATTACAAGACCGCCAAAAAAGCGGGAATTAAGCCGATTATCGGAATTGAAACTTACGTGGCGACTCGTTCACGATTTGACCGCGATCCAGGCAAGGACAAGCAGCGTTTTCACTTGACCGTGCTGGCGATGAACAATACGGGTTTTCACAATCTGATGAAGTTGTCGACGCGCGCTAATCTGGAGGGAATGTATTATAAGCCGCGAATTGATCATGATTTGCTGGAGGAGTTGAATGAGGGGCTGATTGTTCTGAGTGGCTGTGCGAGTGGTGAAATTGGTGTGGCGCTGAAAGAAGATGATTATGATCGCGCTCGTGATATTGCCAAGTGGTACAAGTCGATTTTTGACGATCGTTATTATCTGGAGCTACAGGATCATGGACATCCGAAGTCGAATACTCACTGGGACGTGCAGGAAAAAATTAATGAAGGCTTGATTAAGCTTTCAAAAGAGCTTGGTATTGAAATGGTAGTAACTTGTGATGGTCACTATTTGACGCACGAATATCAAGACGCACACGAGATTCTGCTTTGTGTTGGGACGGGCTCGTATCTCAGTGATGAAAAGCGAATGAGCTTGAAGGATTTTGAGCTTCATTTGACAGATCCGCGCGATATTATCGATCACTGGGGTGAGGAATTTCCTGAAGTTATTCGCAACACGAAAAAAATAGCTGATCGCTGCGACGTTGAGATTGAGCTTGGGCGAATTCTTATTCCAAAATATCCATTGCCAGATGGCGAGAATGAACATTCATATCTGCTTAGATTGACATATCAAGGTTTATTGCAGCGTTACAATGGAGCTTCGAAGGAGGAGGCTGAGAAATTAGACCCTGACGAAATTATTCCGAAGTTGTCTGATGAGGTTCGTGAGCGCGCTAAGATGGAGCTTGGCGTGATGGGAAATATGGGCTATGAAGGTTATTTCTTGATCGTCCAGGATTTTATCAACTGGGGAAAATCGCAGGGAATTGTTTTTGGGCCTGGGCGCGGTAGTGCGGCTGGTTCAATTATTGCGTATGCACTGAACATTACAGATCTTGATCCTCTAAAATACGGTTTGCTGTTTGAGCGATTCCTGAATCCTGATCGTATTTCTATGCCCGACATCGACGTCGATATTCAGGATACGCGTCGCGATGAAGTGATTGAATATTGTGCGAAAAAATATGGCGAAGATCATGTCAGTAATATCGCAACGTTCGGTAAGATGTTTGGTCGTATGGCAGTGCGTGACGTAGCTAGGGTTTTGGAAGTTCCGTACGCTGAGAGCGACCGCTTGGCGAAGTTAGTTCCGCCGCCAAACCAGGGGCGTCATATTCCGCTATCTGTGAGTATTAAAGAGGATGCGGATCTTCGGAATGAATATGAAAATAATCCGACCGCAAAGGAAGTTTTGGACTATGCAATTCAGCTGGAAGGGACGATTCGTAGCCACGGCGTTCATGCTTGTGGCGTGGTGATTGCGCCAGATACGTTGGTCAATTATATCCCACTTGAAATGGCGCAAAAGGGCGTGGTGGCAACTCAGTTCCCGATGGGTGAGGTTGAAGAGTTGGGTCTATTGAAGATGGACTTCTTGGGGCTTTCGAACCTTACGATTATTAATAACGCCATGAGGATTATCCGAAAAGCTTACAAGAAAGAGATTAATCTTTCGGAGCTGCCTCTTGATGATAAAAAGACCTATGAGCTGTTTCAGCGCGGCGACACGACTGGTGTATTCCAGTTGGAATCGGCGGGAATGAAACGGTATTTGCGCGGGCTAAAGCCGACTACGTTTGAAGACATTATTGCTATGGTGGCTCTTTATCGTCCGGGCCCAATGCAGTTTATTGACAGTTTTATTAGGCGTAAACACGGCGAGGAAGAGATAACTTATTTGCATGCTGGAATGAAAAACTCGCTGAAAAATACTTACGGAATTTTGGTCTATCAGGAGCAGTTTATGCAGATTTCTAAGGAATGGTGCGGATTTACTGGTGGTCAGGCTGACACGTTGCGAAAGGCTGTTGGTAAGAAAAAAATTGACTTGATGAAAAAGGTCAAGCCTGAATTCGTCGAGGGTGCGGTTAAAGTTGGTGGTGCAACTAAGGAAATTGCGGAAACTTTCTGGACTCAGCTGGAAGAGTTCGCTAATTATTGTTTCAATAAGTCGCACGCCGCTTGTTATGGTTTGATTGCTTATTGGACGGCTTATTTGAAAGCGCATTATCCTGACGCGTTTATGGCGGCGCTTATGACTAGCGACCACGACGACACTGATCGTCTGGCAATTGAAATCACTGAGTGTAAGCACATGGGAATTAGTGTACTGAGTCCTGATGTAAATGAATCATTCGTTGAGTTTGCTGTGGTGCCGAATGAGAATAAAATTCGTTTCGGAATGTCGGCGGTGAAGGGCGTTGGTGTTGGTGCGGTCGAGGAAGTTCTGCGAGCGCGCGAGGAGGGTGTGTTCTTGTCGGTGGAAGATTTTGCCAAGCGTGTTTCGACCAGTAAATTTAATCGCAAGGCTTGGGAGTCGCTTATTAAATCTGGTGCATTTGATGATATGGGCGATCGATCTGATTTGCTTTTCAATCTGGATTCTATTACGTCATTTGCGTCCAAGCTCCAAAAAGAAGCCGCCAGTGGGCAGACAAATTTGTTTGGAATGCTGGGTGGCGATGATGCGGCGAGCGTCCAATCAACTCTCCATCTCCAGAAGGCTCCTGTGAAACACGACGATAAAGAGCGCTTGATGTGGGAGCGAGAATTGTTGGGGTTGTATATCTCGGCGCATCCGCTTGATAGATATGAAACGTATTTGAGCGAACAAACTCAACCATTAACGCAGTTGGTTCCTGAGTACGACAGTCGAATGATGACGGTTGGGGGAATTATTAGTACCGTTCGTACAATTGTCACAAAAAGCGGTTCAAAAATGGCGTTCGTGGGAATTGAGGACAAGTTTGGTGAGGGCGAGATAATTGTCTTTCCAAATCTGTATGAGAAAGTTGGAGCCAAGTTGGTTCAGGACGCGGTGATTCGAGTTTCTGGTAAAAATTCAGCGCGAGATCGTGACGGAAATTTGGGCAATGAAAGTAAGCTAATTGCCGATGATATTATTGCGATTACGGACAACGATATCAATGGCTATGAGTCGACTGGACGTAAAATGGAAGCGCCAAAAATTAGCTCTGCCGTAAAAAAAGAGCGCCGTGAAGCTTATCGTAATCAGAAAAATGGAGTTTCTCCGAAGTCTGCCGTAAAGAATGACGCCGCCAAACCACAACCAAAAACTCATTCGGCGCCTGTTAATGTTGCGCCAGAAATTCCCGCCTCAAAGTTATTTGTGTATATTAAAGATCCGAATGACCATTCGCGGTTAGTGAAAATGAAGTCTGTGTGCGGCGAGAATGCTGGCACGACTGACGTGGTTTTGGTGCTGGGCGAGAAAGAAAAATCAGCCATGCGCCTGCCGTTTAAGGTGGATGCTAATGACAATCTATTAAGCCAATTAAAAAACACTCTGGGTGAAGAGTGTGTAGTTCTAAAGTGATAGTTAGCCCGCTGACAGAGGTCTCAGCCGAGACCAAAAGTCTCAAGGCGAGCTAACTATCTGTCAGCGGGACTTGTCCCGCAGTTTGTTGTGCTCTTCGGCGCAGCCTCTATAGTAAAGGGCTGCGTAGGTCAAGGCTACCGCACAGTACCACACGAGTATCAGTACCGTGTGGTATGTTGGGCGATGAGGCGATTCCTCCACCATGTAATAGGTGAAGAAAAGTAACAGCCATGCTGCCGACGCAGCGGCGAGTGTATGCACCTTCCGGCCAACGCCCGAAGGGGATGTATAGGCATACCACACGGTATACATAGCAGCGAAGATCGTGGAGATGAAGAAGGTGTCAAAGGTCATCTTCCTATTCCTTTCATGTAGGGGACTACTTTCTCTGGGGGATTCCAGAGAAAGTTCATATAAATATAACACATATGCTTAATAAAGTCAATAAGTAGACTTGAGGGATTTATTTATTCGTTGTTGAGATTATTTTATCCTCGGGAAAATCAGTCCGAACAGCGCAATTCCTGTTGCGACCGACACGTTGAATGATTCTTTTTGGCCGAACATCGGGATTTCTACGGTGAAGTCGCAACTACCCAAAAGCTCCGGCGTGATTCCGTGGACTTCTTCTCCAAGTAGCAGCGCAAATTTTTCAGGCGGCTGAAATTCTGGTAGCATCACACTGTCTTTTGATTGCTCCAGCGCGATGATTGGCAAGTTTTCTGTTCGCTGATTTTCTTTAATCCAATCATTGATATCCTCGTAAAACTCAAATGACACCAAACTTTCCGCGCCTAAGGCTGTTTTATGAATTTGGCTGGTGATTTTCTCGCGAATGTGTGGCAGGCGGGGATCCTCAGAGCGAATTTCTCCATCGACAAGCGCACAAGCAGGCGCTCTGCTGCATAAACTCAATTCTGGATACGGCGTGTAACCACTGAGAATAATCTTTTTTACGCCAAATCCTTCGGCTGTGCGAAAAATCGCCCCAACATTATGCGTTGAGCGAATATTGTGAACTAACAGAGTAATTTCTGGATTCATATCACTATTATATCACTCGTCAAACCGTAAGCTTTTTGGTATAATTTTCATATGGACGAAGATAAAATTCAGGCGCGACGCCGCGAGCAAGATGAGGAAGCGACTCGTCGTCGAGCGTCAATTTTAGGACTTCAATATCTTGATGGGCGGGAATTTGAAGAAACTTTACCTTTGCTTAAGGGTGTTTTGACGATAGAAGAAATGTATAAGGGTCGGCTGGTTCCGCTAGCCTTTAATGAGGAAGACCAATCTTATCGATTTGGTGTTACGTCACAAACTTCTGAATCGTTGATGAAGCGGATGCGAGATCAGTATGTTGAAAATGGCAAGCGAATCTTCTTCTTCTTAATTTCTGGTTCGGCGTTTCGGTCAATTATGCTTAGGTTTGATCCGCCGAAAAAAGTGATTTACGATAACATCGAAATTGCTAAGGAAGGTGATAGTGATACTCTGGCGCAGGTTACTCAGACTTTGGCTTCTGTGGGTACAAATGACGTGTTTAATTATTTGATTGACCAAGCGGATTTGTTGGGTGCGTCGGATATTCACATCGAAAATCAGCGTGAATCGATTCGAATTCGTATGCGTGTTGACGGAGCTTTGCACACAGTGGCAGAACTTAGCAGAGATAGATATCGAGTGATTATGGCGACTTTGGCGTCGCGCGCGAATATTTCTACTGCTTCCAGAGAGCCTCAGTCTGGACATATGCAGCAGGAAATTCATAGAGATGGTGTGTCGCATGTACTGAATTTGCGCGTGGAAGCCGTGATGACGGTGTACGGCTTGGACTTGGTGCTTCGATTGTTCAATTTCGATGAGTCAATGTTGAACTTGGATCTCTTGAGTATTTCAAATAAAGAGCGCGAGCAAATTGATGAAGTTATTTCTCATCCGCGCGGGATGTTGTTGATGGTTGGTCCGACTGGCTCGGGAAAATCTACGACGTTATATAGCATTTTGAACGCTCTTAATACTCAGGATCGAAAGATTATCACACTGGAAGATCCTGTAGAAAATACGATTCCTGGGATTGCTCAGATTCCAATTGATACGACAAATGGACAGAGGTTTGCTGACGGTTTGCGTAGTGTTTTGCGCCTTGACCCAGACGTGGTGATGGTTGGTGAGATTCGCGATAATGAAACTGCAAAGACTGCGATTCAGGCGTCAATTACGGGACATTTGGTGTTGTCTAGCTTCCACGCCAATTCGACTGCGGCGGCGTTTAGTCGGATGATTGACATGATTGGGCAAAACCCGATTTTTAGCTCGGCGGTTCGGCTGGTGATTGCTCAGAGACTAGTGAGGCGATTATGGGATGATAGCAAGGAAGAGTATGAGCCAGATGAGGCGACTCGCAAATGGGTGAAAGAAGTCTTGAAGGATTTGCCGGAGAATGTTGATTGCCCAGATCTTGATACGTTTAAGCTTTGGCGTGCGGTGCCGACGGATGACGTTCCGTTTGGCTACAAGGGGCGAATTCCGGTAATGGAACAGTTGGCTGTAAGCGAGAATATTCAGAAATTCTTGCGTGGCGATGTTGAGGATGTTCATACGGAAGCGATTGAAAAGGCTGCAAAAGAAGATGGCATGGTGACGTTACTTCAGGCTGGCGTGTTGGCAGCTCTTCGTGGCGAAACAACATTAGAAGAAGTCAATAGAGTAATATAATTGACTTTATATCCATAAACTGATAAAATATTAGTTTATGAGCGAAGTTTCGGAACACTCTTATCACGATAGCGAATCCTCAGAGTCTGAGAAAGACTCTGTCTGTGAAATTTTTGATACTGTTATCAATTTCCTTGAATATATATATGAAGATGTGCCCAAAGATTCATCCATATTTAAGGACTTGGTTGAGAAATATAAGCCTGTAATTGATAGTCTTAAGCAGGCTAAGGATACATACGACCAGTCTCCTGAGTATTTGGAGGTCTGCTATGATTTTGACGAAGTGAGTTCTCGGTTGAAAGAGGAATTTAATAAGGAATATGAAGCCTCGCTAAATGCTTTTATGTCGTCATTGGATAAGATTTTTCCTGATAATATAGCGGAAGTTAATATTCCGAAATACTGCAATCTTGAGGGGTGTAAAATTCCTAAAGTAAAGAAATTTCAGAGGAATAATAATCTTAACCCAGATATTGCTGACTCTGAATATATGCAACTAGCGCTAGAGACTAAGGAGGCTGTGATTGATGGCATTCGTAAGGAAGACGACACTTCTTCATTTATAGAATTTGAAGTAAGTCAGCCTGAATATGATCCAGTTTGTAAAAATACGGACAGATTGGTTAAGCTGTTGGCGGATTTTTCGGGAATTAAATATGACGAATTTAATGCAATGCTCGAGAGCAATGTTGATGTGCGTATGGAACGCATTGAAGCCTTCTTTAATTATGAAAGAGACCTGAATTGGGCGAAAGTCATACTTGACTGTGTAAACGAGATGAAATGTCTGGATGAGGGGTTATTGGCTCGTGAATATACAGGGATTGTATTCGAGGAAAATTGTCCGAATGTGCGAACTCTTGCTAGATCTATAGTGAAAGAAAAAGCGAAGTTAATTTTAGAGGGAGAGCTGAGGGTTCTTTCTGAAAAATTCACAACTTACAAGGTGGCGCCTGAAATTGCGGGTGAATCTTTGAGAAAAGCCACCAAGAAGAAAAGGTCAAATAAACCGAAGTCGAGAGCTGAAGAAGATTCTCGGCCGGTAGAGATTGGATTGAAAGCGGGAGATGCTGTGATACTTGATAGCGAGACGTTTCCGTGGCTTAAAGAAGATTCTGCTGTGAATGTACTGCATGTTGAGTGTGGTGGTGACGGTACTGCGGTTGCAGTAGTTGACACGCGCACTGAAGAGGCTAAAAAGGTCGAGCATAAAATGACTGGATACGAAAACGACGAGAAGAAGCGGGACATTCTACCTATTATTAAGGATAAATTAGCTATGGCTGCTAAATGCGTGGCAACTTCAGAAGATAAGTCTGTCGGTTTGCCAGTTGGCTTAAATAATAGATTAAAAGAGCTTTATCCGTTTATAATTTACGCCTGGAAAGAACAGACACATAACGCTAAGAGGGTTTATGTATCAAAAGTCAGCGTTGAAGACATGTCTGATGAAAGTGAGACTAAAAAATCTCTTCAGGAAGCTGGAGTGACTGAAATGGTGCTATTTTTGGGGGCTTGTGACAAACAGAACCAGGAGTCGTTAGTGGCTCTGTTTATAGATGGAGACTCTCGTGATGCGGCTAAGCACGGTGCTGGCGCTTAGGCTTATCTAATGACATTCGCGACAGCTTCAACAACGCCTTCATCAAATGCGGTTGGAACGACTTTATCGACGGTTGGATTTTCGACCAGGTTAGCTAGCGCTTCAGCAGCCGCCAATTTGTGCTGATCGGTGATTTTCTTAACTCCGTGGTCTAATGCACCGCGGAAAATTCCAGGGAAGGCCAGGGAGTTGTTGACTTGGTTTGGAAAGTCGCTACGACCCGTGCCGATGATTGCGACGCCGGCTTGCTTGGCGACATCTGGCATAATTTCTGGAACCGGATTTGCTAGCGCAAATACGATTGGATCTTTCGCCATTTTCTTAACTAATTCTGGAGTGAGAAGTCCTGCGCGCGATACGCCGATGAATACGTCTGCGTCGGTGATGGCGTCTTCAATTGAGCCAGATTGCGATGTGTCAACATATTCTAATAGCGCGGTTTTTTCAGCGTTCAAATCTGTGCGTGATTTTCCGACAATTCCTCGGCTATCCACCGCTACGATGTTTTTTGCTCCGTAAAGATTTAACAATTTGATGATTGCCGTACCGGCTGCGCCTGCGCCGACAACTACGAATTTGCAATCCGCCAGGTTTCGTCCTGTCAATTTAGCGGCGTTAATTAAGCCCGCTAATACAACGACAGCCGTGCCATGTTGATCGTCGTGGAAGACTGGAATATCTAATTCTGCCTTCAATCGCTCTTCAATTTCAAAGCATTTTGGTGCGGCAATGTCTTCGAGGTTGATGGCGCCGAAGCTTGGCGCGATGGCTTTAACTGTGGCAATAATTTCTTCTGGCTCGTGAACGTCTAACACAATTGGCACGGCGTCGACATCGGCAAAATGCTTAAATAGCAAAGCTTTTCCTTCCATGACTGGCATGGCGGCTTTTGGTCCCAAATTGCCCAGACCCAAAATTGCTGAGCCGTCTGAGATTACGGCAACTAGATTATTTGTCCAAGTGTACTTTGGCAAATCGGCTGGATTTTCGGCAATTGCTTGGCTGACTGCGCCGACGCCAGGGCTGTAATAGGCGCTAAGTTTGTCGCGATTAAGCTCCTCTTTATCTCTGAGGCTAGTCGTAATTTTACCTTTGTATTTTTCGTGTAGTTCGAGTGCTAATTTATTGTAATCCATAACTATATTATACTCCAATTTTATCTAATTGATATTTCTTTAGATTTGTGTTATTATCTTATGTAATTGTACGAGAGTTAAATATTCGAGCCTTGTTTGACGTGGAGCCGCAGAGGTACAACTGCGTGGCCAGTCGGAGCGAGTTCGGAAGATAGGAAAAATTATGAGTTTTCAATTGATTGACAAAATCAACCAAGCACAAAAAAAGCAAGCAGTTGTCGATGCTCGCAGTGGTGACACAGTTCGCGTTTACCAGAAAATTAAGGAAGGCAACAAAGAGCGTATTCAGATGTTCGAGGGTGTTGTTATCCGTACCGACAATAAAAAATCGCACACATCACGCATTACGGTTCGAAAGATTGCTTCAGGCGTTGGCGTTGAAAAGTCATTCTTGATACACAGTCCGCTAATTGAGAAGATTGAAATTGTTCGTCGTGCTAAGGTTCGCCGCAAGTTCTTAAGCTTCCTTCGCCAGCGTAGCGGTAAATCAGCTCGCTTGACGGCTAAGAATTTCGATCGCGCTGCTGTTAATGACATTCATGACGCTAAGGCAGAAGCGGAAGCTGAACGCTTGAAGGAAGAGGCTGCTCAGGCTGCTGCTGCAAAACAAGCTGAAAAAGATGCCGCTCAGGCTGAACTTGACGCTAAGGCTGCTGAAGTTGCAGCTCGCCATAAAGACGCGTAATTGTCAATTGGTCTATTGTTAAAACCGTCTCTTAATCTGAGGCGGTTTTCTCATGTTATAATCTCAATATGGCAATATTTCATTATATATCCGTCCTTGTTCCGACGACTTTAGCCGTGGCGACACCTTACGTTTTGAGAAGAAACGGCTTTGATAATGAGCAAAAATATCGCTGGCTACTTTACGTAGCGTGCTTGTTGTTTTTCATATCTTGGTATTTGCCGTCGCCGTTAATTGACGGGCAGGACACTAGTTTTACGACGCACTTTGTGGGCGGTGGGCTATTCACGGGGCTATTTTGGGCGTATTTGGTTTCGTCGATGAAATGGCGGGCGCATTGGCTGGTGACGGCGTTTTCAGTATTTGCTTTAGTTTCGACGTTGGGCTGCATTAACGAATTGGCGGAATTATTTATGGTCAAGGCAGGTTTGGCGAGCATAAAATTGGACGACACGAATTGGGATATTTTGGCGAATACATTAGGCGCGGCAACAGTTTGGATTAGCTGGATTATTGCGGATTTTATGATGAAAAAGGGAAGATTGTCGGGTGATTCTGGGGATTGATGAAGTCGGGCGCGGCGCGTGGGCTGGACCGTTGGTGATTGGCGCGGTGGTTTTGGGTGGCGCTGAAATTGAAGGGCTTGATGATAGTAAAAAATTGACCAAAAAACGGCGTGAATTGCTCGATGAGGAAATTCGCGAGCAAGCGTCGGCTTGGGCGTTGGGTTGGGTTTCTGCTGAGGAACTGGATGAAATAGGGATGAGTGATGTGCTTAAACTGGCTACGCGGCGCGCAGTCAAAGAAATTCAAGCGAAATGTCAGAAAAGCGGCTCGAAGTTTGATGAGATTATTATCGATGGGACGGTCAATTTTTTGGCGGGTACACCGCTAGAAAAGTACGTAACAATTATAGCGAAAGCCGACGGTCTGATTCCGAGCGTTTCGGCGGCGTCGATTATTGCCAAAGTGGCTCGCGATAAATTTATGGCAGAGCAGGATAATGTTTATCCGGGATATGATTTTTCTTCGCATGTTGGTTATGGCGTAGCGAAGCACCGAGCGGCTATTGATAATCTGGGTGTGACTCCGCTACATCGGCTGAGTTTTGCGCCGTTGGCTAAATATGCTAATACTGGGGCGAATTCGCAAAATGCGTCTGACGATAGAAAATCTAAAAACCAGCAAAAAGACACAACGCGTCAAATTGGTGATAAAGGTGAGCAAGCGGCAGCGGATTGGTTGATGGCTGATGGTCATGAGATTATAGAGCGGAATTGGCGAACGCGATATTGTGAAATTGATATTGTTAGTAAAAAAGATAATGTTTTATATTTTACAGAGGTCAAATATCGGAAAAATGACAATTTCGGCGATGGCTTGGCGGCAATTACAAATAAAAAACAGCAACAAATGCGTTTTGCTGCTGAAATATTCATTGCCAAAAATGCGCAGTATGAAAGCTGTGATATGCAAATGCTGGCAATTTCTGTTGATGGAAATCCGCCCGTAGTTAAAGAGTGTGTGGTGTTGGAATAAATTGTTCGCTTTCGTCGTTTCCGACTCATCAGCATAGATACGCATCTATGGAGCGAACTGACAAGCAGGAGAATATGTACGACGGAGAGAGACCGCCAAATTCGGCGGCTGTCAGTTCGGTGGCATTAGCCGCAGGTGCCGATGGGCTCCTGATCTGTGGGCGTAACGCTTTCGATGTTCCAGAAAGCTGAGATCAACGGAATGCGATAACCGTAAGACTTGATTGTGTAAGTCCTACCTGTCTCAATGCGGCCGTAGACGTCCGCGCTATTGAGGCGGATTCCGCCAAAACCGTAGTAGTCTTCTACTACGTAAGTGGATCCCGATGTGTAAACCCGATACTCATGAGAGCGGTTGTCGCCGCTCCCCGTCTGGACGGACTCTTTGCTACACACGGTAGCGATTTCCGTGTGAGTGTTTAGCTGCGCCACCGAAGTGGCGCAGCCGTCGAAACCGAAGACGACAACGATAGCCAGAATGAACAGGACGATGAGTCCCATGGTGCTGCTCTTGTTACGACGCATGGATGAACGACGCATGACGGACCTCTCTCCTCACCCGGACGGAATGTCCGTGTTTTACAAAAAACACTGCCCTGGCGCCCGGATGGCGTGTGAGCAAGGCGAGGTTTCACGACACTATTTTGCTTCCGCTAAAATAACGCCATAAAATCTCACCTTGCTTTATTCTCAACTGCTTGTCAAAGTGCGCTTTCGGACGAGGATTTGCTCGTCAACAAAAGCTGTATCTATTTATATCACAAATAAAATAAAATGTCAATAGATTTTGTCAAAAATGCGCAGTATGAAAGCTGTGATATGCAAATGCTGGCAATTTCTGTTGATGGAAATCCGCCCGTAGTTGAAGAGTGCGTGGTGTTGGAATAGGCTGTTTGCTGTCAACCTATACTTTCTGTATCACTAATTTTATGACGGCAAGTCTTATTTTGTAATATTAAACTTGACAAATAATCAATTTAGGTGTACTATAGTAAACATAGTTATAAAAAGGAGTTTTGATATTATGAATAGTGAATCGAATCATTCAGATAAGTTAGTGTCGCTGGTCGGCCCTAATTGTGAGAGGTGTCCTTTGTTTGACAGATGTCGCGCAATGTTAGCTGCTCGGGTAGTTGCTGATATGGTTGTAATTGTCGATGACGAAAATCATCCTTATAAACCCTGGGCTAAAAAAGAGTCAGAAAAACTCGGCATTATCTCTGATGGAACAAAGCTAGAAGAAGGGTCTGTTGCTGATGTGGCAAAGAAGATTATAGAAGACTGTGATGGGCCGATAAAGAAGGAAATTCCAGAGAGTTCAGTCCCGCTATGTTCCTTTAATCGTGTTTATCCTGGCGATGATATTCGTCGTCGACCTATAGGTGGTCCTAAAGATGCTGATTTTACGGTAAGAATTAAAGTTGATAAAACTGCTCAAATTAAAGAACTTGACAAGTCTAGGGGTGCCGAGAGGCTTACTGAGTTTGGTGATTATAGGAGATTTTTTCCGCCACGCACAGTAGAAGTCGCTCCGTTCGGCTATTATGATAATGGTATAATGAGCATCCCTAGCTCTAGTCTAGACCAGAGTTCTATTGATGAAATTATCAAGACAGAGTGCCCTACTAATGCGCGCTCTTTAAGGGATCGTGCTAAAAGGTTAATTGATATTGCGGAGTATATGGAAAAAAAGCAAAACGAACAAAGCACTTGGCATTAGTTTGAATCGGTCATTGTCTACAAAGAGAGAATAACCGCCTCTTTGTCTCGTTTAATCAGCTCAGCGCGCGCGGATATCTCGGTAATTCCTAATTTTATCGTTCTGGCGAGGGCTGGAATATTTTCCATCGGTTCAAAGAATTGTCGGAAATCGTCAAGTTCATTAGGCGTTAGTAGCGCTGTGGCGGCATAGCGAATGAAATCGTCGTAACTTTTATCCTCACCAAACGTATCTTCGACCCACGCCCAGTTTTCTTTCAGCCAATTCCACGCAATTTGGCGGCTTTCTCTGGTGCGAATCAAATACACAAACCAACGGCTGGCGTCTTGCGGGCGGATGATGTTGGAATTTTTAATGTTGGCAAGAATTTTTTCTGCTGTTTCAGGATTTTTGGTGGAAGTTAGTCCAATTGCAATATCATTCTGCAGGTCATTTGACGGCGTGTTTTTATATGCGGCAAAGAGATTTTCAATCATCTCTGGCGTCTCGAAATGTCTTACGTTTGCGCTGATAATTAAAGCTCGAATTTCTGTCGGTAAGTCTTCCAATTTATTATTGTCAAAACGCGTTTTTGCCTCGTTCAAAACTTCTTTATCTTCGCTATACATCATCAAACTCAAAGCCGTGGTGCGCCGCTCGCGGTCGTCGTCCGATTCTCCGTCTTTTTCATCCCAGCCAAGCTCTTCGAATGTGGCGCGCGCAAATTCTCCAGAAATTCGCTTTAATGAATCTCTGGCGGCGTCATTATCATCGACGAATTTTCGCAGTTCTGTCAAAGAACCAGCCGCCATACCGAATACTTTTTCGTTGGTTTCGGTTTTTAAGGATAACGCCAATGGAAGTAGTGACGCCGAATTTTCAAATCCAGCGCGGGCGAGTATTGTCGCGTCCTGTAAGATACAAATCTTATCCAAAGTTGGCAACTCTGTAATGTTCTTCAATAAATATTCGCGAGTGGATTCGTCATATTTGGTGATGAAGTGGGCGCTTAAGCCGCAGTTTAATTGTAATGGCTTTTCAATGGAAGCGGTGGTTTCTTTTTGATTCAAGATTTTTACGTCAAGCGGTTGATTTGCGAATAATGGAATCGGCCATAATGCGTCAGATGGTTGGTGTTCGCCGATGAAGAATCGTTCCTGACTTAAAATCGCCGCGTCGTGACTGTTTGAAACTGATACGACAGGAAGGCCAGGTTGGGAAATCCAAGCATTCATTAGATTGACAATTGGCTGACCGCTCGCCGACTCTAATTCTTGCCATAGGTCATTTCCGACAGTGTTTTTATACGCGAATTTTTCAAAATATGATTTAAGTCCAGCGCGAAATGCCTCTTCGCCGATAAGCTTTCTGACCATAACTAGCAGCCGTCCGCCCTTGGCATAAACAATTGCTGGGTCGAACAAAGTGCTGATTTCGTCTGGGTGATTAACGTCGGCTTGAACTGATTGAACGCCGTCCAAGCTGTCACGCCTTAGTGCGGCCGTTACTTCATTCGTGGCAAAATCTTCCCACATACGCCATTCGGGGTGTAATGCATCAATCGCCACGTATTCCATCATATTGGCAAAGCTTTCGTTGAGCCATAAATCATTCCACCAGTTCATGGTAACCAAATTGCCAAACCATTGATGACTAAGTTCGTGCGCGATAACCGTGGCAATGAAGCGTCTGGATGATTCCGGCGTCAACTCAGGGTCCGTCAGTAAGCAACTTTCGCGGTAAGTAATCAATCCCCAGTTTTCCATAGCGCCAGAGGAAAAGTCGGGAAGAGCGACGTGGTCGGATTTTGGCAATGGATATTTGACGCCGAAATATTCATCATAAAAATCAATTGAACGAGTGGCGATGTCTAGTGCGAAATCTAATGTATTTTCATTCTGAGCTGGCGTTGCCCAGACGTTAACCTCGACGCCAGATTTGGTGCGGGCGGATTTTTTGTGTAATTCACCGATGACAAAAGCCAGAAGATAGCTGCTCATTCGTGGTGTTTTCTCGAAAGTTGTTGTGAGTGAATCGCCATTTTCTTCTTCGCTTTTTACGGGCATATTTCCCAGAACTGTTATTCCTGTTCGGGTGATCAGCGTCAAATCGTATTCAGTTTTGGCGGCTGGTTCATCAACGCAAGGGAAAACTTCGCGGGCGTGATGTGATTCAAATTGAGTTGCGAAAAGTTGTTTTTTAACGCCGTCGTGAGTGAAGTAGCAAGGATATAATCCGTGCATTGCGTCGGTAATATTTCCAGAAAAATTGATGCAAATCGTGTGGTTTCCGTTTTTAAGGTTCGGCTGGAATAATCTCAATTCGTCAAACTCGCCGAATGAGACACCGGCGGGCTGATTGTCGATTGTGGCTGATTGAATTGTTAAACCCTTGGAATGTAGCGAAATTGATTCGCTGGTGGACTCGCCAAAAATGATAACTGTGCCAGAAAATTCTTTTTCCTCGGCGCGCGTTAGATCGAGAGTTAGGTTGTAATGATTTGGTGTGAATGTGTCAAGTAAGCGTGGAACTTTAGTCATAGTTTAATTATAATACAGTCATGAGGGTGAATAAAATACGACGTCGGCAAGTGGTGATTGCGCTGGTAATTTTGATAGTCGGCGTGGCGGTTTGGGCTTCGCGAATTTCACAACCCGAACCTCAGACAATTCAAACTTCAACGCAACGAGAATTATTTGGTAATTCGAACGCCAAAGCAGAATTGGAAAAGATAGAAGTTAAAGGACGTGCGCCAAAGACTGGTTATTCCAGAAAGCAATTCGGCAATGGCTGGGGTAAAATTAACGGCTGCTCTGTGCGGGAAGTGATTCTGGCGCGAGATTTGACGGATGAGAAAATTGACGAAAAATGTCGAGTTTTGTCGGGTTTACTGAATGATCCGTACACCGGTCAAGTAATCCAATTTCAGCGCGGCGAAAAAACTAGCTCTAAGGTTCAGATTGATCATGTTGTGGCTTTGAGCGATGCTTGGCAAAAGGGTGCACAACAAATATCTCCAGAAGAGCGAGAGAAATTGGCGAACGATCCGTTAAATCTGTTGGCGGTTGATGGTCCAGCAAACCAGGCCAAAGGTGACGGCGATGCGGCAACTTGGCTACCGAGCAATAAATCTTTTAGGTGCCAATATATCGCGCGACAAGTGGCTGTGAAACGAAAATATCGCTTGTGGGTGACGGAAGCTGAAAAAAGCGCGATGTCGGGAATTCTGGAAAAGTGTGTAGAAGTGTAATATTGACAAAATACATTTTTATGATAAAATGTTAGAATGAATCCTGAGATATATCTTACCAAATTGTCGGTGAATGATGATGAGGCTTTGGAACGGGCGGCTGTAGCTCACTCGGAGTCTGTTTTGGGCTGCGAGTTCACGGATGGCGCGAAAAAGGATTTAATAGAATACATAGAAGGTATGAATAATTACTACGGTAGCGATGTTTTTGCTATCGATACTTCTGGTGAAGAATTGTCATCTGGGCTTATGACTGTATGCTCTAATGGCGACGGCGAGATTACTATAGAAGATCTTTTTGTTAGGGAAATTGCACGCAAGCGAGGAATTGGGCGGGCGGCTATTGAAGCTTTAGCTAGTGAATATCCAGATGCGCGTGCTGTCAAATTGTATTCCTTGAAATCCGCTGAAGAATTTTACCAAAGAATTGGATTTGACCAAATATCGCCGGCTGATAATAAATGTTTATCTCTTTGGCGAAAAGAATTGGATTGACAGAATAAAATCTTTCCGCTACAATAAAAGAGTACTAATCCGGCCGGCAGGTCGGAGTTTTTCGTTTATGGAAGTTTGAGACGGAAAAAGATATAATTAATAAGAAGGAGAATGTAATGGAAGATTTGAATATCAAGCAGTTGACGTTGGCAGTGCGTACGATTGCTGAGGAAAAAAACTTGCCAGAAGAAACAGTTTTGAGCGTGATTGAGCAGGCGATTGCGGCGGCTTGGCGTCGTGATAACGGTACGCGTGACCAATTGGTTCGCGCAAGCTTGAATATCAACAACGGTACGGCTGTCGTGTCGGTTGTTAAAACTGTTGTTGAAGAAGTTGAGAATGATGCCAATCAAATCGATCTAGAGGAAGCTAAGGAGATAGATCCTGCGGCTGAACTTGGCGGTGAAGTTGTGATGGAAACTCATAACGTGACGACTTTTGGTCGAGTTGCCGCTCAGACTGCTAAGCAAGTTATCTTGCAGCGTTTGCGTGAAGCTGAGCGTGAAGTTGTTTTGGCGGAATTTGAGGATAAAATCGGTACGGTTGTTATCGGTACAGTTCAGCGAGTTGAGCCGCGCGTTGTGCGAATTGAGCTGGGCAAGGCTATTGGAATTATGCCTCAGAGCGAGCAAATTCCTGGTGAATATTATGGCGTTGGCCGTCGAATTAAGGTTTATATTAAGGATATTGAGCGCGAAGGTCGCGGTCCGCAATTGATTCTTAGTCGCGGCAATGAAGAGTTTGTGCGATTCTTGTTCAATCAAGAAGTTCCAGAGATGGAAACTGGTGCAGTTGAGATTAAGGCAATCGCTCGCGAAGCTGGTCGCCGAACTAAATTGGCGGTTTCTTCAGCGCTACCTGGTGTTGATCCAGTTGGTACGTTTGTTGGTGGTCACGGCGCCCGCGTTCAGGCTGTGATGAATGAAATTGGCGAGCAGGAAAAAATTGACATTATTCCATACGAGGAAGACGCGGCTGGATTTATTGCTAATGCGATGAGCCCGGCAGAGGTTTTGAGTGTGACTGTCAATGAAGACGAGAAGCGTGCGACGGTTTATGTTAGCGAAGATCAGCAGTCGATAGCAATTGGTCGTGCTGGACAGAATGTTCGCTTGGCAAGTCGATTGACTGGCTATGAATTAGACATCGAAGCAAAAGCTCCTGTTAAGACAGAGTCAAAACCTCGAAAGAATATTGAGGATAGCTTGATGAGCGTAGTTGAGGAGGTGGCGGAATAAGCTGCCTTCTGCGAATCGCCGAAAACGAAAGGAGGGCGATATGTCAGAAGATTTTTCTGAATTAGAACCTCGGCTGACGGAAACGGCTCGGGCCAGTTTGGGGCGAGCTGGTTTTCTGGCGCATAATGAGGGGAGTGAATATGTTGGCACGGAGCATATTTTGCTTGGTGTGTTGGCACAAAATTCGTCGCTAGGCGCGAAGATTTTGGCTGAAAACGGCGTAACTTTGGATCGTGCGGAAATGGCGTTGAACCTGACCGCAAAGCCGCTGGTGATTACAATTGTAAGTAAGGGTCTGAGCGCTGAAGTTGTTGAATTGATAAGGATTGCTTGGCAATTAGCGGTTGAATTTGGGCAGGAAAAAATTGGCACGGAACACATCGTTTATGGAATGTTGCAGCAGCACGAGGCGCGAGCGACTAAATTGCTGCGGGATATGAACGTTGATATTGACAATCTGCGTGGAAGTTTGGAAGATGTGTTTGATAAACAGCAGTTTGAATCTCTGCAGAGTGAACGCGGTGTAGCGAGTAAAAATTCTGGCGATTTGCGAGTTCTGGAGAAATTCGGTGTCGATTTGACGCGGCGTGCCAGCGAAGGATTTTTGGATCCGGTGATTGGTCGAGCGTCGGAAATTCAGCGAATGATCACGATTTTGGGTCGGCGGAGTAAGAACAATCCAGCGCTGATTGGCGAACCTGGCGTCGGTAAAACTGCGGTAGTTGAGGGCTTGGCGCAAAGGATTGCTGATAATAAAGTCCCTGAATTTTTGAAGGGCAAGCGACTTTTTCAACTGGATTTGACGGCGATGATTGCGGGGACGAAATATCGCGGGCAATTCGAGGAGCGATTGCAAAAAGTTCTGGCGGTCGCTAAAAAACATCAAGAAGTTATTTTGTTTATTGACGAGTTGCATCTGTTGGTCGGCGCTGGTTCGGCCGAAGGCTCGATGGATGCGGCGAATGTATTGAAGCCGGCATTGTCGCGAGGCGAGGTGCGACTAATTGGTGCGACGACGTTTGATGAATATCGAAAACATATCGAAAAAGATGCTGCGTTGTCACGGCGCTTCCAATCTGTGACGGTCAATGAACCATCGCCAGAAGAGGCGGTGGAGATGATGCGAGGATTGAGAGGAAAATTAGCTAAGCATCATCAAGTTCAAATTCCTGACGAAATGCTGACTGAGGCGGTGGATTTGAGTCAGCGTTACGTGACGGAGCGATTTTTGCCAGATAAAGCGATCGACGTGATTGACGAGGCGGCGAGTTTATTAAAGTCTAGTTCGCCAATAAAATTGTCGCGCAAGGACAAGTTGGCTCGCCAAATTAAGCGATTGGCTGGGAAAATTGACGCCGCGGTCGAGGCCGAAAATTACGAAAAAGCCGCAGAATTTAAGATGCAAATGAGGCAATTGGAATTGCAAGCCGGAGCACTGAAAGATGAAGCCAGTGATGAACCGGTATTGACCGATGAATATTTGCGTCGAGCGGTTTCGGCAATGACGAATATTCCGATTGACAGATTATCGTTAAATCAGATGAAGGATTTGATTCGCCTGGAAAAACGGCTGAGTCAGAGCGTTCTTGGTCAGAATGAAGCGATTGAGCAGCTGGCGCGCGCGATTCGTCGCAATAAAGCTGGGCTAAATCGTCAGAACGGGCCGCTTGGGTCGTTTATCTTTCTGGGTCCGACTGGAGTTGGTAAGACGGAATTGGCACGAGTTCTGGCGCGGGAAGTTTTTGGCGGCGAGGATAGCTTGATTAAAATTGACATGAGCGAATTTTCCGAGCGTCACACGGCTAGTCAGCTGGTTGGTGCGCCGGCTGGTTATGTTGGCTATGAGGACGGCGGGAAATTAACGGATAAAGTTCGTCGTCGACCATATAGCGTGGTGTTGTTTGATGAAATTGAAAAGGCGCATCCTGACGTTCTGAATTTGCTTTTGCAGATTTTGGAGGACGGCAAGTTGAGCGATTCTCACGGACGAACGGTGAGTTTTCGGCAGACGATTATTATCTTGACGAGCAACGTCGGTGCCGAGCAAATGATTCAGGATTCGGAGCTGGGATTTGGTGCGTCTGGGCAGAAAAAGTCGGCTAGCGAAAATCGTCACGAGAAAAATTCGCGTGCCGCTCTGCGTGAGCTTGAGGAGTTTTTGCGTCCAGAATTGATTGGAAGATTTGATAACGTGATTACATTTAAGCCGCTGTCTCGTTCGGTCGTGCGAAAGATTTTTGACAATCTCACGTCTGATTTGGTCAAGGCTGTTGGTCAACATGGAATGAAGCTTGATATTACTTCTTCGGCGAAGCGTTGGTTGATTGATCGAGGATTTGACGAGCAGCGCGGCGTGCGAGTTTTAAGACGAACAATTCAGTCAGAGCTGGCGGATCCGCTGAGCGATGTTTTATTGTCCAATAAAGCAAAACCTGGCGACACGCTGGAGGCTAAAATTGATAATGATAAGGTGGTGATTAATGTCAATCGTGCGTAAAATATTCAGCGTCCTCACGCCGATAATTGTACTTTCTGCCGCGGTTTTTGTGATGATGAATCGTCAGCAAATTATTGATGAAATTGCGCTGTGGCAATATAAGCCGAGTGCGGAAATTGTCGCTATCGCTGACCGCGTGAAAATGTCAGACACTGGCAGAAAAATGTTCTATGTTTCTAATCCGCAAATCAAATCGGCGAACGAATTTAACGAAGATTGTCGTCGCGTGGAAAAGGGAAACGCAATTTTGGGTTGTTACAATCCGTCGTCTAGGGATATTTATATTTATAACGTGACCAATTCTGAGCTTGATGGCGTGAAAGAAGTGACGGCGGCGCATGAGATGTTGCACGCTGCTTGGGAAAGGTTGAGTACGTCGGAAAAATCTCATTTGAGTGAGCTTTTGGAGCAGATTTATAATAATGTGAAAAATAAGAAATTATCCGAGCGAATGGAGTATTACGATCGTGCGCAACCTGGAACGAGAGCTAACGAGCTACACTCAATTTTAGGGACGGAATTTGCCGATTTGGGCGATGAGTTGGAAGAATATTATCGACGATATTTTACTGATAGATCCGAAGTCGTGAAATTGCACGCGCAATATCAAGAAAAATTTGAATCCAGAGAAAATGAAGCGCAGAAGCTGAGCGAGTCGTTGAAGGTTCGAAAGGAAAAATTGAACAGAGAATTATCGCAATATTCAACTGATTTGGCGGATTATAATAGTCGCGTGGCGGACTTTAATCGGCGAGCGGGCGTTAGTGGCGGATTTTTGTCGCAGAGTGATTTTTATAGTCAACGCCAAGCCTTGAAGGCGGAACTCTCGGAGTTGAACGAAAGGCGTGCCAATTTGAATTCTGATATCAATTCTTATAATTCTGATGTTTTGCGGCTTAGAGAACTAGGCGTGCAGATTGATGAATTGAATAAAAGTTTGGATAGTTTGGAGGGGGCGAAATAATGGCGAAAGCTCGAAGTCAATTTATTTGTCAGCAGTGTGGGGCTAGCTTTTCAAAGTGGGCTGGCAGGTGTGAAAATTGCGGGGAATGGAATTCGCTAGTCGAGCAGGTCGTTTCTTCTGGCGGGTCGTCCGTTGTTGATAAATCGGCTGGGCGCGGCAAAGCCTTGAAAACGTCTAGTATTCGTGAAGCTGCTTCTGAGTCTGGACTAGAAAGATTAAGCACTGGAATTGACGATTTGGACGCTGTTTTGGGCGGCGGTTTTCTGGTTGGCGGCGTGGTGCTGGTGGCGGGTCAGCCGGGAATCGGGAAAAGTACGCTGTTGGCGCAAGTTGCGGCACATATCGCCAAGACAAAATCGGTGTTATATGTAAGTGGTGAGGAATCGGTTTCTCAAGTGAAGCTTCGTGCGGAGCGTTTGGGTGCGGCTGATTCGGAAAAAATGCAGCTGGCGTCCGGTAATAGCGCGGAAGATATTGCGGCGTCAATTCAGCAAGGCGGATATGATCTGGCAATTGTCGATTCGGTTCAGACAATTTCTCTCAGTGAGATTTCTTCGGCTCCGGGGTCGGTTAGTCAGATCACCAACTCGTCAAATGTAATTATTCGTGCTGCCAAAGCTTCGGGCACGGCGGTGATTTTGGTTGGTCACGTAACCAAAGAGGGTTCGATTGCTGGTCCGAAAATATTAGAGCATTTGGTGGACGTTGTGCTGAATTTTGAGGGCGATCGATATGGTGGTTTTCGAGTTGTTCGGGCGCAGAAGAATCGATATGGTTCGACTAACGAAGCGGCAATTTTTGAGATGGATGAGCAGGGGCTAAGAATCGTGAAGAATCCGTCGGCGGAACTTCTGGCGGAGCGTCAGAATCTGGATGGGTCAATTGTGCTGGCGACCATGGAAGGCGCACGTCCGCTCTTGGTGGAAATTCAGGCGCTAGTTAATCCGACGAATTTTGGCTATCCTAAGCGCACGGCGAGCGGTTTTGATCTGAATCGATTGAATTTGTTGGTGGCAGTTTTAGAGAAGCGAACGAAGTTGAAATTGGCGGACAAAGACATTTATGTCAATGTGGTTGGCGGATTAAAGTTGAATGATCCAGCTGCTGATTTAGCTGTAGCGATGGCGATTGCTAGCGCTAGTGCTGGGCGAAGTCTGGACGAAGGCGCCGTGGTGTTTGGCGAGATTGGTTTGGGTGGCGAGGTTCGTTCGGCGACGAATTGGCAAGCTCGAATTAAAGAGGCGAAAAAGATGGGCTTCACTTATGCGATTGCACCGAAAGTTCATAAAGATAAATTTATAAAAGGCGTCAGCGATATGCGACAGGCGCTGATTGACTATTTACAATAGAAAGGTAAAAAATGAAAGATTTTTACGGATTGATAATAATTACGATGTTGCTTGGCTTGGCGGCCGAAGTTTATTTCTTGGCAAAACCGCGACGAAATTCATCGGTGGGTGCGGCGCCGATTTTGGTCGACACGTCAGTGCTTATGGATGGGCGAGTGACTGAGCTAGCGAAGACTGGATTTTTGCTGGGCAAAATTATTGTGCCTAGGAGTGTATTGACGGAATTGCAATTATTAGCCGACGGCGCAGACCACGATAAGCGTGAAAGGGCGCGATTTGGTATGGATGTCGTGAAGGAGCTCAAGGATATTTTGAAGTCTTCATTCGAGCTTTATGATGATAATATTCGCGTGCCGGAAGGTGTGGATTCTCGCTTATTGAAATTGGCGAAGGAAATGGATGCGGCAGTGTTGACGCTTGATTACAATTTGAATAAGGTGGCACAAGTTGACGGTGTTAAGGTTTTGAATATCAATGAGCTGGCGAAAAGTTTGAGGATGAGTTATTTGCCTGGCGACGAGCTGGATTTGGAACTGTCGCAGAAGGGGCAAGATTCTCATCAAGCGGTTGGCTATTTGAAAGATGGAACGATGGTGGTTGTTGAGAACGCCAAGCGCTACATTGGGCAAACGAAGAAAATTGAGATTATCCGAAGCTTGCAGACCGACGCTGGAAAAATGATGTTTGCGAAGCTTGTGATTGAACAGAAAAAACCTGTAAAGCAGAAGACTAGTGTTCCTAAAAAGCGCACAAATGGTCGCTCAAAAACATCAGCTCAACACGAGGCTGAGCTGATTAATTTGGTAAATAAACAATAGTTTATTTAGTTAACTTGAATACTGCCAGTTGAAGTGGCGGTGTAATATGCAGAGTCTCTTACGGTTACAGAAACTGTATGTGCTCCTGTCGTATCAAGTTCTACCGTGGCGGTCTGCTTGCCGCTTGAAGTAATTTCTGAACTCTTAATACTCTTTCCGTCCACGGTAATTTCGATTGCTGATAAGCCCCAAGTTCCTGCTGTAATATCAACACTTATCGTATATTTCTTACCGCTGTTGGTGTATGATATTGCTCCAATTTGCGGCTTAGTGTCGTCACACTTGTGAACGTCATCTTCTGCGTTCGCGTCGTATCCTGAAGGAACGGTAATTGATTCTTTCTTAGTCAAAGGATCAATAATCTTTGTCACTTCAATTTCTTCCTTTGCGCCGTCCGGAGTACAGTTTGTTGCCTTTTTCTTAGAGACTTTATCGAAGGTGATTTTCTCTGTAGATTGACTTTGTCTCTTATTCCACCATGACGGGTAGAGTTCACCGTTGACAGTCTGGATTCCGCTTGGTCGCTCGTACCATTGACCCGACTTCCATTTGCCTTCTTTGGCGTAAACTTGGGTGTGGGCGAACTCCATAACACTTCTAATTACCGGCATGCCGTAGTTGGAGGCTGATGTACCAATTACACTGGTGTCGGAGTTTCCGAGCCACATTCCCATAACCAGAGCTGGGCTGTAATTAACAATCCAGAGGTCTTTTGGCTGCGAGCCTTTGTCGGATGTACCAGTCTTTGCAGAGGTTCGAACGCCATTGACGCCCATCCAGCCGTGAAGTCCAGGAGTTCGGTCGGACAAGATGTCGTTCACAATGTACGCTGATTGCGAGTCGACAACTTGCTTGCCTTCATCTTTCCATTTTTTCAGAGTTTCACCTTGGCTGTTCTTTACCTCGATAACACTTGAAATGTCTTTTTGGACTCCCATTCGCGCCAGTGTTGAGTAGGCATTCACCAATTCTGTCTGCTTGGTTCCACATGCGCCGATTGCTGCACCGAGTCCGTAACCACCGGCATTTTCTTCCTGACGGCAATAATTAGGATCGCCCATCCTGCGGATTCCCTCGACGACAGGCTTAGCGGATCCGTCACCAACGATGTAAGCGGCTTTAATAGCTGGGACGTTTCGAGATAGAGCCAGCGCTCTTCGGATATTGATGGCGCCCATAAACTTATTGTCCCAGTTTCTTAGGGTTGCGCCGTACAGTTTATCGATATTTTCATCGGCTAAGACGGTGCCGCTACCGTATGCTTGCTTGCTGTCGTGTTTGTCGAACAATTGAGCAAAGACAAGCGACTTAATTGTGGAACCTGGCTGGATATAGGAAACTGCGGCGTTGTCCTGACCAAAGCCGGTGTAGTTAAAGTCACGGCTACCAACAAGCGCTACGATTTGTCCAGTCTGAACGTCTTCGACTGTTGCGGCGCCGTTACTAATTCGCACAGAATCTGGTCGACCCGTTGCAAAGAATGATTTCATCTCATTTTCAAGTTTCTCCTGAATTCGCCAGTCGAGGGTGGTTTTAATCGTCAATCCACCGCGTCCAACGACTGATTCGCCGAGTTCTTTGCTCAACTGATTGCGAACCATCAACAGGAAGTGAGGAGCCTTAATATTCTCCAAATGCTCGGTCTGTGGCTTAAGCGTGCTTAAAATATCAATCTTTTTAGCTTTTTCAGCCTCATCTTTGGTAATGACGCCTTGCTCAGCCATATAGTCCAGAACTGTATGTTGTCGGGCAATCAAAGCCTTATTTCCAGCGGTGTTGTATGGATTATAGTAAGTTGGATTCTGTGGAATACCAGCAATTAGCGCCGCTTCCGCCAGCGTCAGATCTTTAGCGTGCTTACCAAAGTATGTCTGAGCTGCAGACTCTGCGCCGTTACGACGACCGCCGTATGGAGACTCATTCAGATATAATGACAGGATTTGGTCTTTACTATACATGCGCTCAACTTCGATTGCGAGAATGATTTCCTTGATCTTTCGAGGAATACCGCTAATTGATCGGTCGCCAGCCTCATCTGCGAAGAAGACTTGCTTGACTAGCTGCTGCGTCAGAGTCGATCCACCCTGGACTTGGCGTCGTGAAGCAGTCGAGAGCATTGCGCGCAACATACCGCTAATACTGATGCCGTGGTGATTATAGAAGTTTCGGTCCTCAATTGCGACAGTGGCTTTTTTCAAATAGTCGCTAATCTGGTCGGACTCGACAACCAATTGATAATTGCCCGTGCCTTTATCTTCCCAAAGCAAATTGTCATTGCGGTCGTAATATTTAGTGACGGTCGTTTGAACGCGCTTAGCAAGCTCGCCAGGGCGAATTTTATCGAGGTCTTTACGGAAGTAAGCGAACATTCCGCCGATAAGTAGCAACATCAACAAGATACTGACGCCAAGAATTTTCAGAGCCATCAGTCCGCCGCGCTTGGAGAACCAATATTTCGCCAATCGCTTCGGATGCAATCGATAAAAGAATCGCTTTACGGGATGTTTCGGCAAAGTTGCCAAATATTCCGCTCGTTCGCGCGCGTCCTTATCTTTTTTAGTCTTATGTTTCTGCGCCAAATTGGCATATAAGTTCATCCGTTTCGACGGAGATTTCTTATCGCTTGAGCCGTGTCCGGCGGTGCTTATCGTAGTCTTTTTCTTCACAATTCTATTATATCACGCATATGTTTCGCTTCAATTGTAAAATTGCTATACTAATATATAGAAAAGGAGTGATATGAAATTATCAGAAGAATTACAATGGCGTGGATTCTGGAATCAGACCACATTTACTGACGACAAACTTATTGATTCGGAGAATTTCACGCTCTATCTGGGGACGGATCCTTCGGCGGACAGTTTGCATGTTGGGCATTTGGCAGTTTATATGATGGTTCGACATTTTCTGGAGCGCGGGCATAAAGTGTTTTTGCTTGTTGGCGGCGGTACGGGAATGATTGGCGATATGCGCGACACGGAAGAGCGAAACTTGCTTCCGTACGAGGAAATTGAGCATAATAAACAAGCCTTAAAATCCCAAGTTTCGCGAATCTTTGCTGGACGAGATTTTACTTTGGTTGATAATGCTGACTGGCTGGCTGATCTGGAATTACTGCCGTTTCTTCGCGATATCGGTAAAAATTTCAATATGGCGGATTTGGTGAGCCGCGAATTTTTCAAGGCGCGCATTAACAACGGCAAAGGTTTGAGTTTTGCGGAGTTCACTTACACTTTACTTCAGGGCTATGATTTTTGGCATCTATTTAATCAATATGGCGTGAATATGCAAATTGGTGGATCGGATCAATGGGGCAATTTATTATCTGGCGTGGATTTGATTCGTAAAAAAGAAAACACCGAAGTCTACGCAATGACTGCACCTTTGCTTATCAATAAGTCGACTGGTCGTAAATTCGGTAAATCTGAAGGTGGCGCGGTTTGGCTTGACGAAAATAAAACCAGCGTCTATAAATTCTACCAATTCTGGCTGAATGTTGATGACGAGAGTGCGATTGAATATATGAAGATATTTACGATGTTGGATCGCGATACGATTGAGGCTATTGCTGAAAATCATGCTGTTAATCCAGGTGCGCGCTCGGCACAGAAGGTTTTGGCTCGTGAAGTTACTGACATTGTCCACGGTAGCGCGCGCCGTGAATCCGTTGAGCGCGTAACTGAAGTTTTGTTTGGCGGCGGCGATTTTAAGAAATTGTCGGACGATGATTTAGGCGCTTTGGCTGAAGAAATTCCTTGCGTTGATGCTGGAATTGATGTGATTGAAGCGCTGGTAGAATCCGGGGCGGTTGGCTCTAACGGTGAAGCAAAGCGATTGTTAAAATCTGGCGCCATTAGCCTAAACGGCGAAAAACTTGCCGAAAATAAAGTCGTCAATGACACGTCGCTACTGAAGAAGGGTAAAAACACATTTGTATTAATTACGGGGGAGAATGAATAATGAAGAAAATTATCGGGTTTGATTTGGACGATACGCTAGCAATTACAAAGTCGCCAATTAGCGACCGTATGGCGGGAATTCTTAGTCGATTGCTTGAGAATTATGACGTTTGTGTGATTACGGGCGGCACGTTTCAACAGATAAAGAAGCAGGTGATTGATAGGTTGAACGTTGCTCCAGAGTTGCTTCAGAAATTCCACGCGATGCCGACTTGCGGAACTCGATATTATCGATTTGACGCCGCCGATGATGAATGGAAAATTCAGTATGCGAACGATTTGTCTGATGAGCAAAAAACTCAGATAACCGCGGCGTTGGAAGAAGTTGCGAAGGAAATGGGCATTTGGTGTGAGAATCCTGCGGGTGAAATAATTGAAGATCGACATAGCCAAATTACTATGTCGGCTTTGGGTCAGCAAGCTACGCCTGAAGATAAATATGCGTGGGCTGAAAAATATAAGGATGTCCGTCCGATATATCGCGACAAGGTGGCGGAAAAGCTACCTGGACTTGAAGTGCGAATTGGTGGTACGACCAGCACTGACATCACGCTTCCGGGAATTGATAAGGCTTATGGAATTGGCAGGCTACTTGAACTGAATGGCTGGTCGAAAGAAGAAACATTGTTCTTTGGTGACAAAATTGAAGAAGGCGGCAATGATTTTCCAGTGAAGCAAATGGGCGTGGATTCAATTGGCGTGAGAGGCTGGGAAGATACGGCTTACGCCCTGGAAGGCATCAACGCCGTTTCGTAGATGAAGCTAACAACTCCTCTTGAGCAAATTAAAGGCGTCGGGCCGAAAACTGCTCAGGCTCTGGCGGCGGCTGGTCTTAAAACGATTTCTGACGCTTTGGATTTTTTGCCGCGAGCATATGACGACTATTCAACCGCGGTTAATATCGCAGATCTTCGGCCGGGAAAAGTTACGGTTAAGGCGCGCTGCGAGTCGGTTTCGACGCGTATTGTTCGGCGCGGACTTAGAATCACGACTGCGGTTTTGGCGGATAAATCGGGCAAAGTTAAGGCGGTTTGGTTCAATCAGCCGTACCGCGAAACGCAATTAAAATCTGATGCAGAATTTATTTTTTCTGGTCAATTTGGTATGCAATATAATCGCTATCAAATCAACAATCCGTCTGTTGAGCTGGCAAAAGAAATTGCTAAAACAGTTGTAGAAAATGTGTCTGGAATTCAGCCGGTTTATAAATCGATCAAAAATCTCCGCCCAAAAACTGTGCAAGATTTGATGAAAAATATTCATCCAATTATGGATTTTTTGCCCGAGACTTTGCCGGAAAACATTATTCGGCGCCAAAAATTGGTTAGTCGTTCTGAGGCGGTTAAATTTCTTCACGCGCCAAAAACTCACGAGGAAATTTCCCGCGGTCGTGAGCGCCTGGCGTTTGAGGAGCTGTTCGAAATGATATTGGCGGCACAATTTAACAAGCAAGAACAGACCAGATTAACAGGCTGGAAAATTCCGTTTAATAAGTCGGTCGTGAAGAGTTTTGTTGATCAATTGCCGTTTCCTTTGACGAACGCTCAGCGCCGAGCTGCGTGGCAAATTCTGCAAGATTTGGAGTCTGATCATCCGATGAATCGGTTATTACAAGGAGATGTTGGCTCGGGAAAAACTGTCGTAGCGGGATTGGTGGCTGCGGAAGTGGCTAAGGCTGGTTTTCAGACGGCAATTATGGCGCCGACGGAGATTTTGGCGCAGCAACATGCGAAAACGCTTGACGAGTTATTGTCGCCATTTGGTGTGTCTGTTGCGCTTCTGACAGGCCACGTGAAAGGTGCGGCGCGTAGTCAATTGTTGGACAATTTGGCTAGCGGTAACATTGATGTTGTGGTTGGCACACACGCGCTAATTCAGGAGAAAGTTGCGTATCATAAATTGGGATTTGCGGTGATTGACGAACAGCATCGATTTGGCGTGAAGCAAAGACAAGCTTTATTGGAAAAGTCTGATTTTATGCCGCATCTTTTAAGTATGACCGCCACGCCGATTCCACGCAGTCTGGCGCTGACATTGTATGGAGAATTGGATATTTCTATTCTGGACGAGTTGCCCTCTGGCCGTCAGCCGATTCAGACTAAGATTTGGTCGCCAGCATCAGCTCCGAAGCTTTACGAATCGATTGAAAATGAGCTAGCCAAAGGTCGCCAAGCTTACGCTATTTGTCCGTTGATTGATGATAATCCAGATAATGATAAAAAATCGGTGGAGGCGGAATATAATAAATTGTCTAAGACTATTTTCAGTCATCGTCGAGTTGGGCTGTTGCACGGAAAGCTTCCTGCTGAAGAAAAAGCTGAAGTGATGCAGAAATTTGCGGACGGCGAGCTGGATATGCTAGTCAGTACGACTGTGGTGGAGGTTGGTGTGAATGTGCCGAATGCGACAGTGATGTTGATTGAGAATGCGGACAATTTTGGGTTGAGCCAGTTGCATCAATTGCGCGGGCGAGTTGGGCGCGGGAAACATCAGAGTTTTTGTCATTTGATGATGAGTGGTCACGATAAGCCGAGCCAACGACTTCGGGAGATTGAGAAATCGCAAGATGGGTTTTATTTAGCGGAGGTTGATTTGAAATTGCGTGGACCTGGCGAGATTTACGGAAAAATGCAACACGGGGATTTGAACTTGAAAATTGCCTCGTTGGCGGATACGGCGCTAATTTCTCGCGCTCAAACCGAAGCCGAACGTTTTGTCAAAGAGGGGCAAGATTTGCTACAATATAATCATCTGGCGCACGCCGTCAGTCGCTATCAGCGATTAACTGTTTTAAATTAATATGTACGCAGGAACAACAATTAGGGATAGCTCTGGTCGATTTATTGGCGTCCACCAAAAAATAGATCGAGTCGCAAGGAGAAATATAGAACCAATTCTTCCGGATTGGTGTGATTTTCCTGACATTAAAAACATTCTTCATTTTGAGGGCAAGAATGGTCCTGATGGTGTTAAGCGAAAGAGTCCAGCCGTGGATGAGCCTTGGCACTTTATAAATCCGGACGATCCGAATGACACTGCACTTTTGGAGATGATTGACGGACATATTGGTAATTTAGCCCGAGCACTGCGAACAAATAATTCCGAGCGAGAAGCGTTTGAGGCGGCTTGGATGGCGCACGCGATTACCGACGGTTTGACTCCAGCTCATCATTTTCCTCTGGAACAAGCTATGGCGGAACTTCGCGGCGGTGAAGGGTTGGAGACGCGAACCTCAATTTTGAAGAAAAATCTCATGAAGGGCGATAACGGAATTGAACTGATTAAAAACAACTGGAAATTCTGGGGCGCCAAAGGTATGATGACGACACACGTGGCGTTTGAGGCTGGCGTAGCTAGCGTGGTGGCATATCCACGTTTTAAGGATGCAATTCCGAGTGACGATGAGATATTGCAAGTGAAAAATCACGGCTATCGTGAGTATTATTTGGACCAAGTTCACGCCGTGGCATCGATGAAAATGTATGACAATTTTAGCAAGAGCGGCTGGACGACGGACCTTGCTTGGCAGACAAATCACGAGCTAATGCCGATTATTATAAAGTCGGTGATGTTGGGTTGGCTGGCGTCTATTTGGAAACTTGAGGCAGAAAAAAGTGAGAGTTAGGATTGTCTCTGGCGAATTCGGCGGGCGATTCATAAAAACTCCGCCTGGCTCAACGACACATCCTATGGGTGAGCGAGTGCGTTCAGCTATGTTCAATTCTTTGGGCGAATCGATACGCGGCGCGCGGGTTTTGGATGCTTTTGCGGGGTCTGGTGCTGTTGGACTAGAGGCGTTAAGTCGCGGTGCAGAGTCGGCGGTTTTCGTGGAGCGAGATCGAATCGCTCAGCGAGTAATTGCTGAAAACATAAGCATTTTGGGTGTCGAAGAAAAATCTATTGTAATAAAAACAACGATAGTAAATTGGCTAGAAAGTGCGAGTTCAACAGGGGAGTTCGATATTATTTTTGCTGATCCGCCATACCATAATCCACAGTTTTCCACAGTTTCTAAGTTAATGAGACTACTCAAACCGGGTGGATTTATGATATTATCACATCCAGGAATAGGTGAGGTGCCAGTTCAAGACAAAACTGTTGTGGTGGACAGTCGTAGTTATGGGGAGGCGCACCTCACCAAGTTCCTACGATTGGAATAAGTTTGATGATCGTTCTGATAAATATCAGAGCGTTTTTAATAGAAAAAAGTAGGTAAATTATGAATGAATTTATTTTAGTAGCAATAAAATTATTGATCGGATTTTTTGCGCTGACGATAATAATTAACGTTACAGGAAAAGGTAATTTGGCGCCATCTTCCGCTAGTGATCAAGTTCAGAATTACGTACTTGGTGGTATTATCGGCGGCGTTATTTATAACAATGATATTAAGATTTTGGACTATGTTGGGATTTTGTGCATATGGTGCGTGCTGGTGTTAACACTGAAGTGGATAAAGAAACATAGCGTTAAGGCTAAACAGCTGATTGACGGGAAGGCTTTGATAATTATAGACAACGGGAAGATAAATATCGAAAATTGCGAGAAGGTCGGCTTAAGTGCTCATGATGTTTCTTTCAAGCTTCGAACCCATAATATCTACTCGACGAAAGACGTGAAAAGAGCTGTTGTTGAACAGGATGGCGAGCTCATTATTTCACACAAAGGCGAGGAAAATCCGAAATTCCCGTTAATAACGGACGGTCAATTGCAAGCTGATATCTTGGATGTAATCGGAAAAGACGAAAAGTGGCTACTTGGTCAGCTTAAAAAACGAGGCTTAGAATCTTACGGAGATGTATTTTTGGGCGAGTATGTCGACGGTGATTTGATTCTGACTGCTTATAATTAAAGATGAATTAACTGGACGGGATGAAAAACGTCGTTATTTGATAGTGTTGTGAAGTTAACTCTACCACTACATCTGGTGGTGTCGTATAATGGTTTATAGACAAAGTAAAAAGAGGAGGAATGTAGAAAATGCTGTACGATGGTCATATTAATTGTGGGGCAGATATTCTGAGTGAAGATACTTCTGATAAACGGGATAAATATAAAGATTATGAGGAAATTGCAAATGATGAAGATTTGCAAAGAAGCGTCGGCAGCGAGGAGTTAGAAAACTATACGACAGAATCTAGCCAAAATAGCGATCCAGATGTTCTTGATGATTACTGTCTAGAATTGAAAGCCCTCACCGAGGCTGCTAATGACAGGAAAATTAACGAGAATATGGCTAGGTTGGCGACTGAATGCGCGGGTCGCTATCCCATAGAGGAGTGCGATACTGAAGATGGAACCTTATTCTAGTTGAGTGTTTTTGTTGCTAGGCAATAAGTAAAACTCCGCAATATCCTGGAATTGTCATTTGAAGATTTTCTACGGTAATTAAATTGACAGAGTGAGTCGAGTCAATGATCTTGGCGTTTTCTGGAATGAAGAAGCTTTGTTTCTCGTCTGCGAAATTGATGAAAATGTAAGCACGTTGACCAACCAGTTCTCTTTTTAATCCGAGAATGAATCCGTTGCCGGTGTTTTCTACAATACTCAAATCGCCATTTTTAAGAATTGGGAGAGTTTGGCGCAATTTTAGCAGCTTTCGGTGCATATTAAGCAGGGAATTGTTTGCGGTTTTTTCGTTATCAACGTTAATCTTCGTGTGATTATCATTAACAGGAAGCCAAGGTTTTACGCTTGAAAAGCCTGCAAATTGCGAATCATTCCATTGCATTGGCGTGCGCTCCAAGTCTCGGCTATCAACAATAGAATTGGCGGGACTAAAATTATCTTGAATGTCATCAGCGGTCAATTCTCCATTCATCATGCCGATTTCGTCACCGTAATACACTACACTGATTCCTGGTGTGAGGAGGTTTAAGAAGCTGAGGGCGCGGGCGCGTTCTTCGCCCAATCTGGAGGCAATTCGCGGCTGATCGTGATTTCCAATGCAGAAAAATGGCATGGTTGAGCTTGCTGATTGTAGGTAATTATTGATTTTTTTCTCAATATTTTTAGCGTGCCATTCGTTATCGCGATATTCCATAAAAAACGCCGAGGCTTTTGGGTGGACTGCCAGGATCTGGTTGTATTGATGATAAATATCACCCAGCTTATCGTCGGGATAAAATTCAAACACCATTTGCTTGTCGTTATATTCATCACAAACTGACGCTAATTCTCGTAAATATTCCTGAAAATGCGGTCCCATTTTACATTGATCGTGGATAAACGCTCCGTAATTGTTTGGATTGCCATAAAAATCAGGATTTGGAGAGTCGTCTTTGAGATCAGGATCTTTGGAAATTCCCCAAATTGCATCGACGCGCATTCCATCAACGCCCACATTAAACCAAAATCGCACTATGTTTTTTATTTCAGCACGTACTTCAGGATTGTCCCAATTCAAATCTGGCTGCGTTTTCAGGAACGAATGTAGGTAAAATTGCCCAGTGCGCTCGTCAAATTCCCACGAACTGCCGCCAGACAAACTTCGCCAATTGTTAGGCTCGCTATTGTCTTTTCCGTCGCGCCAAACATAGTAATCCCGCTTGGGGTTATCACGCGAAGATCTGGATTCTTGAAACCACGGATGTTGGTCTGAAGTGTGGCAGGGAACGAGGTCGATCATAACTTTAATGTCTAGATCATGAGCTTTTTTAAGCAGCGCTTGGAAATCGTGCATTTTTCCGAAAGTCGGATCAATAGCTCGATAATCTGCGATATCATAGCCAAAGTCGGTCAGCGGCGATACGAAGAATGGGGAAATCCAAATCGAATCGACGCCCAACCATGATAAATAATCCAGCTTCTCGGTAATGCCGTTCAAATCGCCAATTCCATCGCCATTTGTATCCAGAAAGCTGCGCGGATAAATTTGATAAAGAGAGGCGACATCTTGCCAAGTTTTCATGATTTAAGTATAAGCGAGATAACAGGGAAAATCAAAACAAATAAATTACATGTGATGATAATGATGAGTCAATGCGTGACCTTTACCTCGGCGTAACAAATATAGATTGACGGGATATGATACAGCAAACGCGGCGAACATACAAATTAGCCGGCTAACCCAATAAATCGGATGAGCTAAGTTCTTATCCATGGCGCCCGGAATGATCAGCATGATTATATTGTCTACGACGGTCATTAACAATATGGATAGTGTGTCAGCGGCGAAAACTAACTTTAAGGATTTTATGAGCGATAATTTGGCACGTACTAACGGTATGATTGACGCGGTGTAGCCGGAGATGAAAGCTAAGACCGATGCCAGAATGACTGTAGTATGTGGCGCAAATCCAGCGTGTGTGCCGATGGTAACGCCTATCATCTCACCAATCATACATCCCGCCAGACAGTGCAAACTCGCTGCTAGTGCCATGTGTTTGATTGAATTTTTTGTATTGCAATGATTATGAGATTCGTGATTCATTATTTTGTCCTTATGTTATTTAATTCATATAGATTGAGTAATTCTTCTATCGCTTTACTTTGTTGAGCTTCGTCATCGGACGTCATTTTATCAGCAATGTGCGTGCGGAGATGTCGCTCCAGAATAAGTTTATTAAGCGATGCCAATGACTTTTGTATTGCTAGGCTTTGGGTTAAAACATCCATGCAATATGCGTCGTCGGTAATTTGTTTCTCGAGCCCGCGCATTTGTCCTAATATGATCTTTGTGCGATGCAGGGCTCGTCGTTTGATGTCTGCTGTATCCATAAAATAATCATATACCCCCTGGGGGTATTATGTCAAATGTAATTAGCTATCTAAGAATTAACATACGAAAAAACCACCCATTTGGATGGCTAAATATCGAATTGGTGCGGGTAAGGAGACTCTAACTCCTGGCCTCTTCCATGGCAAGGAAGCGCTCTAACAACTGAGCTATACCCGCATGTTGTTCACGATTCATTGTAGCAAAGTCGTGAATAAAATGCAATATTTGGTGGCTCCTCCCAGACTTGAACTGGGGACACAAGGCTCTTCAGGCCTCTGCTCTACCAACTGAGCTAAAGAGCCACAAACTTGCTATTTAATTGTACTAAAGTTGTCGCTATCTGGCAAGAGTGTTATAATTTTATCGAGCGCGGGTGTCGTATAGCGGCTATTATGTGACCTTCCCAAGGTTGAGATGGGAGTTCGACTCTCCCCATCCGCACCAGAGATTATAAAGCACCCTGTAAAATTACAGAGTGCTTATTTTATTGATAAATGTTCTATTTTTTACCGCCACGAATCGCGTCGATGAGTTCGATAGGGAATAGCATCATCGTCTTTTGGCTTGGCTCTGTGGAGATTCGCTCTAAGGTGTTCAATGTTCGCAGATTGATAGCGCCTTGAGTTTTTGCTAGGATTTCTGCGGCTTGGGCCAACGTCTCAGCTGCAGCCTTTTCGCCGTCAGCGTTGATGATGTTGGCGCGGCGCTCGCGCTCTGCCTCGGCTTGTTTGGCCATGGCACGCTTCATGTCGCTAGGAAGTTCGATGTTCTGAATCTTAACGTTCTCGACATCGATACCCCATTTGTCAGTTTCGGCATCAACAATTTCCTTGATCTGCTGGGAAATCTCTTCGCGCTTGGCGAGCAAATCGTCCATATCAACATTTCCGGTGACGTCGCGCAGTGCTGCTTGGGCAAATTGGCTAGTTGCGTAAATATAGTTCGTGGTTTCCAACACGGCTTTTGGTGCGTTGATGACTCGGAAATAAACCACCGCATCAACGCCGACCGTGACGTTGTCTTTGGTGATGACTTCTTGTTTTGGAACGTCAATTGGAGTTGAACGAATATCGACCAACATCATTGTCTGCAATCCTGGAATGACGACTCTTAATCCTGGTTCGCGAACGCCAGTAAATTTACCGAGCGTCAATACTACACCGCGCTGATATTGATTGACAATTTTAATGCCACTAAGTACGTAAAGTCCCGTGAATACTAAAATTATTATTACAAATGCTCCCATTTTTCCTCCTATTTATATAGATCTATTGTAGCATTTTGTGTGAGGAAAGTGTAAACGGCGGACGACTTTTTGGCTTTATGGATTTCACGATATAATGGAAGTATGAGTGATAGTAGGCAGCCACTGGCTGAACGGATGAGACCGCAGACGCTGGACGAGGTGATAGGGCAGAGTCATTTGCTTGGTGAGGGCGAGTTATTGAGGCGAATCGTTAAGAATGGCGAGCCGGTTAGTTTGATACTGTGGGGTCCGCCGGGAACTGGAAAAACGACATTGGCGCGGATTATTGCGCGTGAGGTGAAGGCGGAGTTTATTGAGCTGTCGGCAGTTACAAGCGGAAAAAAAGACGTTGAACAAGTGATTGAACACGCCCGCCAAAACTGGAATTTGGAACTCAGGACAATTCTATTCGTTGACGAAATCCACCGATTTAATAAAGCTCAACAAGACGCGTTTTTGCCGCACGTTGAGAGTGGGCTAATTACATTAATCGGTGCGACGACCGAGAATCCGAGCTTTGAAGTCATCACGCCGCTGCTGTCGCGTTCACGGGTCTTGGTTCTTCAGCGATTGGCAAAAGACGAAATTATATTGGTATTAAAAAGAGCATTGAAAGTCCTGAAAAAGTCCAAGCAAGTTTCGCCTAAAGCTCTGGATTATTTAGCGGAATTATCGGACGGCGACGCAAGGGTGGCGCTGGGCAATTTGGAATTGGCGCTGAGTTTTAACGAAAAAGTAACGCCGGAAGTGGTTAAGGCGGCGGCTCAGAAGCGACTTCCGGGCTATGATAAAAAAGGCGATTCACATTACGACATAATTTCCGCTTTTATCAAGTCGCTAAGAGGCAGTGACGCGACGGCTGCGACGTATTATTTGGCGCGAATGATTGACGCGGGCGAGGATCCGAAGTTTATTGCTCGGCGAATGGTGATTTTTGCGTCAGAAGATATCGGGCTGGCGGGCAATGGCGCGCTGAGCTTGGCAATTGCGACGTTTGAGGCTGTCGAGAGTGTCGGTCTTCCGGAGGCGAAGTATAATTTATTCCATTGTGCTATTGCGTTGGCTCGTAGTCAGAAGTCGCGTGAAATTACCGATTTAATGCACGGCGCTTTTGAATTGGCGCGTAAATATCCGAATTCTCCCGTGCCATTGCATCTCAGAAACGCTCCGACCAAATTGATGAAAGATTTGGGCTATAACAAGGGCTACAAGTGGCGAGCTGGCTTTGAGCACGACAAAGGATTTCTACCAGAGGAAATTAAGGATGTGGTATAATTAGCACATCAATATTCTTAAAAGGAGAAGTTAACATGCCAAAACAAGAACCTCAGCAGCCGCAATATGCACCGCAGCCTGATCCAAGCGCACAATACGGTCCTGCACCACAACCGCAGAATACCCCGTATGAGCAGCAGCCGGTCAGCCAGCAATATTTTGCACAACCTCAAGCAGCGCCAGTGCAATATGTCGTGATGGCAGAATCTCTGAAGGGTGTTAAGGGTTGGTTAATGTTCTTTGTGGTTTGTTTCGTTATCGGTAGCCTTGTCAATACAGCAGTGTTTTTTCAGGCGATAATGAATCTTAGCCAGCCAGAGAACGTCATTTCTTTGATATTTTCACCTATACTGGTAGTCTTAGCTATTTGTGCAGTTGTGTTTATAACGATGCAGAAGCGTCTTGGTAAGTGGTTAGCTGTTGCTACGATCGCCACAGCTGGATTGGGCAATGTTGCAAATGCGGTAGTTATATATGCATCTGGAAGATCGGGAGTAGAGGTTTCGGCATTTATCACCGGAATCGTTACAATGCTAATAGTAGAAGGATTGGTAATCTTGTACTTCTTTGCTTCTCGCCGAGTCAAAGAAACTCTTGTCAATTAGTCGATTCTCACATTAAAAATAGCCGCCTCATTACGGGGCGGTTATTTTTATGGTTTACATAGCTATTGTTTCGCGGCGCGCTTTCGCTCGTTTGCATCCAGATATCGCTTTCGAAGCCGTAATGACTTTGGTGTAACCTCCAAAAGCTCGTCGTCTTCAATAAAATCGATACATTGCTCCAAGCTAAATTGCGTAAATGGCGTCAATTGTACAGTTCCATCCGACGATTTGGAGCGCATATTAGTCAAGTGTTTGGCTTTACAAACGTTGATTTCGATGTCTTCTTGGCGATTGTAAATTCCCACAATCATTCCGGCGTAAACTTCCGTTCCTGGCCCGACCAGTAATTCGCCGCGCGCTTCCGCCGCTTGCAAAGCGTAAGGTGTTGTCGTGCCAGCCTCAAACGCAATTAAAACTCCATTGCGGGTTTTTGGCAATTTTCCGCCAAGCGGTTGATATCCGTGAGGCAGGGAATTCATAATCACCGTACCTCTGGTGGCGGTCAACAAAATGTTGCGCAGACCAATCAGCGCCCTCGTCGGCAGAATGTAAGTCAGGCGAGCAGCGCCAGCGGTGGTCGTTTCCTGAGATTTCATTTCAGCATGTCGCGCGCCAAGCTCTTGGCTAATCGCGCCGATGAATTCGCTTCCAACTTCAATTTGCAATTCTTCAATCGGTTCTTTTTCGACGCCGTCCTCGGTAATTGTAACAACTTGCGGTCGTCCAACCTCAAACTCGAAGCCCTCGCGTCGCATGGTTTCAATCAAAACACTCAAGTGTAACTCGCCGCGCCCAGAAATTGTAAAGCCAATTCCGTTTTCCTCAACGCGTAGCGCCACGTTGGTTTCAAGCTCTCGCTTCAATCGGTCGCCAATTTGCCTGGATGTCGTAAACTCGCCCTCGCGACCTTTCATTGGGCTGGTGTTCGGTCCGAGGTACATACTCAGAGTTGGCGCTTCAATGTCAATTGTCGGCAGCGCTTCAGGCTGTTCTTTGTCGGCAATCGTATCGCCAATATGCGCGTCAGCCACGCCAACCAGCGCCACAATGTCGCCAGCAAAAGCTTCGTCAAGTTCCTCACGATTTAATCCGCGATAGCCAAAAACTTTCTCAATTCGTGCAGAACCCGCGACTTCGCCATTTTTCATCAAACTGACTTGCAGGCCACGCTTAACGGATCCGCGAGCAATTCGCCCAATCGCGTATTTTCCTTGGAATGTGTCATATTGTAAGCTGGTAACAAGCAGTTGAAACGCGCCGTTTTCCGTCACGTCTGGCGCTGGAATATCGTTGATGATCGCATTAAAAATTGGCGTCAAATCCGCGTCTTCGTCGGTGTTAGCGGGAATTTCTTTCCATGATTTTCCGTCGCGTCCGATTGCGTAATAAATTGGATATTGCAATTGAGAATCATCGGTCGCTAGCTCCAAAAACAGATCGCTCAACTCATCTTCAACTTCGGCAATTCGCCTGGCTGGCTTGTCAATCTTATTGATAATCACGACAGGCTTCAGCCCCAGCTCAAGCGCCTTCGCTAATACGAATTTGGTCTGAGGCATCGGACCTTCCTGCGCGTCCACGATCAGCAAAACGCCGTCAGCCATATTCAAGGTTCGCTCAACTTCGCCAGAGAAATCGGCGTGTCCTGGCGTATCAATGATGTTTATTTTGTAGTCGCTGTAAAAAATTGACGTTTGTTTGGCGGTGATGGTGATGCCGCGCTCGTGCTCTTGATCGCCGGAATCCATAATCAATTCCTGGCTCATCTCGGCTTGGTTGTCGCGGAATGTTCGCGACTGCTTTAATAGCCCGTCAACCATGGTCGTTTTGCCGTGGTCGACGTGGGCAATAATGGCAATGTTTCGAATCTTGCTAGCGTCCTTCATAAAAATATGGTCTGATATTAGCACAGACCTTCCTTTAAGGTAATTATATCACGAAATAATAGAGGTGAAAAGTTTTTAGAAGATGGTACTAAGAAGTGTATCTAATTATAGTTTGTGTTATTTTTTCGGTTGACATTAAATAAATAAAAAGTCAATCTGGCGGCGGCTGTGTTGATTTTTTATGTCCATGTGATATAAATAATAAACTAGTTTCATCAATGAACTTATCGATATAAGAGATGACTATTAAGGAGAGGATAATTTATGTCTGGCGAGCTACAGCCTTTGGATACTGAAAAATATTTTGAAAGACTGAGTTGTATAATTGGGGAGCTTGGAGGCATCGCAACTAGAGGGTCAGGGTTAGGTACCGAAGTGAAAAAGCTTACATTGGAGGCTGAAGGTATTCTTGGAATATTGTGGTGCGCTACTTGTCCTGACCGCGAAGAAGCGTTATCTGATGAGGATGCAGCGAGCGAACAGGCAATGCAGGACCGTGCTGAGGACTGTGCTGAGGAAATAGAATTTTTGCCAGAAAATAGAGAATATTAGTTCGTTTGTCAATTTATAGCACAAGTTTCATGCTTGTTCCAATTATTAAAAATCACCCTGAGTATGGGTGATTTTTTTATGGTGAAAAATTGTCAAAAATGGTGGGAAATACAGGTCTCGAACCTGTGACCTCACGAATGTGAATCGTGCGCTCTAGCCAACTGAGCTAATTTCCCGTAATTACATCTGTCGTTTTATCTAACGAACTCGTGATGTGAGCTAATTATAGTTCAGGCTTCAAGTCCTGACAAGCTACGCCGAGCGTATCCTATTGACTTTTTTACACAAGTGTGGTATAAATAAAGGTAGCTTTCGTTGATAAGTTGAGTAAATCCTTATCCGAAAGTGAACTTTGACAGGCAATCGAATACAAGATGAGTTTTTATTTCTTTTTTGAATGCCAAGAGAACTAAGATCTCATCTTGTGTTGTTAAGAGAACAACACTTCGCTGCACACCCGCAGAGATGAGAACACCAGAAGAAAGGTGAAAACCATGTCCACGCGATTCGAGACCTACGTATTCCACCTTAATATGTCAACCAAATTGCTCAGGCTATTTTGGAAGGATATTCGTCGCACTGTCCTCGATGATATCCTCAATGATTTCCGTTTTGAAGATCCCGTCAAGGAGCTCTGCTTCAGAAAGTCTATTGAATCAGTACAGGATCATACGGAGAGTCTAGGAAATCTCGTATACTACTACTTCCTTGGGGAGTGTGACAAAGAGGGGGTGGACTCTGATGGGCTTGACGCAAAAGACACCGTAGAAGGTGTCTTCGACGAGGCTCTATCAGCCAGACTATCATTCGCAATCATTAAGGAGGTCTTGGGGAGCATCCCCAGCATCCCCATGGAAAACGAAGAAGAGGCAAATTCAGTGGCTGATCTTCAGGTCACAATCTATGACACCCTTCTCCATATCATGAAGATTTCCAGTGATTACCTGCAATCCTAGCGATTCTCTACTCTGCATGGCAGGTGATTGTTCTTTTACGATTGCCTGTCATGTAGACTCTGAACTTATGACATTAAAAATCACCCTGAGCATGGGTGATTTTCTTTATAGTGAAAAATCTCAGTTCTTGGTGCGGATGAAAGGACTTGAACCTTCACGCCGTGAGGCACATGCTCCTAAGGCATGCGTGTCTACCAATTCCACCACATCCGCATAACCCGATTATATCAAAACAAATTCTACTTATCAACTGTCCGCGCTTATGTTAAAATTGAAGTAACATGCTAAGGAGGATTGATGAATAAAGTTGCGAAATATTTGAATGAGCATCTTAGCGGCGAAGTCGCGTCGCAGGATTTTGCATTGAGTCAAGTTGAAGTTGACAATGGACTTTTGGTGCGCCGACCAGAAATGATTGTTCGTGCGGCTAATATGAACGACATCAGAAAAGTGATGCGATTTTGTTCTCAATTGGCAGAGAAAGGTCATGTTTTACCTGTGTTTGTTCGTGGTTGTGGCAATGATGAAACTGGCGCAGCGACGAATAAAGGCATTGCAATTGATGAAAAAACGTATATGAATCGTGTGTTTGGTATTGATCCTCGCCAGCAACTGATTCATGTTCAAGCGGGAATTTCTCTTTCGGCAATCAACGCAACTTTGTCTACTCATAAGGGCTTGGGCTTGCCGCGAACTTCATATGTGGCGGAAGAAGGCACGATTGGTGGCGCAATTAACACAGCTCCGTCTGGAATGTTATCTGGCGCGCATGGCCGTTTTGCTGATGCCATTCAGCAGCTTGAAATTGTCCTAAGTAATGGCGACGTGATCCAGACTGGTCGCATATCTCGACGCGAATTGAGTAAGAAAAAAGGCTTATCGACGTTTGAGGGCGAGATTTATCGAGAGATTGACAATTTAATCTCAGATAACGCCGAGCTGATTTCGCAAATGGATCCAGCTTTGCCAGATACGGTTGGCTACAGTGGGATTTCTCGGGTGAAGCAAAAAGACGGGTCGTTTGACTTGACGCCGTTGTTTATTGGTAGTCAGGGAAGTCTGGGTGTGATTTGCGAAGTTATTATGAAGGCGCAATTTATCCGTCCAGAATATTCAGTTGTTGCCGCATCATATAAAAAGTTGTCTGACGCGCAATCAGCCGTGGAATTAGCGATGAAAAATAAGGCGTCGGCGGTGGAAATAATCGACGGGCGATTCTTCCGTCAGGCTGCGGTCGTCGGTAAGGTAGTTGAGTGGGCACCGAAAGAGTGTTTTAAGGGTGCGGTAGTCTTGGCTATCTTTGACGACTTTTCTGACAGAGCGCGTAATAAAGCCGCGAAGAAATTGACTAGAAAATTGGAATCATCAGAAGCAATTGGCATAAAAACTCTACATTTGGAAGAGCAGGATTTGTTCAGCTTGCATTCTGTTTTGGCTTTGGCGGAAACTCCAAGCGAGCCGCATATGATTACGCCACGCGTTTTCTCTGGGATTTTAATGGCGCCAGAAAAGATTGATAGTTTTCTTAGCGAGTTGAAGTCTCTGGAGTCTAAGTACGGCGTGGATTTGCCAGTTTTTGTTGACTTTTCAAGCGATTATATTTCTCTACATCCGACGTTTGATAGTAAAAAGGTGAGTGAACGCCAGAAGATTCTTCAGTTGTTGGCGGAAATTTCTCAGATTGTTGATAAGTATGAAGGCTCGTTTGCAGGATTTGGTGGTGACGGAAGGTTGAAAGCTAACTTTATCTATAAAAATCTGCCAGATGATGAAAAACAATTATACGCGAAGGTGAAAAAAATCTTTGATCCAGCTGGAATTTTTAATCCAGGAATTAAAGCGGAGGCTCAACCAAAGGAGTTGGCGGCGGAATTAAACGCGTGGTGTAAGCTTCGTAATCAAGCTTGATACTGGTTGAGAATTGGGCTATAATTGACGCGTAGCCCATGCGGATGTGGCGGAATTGGTAGACGCGCTAGCTTCAGGTGCTAGTGTACGCAAGTACGTGAAGGTTCAAGTCCTTTCATCCGCACCAATATTTGACAATTTTTCACCATAAGAAAATCACCCGTAGTTAGGGTGATTTTTAATGTCATAAGTTCAGAGTCTACATGACAGGCAATCGCAAAAGAACAACTGCCTGCCATGTAGATCTATCGAATCGCTGGTGTCCCTAGAGGTGTCAAACTCTAGGACTCAGACGAGTCGTCCTCGGAGAGCATCTCGGCATCCTGCCGAAGGACGTCCAGGATGTTGTCCAAGCGTTCCACTTGGTTATCCCAACGACGAGCCCCGTTGAGAGTCATTCGCGCCTCCTCTCCCGCAATGCGGTAGAGAGACTTAAGCTCGGTCTCAAGATCGTCCAAGTCTCCTGTAAAATCTCGAAGGTCTTTCATTGCCTTTACCTTTCTGGTGTTCTCATCTCTGCGGGTGTGCAGCGAAGTATTGTTCTCTTAACAATACAAGACGAGATCTTATTTCTCTTGGCATTCAAAAAAGAAATAAAACCTCACCTTGTATTCGATTGCCTGTCAAAGTACGCTTTCGGACAAGGATTTACTCAACTCATCAACGAAAGCTACTTTCACTTATATCACACTTGTGTAAAAAAGTCAATAGAAGGCTCTCAACTTTTGTTATTTGTTCAGGAACTTTGATAAAATAACAGAGATGGAAGATAAAAGAAACGTCATTGATAAGTTTAAGGGTCGGAGCGAATCGGAGATTATAAATGAGTTGGATTCTGAAGATCACGGTTTGGTGATTGCGCTGGAAAATACCGAGCGAGATTTTAATATGGGGACAATTGTCAGGAGTGCTAATGCGTTTGGTGTGCGGCAGATTTATGTGATTGGGCGCAGGCAATGGAATAAGCGCGGTGCGATGATGACGGATAAATATCTTCACATTACATATTTGGCGACGACGGAAGAGTTTGTTGAAAAAATGCGTGATGAGGGCAGGGAAATTATTGCTATTGATAATATCCCAGGAAGTGTTAATATGTCGCAGACGAGTTTACCGAAGCGTGCGGTTTTGGTATTTGGACAAGAAGGGCCTGGGATTTCTGCGGAATTAGCGAACGCTGCGGATCAGATTGTGGCGATTGAGCAGTTTGGCTCGACTCGCTCCATAAACGTCGGTGCGGCGGCTACCGTGGCGATGTATTGTTGGCTGCAGCAAAATGTGCTGGCGGAAAACAATTAGTTGATTTCTACGCCTTGTTGGCTCAAAAAATCACGAGTCTTATTATCTAATTTGCAATTTATGAAACGCGATCGTGCCGCCAATTTCCCGCTGCCATAGACAAATTGTGTTTCCTCATCATATTTGATGCCGCGGAAGTCACAGTCCTCCGCTTCAATAATAGCTTTTACGCCACGAAAATCCACATTCCGAACCGACGAATTGGTAAAATAAATTGGTTGCCCGTAGATGTGCTTTGCGTCGTCCAGATTACAATTCTGAAACACGAAAAAGCCCATGACAAACTGGTCGAAATCAACGTCATGAAAATCCTCATCAACAAATCGAACAACCTCTCCCTCTTGGACAGTGGGGTAGCGCTCGTGTTGGTAGGCGGAAAAATCGTTAGCGCGAATAGATTCGGCGATGCGATGTGTGATGTTGTCCATAAATTAATGATACACCATTATTTCTCGCAATAACTCCGCCAGTTCCTACTTTACAAAAAGCATAAAATTTACTATAATAGACGTATGATTTTACCTAAATTCCATCATTCACACGTGTTGCCGAGGTAGGACTCTGATTTTTGATTGTACGCGCCGAGTCCTGCCTCGGCGTTTTTGATTGCTATAAATAAGAAATAATGACATAATGGAGCTAACATGAGCAGTTTATCTACACAAAGTTACAAAGGTTCGCGAGACTATTTTCCAGAGGAAAAGCGTCTGCAGAATTACATTTTTAATGTTTGGCACAAGACGGTTGAGAGTTTTGGCTATGAAGAATACGGTGCGCCGCTGTTGGAGCCGCTAGATATTTATCTGGCGAAGTCGGGTCAGGAATTGGCGGGCGAGCAAACATACGCTTTTGAGGATCGTGGCGGTCGAATGGTGGCAATTCGCCCTGAGATGACGCCGTCGATTTCTCGAATGGTGGCGGCTAAGCGTCAGGAACTGGCGATGCCTGCGCGGCTGTATTCAATTGCTAATTTTATGCGCTATGAACGACCGCAACGTGGGCGTGAGCGTGAGTTTTGGCAATTGAACGCGGATTTGTTTGGCGTGGACGGCGCGGCGGCGGACGCGGAGATTATTGAGCTGAGTCACGCTAGCGTGATGAATTTTGGCGCCAAGCAAGAAATGTTTACGGTCAGGGTTAATAATCGCCAATTGATAAATCGTCTGATGAGCCAATTTTTGAAGCTTGATATTGTTGGTTCGACGATGATGATGAAGCTGCTTGATAGGAAAAATAAGATTCCTGCCGAAGAATTTAAGCGTCAGGCGATTGAGATTTTTGGTAGTCAAGCTTCGGAAGGTTTGCCGAAGTTAGCAAAAATGATCAGTATGAAGTCTGTTGATGATTTGCCGAGCGAATTGATGGAAGATGAAAGCGTCAAGCAACTTCGCGAAGTGATGAAATTGCTTAGCCAAAAAGGCATCACGAATGCAGTGTTTGATGTTACTTTGATGCGCGGACTGGACTATTACACGGGCATGGTTTTTGAGCTTTTTGATAATTCGCCAGAGAATAACCGAGCGTTGTTTGGCGGCGGACGATATGACGGATTGGTCGGGCTATTTGGCGTTGAACCGATTGCTACGGTAGGCGTTGGCATGGGTGCAACAACGATGGAACAATTTTTGGAAGTGCACAATTTGTTGCCTAAATTGGCGTCTAAAACAGATGTGTACATAATTCCGGTGTCGAAAGAATCTATGGCTGGCGCGGACGATTTGGCACGAAAATTGCGCAGCGAAGGCGTGCGAGCGGAGTTGGATATCACTGGTAGAAAGATTGACAAGCAGATAAAAGCGGCAATTAAAAAGCAAATTCCGTTTGCGGTGTTCGTGGGTGAGGATGAAATTGCTAGCGGTGCATACACGGTTCGAAACTTGGTGGAATCTGATGAGCAAAAGGTTGGTGCTGAACGAATTGTGACAATTGTCAAAGATCGCCGATATGATGGCGATGAAGACGCTCTGTTTGAGGTATAGCCTGATATCTGTTATAATTAGTCTTTATGAAGACTACTGTAAAAAAACTATCAGATACTAAAGTTCAATTGACGATTTCTTTGGGCGCTAGCGAATTGGCTGACGCAGAGCAGGTTTCCTTGACAAAGTTGGCGCGCGACATCAAAGTTCCAGGTTTCCGCAAAGGAAAAGTTCCCGCAAGCATAGCCGCTAAGCACGTTGATCCGAATGCACTTCAGGAGCAGATTTTAGAGAATGCTTTGTCAAAGGCAGTAGCTGAGGCATTTCTACAGGAAAAATTGCAAGCTTTGGATCGACCAAGTGTTGAGGTGAAGAAGTTTGTGCCGGGCGCTGAGTTGGAATTTACGGCTGAAGTTGAAGTTATTCCGCCGGTAAAATTGGGCGATTATAAAAAATTGACAGCGAAAAAAGAAGTAGCCAAGGTCGAGGATAAAGATGTCGACGAGGTTATTGAGCGAATCCGTAAAAACTATTCTGAAAAATCAGAGGTCAAGCGTGCCGCTAAGCTCGGCGACGAGGCTGTGATTGACTTTACGGGAAAGAAAGACGGCGTGGCGTTTGACGGCGGTTCGGCTAAGGAATATGGCTTGAAGCTTGGTGAAGGTCAATTCATTCCTGGATTTGAAGAAGGTGTGATTGGTCATAAGGCTGGTGAAGAGTTCGATTTGAAATTGAAATTCCCAGAGGATTATCACGCTGACAATCTGGCGGGTCAAGACGTTGTATTTACTGTGAAGCTTCACAAGGTTAATGAATTGAAATTGCCAGAACTAAATGATGAATTTGCTGCAAAATGTGGTCCATTTACAGAGATGAAAGAAGTAAAAGCGGACATCAAGCGTGAACTTACCGCGCAAAAAGAGCGTGAAGCTGATGAGAAATTTAAGGACGCGCTAGTTGGTGAGTTGACGGAAAAGAGTAAAGCTGCGCTGCCAGAACTTTTGGTTGAGGATCAATTGCGATCAATCGAGCGTGATTTGACTCAGAATTTGATGTATAGCGGACTGAGTTTGGATAGTTATTTGAAAACTCAGGGCTTCAAGGATAAAGAAGAGTGGACGAAGAAAGAGGCTCGTCCAGCGGCTGAAAAGCGCGTTAAGGCTGGCTTGGTGTTGGCTGAATTATCGAAGGAATTGAAGATTGACGCTTCTCGTGATGAAATCCAGAAACAAATTGACTTCTTCAAGCAACAATACGGCAAAGATAAGAAAATATTAGAGCAATTTGACAATCCAAACGTCCATCGCGACATTGCCAACCGAATGATTACAGATAAGACCGTTGCTAAATTGGTCGAATTAAACACGAAGAAATAGGGTAAATATGCCAAAATCATATCTCATTCCAACTGTCGTTGAAAAGTCGGCCGACGGCGAGCGTGCTTTTGATATCTATTCGAGATTGTTGAATGAGAGGATTATTTTCCTTGGTGAAGACGTTAACGAACATACCGCGAACAGTGTAGTGGCGCAATTACTGCATTTGGCATATGTTGACCCGCAGGCTGATATATCGCTATATATCAATAGTCCAGGCGGTAGTGTTTATGACGGCATGGCAATTTATGACACGATGAATTTTATTAAGCCCGATGTGGCGACGTATGGAATTGGTTTGCAGGCAAGCATGGGGGCGTTTTTACTTAGCTCTGGTGCTAAGGGTAAGAGGTTTTGCTTGCCACATGCCAAGATTATGATTCATCAGCCGTCTTCTGGAACGCACGGAAAAGTGACCGACATGGAAATTGATATGAAGGAAACTTTGGAAGTTAAGGAGATGCTAGCGAAGATTATGGCGAAAAACACCGGTCAGAAGTTGGCTAAGGTCAAGTCTGACATGGAGCGTGACTATTGGATGACGCCAGATGAAGCTGTAAAGTACGGACTGATTGATAAAGTCTTGACTAAATTGTCGTAAAAATTTGCGTGCTTGTTGTTAAAACTACTGGCAATTCTGCTTGTGGTTTTTGGTGGATATTGTCATAATTTGAAGTAAGCGAGGAGGGTTTATGAGGCAATATTTAGACGCATTGAAATACGTTCGTGATAACGGTATGCAAAAAGGTGATCGTACGGGAACGGGGACGATGGAAATTTTTGGTATACAGACGCGATATAATTTGGCGGACGGATTTCCGGCTATGACCACGAAGAAGCTATATTTCAAAAGCGTTGCTCATGAGCTTTTATGGTTTCTTAAGGGTACGGGCAATATTGAATATTTGGCGCAAAACGGCATTCATATTTGGGACGAGTGGCCATATAAAAATTACCTAGAAAAAACCGGTCAGGAAATACCAGAAATTAACGGCGACGAGTGGCGCGCTGGAATGAAGGAATTTATTGATAAGATTGCGAACGATCACGCGTTTGCTGAAGAATGGGGAAATTTGGGGCCAGTTTATGGTGTCCAATGGCGAAAATGGCCGGACGGGAAGGACGGAACTATTGACCAGATTCAGAACGCCATTGACATGATAAAGACAAATCCAGAGTCGCGTCGGAATGTCGTGAGTGCGTGGAATGTGGCGGAAATTGATGACATCGTTCAATCTGGCGGGCTGCCTCCGTGCCATACGATGTTTCAATTTAACGTAAGACCTGGCAAGAACGGCGAGAAGGACAAGCTGGATTTGGCGCTGACTCAGCGCTCGGCGGATATGTTCCTTGGGGTGCCGTTTAATATTGCCAGTTACGCGCTGCTTTTGTCGATTGTCGCTCAAGTTACCGACAAACAACCCGGCGAGTTTATCCATACCTTAAATAGCGCACATATTTACAATAATCATCGCGCGCAAGTTGACGAGCAATTATCGAGGAACCCACTAACGCCGCCTAAGTTATGGCTCAACCCAGACATTAAGAATATTGACGATTTCACTATTGATGATATCCGTTTGGAGAATTATGAGTGTTATCCAGCGATAAAAGCGCCGATTGCTGTGTAGTGTGATTCTTGCGGTCAGTGATTTGCGCCCGTCGGTTGAGGTGATCGATGTCTATTCCTCATCAGATTCTTTAGTTGTAAGAATCATATAATTGTCGTTTTCAATACCAGACTGTCGTAGGCCAGTAATCTCTTGATCGGGTAGAATAACACTAAACTCTCGAGTAGCGGTATCATATAGTATAGTTGCATACTTTCCCACTGTTCTAGCTACTGTTCTACCTTTTTCGTCTTTTTCTGTCCATTTTTCTACAACAGGGGCTTTATCTTTGAATATCGCGCCTTCTGCGGTAGGCTTGCCAGATAGTATTATTGTTCTACCCTCTGGTAGGTCCGCAATCGTAGTGCCTTTTATACGTTCAATGGCTGTAGCTCGTATTGTAAATCGTTCGTCCATACCCTATACTATACCACGAATACCAAATACTGTCAACTTAAGAAGGCTATTTTCTTTTATACGTCGCAAAATCAAAATCGTAACTATTTTCATTATCTGCCGAATGATGTACGCGACCTACTTCCTCCCATATGTTCATATTTATCTCTGGGAAAAAAGTGTCAGCATCGGGAAACTCGGCGTCAATTTCTGTGGCGTAAATAGTGTCAATTTCTGGAATGTCTAGCGCGTCTTTATAAACTTGTGAGCCGCCAATAATAAAAGTCGGATATCGCGATAAAGCCAGGGCGCTTCGTAAATTCATAGCCGTAAGAACTTTTTTAACACCAGTCGGCTTGGATGAAATGACAATATTTTCTCTGTCTGGAAGTGGTCGCGAACCAATTGACTCAAACGTTTTTCTGCCCATAATGACATTGCTATTTCTCGTCAAACGCTTAAAATTCACCAAGTCGGCCGGCAAACTTCGCCCCCACGGCATATCGCCATTTTGTCCGATGGCGCGGTTTTTATCGTAAGCTACAATAATGGCTTTTTCCATAATTTCAGTTTAACATGCTGTAAAATTTACTGAAAGCTTGATAGGAATGCATAAACTTGTCATAATAAGATTTGGTAGAAAAATCACGCAATGGGAGGTGTTTAGTGAGCGTGTACTCAAATAAAGATATATTAGCGGCGATTGAAGACGGGACAATTGTCTGTACGCCGTTCAACCCAAAAAACGTATCGGAAGCCAGCTTAGATTTTACGCTAGGCTTTAATTTTTATAAACAAGAATATGACGATATTTCGCGAGTTTATAATCCGTTTGACGAGTCTGATGTCAATCGATACTTCAAGGGTCCGCTTAAGGCAATTCCGCATGCCGAATGGTGTGAGCGGCACGGTTTTCGGGAATTTAAGAATATTCCGCCAGATCATCCGATTATCGTTTTGAAGCCTGGTGAGCGAATTTTGGCGCATACGCACGAATTTGTTGGGATTCGGACGCATGGCGGCGCGGCTGAGGTGAAAAGTCGTAGCTCTTGGGGGCGAAACGGCGTGGCGGTGTGTTTTGACGCTGGCTGGGTTGATCCGGGATATATCAATCGGATTACGCTTGAGATTTACAATTTGAATAAACACGAGAGCGTAGTTTTGCCTGTCGGTGAGAGAATTGGGCAATTGATTTTTCATCACACTGGTCAGGTTGACGGCGGATATGCTAGTGGGCGCGGCGGAATGAGCGGTAAATATCAGCACACTGACGATTTGGATGAATTGATAAGAACTTGGCGTCCAGAAATGATGTTGCCGCGGGCGTTTAAGGACCGTCGGCATAAACCGATGGAAATCGCGGGACTTGGCGAGGGGATTTTGTGATGATGGCAGGTTCAATGTTTCGCTCACGGACGAAAGAGAAAGAATATATTAATCACAGGAAAAAGCACGAGTCTGACGGCTGCGATTTTTGTCAATTGGTAAGACATCACACAGATCAGGTCGTTGGTGAAACGGCGCATTGTCTGATCATTAAGAATAGGTTTGGTTATAATTTTTGGGATGGCTGCGGCGTGGACGACCATTTGATGGTAATACCGAAACGACACGTGGACTCGCTGGCGAATTTGAGCGACGAGGAAAAGATTGACTATATGAATCAGATTGCGAAATTTGAGAATGACGGCTATTCGATTTACGCCCGAGCGCAAGGAAGTAAAACCAGGTCAATGGCGCACCAACATACGCATTTTATAAAAGTTGACGGCAAGGCGAAAAAGATGATGCTTTATCTGAATAAGCCGCATACTGTGATTACGAGGTGATGATGAACGACGCGGGAAAATATATAGTTATCGAGGGCAATGACGGGACGGGCAAGTCGACGCAGGTCGCGAAATTGGCGGAATATTTTCGGTCAATCGGGCGAACGGTTTGCGTGATTGAAGAGCCGGGAAGTGACGATCCAGAAAAATCAACTCCAATAGCAAATGAACTTCGAAAAGTGATTAAAAATGGCGATCTGGCTCGCTCTGCGGCGGTGAATGTGGCACTATTTTCTGCAGCTCGGCGTGAATTGTGGCGGGAAAAAATTCAGCCTGCGTTGGAGCGTGGGGAAATTGTTTTGAGTGCGAGAAATTATATTTCAACGCTGGTTTATCAGGGACGAGGCGAAGGTTATGACGAGTCAGAGATCCTGCGATTGACAGAACTGTTCACCGATGAAAGATATCTGAAGCCGGACGTTATGGTTATTTTAAGTTTGAGTCGTGATAAGCGGGAAGAGCGAATTTCTATGCGCGGTGAGCTGGAAAATCCCGACACTTTTGAGTCGCGCGGACAAGATTTTCAGAAAAAAGTCGACGATGGATATTTGGAGATTGCCGAGGCATACGGAATTCCGGTAATTTCTGCTGACGGGACAATTGACGAAGTTCATGATATGTTGATTGATAATATTGAAAAACACTAGTAAAACCCCTTGATTTTATTGACACTTTTCGTCATAATGAGTAGTTATAGAAGTAGTGTATTCATGGCGGGTGAAAATTGCGAGTGGCAAATCGTGATTTTGGGCTATGAATTAGAGATCTTCACGGCCGTCTATTAACCACTAATTAAAGCGAGGAGTGTTTACGCCTGTGGCAAAAAAACCAACCACAAGTAGCGAGCGCGTCTATTTCACCTCTGGTGATAATGCCCTGCCGCTACCAAACTTAATCGCTCACCAAAAAGATTCTTGGCGCTGGTTCGTCGAAGAAGGTTTGAGTGAGATATTTTCAGAAATTAACCCAATTGACGACTACACTGGTCAGAAGTTGTCATTAAAGTTCGGCAAATATTATTTTGGCGAGCCAAAAAACACTGACCAATTTGCCAAAGAAAACAACTTGACATTTGAAGCTCCGCTACACGCAACAGTTGAATTGACAAATAAAACAACTGGCGTAGTTGAAGAGCAGGAAATTTACCTCGGTGAATATCCATGGATGACCGAGCGCGGTACGTTCATTATCAACGGTACGGAGCGCGTGGTTGTTAGCCAGTTGATTCGCTCTGCTGGTGTTTTCTTCACTGCTGAAACAATAGCGGGACGTAATTACTACGGCGCAAAAATCATTCCAGGACGTGGAGCTTGGATGGAATTTGAGACGGCTTCTAATGGCGCGATTTACGTAAAAATTGACCGCCGCCGCAAGATGCCAGCAACGACTTTATTGCGCGCTTTGGGTTATCCAAAGACTGGTGAAATTAAGGAATTGTTCGCTGATATCGATACTGGCGACGTAAAATACATTGACGAAACTTTGGACAAGGATACTTCTCGTGGTGCAAATGAGGCATTGATTGAGGTTTATCGTCGATTGCGTCCAGGTGATTTGGCGACAGTTGATAACGCTCGTCAGATGATTGAGCGAATGTTCTTTGACTTCAAGCGGTTCGATTATTCGCGGGTTGGTCGTTATAAATTGAACCAACGCTTGGGTCTGGATGTTGCAAATACAGCAGAAAATCGTACGTTGCAGATGAGCGATTTGGTGGCGATTTTGCGTGAAGTTATTCGTTTGAACAATACGCAAGAGCCAGCCGACGACATTGACGCATTGAGCAACCGCCGAGTTCGCTTGGTTGGTGAATTGATTGCTCGACAATTCCGCGTTGGTATGCTTCGAATGCAGCGCAACGCGATGGATCGTATGAGCGTGGCTGATTTGGAAAGTGTTAGCCCAAGCCAATTGATCAACGCTCGTCCGATTGTTGCGGCTGTTCGTGAATTCTTTACTTCAAGCCAGTTATCACAGCTGCTTGACGAAGTTAACCCATTGTCAGAATTGAGCCATAAGCGACGCTTGAGCTCGACTGGTCCTGGCGGTTTGACTCGTGAGCGCGCTGGATTTGAGGTTCGTGATGCCCACCCAACTCACTATGGTCGTATTTGTTCAGTGGAAACGCCAGAAGGTGCGAATATCGGTTTGGTGTTGAACTTAGCGGCTTACGCACGTGTTAACGAATACGGATTTATTGAGACTCCGTATCTTCGCGTAAAAGATGGCAAAGTGACCGACGAACTTGTTTACTTGGATGCTTCACAGGAAATTGGTGAGGTTATTGCCGATGCTGGTGAGGCTCTTAACGAAGATGGGACTTTCCGCGACGAGCGTGTCAACGCCCGCAGTAATATGCAGCCATCTCAAGTTGATGCTAGCCAGGTTACTTACATGGATGCAGCTCACCGTCAGATTCTAGGTTCGACTGCGGCGTTGGTTCCGTTTATTGAAAAGACGCGCGTTGACCGTGCTTTGACTGGTTCAAACATGCAACGCCAGGCGGTTCCTCTATTGTGTCCAGAATCCGCAACTGTTGGTACTGGAATTGAAAAGGCCGTGGCCGAGAATAGTGGTCACTTGATTCAGGCTAGTGGTGACGGCGAAGTTGTTCGCGCTGATGCCGACGAAGTCCATGTTAAATATGCTGACGGCGTAAAGATTTACACGTTGAAGCATTTCGTGAAGAACAATGACGATCGTTGTTACAACCAAAAAGTCCGCGTTGAGCGTGGCGATAAGGTGAAGAAGGGCGACATTCTGATTGAAGGCGCTTCAATTGCCGGCGGTGAAATTGCCCTAGGTAAAAACCTTCTGGTTGCCTTCATGCCATGGGGTGGCTACAACATGGAAGACGCGATTATTATGAGTCGTCGTTTGGTTGAAGATGATCGATTGACAAGTATCAACATTAAGGATTACACCGTTGAGGTTCGCGAGACGAAGCTTGGTCCAGAGATTGTGACGCGCGATATTCCAAACGTTTCCGAGGAAAGTTTGCGCCACTTGGACGAGAACGGAATTGTTCAAATTGGTTCCGAGGTTAAGGCTGGCGATGTTTTGGTTGGTAAGATTACACCAAAGGGCGAGCAGGAATTGAGCTCTGAAGAGCGTTTGCTTCGCGCAATCTTCGGCGAGAAAGCTAAGGACGTTCGTGATACATCGCAGCGAATGAACAACGCGGGCGGCGGTAAAGTTGTTGGCGTTAAGATCTTTAGTCGTGAAAATGGTCACGAATTGAAGGCTGGCGTTTTGATGCAAATCCAGATCTTCGTTGCGCAATTGCGAAAGATTGGCGTTGGTGATAAGATGGCTGGACGATTCGGTAACAAGGGTGTTGTGGCGAAAGTTCTTCCTGTTGAGGATATGCCATTCCTAGAGGACGGTACGCCAGTTGACGTGGTTTTGAACCCACTTGGTGTGCCAAGCCGCATGAACCTTGGTCAGATTTTTGAAACTCACCTTGGTATGGCGGCGCGAGCATTGGGTTACCGTGTAGCAACTCCGTCATTTAACGGTGTTCCGAGTGAGAAGATTTCTGATGAGCTAGAAAAAGCTGGTTTGGCGCGTGACGGTAAGAGTCAATTGTTTGACGGTCGTACCGGTGAACCGTTTGAGGAACGAACGACAGTTGGTGTGATGCATATGATTAAGTTGCACCACATGGTTTCTGACAAGATTCACGCCCGCTCAACTGGTCCATACACGATGGTTACTCAGCAGCCGCTTGGTGGTAAAGCGCAAAACGGTGGTCAGCGCTTTGGTGAAATGGAGGTTTGGGCATTGGAAGCTTACGGCGCCGCTGCAACCTTGCAGGAAATGTTGACAATTAAGTCCGACGACGTTTACGGTCGCGCAAAGGCTTACGAGTCAATCATTAAGGACGAACCAATTGTTGGTCCAAAACTTCCAGAGTCCTTCAACGTGTTGGTTAAGGAGCTTCAAGGTTTGGGTCTTCGAGTTGACTTGGTTGACGACGAGGCAACAGTTGATGCTGAACACGTTATTGCTTCAAGTGGTCCGGAAGACAAGACCGTTGCCGCTGACAATGAGGAAGAAGAAACATACTTGGACGAATCAGATGACATCGGTGAAATTGACGATGGCATGAGCGTGCAAGATATTGATGAAGTAGAAGAAATAAAGGAGGACGCGTAAGATGGCAAATTCTGCATTTAACGCAACGGGCATCAGCGATTTTGACGCGGTTCGTTTGGCGGTAGCTAGCCCAGAAGACATTCTGAAATGGAGCTACGGCGAAGTTTTGAAGCCAGAAACAATTAACTATCGCACACAAAAGCCAGAGCGCGACGGATTGTTCTGTGAGCGAATCTTTGGTCCAGTTAAGGATATCAATCCACACGACTCAAAGCTTAAGGGCGTACGTTCACGCGAAGCTGCTGTCGATAAGAATGGCGAATTAGTCACTAAGTCAATCGTTCGTCGTGAGCGAATGGGCCACATTCAATTGGCAGTGCCTGTAGCGCACATTTGGTTTATGCGCGGCACTCCAAGCGCAATGAGCCAGTTGCTTGGCATGACGGTTCGTAATATTGAGAAAATCGTTTACTTTGCAACTTACGTTATCTTAAGTGTTGACGAAGCAACTCGTGATCAATATTTGGCAGATTTGGAGGCGGAAACTGATTTAGCTCGTAAGGCTATCAAAATCCGCTACGAAAAAATGGCTGAAGAAGATGGCGCTGACGTTAAGCAACTAGCGAAAGAGCAGAGCCGTGAAGTCGAGGAATTGGAAGAATCTTACGTTGGTAAGAAATCTCAATTGGAGAGCTTAAACAGGGGCGCTTTGATCTCAGAGAGCGAATATCGCAACTTGCCAGAAGAATATGACGAATTGATCGAAGTTGGCATGGGTGCCAGTGCGGTCAAGGAACTTTTGGACAAGATTGAGTTGCCAAAGCTTATCGCTGAATTGACGGAGGAGGCTGAAACTGCGAAAGGTCAGCGACAGAAGAAGTTGCTAAAGCGCTTGAAGATGCTTGAAAGTATGGAATCTGCTGGCATTAAGCCATCAAGCCTATGTATGACCGTTCTGCCAGTTATTCCTCCGGATCTTCGCCCAATGGTGGCGTTGTCTGGTGGTCGATTTGCGACATCTGACTTGAACGATTTGTATCGCCGAATTATCAACCGAAACAATCGCCTAAAGAAGTTGATTGAGCTTAACGCGCCAGAAGTTATTCAGCGCAATGAAAAGCGCATGCTTCAGGAAGCTGTTGACGCTTTGATTGACAATTCAGCATCACGCGGTCGCGCAGTTAGCTCGACTGGTGGTCGTCGCAGCTTGAAGAGCTTGAGTGATATGCTAAAGGGTAAGCAGGGTCGCTTCCGCCAGAACCTTCTTGGTAAGCGCGTTGACTATTCTGGTCGTTCGGTTATCGTGGTTGGTCCAAAATTGAAGATTAACCAATGTGGTTTGCCAAAGCAAATGGCGCTGGAATTGTTCAAGCCATTCGTGATTAGCTGGTTGATTAAGAATGAATTTGCGCACAATATTCGCTCGGCTTCACGTCTAATTGAAGCTGGTGAAGCGGTAGTTTGGGACGCGCTGGATTCAGCAATTGAAGGTAAGTACGTTCTACTTAACCGCGCACCAAGTTTGCACCGTTTGTCAATTCAAGCCTTCCAGCCAGTTTTGGTTGAAGGAAAAGCTATTCAGTTGCACCCGCTAGTTTGTGCCGGATTTAACGCCGACTTCGACGGTGACCAGATGGCTGTTCACTTGCCGCTATCGAAAGAGGCTCAGGCTGAAGCTCGTGAATTGATGAGTGCGACTGCCAACTTATTGAAGCCTGCCGATGGTGCGCCAGTGCTGCACATTTCGCAGGACATCGTGCTTGGTAACTATTACTTGACTTACGACAAGCCGCAAGCTCAGACTGACAAGGTTAAAACTTACAGCTCTGTTTACGAAGCAGAAATGGCTTACGACAATGGCGTGATTCACTTGCAAACCCCAATTCGCATCTTTGCGAAAGGTAAAATGCGTGAAACAACTTTGGGTCGCGTCTTCTTCAATGAGATTCTGCCTGAAGATTTCCCGTATGACAATAATGTCCAGACCAAGAAGCAGCTTAAGAAGGTGTTGGCGCAAATATTCAACAAGTATGGCGCCGAGGAAACTGCTAAGATTGCAGATCGTATGAAGGGTCAGGCTTTCCGCTTTGCTACGGTTGCGGCTGTGTCGACTGGTATGGCCGACTACGTCCACTTCGAGGAAATCCCTCAGTTTGTGGCTGAAGGTGATGCTAAGGCAGCTTTGATTTCTGAGCAATTCGACCAAGGTTTGATTACTGAGGAAGAGCGATACAACTTGACGGTTAGCGCATGGCGAAACGTTGACAATAAGATTACAGCATTCCTGAAAGACCAATTGGCACACATGGATACCAGTATCTCTATGATGGTCAACTCTGGTGCTCGTGGTGATATTTCCAACGTGAAGTTGGCGAGCGCGATGATTGGTGTTCAGATGGACGCAACCAACCATGAGATTGAGCTTCCAATCCGCAGCTCTTACACCGGCGGTTTGTCTAGCCTTGAAGCCTTTATCGCAACCCGTGGTGCACGTAAGGGTCTTATTGACACGGCTCTTAAGACTGCCGACTCGGGTTACTTGACTCGTCGTTTGGTAGACGTTGCACAAGATGTCTTTACTGTTGAAGATGCTGATGGTGACGATGAAGGTTACGCAATTTACCGATCAGAAACCGAAGAGACGATGATTGACTTCTCAAACCGTTTGGCTGGTCGTTATGCTGCTGAAACAATCCCAGGTCACGTCAATAAGAACGAATTGATCACGCGTGAAATCGCAGATTCAATTGACGACGACGAAAGCATTGAAAGCGTTAAGATTCAATCTGTATTATCAACGAACAATCTTAACGGTATTCCGCAGCGAAGTTACGGTATTGATATGTCGACTGGTAAATTGGTTGGCAATCATCAGCCAGTCGGTGTTATCGCCGCTCAGTCAGTCGGTGAGCCGGGTACCCAGTTGACGCTTCGTACCTTCCACAACTCTGGTGTTGCTGGTGGTGACATTACCCAAGGTCTTCCTCGTGTTGAAGAATTGTTTGAAGCGCGCACACCAAAGGGTCAAGCATTCATTACGGAAGTTGCTGGTTTGGTTGACGTTTGGGAAGATGGCAAGAAATATATCGTTCAAATTACACCAGAATCTGGTAAGGTTGAGCGATTGCCATTGGAAGGCCGAACTGTTGTAGTTAAGGCTGGCTCAAGCGTTAAGGCTGGCGACGTCTTGGCAACTGGCGAGAGCGACACTCGACCTTTGATCGCGCCATTTGACGGTGTGATTGAGTCGGCTGAAGATACTTTGGTGATAGCGGCAGAGGCTGCTTCACCAACTCGCTACGAAATTCCAGGCAATATGCAGTTGGTCGTTAAGGCAAACGATGTTGTCGAAGCTGGTGATCGATTGACGGCTGGATCATTGAACTTGCACGATTTGATGCGACTTAAGGGTGTTGAGGCAACTCAGCGCTACATCATTAACGAAGTTCTGCGAATTTACGCTGCTCAGGGTCAGGACGTGGCTGACAAGCACTTGGAGATTATTGTTCGCCAAATGTTTAGCCGCGTGCAAATCGAAGATGCTGGTGATAGCGAATTCGTGACTGGCGACATCGTTTCTAAGGCTGCTGTGGTCAATGCGAATAAGCAATTGGCTGCTGAAGGTAAGAACTTGATTAGCTACACGCAATTGCTACTCGGTATCACGAAGGTGTCAATCTGGAGCGACTCATGGCTATCAGCTGCGTCCTTCCAGGATACTACTCGCGTCTTGATTAACGCCGCCGTATCTGGTCGAGCCGACCACTTGCACGGTTTGAAGGAAAACGTCATCATCGGACGCAAGATTCCAGTAGGAACTGGTGCTGTCGAAGAAGGCAAAGAACTCGAAACACCGAGCGAAGACGAATTCGTCGAAGAAGAAGTTGCTGCTTAATAAGTAGGCTTCGTAACTACAGAAACCGCCTCAATTCCGGGGCGGTTTTCTATTGATTATTTACAAGAAAGGTTGTATAATACGCATACACTAAATGAAGATGAAATGTTCAGATTGATTGTTAAGAAATGGAGATTCGATTGTGAGCGAATTATTTATAGCCAAGACTATGCCTGAAGAGGATTGGAGCCAGGTGTCAAAGCCAAATGGCTGGGACGATGTTGCTTACGGGCGAATCATAACGGATAACAATCTGGGTGTTTATGTAGCCGATGCTCGTCAAGGAGATACTAACGGGAAAGCTACGATAATCTTACCTCAGTGGTCTGATGGCACGCTACATAATCCATTGTCTCAGGAGCGGGCAAAAGCCACCGCAGCTATAGAGGGTGGTGTGGTGCTATATGTAGATAACCCAGGTGTTGAATTTGATTTACCGAAGATGCCTGGGTATATTAAGCAGGCACTTCTGTCGGGGGATTTTAAGCCTGGCGCCATAAAACAGTGGGATGCTATTGCTCAAGGGTTGGACTATGTCGGTCTGGACTTTGACTCAATTAGTCGAGTTGTGGGGGCGTCGCTTGGAGCTCACGTTGCGTCGGCTATTGTGTGTACCGCACCGGAAGAAGTTCATCTGGAGCGGATGGACTTATGGGAAACGGCTGGTCTTGGTGAAGAGAATAATTTTTTACAGTTTGCTGCCAATTTTATGATGCACGGCGGTGACGGGTACGCGGATATATTGAAGAATAATCCCGAATGGGTTGCTTTAAGAGGTATTAATGGAGCGAAGAGTCTGGCTAAGCTTGCGATTCGTCGAACGGCTGGACTGTTTTATTATCCGTGGGCTATTAATCGTCATGATATCGGAAATACGATTATCGAGGCTAAGAATAGAAAAAACCCAGCAATTGACGGAGATACTGCTTTAACTATCTTAAACGGCACAGAAAGTAAAGTCAGTCCAAGAGAATTAAATAATCGCTTAGCAACGCAACTGGTGCTGAACGGATTTAGTCGGGTTATCAGACTGGAATCTGAAGGCGGCGTGCATGCATCGCAGGATAATATCGGATGGTGGACTGAGGCGGAACTTTTACTTTAAATTGATTTTTTATAGGGAAAAAGTTATATAATAATTGATGACTTAGTTCAATATGGAGAACTTGACACTTCGCCTAAATGGTGCGGTAAGGATAAGTTTGGGATATGATAATACGTATGACGAATGCACGCCGCTCATAAATGCCGTAAGCAACGTAATAAACAATTAAAGGGGGTTTTATGCCAGTATATAACAAACTTGTCCGCGATAAAATTTTGGAAATCATTAAGGCCAACGGTCAAAAATCAACTCACAAAATACTTACAGCAGAAGAATATGACGTGGAGCTTACAAAAAAGCTAGTCGAAGAAGTTGAGGAATATAAAAAAGATAAAAATACTGATGAGCTTGCCGATATCATGGAAGTAGTCTATGCTCTCGCAAGCCTGCATGGTTGTACCGCAGAAGAATTAGAAAAAATTCGCGCAGAAAAAGCAGAAAAACGCGGCGGCTTTGAAAAGAAAATATTCCTAGTGGAGGTGATGGATTAGGGTAAGTATGTGTGATAAGTTATGTCTATTCTATGCAAGGAATTCATCTCTGACAATGAGTACTCTGTTCTTAAGTCTGATCCTTTAGATTCTGAGTCTGGGCGGCGATTTTACTTTTACGAAATCTGTGCTAGAATAGACATAGAGTTTCCTCTTTTCGGAGTGCGCGGTGGTTTGAATGTGTACAGACTGCAATCTCGGCGGAAAAGGTATAGACACGGGGCGGAGTTGCTGAATCCAAACCGTAAGGCAAATTGCCATAATTAGTAAATCAACCAAGGAGAAATTGGATGCCAACAATCAACCAATTGGTGCGCAAACCGCGCCAAACGGCTAAGAAAAAGTCCAAGTCGCCAGCACTAGGTCGTATTCATAACGCCCTAAAAACACGTTATTACGACCAGAACGCACCGCTTAAGCGCGGTGTTTGTGTGCGTGTGACGACTAAGACACCAAAGAAGCCAAACTCAGCTTTGCGTAAAGTTGCTCGTGTTAAATTGAATAACGGCTATGAAGTTTGGGCGTACATCGGTGGTGAAGGTCACAACTTGCAGGAGCACGCTGTGGTCTTGATCCGCGGTGGTCGTGTGCCTGACCTTCCTGGTGTGCGCTATCACATCGTACGTGGTGCGCTCGACCTTCAAGGCGTCAACAACCGTAAGAAGGGTCGCTCTAAGTACGGTACAAAGAAAGGGGATAAATAATCATGCCTCGTAAAGTTACCAAGAAATTGCAGCGTGAACTTAAGCCTGATCGTCGATACCAAAGCGTACTAGTTCAGCGTTTGATCAATAAGTCAATGCTAGACGGTAAGAAATTGGCGGCTGAGCGCGCTGTTTACACAGCCCTAGAAACTGCCGCTAAGAAATTGGATTCTGAAGATCCATTGGCAGTGTTTGAAAAAGCATTGAAGAACGTTAGCCCAAGCTTTGAGGTTAAATCTCGTCGCGTTGGTGGTGCTAACTACCAGATTCCATTCCCAGTTCAGGGACATCGACAATTGCACTATGCGTTTAGCTGGCTAGTCCAAGCAGCTCGCGCTCGTAGCGGAATGCCATATTCACAGCGATTGGCGTTGGAAATCGTTGACGCTTACAATGAAGCTGGTGCTGCCTTTAAGAAGAAGGAAGACACCCATAAGATGGCTGAAGCTAACCGCGCCTTTGCGCACTTTGCTCGCGGCTAATTATTGCCTGAAAGCAAAATCAGAAAATCGCTCTAAACGGGGCGATTTTTTGGTATAATAGAAAAAATTAGGAGGGAAGATGGCGAGTTTTTCGTTTGATATTGTGTCAGAAATTGACAAGGCTGAGATGAATAATGTTTTCATGCAGGCTGAAAAAGAAATACAAGGGCGTTATGATTTTAAGGGGACGAGCGCGGCAATTGATTGGCTGGACGATAAAAAGGGTCTGAAGATTACCGGCGACAATGATTGGCAAGTTGACGCTGTTCTGGATATAGTGCGCAAGAAGTTGGCAGGGCGTGGTCAATCAAGTAAAGTTCTGGATTTATCAAAAGAGAAAGTTGTTTCGAACTTGAAGACGACTTGGGAAATTCCGTTCAAGCAAGGTCTTGATCAGCCGACGGCGAAGCAAATTGCTGCTGATATTCGTGCTAATGCGCCGAAAGCTAAGCCGCAAATTCAGGGCGACCTCGTTCGTGTTGCTTCTACGTCGAAGGATGAACTGCAAAAAGTCATTAGTTTATTACGAGAAAGTGATTATGACACGCCTCTGCAATTTGTAAATTATCGTTAGGATCGTAGTGGCATGAATCAGAAGTCAATGAAGAAATTAAAAATTGCAGCCATCGTTCTGGGTGTAGTTTTCTTGATCTCTGTTATAGTTGGGCTGATTGTCGTTAATAATAACCGCTCTTCCGGAGTTAGTAAAACCGCAAAAAAGAAGATCCAGAAGATTTTTGCCGAAGAAGATGTTAAGAGCTTGCAAAAAGTCGTTTCCAAATATGGCTATTCAATTCGATACGACAAGAGTATTTTTACTGGCGAAGGTCACGTCTTAAATAAAGACTCTAATGAGAAACAGTATAGCGCCACCACTTATGCTGATGATGAGCTGAAAGAAAGTCGCGCTTATGCGATTTTGCGATTACATTTCAGAAAAGGTTCAGAAAAGCCGAAGGAGGAAGAAGAGAAGTTCTCGTTTAGGAAGATTATGCCAGACTTCTCAATTATAACTTCGCGCAAAAAAGCTTATTTTGATCGCTCAACGATGCCCGAGGAATACAAGGACACGAAGAAATATTCAGATTTGGATTTAATGCTTCAGGGTGATATCAACAAGCAGAAAAAGGATAATCCTAACTTAAAATATCACACCAGCGATGCGACGATTTCTGGACGTAAGTTTAAGAAGATGGTCGTTGATTACGGAAGCACTATTGACGGCAAGTGGCAGAAAACTGGCGAAAAAATAACTTATTTGACGATTCAGAATGGCAGGCCGTACTGGATGACGATTTTTGCATTGAGCAAGAATTCGTACACACAGCCATACATTGACCAGCTGGAGGCGCTGGTTGCTAAGGTTACTTTCCAGAATCCAGACAGTAGCTATTTAGTCAGGGCTGATGGCAATAATGAGGCGCAAGTGGCTTCCGCTACGATAGCTAAGACCGAAACTAAGGCGGAAAATTTCTCAGAAGATAAAGACACTACAAATACTTTGGATGAACTGGACGAAGATTCTGTTATTAAAGTGGTGGCAAGGAACCAAATTGCTACGGTCCGTGTGGGAACATATCGTTGTGCTGATATGATTTATACGGCACAGAATGGCGCGAGTATGCAGCTGAATGGCTTATGTACGGGTGGAATTGGTAGTGGATCGATTGTTTCTGACGACGGCTACATCGCTACAAATGGGCATGTTACTGAGGTTTCAAACCAAAGTATGATCATGGGTATCAATACTCAAGAGAACATGAATAAATATATAAAGTTTGTGGTAGATGCGGGCTATGTTACTCGAGAAACGCTTCGGGATTTGGCAAATAAGGCTGATGGCGGCGATCAGAGTGCACAAGCAGCAATTCTCGGTCTTATCAATCAGGTTCCTGCCGACAGTATACGTTCACAAAATGATCGATACGATTATGTCATTCAGACCTCAAGTGAACCTATTGCGCGCGAAGATGATGGCTCGGGCAATCTTAAGTGGAAAAAGACAAAGACCAATATTCCAGCCAAGAAAATTGACGCGGAAGTTGATTTGAAGGGTCGTGGTATGGACCTGAATAGCGACAAAAGTGATGTGGCGATTCTGAAGGTTGAAGGGCGATTTCCAGCGGTAGAGTTAGGTGATAGCTCTAGGATTTCTAGAGGTGATCGGGTGACGGCGATTGGTTATCCAGCGATTGTCGACGACGGTGTAAATACGAAGAAGAGTAAGACTGTGCCAACCGTTACTCAGGGTAATGTTTCTGGTTCGGGCAGTGATGCGGGCGGTCATAAGTTGTTTTCAATGAGCGCGCAAATTGCGGCAGGCAACAGTGGCGGTCCAGCGTTTGATGACGATGGTAAGCAGATTGGACTGAACACTTACGGCGGCTCGTCTTGTGCGGATAGGAGCGAGCGCAACAATTCTTGCTTTGGAGAGGGAATATTCCGTGATATCGCCGATCTGAAAACTATGGCGAAGAAAAATAATGTTGCGTTATCGGCGAATGGCGAATTGACTAAGCTCTGGAAAGATGGTTTGGAAAGTTTTTCTCAAGGTAAATACTCTCAGGCAAAAGCTAAATTTGAGCAATTGGATAAAAAATACCCCGACAATTATTTAGTAGCAAAGATGATCGAAGTTTCATCCAATACTCCAGATGATTCTACGGAAAGCGAGGCATCTAGCGCAGAAGCTGGAACGAGCGAATCAGAAAATAACACTACAGTTATAATCGTGGTTGTGGTGATTCTTTCAACGGGAGCATTATTCGTAACAGTGTCAATTATCGCAATTGCTGTTTCTGTCAGTAATCGACGTAAGATGAATACTTATCCATATCCTGTCGCTGGACAATTCCCGCAACAACCTCAATATCCACAGCAGCCATATCAACAGCCAATTCCGCCGCAACAACAGTATCCGCAACAAAATTACTATCAACATCAACCTGGTCAGTATCCACCAACATACGCGCAGCCGCCTATGCAACAGCCTCCAGCTAACTATCCGCCTGCAGCGCCAGCTCAGAGCAACAACGAGCCTAAAAATCCTCCGACTCAGAGCTAGTCAAAAACATAGATAACTGATATAATAAAACGCAAGAGTAGTTTTTTGGTGCCAAAAAATTGACCAAAAATCTCGGCAAATTAACGTAATATAAAGGAAAATTTATGGCAGAGACGCATGTTCCGCTAAAGAATTTTAGAAATATTGGTATTATTGCCCATATTGACGCCGGTAAAACGACGACAACTGAGGGTATTTTGTACCGCACTGGTTTGACACATAAGATCGGTGTGGTTCGTGGTGAAGGTGACGGTGCTACCACCGACTGGATGGCACAGGAGAAAGAACGTGGTATTACTATTACGTCAGCTGCTGTGACTTGTTTCTGGAAAGATCACAAGATTAACATCATCGACACCCCAGGGCACATCGACTTTACCGCTGAGGTTGAGCGTAGTTTGCGCGTGCTTGACGGTGCGGTTACAGTCTTTGACGGTAAGATGGGTGTTGAGGCTCAGTCTGAAACCGTTTGGCGCCAGGCCAATAAGTACGGCGTGCCTCGTATTTGTTTCGTTAACAAGATTAACCAGACGGGTGGCGACTTCTACAAATCTCTAGAGTCAATTCACAACCGCTTGAGTAAGCAGGCTTTCCCGGTTCATTTGCCAATTGGTTTTGAAAAGACTATCCACGGTGTTGTCGACTTGATTGACATGAAAGCTTACACCTACGACGATTACACAGACCACGAGCTTAAGGTTGGCGAAATTCCAGCTGATATGCTTGAAAAAGCTAAGAATGCACGTTCTCTGTTGGTTGAAAACGCCGTTGAGGCTGACGACGAACTTACTATGAAGTTCTTGGAGCAGGGTGAAGAAGCTATTACCGTTGACGAGCTAAAGATGGCTCTACGTAAGCGCGTTTTGGCTGGTGACTTTTATCTAGTTACCGGTGGTGACGGTCGCGGCGTGATCGTTGAGAAGCTGCTTGACTTGATGGTTGACTTTTTGCCAAGTCCACTAGACGTTGATGAAATTTGGGGTAAGAATCCAAAGACTGGCGACGAAGTTAGCCGCAAGCCATCAGACAAGGAGCCTTTGTCTGCTTTGGCGTTTAAGATTGCTGCCGATCCATTTGTTGGTAAATTGATCTTCGTTCGTGTCTATTCTGGCGTTTTGAACTCAGGAAGCTACGTGCTTAATACGACAACTGGCGAGAAAGAGCGAATTGGACGAATCGTTCGTATGTTTGCTGACAAGCGTGAAGAAATTAGCAAGGTTGAAGCTGGTGACATCGCCGCTGTGGTTGGTCTGAAATCTACCGCAACTGGTAACACGTTGTCTGACGTAGCTCATCCGATTGCTCTTGAGTCAATTGAATTCCCAGAGCCACCTGTGTCAATCGCGGTTGAGCCAAAGTCAAAGGCTGACCAAGAGAAGATGGCGTTGGCATTGCAGCGCTTGGCTGAAGAAGATCCAACCTTCCGAATTCACACCGACGAGGAAACAGGCCAGACAATTATGTCAGGAATGGGTGAATTGCACCTAGACATTCTTATTGACCGTATGAAGCGCGAATTTAAGGTTGAAGCCAACATTGGTGAACCTCAGGTTGCCTTCCGCGAAAGTATCAAGGGTCGTTCTGAAGTTCAAGGTAAGCACGCTAAGCAGTCTGGTGGTCGCGGTCAATATGGTGACGTTTGGGTTCGCTTTGAGCCAAATGAGACTGGTAAGGGCTTTGAATTCGTTGATGAAATTAAGGGTGGTGTGGTTCCTCAGGAATATCGCCCAGCCGTAATGAAGGGTATTCGCGAAACGTTGGAAGGCGGCGTTATTGCTGGCTATCCAGTTGTTGACGTTAAGGCTACACTTTACGATGGCTCATACCACGATGTCGACTCCTCAGAATTGGCGTTCTCATTGGCAGGTTCGATAGCTGCTCGTGAAGGTATTAAACAAGCTAGCCCAATCTTGCTTGAGCCAGTCATGAAGGTTGAAGTTACTACACCAGAAGACTTCATGGGTGACATCATCGGCGACCTTAACTCACGTCGCGGACGTATCGACGCTATGGAAGACTTGATGGGTGGCGCTAAGTTGATTAAGGCATTTGTGCCATTAGCAAATATGTTCGGCTACACATCAGACATTCGTTCAATGTCTCAAGGTCGCGCCGCTTCAACGATGGAATTAGCTCAATACGAGGAAGTTCCACCAAACGTTGCGCAAGAGATTATCGAAAAGCGAAATAAATAATCTCTACCTCATAAAAAATCCTCGGAGCGAATCCGGGGATTTTTGTTCGGCTAAATTTCAGGCTTATAAGTTTGGGATTGTTAGGTTTCGTTTGGCGAGTTCTTCTTTGATTCGTTTGGCTAATTTGCGCGCTTTTGTCGCCTGAATGCTATCTGTGCCATATCTATTTTCGATATCTTCCAGTCGTTGGTTTGTAGTTATCGGCTTGCCGTCTGGACTAGTTGTCATGTCTGCCAAGTTTAGGATAAGCAATTCGTCCGTCCAATCGTCCACGTCAGGATCTCCGTGATCAAACACAGTCTCGGCCCAATCAAAGCCAGATAATTTTAGAATCCTGCCGCCTTCATGTTCGTGATCCGTCTGATTCTCAACGAAGGCATAAGCAAAGTCGTGTGTCAGTCCCATTGTAAATAAACTACGTGCCTTGTCCTCTTCCATCTTAAAAACGTTGCGAGCTAGTTCATATGACTTATAAGCAACTCCGCGCATATGAAATAATCGCGAGTCTGACAAACCAATGAATTTTGGGCTATTTTTCATAATATCTGCGTGTTTCGTCGGAATAAATTGATGAATTGTCGGCGAATTGGGCGACCGACGATGTTGCCGAATGATGCGCCAATTGCTACTGCCACGCCGATGAGGATTGCTCGCGCTAAGATGGCCAGGGCCGGTAGAAAATTTGCGCTGTTTGGTGGATATAGGACGACGCCCATTAATCCGTTGTAGAGCGACAACCCTGGGACTAGCGGCACAATTCCCGCCGCAATAATCGCCAGGGAAGGGAATTTCCATAATCTGGAAGTCATAACTGCGACCAGCCCAATTACCGCCGCTGCGATGCCACTCGCTGTTACGATATCAAAGCCAAAACTCATAGCTAATCTTGAAATCCACCAGCCGAAAATTGCAATTAATGCCGAAATAATCATGCCTAAAAATCGAGAATGATTTCTCAGAACGAACGCCGCCGCGATAATTCCAGCACCCAAATATTGCGTGTGTCCGTCCGCCAATGTCAATCGATCTGGTGTCGCAGGGAATGTTACGCCAAATTTTGTCGCAATGTATAATCCGATCATCACGCCAGCAATTACGCCACCCGTCGCCATTACGACTTTTAACAATCTGGCGTTGGCGGTCATATAATATTCGTCGATTGCATCCTGGAATGCGCCGACAAACATTAGTCCCGCGACTAATAAGACGATGCCGCTGATGACTAACAATGTCGCATTGACGCTCAGCTCCAGATAATTGCTACACCAAGCTGCGCCCGCCGCCACCAATGTTACGAAAATCGCCACGAGGGCTTGCGAATAAAACAACGGCGCGCCAATACGCCCCAGCCACCTCAGTAGTCCAGTCGCTGAGAATCCGAGCAGAAACGCTATCGATGCCATGAGCAAACTGCCGCCGTACAGAATGACAGAACCCGCGCTCACTAATCCGCCCGCCGCGTAAACGACTAGTCGGGAATGTTCGGTGGGTTTTTTGAGTATTTGTTGCAATCGCTCTTCGGCTTCTTCCAGGGAAAGTTGCTTGCGACGAATGTCGAGGGCTAATAATTGCAATGCTTGAATCAATTGATAATTAGGGTCGTCAGGAACGATAACTCGCGCCATCGTCAAAGGCTCATGGCTAACTCCGCGGTCTTGAGAAATTGTCACCAAAGTGTAGCTCACGTCCACATGAACGGGTCTGCGGCAATATGTCCGCGTAATTCCTTGCGCCATACGAACCACATCGCGCGCCACCACGCCCATGCTCAGAAGCTGCTCGGCAATCGTCATAGCCAGGCGCAAAGCTCGCATATTCGGTGTCAAACTTTCATCAATTTTCTCCAGATGATGCTCCGGCTCAAAGCTGTAAAGATTAGCGACTCGGGCTAATGATTGCTCAATGAATTTTGGTACTTTTTTCTTCACAATATCTAGTGTAACAAATTTTATGCCAATAGAAATAGCCCGCCAAGAGAGCTCAAGCTCAAGGCTTAAGCCTTAAGCGAACTATTTCTCTTGACGGGCGTTAGCCCTTGTCGCTATCACCGTCATCATCGTCGCACTTGGGCGACGACGGCTTAATTAAGGTGATGAGCAACAGTGGTACACATGTCACTGCCATGAATGGCAGTGTGCTATTCCATCTACCCGGATCGGGTAGTGTGGATAGAGTGTTCCACCAATAGATTGCGACGTTAATATCCTTAATTAACATCCAAATCTCTGCCCCAAAAACGGCTGTCACTATTATCGCAGCAACTGGCAGTGGCCCAATCCTGCCGTCGTCTTTGTAGGTGAGCCAGGCGACGGCAATAGCCGCAATGTATGCGGCTACGAACAGGACATCCATGGCAAGGGCCCCCTTGATGGTGTCGTCTAGCGTGAACGTAAAGAACACGCAGCCGATAAGGACGAGAATCGTGGCCTTTAGACCGGTAGTAACGGCGTTCATGACTTCCTTTCGCAAGAGCTACCTTTGTTGACGGGATTGTCAACAAAGACTGTATTCATTTTACAACATCTACATCAAAAAGTCAACACTAGTCAACTTTCTGTAAAATAATGCCCGTTCTGGCTGGCAAGTAAACTTTAAGATTGTGATTATTGTGAGCTGGGGAAGTGAAAAATCGGGAATTATGGTCTATTCGCTCCTGTCCGCCGAAGTTCTTGTCGTCGCTACTTAATGCCAATTTATAAGAGCCAGCTTCTGCGGGTACTGAGTAATCTGAGTGGGATTTGTCGGGCGAAAAATTGATAACAAATAAAAAGTCGCCATGCATAAAACTGACCATATGATCAGATTGGCGAACTGTCAGATGTTGAATATCAGAATTGTCAATTTGTCGAATAATTTTCATTAGCGCCGCATCAAAATCGCCCAGCCATTGATATTTTAAGAAGCCGTTGTCGCGCAAAATCCATTGCCGACGAGCGTGCTTAAACGACCAATTATTACCTTCACGCGGAAAATCAATCCATTCCGGATGCCCGAATTCATTGCCCATAAAATTCAAATAACCGCCGCCGTGCAGTCCCGCGGTCATCAAGCGAATTAGTTTATGCAGGGCTATTCCGCGTTCGGTCTTAAGATCTGGATCAATTTTATCCATATGCCAATACATATTTTTATCAATCAGCCGGAAAATCAGCGTTTTATCGCCGACAAGCGCTTGGTCATGGCTTTCGGCATAATTAATGACTTTTTCCTCTGGCCGGTGCGAACCCAAAGTGTAAGCTAATTGCCCCAAATCCCAATCTTCATCATTTTTCTCTTTCAGGGTTTTTATCCATAAATCTGGCGCGCCCATTTGCAAGCGATAATCAAATCCCAGCCCGCCATCCTTCGCCGATGCGCCCAGTCCAGGAAAGCCGCTCATTTCCTCTGCAATTGTCGTGGCGTCGGGGCGAACGGTGTGAATGGTTTCATTCGCCAATCGTAAATAAGTGAGCGCGTCTTTGTCGACGTTGTCGCGGAAATAATCATCATAACTAGTGAAACTTTTTCCGAGTCCGTGATCATGGTAAATCATACTAGTTACACCATCAAACCTAAATCCGTCAATGTGATATTCGTCCAACCACCAACGGCAATTACTTGCCAAAAAATGCAAAACTTCTGGTTTGCCGTAATCGAATAATCGCGAATCCCATTCTGGATGATTTGTTGGCTTGAAATATTGTGTCGGATCGCCAGCGAAATTGCCCAGACCTTCGACTTCGTTTTTGGCGGCGTGAGCGTGAACGAGGTCAATGATGACGCGCAGTCCCATTCCGTGCGCTGTGTCAACCAATTTCTTAAAATCGTCGGGAGTGCCAAATCTTGACGAAACCGCGAAAAAGTTGCTGACGTGATATCCGAAACTGCCGTAATATGGGTGCTCGGCGATTGCCATAAGTTGAATGGTGTTGTACCCAGATTTCTTAATTCGTGGCAAAACCTCTGTGGTGAATTCGCTGAAGCTGGCTACTTTTTCCTGTTGGCTGCTCATACCAACGTGCGCTTCGTAAATCAGGGGAACTTTTGGCTTGGGCGGGGTTTTATATTGCCAATCATAAGGAGTTTTTGGCGACCACACGACCGCGGAAAAATCGACAGAATTTTCGTCCTGAACGACGTAATTTGCGTATGAAGGCAGTCGCCAACCATCGCTGCCAGACCAATAGACGCGTAATTTATATTTTTGTCCGTGGCGGAGTGAATCTTCAGGAAGATTTATGCTCCATTCGCCGTTTTCATCACGACTTAAGGCGAATTCCTCACGCTCTTTCCAATCTGAAAAATCGCCAACTAAGAACATCTGAGTCGCATTCGGCGCCCATTCTCTAAACGTCCAGCCTGCATCTGTTTTATGGAGTCCGAAATGTAAAAAACCCATCGCGAATTCGGCTGGTGTCTTGCCGCTTAAAACCTTTTTCAGTTTCGAAGAAATATACTTCTCGCGCGCCTGAATTGTGGATTTGTGTGGGGCTAGCCACTGGTCCAAATCAACGAGGGTTTTATTGCTCATGTTTCTAGTATACAGCATACGGAAGGGTCTATACTTGTAAATATCGATTAAAGTTGTATAATATATAGCAATATGGAGCGCTCAAAGCCTAATACGGAGTCTAATTCTCCCGAACTGTTCTCTGAAGAGGACTGGAGGCGAATTGCTGGTGCAAATTTATTGCTTGGTGGGAAAAACGACGAGATTGCAATTGCTGAGATAGAACAAGCTGCACACGCTGGCGATATTGAGGGCGAGAGAGTTAGAGTTGTTGGGTATAGTCAATCCGAAGAGGACGATTCGTATTATTTGCAGTCGGTTGAGGGCGTGGCGGATTTGATATCTCCCATGGAAATTGATCCTGAGATTTCAGCGCCGTTTGCGATTTACACCAAAGAGATGGCTGCTTTGTGTGTGAGAACTTCGCAGAAGGACTATTATTTTCCGCTTGATAAGCAGGCGATTATATCAATAGAGTTATTGCCAGATGATAGCGGTATTCCTCGATGTGTGCGTAAATTACGCCACTATGCTGATAAAATCGAAGAAGTTGCTGGTGTTGGCGACATTCAAGATGCGGAATCGAGGCGGCTTTTGATAGATGAGATAAATGACGTTTTGAATGAGATCCCGTATGATGGCGGAATTCAAGTTAAATGCCAGGCGTATAAGGTTAAAATTGACGGCAGAGAAAATAATATAGAAGACGCTAATCCTGCGGTTTTGTCTGGATGGCTACCGAGTTTTACGTGGCGCGACGATCGTCCTGTGCTGGAAATGTTTGATATTAAAAATCGATTTGCGACTTTTTGCGTAGATATGAAAGATGTGCTTGATATGACGCCAATTGATAAAGAGGAGATCGGAGCCTCTATTGATTTATTTGAAACGGTTTTTAATGATTATTTTCAGGAGACCGCTTGGCAACTAGCGACGGATCTTTCTTATGTTGACGAGTCGGAGTTTGACGAAGTGTCAAGAGAATATGCCCAAACATTAAATGATCAGTTGTCTGAGTTTTCTGAGGTTGGTGATGTTAGTTTTACTGGTTTTGCGTTGGCTCCTGATGCTACGAAAAATAATGAATTACAGTATGAATTTATGGATATTTCTGGGGCGTGTATTAATGGGATGTGTTTTATTAGATATCATGATAAATTTTACGCGGCGCTTGAAGTGACGATAGATGATGAGTCTGGAGACTTTTCGAAGAAGGTTTATGTGATACCCGACAGAGATAAGATTATTCGTTTGGAAGGATTTGATGGTGAAGTTGAAGAGCTTAAAATGGCGGTAAATGAACTTCATAAAATTGCAAATTTTGCAAGTGAAGCAGTTAATGATGAGTGCTTCTATAAATTGCCTCTTGATGAGCAGCTTGATGTATTGAGTCAGTATGAATGCGCCGCTCGTAATGTAATCCAGGATATTGGCAGAGCTCGGGAATTTAAGGGCGAATGTGTAGTTTCGGCATACCGATGTTTGCCTGGTGACTTGCTGAATGCTGTTTCGTGGAATGATGTTCCGTTAGAAGAAGTGAATAGCCATGAATATGTTGAAAAATTTGCGCTGCGTGCGGATAGTTTGGTGGTCTGGAATCCAGAAATTAACGATAGGCCAGATATTGACGGTCGAATATTAAGCGTGTCGGAATTGCCGCTTAGTCGTGGTGAGCCTATGCTAATAGTTAATAATGCGGAAGAGAATAAATATTACTTGGTGCGATGTAGCGATGTGATTAGCTTGTCGCGAAACGATCCGTCGACCATTTCGTGATATAATCAAACAGATTATGCAGGAAAAACCTTTTTCTTTTGAAATAACTTCACGATTTAATGACACTCTGGCGCGAACGGGAATTATTCACACGCCACACGGTGATATTGAAACGCCGGCGTTTATTGTGGTTGGAACTAAGGCTAATGTTAAGGCGATGGTTCCAGAGATGGTAGCGGATGTTGGTGCGCAGGCGGTGCTGGCGAATGCTTATCATTTATATCTGCAGCCGGGGCATGAGTTGATTGAAAAGGCTGGATATCTTGGTAAATTTATGCACTGGGATGGTCCGACTTTTACGGATAGCGGTGGGTTTCAGGTCTTGAGTTTAGGTTCTGGCTTTAAGAAAGTTTTGGCAATGAGCACTGATGTCGATGAAGAAATTGCGATTGCTAAAAAATCGTCGCGTCATGCTTGGGTGGACGAAAACGGCGTAATGTTCAAGTCACATTTGGACGGCTCTTATCATAAATTCACGCCAGAATTGTCCATGCAAATTCAGGCTGGAATTGGCGCTGACATTACTTTTGCGTTTGACGAATTGACCTCTTTGATTGATCCGTACGAATATCAAGTTGAGGCGCTGGCCAGGACGCATGCTTGGGCGGAGCGAAGTTTGGCGGAAGTCAAGCGCCTAAGGGAGGCTCGTCCAGATAAGCCATATCAAGCTTTGTTTGGCGTTTTGCAAGGCGCGAATTACGAGGATTTGCGAAAACAAACTGCCGAGTTTTTGGGCGCGATGGATTTTGATGGCTATGGAATCGGTGGCGCGTTGGAAAAGGAAACTATGGCGCAAACGATTCAGTGGGTCAATCAAATTCTGCCTGAAAATAAACCGCGTCATTTGTTGGGAATTTCCGAGCCTGATGATATTTTTGCGGCAATTGAGCAGGGAATTGACACCTTTGACTGCGTGAGCCCGACGCGAGTTGCTAGGAACGGCGCCGCGTATATGCCGTTTGGTCGAGTCAATGTGCGCGGCCGAAAATACCGCGAGATGTTTGCGCCGATTATGGACGATTGCGATTGCTATACTTGCAAGAACTACACGGCGGCTTATCTTTGTCATCTTCTGCACGCCCGCGAGTCGTTGGCTGGAACGTTGTTGTCAATCCACAACGAGCGATTTATCGTTAAGTTGGTTGATGATATTCGAGCCAGCTTGGAGGATGGAACTTTTTACGAGTTTCGTGATTCGTTCTTGGCGAAGTATTATAGTAAGAAATAGGCTATTTACAACTGATTGGAAAATCGTTATAATTAAACTCATACGCCGTGAGGTCTTTTTTATGGACTGTACCCGCGTGAAAAATAATAATTAAATTAAGGAGAACTTCTACAAATGGCAGATGCATTTGACCGAAGCAAACCGCACGTTAACGTTGGTACAATGGGCCACGTTGACCACGGTAAGACTACGCTGACTGCTGCGATTACTGCAGTGTTGGCAAAGCGCCTACCAAGCGCAGTTAACAAACCTGTTGCGTACGACCAGATCGACAACGCACCAGAAGAGAAGCAACGTGGTATTACTATCGCGTCTTCACACCAAGAGTATGAATCAAAGAATCGTCACTATGCACACGTTGACATGCCAGGACACGCTGACTACGTCAAGAACATGATCACCGGTGCTGCTCAGGTTGACGGTGCGGTATTAGTTATCGCTGCAACTGACGGCCCAATGCCTCAGACTCGTGAGCACGTTTTGCTTGCAAAGCAGGTTGGTGTGCCAAAGATCGTTGTCTTCTTGAACAAGATGGACATGGCTGACGAAGAAATGGTTGAGCTGATCGAAGAAGAAGTTCGCGAACTTCTTGAAAAGAACGGCTTCGACAAAGATGCTCCAATCATCAAGGGTTCTGCTCTTAAGGCTCTTGAAGGTGACGAGAAATACGAAGACGCTATTATGGAATTGGTTGACGCAATGGACAGCTACATTCCAGAGCCAGCACGTGACATGGACAAACCGTTCATTATGCCAATTGAGGACGTCTTCTCAATTAAGGGTCGTGGTACAGTAGCAACTGGTCGTATCGAGCAAGGTGTTGTTAAATTGAACGACGAAGTTGAAATCGTTGGTTTGAAGCCAACTCAGAAGTCAGTTGTAACTGGTATTGAGGCCTTCAAGAAATCTCTTGACCAAGGTCAAGCAGGTGACAACGCAGGTGTCTTGCTACGTGGTATTGAGCGCAGCGACATTGAGCGCGGTCAAGTTTTGGCAAAGCCAGGCACAATTACTCCACATACTGAGTTTGAAGCTGAAGTTTACATCTTGAAGAAGGAAGAAGGCGGTCGCCACACTCCATTCTCAAAGGGCTACAAGCCACAGTTCTACTTCCGCACAACTGACGTTACTGGTGAAGTTGAATTGCCAGCTGACAAAGAAATGGTTATGCCAGGCGACACTGTAACCTTCAAGGTTAAGTTGCTTGCACCAATCGCTATGGAGCAAGGTTTGAACTTTGCTATCCGCGAAGGTGGCCGTACAGTTGGCGCTGGTGTTGTTACAAAGATTAACAAATAATCTTGATAACACAAGCCTAATTAAATCCCCCGAAAGTTCGGGGGATTTTTGATTGCCATAAGAAGGGGTTAATTGACAGAGCGGTAACGTTTATGGCAGAATAAAGACATCTAATATAAAACAGAAAAAGGAGATTTTGGTGAATAAACAGAAATTGCTAATTGTTGGCGGCGGTGGAATGGTCGGTGCAACGGCGGCTTATGCGTGCGCATTGCGTAGTGTTATTGAAGAAATTGTGTTGATTGACCGTAATGAGGATTTAGCTTGGGGTCAAGCGGCTGACATCAATGACGCGATGGGAATTGACAGAAATGTCGTGGTTCATACGGGGAATTATTCTGATATCAATGACGACGACATCGTTGTGATTACCGCGGGTGCGCCGCAACTTCCTGGTCAGACTCGGTTGGAGCTGATTGACGTTAACGCAAAAATTATGCGTGATATTGTGAAAAATATTATGGCGAATGGCGCGAAGCCGTATTTGGTAATTGTCAGTAATCCGGTTGATGTTCTGACTTACGTGGCGCTTAAGGAATCTGGTTTGCCGAAAAATCGCGTGTTCGGGACGGGTACGACGCTTGATACTTCGCGAATGAAGTCGTATTTGGCAGATGCATTCAATGTCGATAGTAAAGCGGTTGATGCTTATATTTTGGGCGAGCATGGCGATTCGTCGTTTTCGACAATTGAAACGGCGCAAATTGGTGAAGTGCCGATTAGGGAATATCCTGGATTTACAGAGGAAATGATTGACGGAATTGAGCAGAAGGTTCGCGACCGAGCGTATCGGGTGATTGAAACAAAGAAATCGACATATTTTGCAATTGGGTTTGTTGTGTCTAAGATTGTTTCAGCGCTCCGAAAATCGACGCACACGGTTTATCCCGTTTGCTCTTTGGCTGAGGGTGAATATGGCTTGAATAATGTTGTACTTGGATTGCCATCAACAATCAGTAGCGACGGCGTGAAGATTTTGGCGGGCTATCCACTTACCGAGCGAGAAAAAGAGTCGCTGAATAAATCCGCTGGAATTATCGCGGAAATGATTTCTCATCTTGATAAAGCAGAAAATTGCTGATATAATCGCATAGTTAATAATAATTTATCTCGAGAACTCGATTGACTATAAATAGGGCAATTAGAGGTTACGAGATTGCACATAAGAGGAGGAGCTATGGCTCAAGATACAGGAATTAAAATCCGTATTCGTCTGAAGGCTTATGACCACAAAGTCATCGACCAATCAGCAAAACAAATTATCGACACCGCAATTCGCACAGGTGCTAACGTTGCTGGTCCAGTGCCTTTGCCAACTCGACGCAGCACTTACACCGTCGTAAAGAGTCCGCACGTTTACAAGACTGGTGGTGAATCTTACGAGTGCCGCGTTCATAAGCGTCTGATTGACATTACAAATGCTACACCAAAGACGATTGACAGCTTGCAGAACTTGAATTTGCCAGCTGGCGTTGATGCTGAAATTCGTATGTAATTTAACTATATATAAAATTTCCGCCTCTTGAATGGGGCGGATTTTTTATGCTATAATTCCATTTAGCTTATGACAAAACAAAAAACTCGTACTTATGCTCGCAATCGCTCGAAGTCTAGCGAGCTATTTAGTCGCAAAGGGCGCGAACGCATTTATGATAATGACGGCTCATTTTTCTTAAAATTGGTGGTTTTTGTGATATTAAGTGCGCTGTGGCTTCGTCTAAAAAATCCAATTGAAGTTGGCGGCTTGGTTGTTCAGGCTATTCCTGTCGGGCTATTTATTGCGTTGCTGCTGGTATTAAAGATTGAGAAATATCAATTCAACCGGAAAATTTGGTACGTCACGATAATTTTCATGGCAATTCTGACCTCGTTTACGCCAGTTGGCGTGATGATTTAATCGCTATGGATTCGTTATAAAATAATACCGCCCAATTAGGACGATATTATTTGCTTGAAGTTGTTAGCTCTTAAGCTTCTAGAATGGACGACCGCCGCCTAATTTGCTAATAGCGTATCCAGCGTCTTGAATAATATCAATTAGCGCCTCGGCTCGTGTAGCTGCGTCTGGGATATTTTTAGCCGCCTCGTAAGCTAAGCGGAACATCTTACTGCTGTTGGTTATTCTTGCGGCTGACATGTATATACGAATTTTTCGTTCTCCATCAACGCCTTCCATTCTATCTATATTTGGTGCTAGTGCATTAATAGCCTCATCTCTGATAGTGCGTAAATTATTCAGTTCTTCGTTAGTATTTTCGATTTGAGAATCGTTCATGATTGCCCCCTAATTAATAAAATTTCTTTTCGAATATGATTATAACATATGCGGAATTGTAGATAAAACAGAACGTGTGGTCATGGGTTGACTTTTTAGGCTCAATTGTGCTACAATTTACGAGTAATTTCTATTACGCGTAATATCAACTGTTCTCCTTGGTGAATGAGCAGGTCTGGTTATGAGCGGATGTTTACATTTAACGTTCTCCCAGAACCCAGAAACCGCACGTCATCAGGAGTATTTAAGTGGGAGTGAGGAAAAGTGAAAACACTTCTCGGTACCAAACTTGGTATGACCCAGCTCTTGGCTGAAGACGGCAAAGCCATTCCGGTAACGCTGATCCAAGCCGGCCCTGTCACCGTTACTCAGGTGAAGACTGTCGAAACCGACGGTTACAATGCGGTACAGGTAGCTTTTGGAGAGGGTAAGAACCTGAGCAAGGCCGTGGCTGGACACGTTAAGCCAGCCCAAGTGACCCCGAAACATATTCGGGAATTCCGTGTCGACCAGATTCCAGAGGATCTGAAAGTTGGCAGTGAAATTAATGTTTCCGCGTTTGAAGTCGGCGATTTTGTCGATGCGACCGGAACCAGCAAAGGTAAAGGTTTCGCTGGAACCATTAAACGCCACAACTTTAAGCGTCATCGTAAGACGCACGGTGGTAAAGGTAATACTCGTAAGCCAGGTTCAATTGGCTCGATGTATCCACAAAAAGTTTTCAAGGGTAAGACGATGGCTGGCCACATGGGTCACGAGCGTGTTACTGTTAAGAACTTGGAAGTGGCATATGTTGATCCAGAGACCAATCTAATCGGGGTTAAGGGCGCTGTTCCTGGACCACGAAAGGGGCTGATTATTTTAGGAGGTAACAAGTAATGGCAGATTCAACCAAACTTCCTAAAGACATTTTTGCTGTGGAAGTGCCAAATCACGAATTGTTGAAATTGGCATATGACAGCTACTTGGCAAACGCACGCCTAGCTAGCGCTACAACCAAGCAGCGCGGCGAAGTTTCTGGTGGTGGTAAAAAACCATGGAAGCAAAAGGGAACTGGTCGAGCACGTTTCGGCTCAAGCCGTAACCCAATCTGGCGCGGCGGTGGTGTGGTATTTGGTCCACGCGGTAACGAAAACTACACTAAAAAATTGTCAAAGACTGCTAAGAAAGTGGCAGTTCGCCAAGCTTTGACTGTAGCTAACGAAGCTAAGAAAATTGTCATCAAAGACATTAAGACTACTGGCAAGACCAAGGAAGTCGCAACATTCTTAGCTGACAACAAGTTCGAGCGCCGTGTTCTGATCGTTGTAGACGAGAAGACGCCAGAACTTATGCGCGCTACAAACAATATTCAGAACGTTTTGGTGGTTCGCGCTAATTATCTAAGCGTTTATCACATTCTGAATGCGGATACAATCGTTATAACACCGAAAGCTCTACCTGTAATTACTGCATGGTTGGGTAAGGAGGAAGCGTAATATGAAACAGACGATTATTATCCCACGCGTTAGTGAAAAGGCTTACGCACAGAGCGCCAATGGTGTATATGTGCTACGCGTTCCACTTAACTTGAATAAGAACGAAATCAAATCAGCTGTAGAAGCACAATTTGGCGTTACTGTAGTTAAGGTTAAAACCTTAGTACAAGACGGCAAGGCTGTACGCTTCTCACGAGGCAAGAATCGTTATCCTGGCACAACAACGCGCAAGGATTGGAAGAAGGCTTACGTGACGCTGAAAGAAGGCGATAAGCTCGATGTGTTTGACGCAGTAGAGCAGCAGATGGAGGAGACCAAGTAATGCCAGTGAAAGCTTACAATCCAACCACTCCTGCTCGTCGCGGCATGACGAGTCAGGATTTGTCAGACATTACAACAAGAAAACCTCTTAAAAGTCTGATTAAAGCTAAAAAGCAAAATGCCGGTCGCAACAACCAAGGTCGAATTACCGTTCGTCATCGCGGAGGCGGCGTTCGTCGTCACTACCGCTTGGTGAACCACAATTTGCCAGCAGGCTTGACCTTGACGATTGAAGAAATCGAATACGATCCAAACCGCTCAGCTCGTATTGCTCGAGTTAAGGATCAGTACAATTTGTACCACTACATCTTAGCTGACACCTCAATGGTTAAGGGTAAAACTATCCGAACTGGTGAAGAAGCTCCAATTGAGGCTTCGAACCGCTTGCCATTGTCAGTTATTCCTGTTGGTACGATGATTTACGCTATTGAGTTGACCGCTGGTAAGGGTGCACAAATGGTGCGCGCTGCTGGTGCTAAAGCTCAGTTGATGGCAAAAGAAGGCAACTACGCAACTATCAAATTGCCATCTGGCGAAGTTCGCAAAGTTCGCTTGGAAGCTACCGCTGCTATCGGTGTAGTCGGTAACGTTCAGCACCAAAATGTTAAGATCGGTTCAGCTGGTCGCAAACGCCGCAAGGGCATTCGCCCAACTGTTCGTGGTGTCGTTATGAACGCCGCAGATCACCCACATGGTGGTGGTGACGGTGGTCGCCACGGTACTGGTAAAGCGCCACGTACTCCTTGGGGTCAATTGACATTAGGTTATCGAACTCGTCGCCGTAAAGGCTCGAATAAATTAATCGTACGCACGCGTCACGACGCGAAGAGGAAGAGGTAAATCACGATGAGTCGTTCATTAAAGAAAGGTCCATTCGTCGATGTAAAGCTAGCAAAGAAAATTGCTGCTCTTAGCCTTGACGATCGAACCGTTATCAAAACGTGGGCGCGCGCTTCGACTATTACACCAGAGATGGTTGGTCGAACGATTGCTGTTCACAACGGTAGAGTGCACGTACCAGTGCTGATTACCGAAAATATGGTTGGTCATAAGCTCGGTGAGTTTAGTCCAACTCGTAAATTCCGTAAACACGGTGGAAAGGATAAGAAGTAATCATGGCTGATACAACTTATACTGTCCGTGCTTACGCTAAAGGTGTTGATCAGGCACCACGTAAGGTAAGCCTAGTTGCAGCCTTGGTGCGAGGTCGTACTGTAGCTGATGCGCTAGTTATCTTAGAGCACGTTCCAAAGCGCGCTGCTAGCCCAGTCAAAAAGGCTATCGAAAGCGCTAAGGCAAACGCTATCAACAACCACGGCTTGGACGCGAAAAGCTTAGTAATTACTACTTTGAGCGTTACTACTGGTACACGTTTGCGTCGCTTTAAGCCTGCATCACGTGGCCGTGCTTTGCCATTCCAGAAAAAGACTTCAAATATTTTGGTTGAAGTAACTGGCGCGGAAAAGCCAAAGAAAGCGCCTGCAAAAAAGGCCGAAGCTAAGGCAGAAGCAAAAACTGCTAAGCCTGTAGCTAAAAAAGCCGCTAAACCGGCAGCAAAAAAGGAGGAGAAGTAAATGGGTCAAAAAGTGAATCCAATCAACTTCCGCCTACAGGTCAATAAGAACTGGAGCTCTCGTTGGTTTACGGCCAATAAAAAAGAGTTTGCAGAGGCGATTCGTCAGGATCACGAAATCCGCGAGTTGATTGAAAAGAAATTTGCCTCACGCCCAACTATCAATCGCATTGAGATTGAGCGTAGCGCCAACTTGATCACGATTACAATTCACACGGCAAAAGCTGGTGTTGTTATCGGTCGCGGTGGTGCTGGCGTGAATGAATTGAAGAAGCAAGTTGAGAAGATTGCTGGTCAGCCAGTTCGTATCAACATTGAAGAAGTTCGCCGTCCAGAATTGGCAGCCAAATTGGTAGCTGAGAATATCGCTCGCCAATTGGAGCGCCGAATCAACTTCCGCCGTGCAACTAAAATGACCGCACAAAACACCATGAATGCTGGTGCTAAAGGTATTCGTATTGAGGTGGCTGGTCGTTTGAACGGCGCTGAAATGGCACGTCGCGAAAAGGTAATTGAAGGCTCAGTGCCTCTACACACCTTGCGCGCTGATATTGACTTCCACTGTGCTCGCGCTCAGACACCAGCTGGTATCATTGGCGTGAAAGTGTGGATTTATAAGGGAGAAAGGAGTCGCTAAATGCTGTTACCAAAGAAAACTAAGCACCGCAAAGTGCGTATTGGAAAAAACCGCGGTCAAGCAACTCGTGGCAATTACATCGCGTTCGGCGACTTTGCATTGCAATCACAATCAAATGAGCGCATCAACTCCCGCCAAATCGAGTCTGCTCGTCAGGCGATGACTCGTTACATCAAGCGTGGTGGTAAGATTTGGATTCGAATCTTCCCTCACACTCCAGTTACCCGAAAGCCACTTGGCTTGAAGATGGGTCAGGGTAAGGGTAATCCAGAGTTCTTCGTTGCTAAGGTAAAAGCTGGTACTGTTCTGTTTGAGATGCAGGGCGTTTCAGAGGAAGTTGCTCGCGAGGCAATGCGTCTGGCTAGCCACAAATTGCCAGTCAAATGTAAGTTCATCAAGCGGGAGGACGCATAATGGCTGAAACGAAGAAATCTGTTAAAGCGGCAGTTGTTAAGACGATTGACGATTTGAAGAAGGAATTGGCTGAAAAGCGAAACGACCTACTTCAAGCAAAACGTTCTCACGCTGCTGGCGAGTTAGTTAATCCAAAAGCGTTGCGTTCACTCCGAAAGGAAATTGCACGCCTGCTGACACAAATTAATAATACAAAGGAGAGCAAGTAATGGCCCGACGAACATTGATTGGCGTCGTAACGAGTGCCAAGCGCGACAAGACCATCACTGTGACGGTCACTAGCCGCGAAACGCATCCGCTATACGGCAAGCAGTACACCGTGACTCGCAAATACACTGCTCACGATGAAACCAACGAAGCAGGTGAAGGCGACAAGGTGCAAATCGAAGAGACTCGCCCAATTTCCAAGACTAAGAGCTTTACTCTAGTTAAGGTGATTGAAAAGTCTCGCGGTTCTATCAAACTAAAGGACGAAGTTTCTGGCGAAACTAAGGAAGAGGCTAAGGAGGACGACAAATGATCCAACAAGAATCTCGCCTTAAGGTAGCCGATAACTCAGGCGCTAGGGAAGTTTTGTGTATTCGCGTTCTTGGCGGTACACGACGCCGTTACGCTCGCGTTGGCGACGTAATCGTCTGCTCGGTAAAAGACGCTAGCCCAACCGGTAACGTTAAGAAAAAATCTGTTGTTAAGGCTGTAGTTGTTCGTACTCGCGATCAAATTCATCGCAAAGACGGCTCAACAATCTGTTTTGACGACAATGCCGTAGTGATTATCAACGATGACAAGCAGCCAAAAGCTACTCGTGTCTTCGGTCCAGTTCCACGCGAACTTCGCGATATGGGCTACATGAAGATCGTCAGCTTAGCTCCGGAGGTACTCTAATGGCTCGAATTCATAAAGACGATACCGTAAAAATTATTGCTGGTAAAAATAAAGGCACAACTGGTAAAGTTCTAAAAGTTAACACAAAAGACCAAACTGTTTTGGTCGAAGGTGTTGGTGTCGGACATCGCCACGTTAAGCCAAGCCAGTACAATCCAAAAGGTGGCAAGAAAGATATTCACGTACCAATGGATATCAGCAAAGTCGCTTTGGTTATTGATGAGAAATCAGGCAAAACCAGTCGGGTTGGTTTAGTAAAGAATGCTGACGGCGGCAAAACTCGTGTTGCTCGTCAAGCAAAAAATAAGGAGATTAAATAATGGCAGAAAAGAAAACTGTCGTGCCAGCTCCTCGCTTGAAAGCCTTATATCAAGGAACTTACCTTAAGGAACTACAAGCCGAATTGAATCTAAAGAACGTGCATGAAGTGCCAGCTTTGGAAAAGATCGTCGTGAGCGTTGGTACCGGCAAGAAGAAAGATGACAAGCGTCATTTTGAAATTGTCAAAAACACCGTCGAGAAAATTACAGGTCAAGCACCAGTGGCTCGACGAGCCAAAAAATCAATCGCGACATTTAGCATTCGTAAAGGTATGGGCGCGCCAATTGGTGTTAGCGTAACTTTGCGCGGCGCTCGTATGTACGAGTTCATGGATCGTTTGATTAACGTTGCTTTACCTCGCGTTCGTGACTTCCACGGCGTTGGCTTGAAGTTTGATAAAGGTGGCAATTACAATCTCGGCATCACCGAGCAATCGATTTTCCCAGAATTGACATTTGAGGAAACTCAGGTTTTGCACGGTTTGCAGGTTACATTTGTTATCAAGAACGGCAACAAGGAAGCTTCTAAGGCGTTGCTAGAAAAATTTGGCATGCCGTTTGAGAAGAAAGGAGGCGTCAAGTAATGGCTAAGAAATCAATGGTCGCTCGTGATAAGAAGCGCATGAAGATGATTGCCAAGTTTGCAGCCAAGCGTGCTGAGTTGAAAGAACTTGGCGACCTCGATGGTTTGCAAAAATTGCCTCGCAATTCTAGCCCAACCAGGCACAAGAACCGTGATAGCATCTCTGGTCGCCCGCGCGGCTACATGCGTCAATTCGGCTTGAGCCGTATCAATTTCCGCGAAAAAGCAGCCAAGGGTGAAATCCCAGGCATAACAAAGAGTAGTTGGTAAGAAGGAAAGGAGATTAGAATATGTCTATGCAAACTACAGACCCAATCGCCGACCTTCTGACTCGCATCCGCAATGCGAAATTGGTTGGCAAAACGGAAGTTCGTGTTCCGTCCAGCAAGATGAAGAAAGTCATCGCTGAACAATTAGTCAAAAACGGCTACTTGGCAGACGTCAAGCTGGAAGATGCTAAGCCTCGTGGCGTGTTGGTAGTTACTATCAATGAAAAAGGAACTAACAGTACTATCAACGAAATTACCCGCATCTCAAAACCTGGTCGTCGCGTTTACGTCGGCGCTAGCGAGATTCCAAAGGTAAAGAGTGGTCGCGGTTTGGTACTTATCTCAACATCAAAAGGTGTCATGACTGGTGTCGAAGCAGCTAAGGCCAAACTTGGTGGCGAATTGTTGTTGAAGGTTTACTAAGCCTCACGCAAATCAAATAAACGTCCTCATTGCAGGGCGTTTATTTTTTATATCCATCTACACAGAGATAGTATAATAGTGATATGATCGACCTTAAAAATGTGTCTTATGAAACTAATAGTCGAGAATTGTTTAGCGACGTAAGCTTTGCTATTAACGCCGGAGATAAGATTGGACTAGTTGGTTCAAATGGTGCTGGAAAAACTACTTTATTAAAAATAATAAACGGAGATATCCAGCCTACATCAGGTGATATTATTTCGAGTGGTGAAGAGATAGGTATTTTACCACAAAACCTGAATAAATGGCTCGATAAGACAGTTTATGATTTTATAGAAGAAGTGACTGGCGTTAAGTCGGCTAGAGAAGAATTTGATTATCAATGTGAGAGGTTAACTCAAGAGGCTAGTGAAAAGACGCTATTAATTTATGGCGAAGCCCTGGAGAGGTATGAAAAATTCGAAGTAGCAAATTTTGACACGACGATTAAAAAGGCTTTATCGCGGGCAGATCTGGGTGACATTGATCCGGATAGATGTCTGAATACATTTTCTGGGGGACAACGTACACGGATAGCTTTGGCGGCAGTTTTTGCGTCTCGTTATGATCTAATTTTGCTTGATGAGCCAACTAATAATCTTGATGACAGCGGAGTAATTTTGCTTGAAGATTTTATTAACAATTCGCCAGCTTCATTTTTGATCGTGTCTCATGATCGGCATTTCTTACGTAACACTGCAGAACGGATTATAGAATTGACTGGCAGCAAGGGCGTGAACAAGTATAATCTTGGTTACGATGAATATATTGAAGCAAGACGTGAAGCTCGTCAAGCAATGACCGACCGCTATGAGCAATATGAAAAGGAGAAAAAGCGACTATACCGCGTTGCGCGGGACGCTAGAATTCGTGCGAATTCGGCCAAAGCTAGCCACAAAAAATCGGATAGCGATAAGTTAAATGATAATTTTCGTAAAGAGCGCGCATCTTCAAATATTGCAGGGGCGGCTGGAGGTGTGGAGTCTCGCCTGCGACAATTGGACGAACCTGAGAGGGTGGAGGATGAAATTTCTATTAAGTTTGCTTTCGATGAAGTATCTTCTAAGAAGTATAGCCTTATTTCTGTGCAATCGCTGAGTATTTCACATGATGGAGAGAAGATGATAGGACCCGTTACTTTTAATGTACGTCCTGACGATAAAATATTGATCCAAGGAGAGAACGGCTCGGGAAAATCTTCGCTCCTCAATTTTATTATGGGAAATAATACACCTGAGTATCATCGCGGAGAGATAAAAAAAGGCGAAAATGCAAAAATAATATACATGAATCAGTCGCAGTCATTGCCGCTTAAAGATAACTCGCCTTTGGACAATTTGCGGTATTTATCGCCAAAACTTGAATTACACGACGCGATCAATATATTAATTCGTTTTGGTCTAGATAAACGAACAATCTCGTCGACAAAAGCTATAGATCTCAGCGGTGGCGAACGGGCTAAAGTTTTGCTTGCTGCTATGTCAACGAACTCTCCTGATCTTATCATCCTGGATGAGCCGACGAATAACCTTGATATTCCTACGATTGAAGCTTTGGAACTGGCGCTAGGTCAGTATAAAGGAGGTGTTGTGATAGCGTCTCATGATCAAGACTTTATCGAAAATATAGGGATAACGGAGAAAATTAAAATATAAAAAAGACTTGATGGAATAGCTAAGAAAAGCTGCCAATCTTTCACAAGAACAGCTTGCTGAAAAATGGGAGTAACAAGACAAACAATAAGTAACTGGGAGAAGGAGATACTAAATGATTGAACAAAAAACATTCGGCCAGAAAGTAATAGAATTTAATAAAAAATTATCGAAAATATCAATGGAATTACCGGATGGTTTTAAAATTGTAAATCCGTTTAATGGAAGTCAAAAAGAAATAGTAAATGAAATTTCAACAACGTTCTACAAAAGGTTTTACAATGATTGTAATAAACGTCGTATAATATTAGGAAGTTCACCAGCACGTCGAGGAACAGCTGTTACGGGGGTGCCATTTGAGGATGCGAAACATCTTCAAAAAGAAACTGGTATTTTGATTGATAAGTTTTATATTAACAAATCATCTTCAGGTTTTTTATATGATGTAATTGAAAAATATGGTGGATGCAAAAAGTTTTATTCGGATTTTTATATGAATTTTGTCTGCCCTGTTGGTATAGTTAGAACCAATTCAAAGGGAAATGAGGTTAACTGTAATTATTATGATAGTAAAAAATTGCAAGAAACATTGTATTCTTTGATTGTTAGTTCAATACAGGCACAAATTGATTTTGGGATCGATACTTCTGCGTGTTATTGTATAGGAAGTGGAGATAATTATACATTTTTATCTAAAATAAACAAAAAATATAATTTTTTTGATGAAATCATACCTTTGGAACATCCGAGATTTATAATGCAGTATAATTCTAAACATAAATATGAATATTTTGAAAAGTATTTGACAGCTTTAAGGCAAAGTCATAACAAAGATATCATGGACACCATAAGAAAAACTATTAAGGCACGCATCTGGAAGGACGGTAAAGAAATCCGCCCAGAAGATCAGTCTCTTCCGGTAAATCAGGTATACGCTTGGCTTTTTACTCACGATAATAAAATAGCCATCGTCTCTAAGGATGGTCGAAAGTGGCAGCTGCCCGGTGGAAAGCCAAATAAGCACGAGACTTACTTGCAAACCATCGTACGTGAAGTAGCGGAGGAGACGGGAATTAATACAGACAGTGTGTCTAGTCAGTATAAGTTTTTTGGCTATTACGATATCTTGGAAACAGATAACTTAAAAAATGATGACGAGTACTTGCAGCTTCGGGTTAGCCTGAAACTTAATAAGAATGCCGATGAGTATATCTTACATCAACAGAACGAGGACGAAGAGCAAATACAGGAAGAGCAGATACGGTATGCTAAATTTGTGACAGTTGATGAACTCACACAACACATTCCATGGGCAAGTGAGAGCGCGGAGTTGAAAGCCGCTATACAAAGTCAAATAAATTTTCCCGTATCACATTAGCGCATTTTTCGATTGCAACCTCATGACCGAGTGAATATCCATTGCGCTTCAGCTTCGGCAGTTCGCGCACTTCGTGAAACATCATATTAAGTTCGGGCACGAAAAATAATTCCCGAAACGGCATTCCTTTAAGTCGGGATTCCTCTCGTGGCTCAGTTAAGATGACGCCAGAATTTTTTCCAAAAATCACTTTCTCGCGACCATTGGAAAAATTTATTACAAGACATGTCGTGTATTGCGCTCGTCTGTTTGCCTTATTTTCAAGCTTCTTCAGGCAATAATCTACGATTTCTTGATCACTCATCTCGCGACCATCCCAGCGTCTTGTAAATACGCCAGGCTCGCCATTTAGGGCGTCAATTTCCATGCCGGAATCATCGGCGATAATTATCAGGTTTTTATCATTTTCGTGTAAATGATGCCTTGTGTGTCGCGCCTTCAATAGGGCATTTTGTTCAAATGTCGTGCCTGTTTCTATGTAGTCAGGAATTTGATAGTCCAAATCTGCCAACGAAATAATTGACGTCTGTGGGGCGAATTTATGAAACGCGGCAACGAATTCTGCGTATTTGCCTGGGTTTTTGGTGGCGAAAAGTATAGTTGCTGTCATTGAGTATGATTATATCAATTATCATAAATATCGAAAAATTGCTAATTTGACGACATTATAATATCATCAAACCAAGCAATGATAATTTCATCCATATACAAAACAGTCGATAACGACGGGCTAATCGCTCATATTTATGAACATTTATTAGCTCAGTATGTTTTGAAGCGTCTTCAAGACAATGAGTTCTTTGTTCTGAGCGATATCATACTGTCTGCAAAAACATATGGCGACACTTGTTTTATGGACGCCGAATTATATAGTCCAGAAGCGAAAAAGACATATGACGAGGCATTGCGAGAGTTTGATAAATTAGTCATTCCAGAAGATGATATTTTGAGGGCTGCTGGCGAGTGTGGAATAGAAATGAATCGAAATATAGTAGAAGTCGACCGAAGTGAACTGAGTAAAAAGCTACGCGAAGTTCAGATTTCTTCGTGGCGTAAGCAAATTGATATGGCGTATCGTAAGGCTCACGATGAGAGCTCTGTTAATACGCTTTTTCGTACTTCGTATATAAAATATAGTAAAGAGTCTGACGATCTTTTTCGTGAATGCGTTCTGGAGTATTCAATTGATGAAAGTCATATACAAACGCCGGTTGATCAAGCTCTGGCGGCAATTGTTATGCAGATTGTGGCTCTCAATTTCTTGACGGTCGTGCGAGAAAAATATACAGTGTATGATCGTGGCGATCAGTGGTCGGAGGCGTCAATTTCAGTTGGATACAGAATGTTTCTTGGACTATTGAAGAAAGATGACAAAATAATTAATCAATTGAGATATGATTTCTTAGAGTATATAAAAAGTCTATCGTCGTCTGCCTTTTGTGATAATTTACGAAAAGCTCTTGTTCGATGTTCGGACAATCATAAACAGGTTATATTAAACAGGAGTACGCTAAATGCGATCCTTGGAGGGTGTATTATTGGCGGCAAAGGTTGGTTGGAGATGGCGGATAGTGCTCGAATAGGGCAAATGATCAATTCAATCGAGCTAGACATATATGAGGTTAATTCATAGCTTGAAAACCTTGCATTTTACCTCTAATCTGTGTTAAAATACTGAAGTTAATATCAAATCACACGAAAGGTGAGTAATGAGTCTGAGTCGAATCGGAAAACTGCCGGTGATTATTCCGGCCGGTGTGACAATCACGGTTGACTCTGGTGATGTGGTCGTTAAAGGACCAAAGGGTGAATTAAAGCAATTCATCACACCAGCAGTTGAGGTGAAAGTCGAAGATGGACAAGTCACGGTGCATCCTAAGGACGAGTCCAAAGTAGCCCGCAGTCAGCATGGTCTGATGCGCGCGCTAATCAACAACATGGTAATCGGTGTAACCAAAGGCTATGAAAAGCGCCTAGAGGTTAACGGTGTCGGTTTCCGTGTTAACTCAAGCAACAACGAGCTAGAAATGGCACTTGGATTTTCACATCCAGTCAAATACAAAGCCCCAGAAGGCGTAACTGTTGCCAACGAAAAAATGATTATCGTTGTTAGCGGTATCAATAAACAACAAGTCGGCCAAGTTGCAGCGGAAATCCGCGCATTGAAGAAGCCTGAACCATACAAGGGCAAGGGTATCAAGTATGTCGACGAGCAGATTTTGCGTAAAGCAGGAAAGACAGGTAAGTAATCATGGCTGAAAATAAGAAGCTACTCAACCGCGCTCTTCGCAAAAACCGCGTTCGCGCTAAGGTTTCAGGCACGGCAGAGCGCCCACGCTTGACGGTTACTATTAGCAATTTGCACGTTAGCGCGCAATTGATTGACGATGTGGCTGGTAAAACATTGGCTGCAGCAACTACAGTTGGAACAAAAGCGACTGGCACGATGACTGAAAAAAGTGCCGCTATTGGTGCTGAAATTGCTAAAAAAGCAAAGAAAATTAAGATTAGCGCAGTGGTGTTTGATCGAAATGGTCGTCAATACGCTGGCCGCCTAAAGGCTTTGGCTGATGCTGCGCGCCAAGAAGGATTGGAGTTTTAGTATGGCAGAGCAAGCTGCAAATACTACCCCACGTGCAGAAGGTCGTCGACCTCGAAATCCACGTGGTGGTCGCCGCGATGACCGGCGAAATGTGCGCGATGACGCACCAAAAGAGTTTGAAGAATTGGTAATCAACATTGACCGCGTTTCTCGCGTGGTTAAAGGTGGTCGCCGTTTCCGATTTAAGGCTTTGGTGGTTGTTGGTAACCGCAAAGATAAAGTTGGTGTCGGTGTTGCTAAGGGCGCAGACGTTCAAGCTGCAGTCGCTAAGGCTACGTCAGTCGCTAAAAAGCACTTGATTACATTACCATTAAACGGCGAAACAATCCCACACGACAGCGAAGTTAAATTCTCTGGCGCACGCGTATTGATCAAGCCAGCCGCTCCTGGTACTGGTATTATCGCTGGTGGTGTAGTTCGTCAGATTATCGGTGTAACAGGCGTTCGTAACCTATTGACCAAATCTCTTGGCTCAACTAACAAGGTTAACATTGCTTATGCGACTATCGAAGCTCTAAAGTCATTAGTTCCACGCGATCAATGGCTAAGTGCTCAGCCTGTAAAAAAGGTTGCTAAAAAGGAGGCTAAATAATGAAGTACAATGATCTCCAAGTTTCAGCAAACAAGAATAAAAAGCGCGTTGGTCGCGGTATTGCTGCTGGTCAAGGTAAGACTGCTGGTCGCGGTACTAAAGGTCAGAACGCCCGAACAGGTAAGAAGCTTCGCGTAATGTTCCAAGGTGGTCAGCGTCCACTAGCTCAAGCTGTGCCAAAGGCTCGCGGATTCAAGAGTTTGCGAACCCCAGCTCAAGTTGTGTACATGGATCACTTGAACGCATTTGACGGCAAAACCGTTGACAATGCTTTGTTGTTCACTGAAGGCTACATTGCAACTCCTTTCCACACGGTTAAGGTGATTGCTCGTGGTGAATTGAAGGCTAAGGTTGACTTGAAAGTACAAGCTGCCTCAGCTTCAGTTGTTGCCGCTATCGAAAAAGCCGGTGGCTCATTCGAGAAAGTAGCTACACCTCTACGCCAAAGTGCGAAAGAAGCTGAAGAGAAATAATTTTTCTCAGTAACAATAAATCCCCTTCGAAAGAGAAGGGGATTTTCTTTTGCTTTGATATCTTAGACTATTTTTCGCTACATTCTTGTGGCACGACTAGATAAATAGTCACGTTTCTGTCGGCTGTGTCATCGCTACTGTCGTGATTGGCGATTTTTGGCTCAGAGATAATAATCTTATTCTCAGGAAAACCTTGCGAAACTAGACCTTGTTTGACTTTATCGGCGCGCTCCATGGCTAATTTTGTGCCAGCACTTGTCTTTGAACTCTCGTATGTTTGACCGACCAGCTCAATTGAAAATTCCTTTTGACTATTTGATTTGTATAGTGAACCCAGTTTAGCTAGTTCGTCAACGGCAATTCCTTCATATGTATATTGCGTCGAATCCGCATTGAAGAAAACATTTTTAAAATTATATTTACCATTGTTAAGTACAAAAGAGCCATCTTTCATATGGCCATAACCGGCTTTTCGAAAATCAGCAGACGTCAAACATTTTGAATCTGATTTAGCTAAGTTCTGCTTTTTGTCTTCGTTTTTCTTCTCGTCCTTAGGTTTGGCCGTCTCTTTGCGCGAAATATTAGCGTCTTTTGAAGGAGTGATTTTATTTGACACAAGAACAATTGCCACCACTATTCCGATTACCGCCAGCACTCCCAGGATTGCCAGTGTAACCCATAGCCACAATTTACTTTTCTTTGGTGGATAATTTTGGGGCAATTCTGGGTTTGGTGGTGGCGTAATTGGTGGAGTTGATGGGATTTCAGGTTGCTGTTGCATATAATACCTCGTTTACATTATATTATTGACTCAATTATAACGCATACGCTTTTATGTTTTTAGTATGGAAATATCCGCTAAGGTAATGTATAATTAACAGAGTTAAGAATTGTTAGTGACTATGAGGGGCTAAAACATGAATTGGAGAATAATTTTTCGCTCACTGAAAAATAAAGATATGCAAAAACGACTATTTATCGTCGTGGGAATAATCGTTGTTTATCGATTATTGGCGCACATTCCAGTGCCATTGGCGGAACCAACACAACTACGTAACGCGATTTCGTCGGTGCTTGGACAATCTGACCTCGGTGGTATCTTGAACTTACTATCCGGCGGCGCATTGTCGAGCTTCTCTCTGGTGTTGGTTGGACTTAGTCCATTTATTACCGCCAGTATTATCATTCAGCTTCTGACCAAAGCCATTCCAAGACTTGAGGAGCTACACAAAGACGGCGAATCTGGACGTCGAAAAATTCAGCAATGGACGCGTGTTATTACTGTGCCACTTGCTATTGTCCAGTCAATCGCTTTCATCTTCATCTTAAGGCAAACAGTTCTTCAAGGCGGCAGTACAACATTGGCCGACCCTACTATGATGGAATGGATCGTTTCAATCACTTCAATGACAGCAGGATCTGTTCTTCTGATGTGGCTCGGCGAGTTGATCACTGAGCAGGGGATCGGCAACGGTATTTCTATCGTAATCTTCGCTGGTATCATTAGCCAATTGCCACAAATGCTCGCGTCATTAATCTCATCATTGTTCAACACCTCATCTGGCAGCTTAAACGTCTTCAACTGGTTCACTCTCCCTGTAAACCCAGTTATGTTCTGGACGATATTAATCATGTCAATCGCTGGACTCATCGTCCTTTATTTCCTGGTTAAAATCAACGAAGCTCAGCGCGTCATTACAATTAACTACGCAAAGCGCGTTCACGGAAACAGTAATTACGGCGATGTAAAAAGCATTTTGCCAGTTAAGCTGATTGCGGCGGGAGTTATTCCGGTCATCTTCGCGGTCGCGTTCCTAAGCTTGCCGCAATTTGTTGGTCAAGTTATGAAAGCGTCTGGTAACGCCAATCTCCTACCGACCGCCAACAAATTGATCACTTGGTTCCAAGCTCCAAACGCCGGCTCGTTCACCGGCAGTACCGCAGAGGCATTTATCTACCCAACGCTGTATTTTATCTTGGTTATCGCCTTTACGTATTTCTACACTGGAATTGTCTTTAATGCTAACGAAATTGCCGAAAATTTGCAGAAGCAAGGTGGATTTATTGAAGGCGTGCGTCCGGGCGCTCAGACTGAAAAGTATCTTATGAGAACCGTCAATCGCTTGATTTTGTTCGGTTCAATCGTCCTGGGAATCGTGGCTATTCTGCCATTCGTCGCGGAATATCTCACGTACAATTTGACAGGCTTGCAAGGTTTGCGCTTATCAATCGGCGGTACTGGAATCTTGATTGTCGTATCAGTTGCCCTTGAAACTCTGCGACAAGTCAACTCTCGTGCACTGATGGTTACGTATGACGACTTTGACCCAGACGAGCTGCTTGATAGTGACAAAAAGAAGAGTAAGAAGCGTCGTTTGTTTAAGAAAAAATAATTGACATTAAAAATCCCCGCCGAAAAGCGGGGAATTCTTTTTGCGAATGGATTATCGTATTTTGTAATCGTAAGATAAATTGTCGCCAACTTTTTTCTCATTTTGGCAGACTGGCGCAATTTCATTACTAATGTTATTTTCATCAACCATCTTACAACTCGGAATGTTGAACAAATTAAATTGGTTGGTTGGGGAAATCGTTTTCCATCCGCCATCTTTCTTGACTGCAAACATTCGTGCCTCAGAATTGCCGCAACCATAGCCCAGCAACAACTGTTTCTCATCTTGGGAATGGGCAATTACCGTAGTTACGCTGTTGTTATCCTTACAGCCTGATTTTTTAGTTTCTGTCTTCAGGAAATAGCGAATCTCTTGTGTGACTGAATCGTTGCGAATAACTAATTTATCTCCTTCAATTCGGAAGCCTAGAGAACCCAAGTTCACGGATCCACCGTCAACATTTTCGACTGTTTGAAACGTCTTGTCGGAAGTTTGGTTGGCGTGTAATAAAATTACGCCAATAACTATCACGATCAAAGCCGTCACCAGACCGATTAGCACCGCGGTCATTATCTCATTCTTCGATTTTGTAACCTTAAAGTTTGCTGGTTTTTTCTTGCTTGCCATAAAAATCCTTATGTTAAATTTGATAGCTCAATTATAGCACGTAAATTTACAGCGAAACCTCTTGTCAAACCCTGTTTAGTACTGTATAATTGACAACTGTAACTTATGGCGAGTCAAAAGGAAGTCATCAAAATGGTAGGAAAGGTAGTGGAAGCACTGCCTAATACTCAATTTAAGGTGGAACTGGAGAATGGCCATAGTATCATCGCGCATATTTCAGGACGAATGCGTAAGCATTATATTCGTCTGGTGCCTGGTGATAAGGTTGAGGTTGAGATGACCCCTTACGATCTTACAAAGGGACGAATCAGCTTCCGCCTACGTGACGATCGACCTCAGGGTCGGTAGTTATAATATCAACGATAATCTCGGGTTTACTCGGGAAGGGAGATTTAAGCACTTTATGAAAGTTCGTGCAAGTGTGAAAAAAATCGACAAAGATCCCAAAAAAGGTGATAAGGTAGTTCGCCGCAAAGGCCGACTATATATCATCAACAAGAAAAAACCTAAGAATAAGCAAAGGCAGGGTTAAGCATGGCTCGAATTGCTGGGGTAGTTATCCCAACAGAGAAGCAGGTGCAAATTGCGCTCACCTATATTTACGGTATTGGGCCAAAGCACGCTTCGAGCATCCTTGCGGCGGCTAAAATTGAGCCGACCACTCGGGTGAAAGATCTCACCGAGGCTGAAGAAAACAAGATTCGCGAAATTATTGACAGCGAATACACCGTCGAAGGTGATCTCCAGCGCTTGGTGGCAAATAATATTAAGCGCTTGAAGGATATCAACGCCTATCGCGGTCTTCGCCACAAAGCAGGACTGCCAACACGCGGACAGCGGACTCGTACGAATGCACGAACTCGCAAGGGTCGCGCCATCGCCGTGGGCGGTACACAACCAAAAGCAGCAAGTAAGACCTAAAGAAAGGACTAAGAAATGGCAGACGCAAAATCTACCAAGAAGAAGCAGCGCCGATCAGTCCCAGCTGGTCAGCTGCACATTCAGGCAACATTTAACAATACTATCGTTACTTTTTCCGACAAGAAAGGTAACGTACTAACCGCTTCATCAGCTGGTGCATGTGGTTTCCGTGGAAGCAAAAAAGGTACAGCCTATGCTTCACAGGTTGCTGCTGAAAAAGCTGCTGAAGCTGCGAAAACTCAATACGGCTTGAAATCTGTTGACGTTTTCGTGAAAGGTGTCGGCTTGGGTCGTGACGCCGCTATTCGTGCGGTCAGCGCATTCGACATCTCAGTAGAAAGCATTAAGGACGTAACTGGCGTGCCTCACGGTGGTGTTCGTCCACGAAAGGCACGGAGGGCATAATTATGGCACGAGATAATTCACCAATTGTCAAGCAAAGCCGCCGCGAAGGTTATGCGCTTCATCCAAAAGCACATAAAATTTTGGCGAAAAAATCTGGCATTCCAGGTCAACACGCGCATGGTCGTCAGAATAAGCCAAGTCTATACGCTACACAGCTTCGTGAAAAGCAGAAGGTTCGTCGCTTGTACGGTCTAGTTGAGAAGCAGTTTGCTCGCTTGATGAAAGAAGCAACACGCGCTCAAGAAGGCTTGGCGGGCGAAAACTTGTTGAAGCTATTAGAGCGCCGTTTGGATAACGTTGTTTACCGTTCTGGATTTGCCGTATCACGTCGCGCAGCTCGTCAACTAGTTAGCCACGGACATTTTGAATTGAACGGCCGACGCGTCGATATTCCATCGATTCGTGTTAAAGCTGGCGATGTCATCACGGTTCGTCCAAAGAGTACCAAGTCAGAGTACTTTACGCGAATTGACGATGTAATCAACAATTCAGTCCAAGGTCCACTAAGCTGGCTAAAAGCTGATAGCAAGAAGCTGAAGATTGAAGTAACTGGTTTGCCAAAGCGCGAGGAAGCAGAAGCTGACATCAACGAGCAATTAATTGTTGAGTATTACTCACGATAAAAGAAGGGTTAGGGAAGAATTATGGCAAAAGCAATTTACAATCCAGCACTCGCGAGCGTTGATGACATTTCAGCAACCAGCGCTACTTTTCTAATCGAGCCACTTCACCCAGGCTACGGTAATACTCTTGGTAACTCATTGCGACGCGTTCTATTGTCAAGCGTTCGCGGTGGCGCGGTTGTAGCTTTCAGAATTGAGGGCGCAACTCACGAGTTTACTACTGTTGAAGGCATCAAAGAAGATGTTGTCGACATTATGTTGAACTTGAAAAACGTTCACCTACGCGTATTTACCGACGATCCAGTTGAACTGCGCATTGAGAAATCTGGCGCTGGCGAAGTAACTGCCGCTGATATTAAAACTAATGCTGATGTTGAAGTTGTTAACCCAGAGCAAGTAATTGCTACAATCGACGACCCAAACAAGCATTTGGTTATGGATTTGGTAGTTGAGGCAGGTTGCGGTTATCAGACAATTGAAGAGTCAAGCGAAAAGCGTTTGCACAGCGACATGATTGCTATTGATGCAATGTACTCACCAGTTCTACGCGTTCGCTACAAAGTCGACTCAACTCGTGTTGGCCAGGAGACAAACTTGGACAAATTGGCAATCACTGTTGAAACTAACGGCACAATCACACCTCGTGAGGCGTTCGAAGAAGCAGCAGCGATTCTTGTTAACCAATACACAGCTTTGGCTGGCAACACGATGGTAACTGGCGCACCAGCACTTGGCGCAGCTAAGGAAGACGAAGAGTCAGAGCTAGCAATGCCAATTGAAGAATTAAACTTAAGCGCCCGCACGACGAACGCGCTAATTAACAATGAAATCCGCACTATTCGCGATTTGGTAACTTTGACTGAGCAAGATTTGCGAGAATTGAAAGGTTTCGGTTCAAAGGCACTAGACGAAGTACGTGACAAGATGGCGGAGTTGGAGTTTTAACTATGCATAGACACGGATATCAAGGGCGCAAGTTCGGCCGCGAGCGTGATCAGCGACGAGCCCTACTCAAAGGTCTGGCTACCAGCTTGGTTGAGTACGGAAAAATCGAGACCACCTTGCCAAAGGCTAAGGAACTAAAGCGTCACATTGAAAAAATCATCACCAAGGCTAAAAAGGGCGACCTGGCTAGCCGACGTCAGGTGATTGCAGCATTAAGCACACGCGCTGCTGCTTACAAACTAGTTGATGAAATCGCGCCACAGCTAAGTGGTCGAACCAGCGGACACGTTCGCGTTGAGCGAACACGTTTGCGAGTCGGCGACGGCGCTCAAATGGCGATCATCGAGTTTGTTGACGATATTAAACCAATGCCAAAGGAAGGAAAATAAGATGAAAACTTATTCACAAAAACCATCTGAAGTTTCTCGCCGTTGGGTATTGTTTGACGCTAGCGAATTACCACTTGGACGTTTGGCTACAGAAATTGCCAAGCATTTGACTGGTAAATACAAGCCAACTTACACTCCTCACATTGACGGTGGCGACTATGTAGTTGTTATCAATGCTGCGCAGACAGTTGTTACTGGATACAAGGAAACTGATAAGTATTACTATCGCCACAGTGGTTTTCCAGGTGGAATTAAGGAAACGCAATTCAAAGAAATGCGCGAACGCCACCCAGAGCGAATTATTGAAGAAGCTGTTAAAGGTATGTTGCCAAAGAACAAATTGCAAGCAGAGCGCCTAAAGCGCCTACGCATTTTTGCCGGCAGCGACCACGCTCACACAGCACAAACACCAGAGAAAGTTGAGGTAAAGTAATATGGCTGATACTTATTTCTACGGCTTAGGTCGACGCAAAAGCGCTTCAGCAAGCGTTCGCCTACTTCCTGGCAAAGGCACCATTACAATCAATGGCAAGCCTGCTGCTGAGTACCTGGACGGCAACAAAACCTTACTAGCAGAAGTAACCGACCCACTTGCAATTGTCAGCAAGCAAAAAGAATTCGACGTTACTATCCTAGTTAAAGGTGGTGGTCTGGCTGGTCAAGTTGACGCTATCAAGCTTGGTATCGCAAAAGCTTTGACAGCTGCTCACGCTGACCTGCGTCCAGTTCTGAAGAAGGCTGAGCTATTGAAACGTGACCCACGCGAGAAAGAGCGCAAGAAGTACGGTCTTCGTTCTGCTCGTAAACGCGAACAATTCTCTAAGCGTTAGTACAGAAAAGGCTATCACAAAATACTCCGTTTCATATGCAGGCGGAGTATTTTCATAGTATACTAAAAATATGTTGGACAAGATTATCCATCGCTGGTTGCGGATTCCATATGCATTGAACGTGCATTATTTTTCTCGTCCAGAAAAACCGAAAGCGACGATTTTACTTATTCATGGATTAGGCGCATCCTGGAAAACATGGATGCCGCTGGAGCCATATTTGCCGAAGGACACGCGAGTTATAGCAATTGACATGCTGGGATTTGGCAATTCGCCCAAGCCTGATTGGAAGTCCTGCAACGCCCACGACCAAGCCGCAAGCATCGTCGCTACTTTGCGTAGGGAATTCATAAATCACGTCGATATCGTCATCGGCCATTCTATGGGCTCGCTGGCTGCCGTAGAACTCGCCAAGCAATATCCGAAGTTAAGCAAGTCGCTGATTTTGTGTAGTCCGCCGATATATTATCCGAGGGTTGACGAAAAAATTCATCATCCAGAGAAAATTTTGCGTGCGCTTTATGAGTTTTTCAATAGTCATCCGCGCAGTTCGAAACGCTTTTTGCAATTCGCTGATCGGCACAATATTTGGCCTGACGCTGGATTTAAGGCTGATGAGGTTACCTCCGAGTCGTTTTTAATCGCCCTTAACACTGCGATTATCAATCAGACGACAATGAATGACATCACTAAGCTCACTCTTCCGATTGCTATTTTGTCTGGAAAACTTGACCCACTGATTGTTGAGAGAAACCTGAAGAAATTAGCAAAAGATCATAACAATATCACTCATACGTCAATGACAACTCAGCGGCACGAAATAACTGATAAATATGCGAAGAAGCTGTCGGAAATTATGAAAGATTATTTGGCGGGAAAATATTCGCCAAAAGCGAGTCGTCTCATAGCAAAGTCCAAACGAGGAAGTTTATGATTGAAATCGAGTCCAAATTTAAGATATCGGGCGACATGACACGCGACGAACTTATCGCCATCCTTAAAGGTCAATTCATCACGTCAATATCAAGCAAGCGCCAAATTGACACGGTGTTTTTATTACCCGAGCAAGTTGACGTGCCAATTACGCCTGGCTCAAAAATTATGCGAGTACGCGATGTTCTTAATCCGGAAACTGGTGAGTTGCGACGAAGCCTGATGACGCTGAAGGTCGAGGGGCAGGCAAAGCTAGCGTCTGATGAATATGAATTTGCAGTTGACGACGAAAATGCAGCGCGCCAAATGCTCACGGCATTAGGCTGGCAAGAAGTTGTCACGGTTGATAAAGTCCGCCTTGAGTCAAAGACTGAAGACTATACGATTTGTATCGACGAAGTTGCTGGATTGGGGTTATTTATTGAACTGGAGATTTTGACCGAAGACAGTACTGACGTAAAAAACATTCAGCAGCAAATGCGCAATTTTCTGAAAAACCTGGATATCGACGGCAAATTATGGAAAATTCCGTACGACACAAGCATTAGAAATCTGCAAAATAGCGTTAGTTAGCGTATACTTATCAATATGAAACAAGAAAATAGCCCAATTTATTTTATCACTTCCAATCACAGCAAATTCACCAGTCTTCAAGAACTCCTTCAGCCGCTTGGTGTTGATTTAAGGCAGCTCGATTATGATTTTGACGAGGGGCGCGGACTAGATATTCAAACGATTGCCAAAAGCAAATTATCTCAAGCCAAGAAAGCGTTTCCGAACAAGCGCCTGGTCGTTGATGACCGCGGTTTTTTCATTCCGGCACTGAAAGGTTTTCCGGGGCCGTTTGTTAAATTGCTACTGAATAGCTTTAGTTATCCCGGTATTATCAAGTTGATGAAAGACGAGGCTGATCGTCGAGCTATTTTTTCTTTTGCGGTTGGCTATTTTGACGGCGAAAAAGACCATATTTTCGTAGCCAACGAAGAGGGATTTATCACCGACGAGCCACGCGGTAATAATCTCCATGGCTGGACGGAATTACTGTATATTTATGGACATCCGAGCTTTCCTGACCGTAGTTTGGCAGAACTGAACGACGAAGAATGGCAGGAATATCTGACGATAATTGAGAAAGTTGACGGGCTCGCGATGTTGAGGGATTATTTAATAGATGCATGAAAGCTGATAATAACCATGTCCAACAGGCTATCATTGCTCGTGAAATCATTGATCTCTACCAAGATTCGCAAGACAAAATCGGGACGGCTGTGTCGCTTGATACATTGTGCTTTGCAATGGCGAGATTGACTGACTGTGATAAAGTTGACTATCCAGCAATTGACTGGGATGATTTAGCAAGTAACTTTGATGGCATAGCAACATCCCAAAGTGATGTATCAGCTATACGAAAGATAGAAAATGATATAGCGTCTACATATAAAAAATCTTTAAAGATTATAAAGCAACAACTATCATCCCATTACTTAACGATCGAATAATGTTATAATATATCTAATGAAACCATCAAAACCCGTCATCCTCACTGGCGTGCGCGCCAACAACAACATCCACATAGGTAATTACTTTGGGGCTATTTTGCCAATTATCAACATGGCGAAGCGCCGCTCGGACGAATATGACATCAATCTATTCATCCCAGACCTTCACAGTTTTACGACGCCAATTGACCACAGCAAATTGTATGGCAGCATCCTGAACAACGCGCGAGTTTATACCGCCGCTGGATTGCCGCTGGACAATTCTTCTATTCATCTTTACCGCCAAAGTCGTATTTCGGCGCACAGCGAATTGGCGTGGATTCTGGACTGCTTCACTGGATTCGGCGAGATGAGCCGAATGACACAGTTTAAGGACAAAGGAAGTAAAGGCGACGCTTCCGTTGGGCTATTCAACTATCCCGTTCTGATGGCTGCCGACATTCTACTTTACGGCGCGACTTACGTGCCAGTTGGCGACGATCAGACCCAGCATTTGGAGTTCACTCGTGATATTGCCGAGCGAATGAATCGTAAATTTGGTGATCTATTTATCGTGCCGAAGCCCGTAATTCAGCAACATCAATTCTTCGGAAAAGATCAAGGATTGAGGATTAAAGACCTCGTGAATCCAGCGAAGAAAATGAGCAAATCTGACGAGAGCAGCAAGGGAATTATTTTCCTTTCTGATGATCCAAAATCGGCGCATAAGAAAATAATGAGCGCAACAACAGATTCAATTGGCAAAGTTCAATACGACAAGGAAAATCAGCCAGGAATTTCTAATTTGCTGGAGATTTTGACTTTGGTTCGGCAAGACGCTGGCAGGGAAGTTACTCTGGAACAGACCGCCAACGAGTACTTCGGTATGGATCGTTATGGCGATTTCAAGCGAATTGTGGCTGACGAGGTCGCGGATTTTTTGGAGAATTTCCAGAATCGGCTTGCGGCGGTTGATGAGCAAGCAATTGAAGAGAAGCTGGCTTCCAGTGAAAAAGACATGAATGTCGTCGCCAATGAAACTCTGTATCGCGTTCAAAAAGCTGTAGGGCTTCGAAAATAGGGAGCAAATCGCGTGAAAATATTACCTCGAACAGTGCTGAAAATAGCTAGATTATACAAACTGGCGGACGACAATACGCCCGTCAAGGCGCTGCGTCGGCTGGAAATTCAAACGGACGAGTCGCACGTTTTTGCGGAATTTATTTTGAATAAGCAGCATTTTGTGCTGCTTTACGGCTCGATTATTGACGAAGAATCTATTGACGATCTATGGATGGAAAAACCAGATAATGCCGAGATTTTGCCGAATCCACTAGACCCAGAATTTATCGAAACGCCGTTCCAGGGAAAATATGTCATGATGTTCAAAATTTCGCCAACCAAAGTGCGCTTGGATATTTATTTATCGACCAAATTCGACACGACAATTTCTCGAAGTCTTTGGCAAAAATATATAAAAGCTGGATACGTTTCGGTCAATAATAAGGTTGTGACGACGCCAAAATTTGAGGTTGATGAAACTGATGAGATTGCGCTTAATTTGCCAGAAAAAGAGCAGGCGGACGTTGATTTGCCGATTTTATACGAAGATGATGATGTGATTGTCGTTAATAAACCAAGCGGGTTGCTGACACACGCAAAGGGCGGACTTTCTGACGAGCCGACGGTTGCGGAAATAATTCGCCCGAAGACTTCGTTTGCGACGGACACGGATCGTCCGGGAATTGTTCATAGGCTTGACCGCGACACTTCGGGGCTGTTGATTATCGCCAAAAACCCAGAATCTGCCGTGCACCTACAGAGGCAATTTGCCGAGCGAATTGCTAAGAAAACTTACATAGCGATAACCGACGGCAAGCCAAAGTTGAATGCCGCAAAGATTGATCTACCAATTGGTCGCAATCCTTCGGCGCCGAGCACGTTCCGCATAGATCCGAACGGGAAACCAGCTCAGACGACTTACCATGTTTTGGCGGAAAATGACACTCAGTCACTTGTGGAATTGAAGCCGACCACTGGTCGAACTCATCAATTACGCGTCCATTTGGCGCATCTGAATGCACCGATTCTTGGCGATCGAGTTTACGGAAAGTCTTCAGATTGTCGTATGATGTTGCATGCTCAAAAATTAGAGATAATTTTGCCGTCTGGCGAGAGAAAAGTTTTTGAAGCCGCAGTTCCTGACGAATTCAAGAAATTCTTCCCAGAGGATTTATAGATGTCTGAAGTGATTATATCCGCTCGAGACGCTCAAAAAATCAGCCAGATTTCATCGCAATTGCCTCACGCGCTTTTGGTGATTGCGGATTACGGGCTTGATGGACTAGGCGTGGCTCAAATTCTAGCAAAAAATAGTGATACTTTTCATCTGAAACCGCTTCCAGAAAAGCAGACCATATCTGTTGATCAAATTCGCGAACTCATCTCTACGCTCCGAACTTACACCATAAATCGTCGAGTTATTATCATTGACGAAGCTGATTTAATGACCGAGCCGTCGCAAAATGCATTCCTAAAAGCGCTGGAAGAACCGAATAAAAATACCAATTTTATCCTTGTCGCAAAAAACCCGAAGTTGATGCTCGACACTGTTAGATCTCGTTGTCAGACGTTGGCACTTCATAAAACGACATCCGCTCAGGATAAAGAACTGCTTGAAAAGTACAATTTAGACCCCGCCTCTAGCCAGCAAATTCTTTTCTTAGCTGCAGGGCGACCATTGTTGATTAAAGAATTGGCGGAAAATCCAGAAAAATTCGCCGAATATAGACAATTAGCCATCGATGCAAAGCAAATTTTAGCCACAAATCGAGAATACGACACGTTTAAGAATCTCGCCAAATACTTTTCTGACCGCCAAAAAGCGATATTACTTACGGACATTATAGTAAATATGATTCGCTTTCAATCTTTATCGCGCGGAATAAATCCGTCGCTTGAAGATCAACTTGAAAAAACCACCTCTGTTGCGAGCGCGTTAAAATCTAACGCCAACGTCAGGCTGGCGCTGACGCAACTTGTGATATAATAGTATAGATATGTTTGGATTACTCCTCATTCTGATTTTAATGATTTGGGCGATTTTTTATCATCCGTCAATCAAAGAAACTGGCGATTTGCCAACAAAGATTACTAATAAACTTGATCAGTTATGGGAAATTGCCCAGGAATCAATTCGTGAGAATAAATATTTGCGAGCGGAAAAAGCTCTGCTGACAATTTTACGAGTCGACGAGAAAAACGCCACGGCGTACAACCGCTTGGGGATTTTATATGCCAAGCAGCGCGCATACAAAGACGCCATCGAGTGTTTTGAGATTGCCCAGAGTTTGGAGCCAAGCGCTTCCAGCCTTCATAACGTCGGCTTAATTTACTACGAAACAGAGAATTATGAAAAGGCGTCGCTAGCATTCGAGCAAGCACTGGAGATGGAAGATGATTTGGCAGCACGCTACATCGCTTACGCTAAGGTTCAGGAAAAAATAGGGAACACGAAGAAGGTTATTAATGCATTGGAAAAGGCTGTCGAGTTAGAGCCGATTCCTCAGACGTTGAAGATTTTAGCGGAAGCATATGACAATGCCGGACAGGCTGAATTAGCTGAAGAATTACGCAAGAAAGCTACAAAAATGCTAACTCCGACGGCACCGTCAAAGAAAGCCGACGCGTCACGTCCACGCCAACAGCGCAAAATCCATCAACCACGAAAAATAGTTATGTAAACTCTTGTCACAGAGAGAAAAAATTGATAAAATAAATTCAGTTGCCGCTTTAGCTCAGTTGGCTAGAGCAACGGTTTTGTAAACCGTAGGTCCTCGGTTCGAGCCCGAGAAGCGGCTCCACATCACGCTGGAATCGTGTAGTGGCAATCACAGGAGACTGTAAATCTCCCGCCGTAAGGCTTCGTAGGTTCGAGTCCTACTTCCAGCACCAAGATTGAATCATCGTCGCCTTTTGAGGCGACTTTTTTGATAGCGTAAAGTAGCAATATTGACTTTTATAAGCATATGTGCTATTATATGGGTATGTTTGAATTTACAAAATCTATTCTGACATTATGGAATAGCGAAAAAAATCAACGATTGAAATTACAATACGCTTATATTATGTTAGCCATAATCGGGCTGGCCGTGGCGGGATTATTGACATTATTTAACGCTTCATCAGCGCACTTGGCGGCGTCAGCTTCAGGAATATTGTTTGTTACATTCTTAGTCAATAGCGTAGTGTGGGGAATAATAGAGGCATTTGTCACGCCGAAGCTACCAAAAGAAGCCGGTACGCCAGCCAAAAAATCCACTCGTAAAAAATAGCCCAGTTGATTAAACACGGCTTAATGTGCTAAAATTAAGCCTGTTACGCCGCGATAGCTCAGTTGGTAGAGCGCATCCATGGTAAGGATGAGGTCTCGGGTTCAAGCCCCGATCGTGGCTCCACATGAAACACGGATTCGCAGAAATGCGGATCTTTTTTATTCCGCCTTCATTAAGTTTATAAATTTAACTGGTTTTCCCTTTTCCCAATCCATAATAAAGACATACTTGCCATTATGCTTAAAATGGTTATTATTTTTGCACCCAGCACACTCACTCTTAATAATCTTTGGAGATTCGCCCCATAATTTGACCATAGGGGGGATTTCTTTTTCTATCACTTCATGGCGGCAACTCATCGGTATCACGTTTTTAATTCCATCCATCTGAAAAATGTTCCAAGAAATAATTTCCGCAACCCGTAATAACATTTCCATTTTTTCTTTTGATATTTTCCTGTCAAGATTTATCTTATCGTCAGGGAATTTGTCATTCCAGTAGTCGATGAAGGTATATAAAAGGTTCTCTCTGGCCAGCAGAAGATTATCACCTTGCCATTCATATCCGTAAGAGCATTGAAAAGCAACAACCGCCCATTCCAGCCATTCTTTCTTATCATTACAATACGAACCGACAACTTGAAGTTTACGGTCTAAAAATCCCACTCTGTCAGACAGTTTCAATACTTTTTTTCCGCTGGCGGCATTGTATCGGCCGACTATAAACGGCGCCTCACCACAGGTTATCTCCAGACGAAGTTCTTTGACGTAATCCTTCCAATTATTCTCATCCGCCGGCCAGTTTCCTGAGCTCCAGTCTATCTGCCTGTTCATTTGACTGACAATATTCTTTGGCGTAAAAACCTCAGCCTTATCCTTTGTGCGGCTTTTTTGCTCTTCCTTTGATTTAGCAATTCTGGGCTGTATTAAATACGTATTTGACCCAGTGATGTCTAAAATCGATATTTCTTGCTTTGGATTATGACCGACATAAGAGTCGGTAGCCCACAAAATATTATGCGATTTTCGCTTCGTCGTCCGCGTCCTATCCAACAAAAGAACATCCAACAAGTCGCCGTGGCGGCGAATGGTGTTCTCAAGGATATCAATAGCAGAGTCTGGCATGTAATTTTATTCCATTGGGCGAACTTTTTCTTCTATGAAGGCAATTTCTTTATCGCTTAGATCATATTTTTTATACAACTGCTTATCAACCTCTTCAATAGATTTCGACCAGTCGATATCTGAATTATTCGTAAAGTCCTGGAGTGGAACACATCTCCAGGTATCGGCGTTTACATTTTGAGTAACCTTTAGAACACTTAGTAGTGCCCTTGCAAACTTAGTTTTTACGTAGACCAAAACATTCTTTGCATGCTCTTCATTTTCAAATGCGCCAATTCCATAAAATGTATGTGTGTATCCACATTGAGGAGCAATAACAGTAGGATTTGTGACGATTTCGCCAAATTTACCGCTACCTTCCGCTTTTGGAAGTATTACCTTGTATTTAGTAATATTTTTAGCAGTACAATCTACATATTCGCTTTTAATATATTTTATTGTTCTTTTATTATTTATTACTCCATAAATTGTAATATCGCTAATATTTTGTCTATCATCATTGAACATTTTTAACTTTAGTACATTAGACGACATTCTTCTTTCCCTGTTTTGATATTCCGGATAGTCTGAAGTAAGCGCACCAAGATTAAATTTTGAACAAACATAAATAATATCACCTACATTTTTCTTAACTGAGTAAGATGATACTTTTTTTAAGATACTATTCAGTTCAGGGAATATAGTAAAATGTTTAATAGTACCAAATTTTTTACTAGTATCTCTATACGTTATTGACACTCCCCCCTTGATGTCTGTATTAGGAAATATATCTTTACCGTCATTATAGTATTCAAGCACACTAAGATGCTCGTCATTTAACATTTTTTCGTTCCATTCCTTTGGTGTTTGTCCGGCATTAAACAAGAATCGAGCTGGCGTGATTAGAATAGCTTTATCCGCTATGGCATAGGCGGCACTCATGAAGTTATGATATACCGGAAGTGCATAATGACTGGCTCCCTGTTGGCCTCCTTGATACGGCGGATTTCCAACTACTGCTGTAAATTTCATATTTAACGTCTCTCCCTTTTTAAACGCGTCAGTTAAATCTAATTGCTTAAGATTACTATCATCAATGCCTGAAAATGTCCCGTAAATATATTTACGTGCGATATTGTAGATAATATTCGTTGGCGCAAACCCATAAAGCTGTTTCTCAAGGATGTGTTTTACTCTTTCCGACTTATCTGGTATTTTACTCTCAAGTCCTCTGTTTAACCTCTTTGCTATTTCTGTAAGGTATAGACCACTCTTTACATATAAATCCGCAAATGTCGCATTTGGATCTTCAAATATGCCAGGATTATTTTCTTCCAACAAATCAAGCATTTTATTTACAACTATCCTTGGTGTAAAAATCTGATTTGTTTTTAATGGGCGAATGTAAGAGAAAATGTCTTCTTTGGCGCCAGGGGAAAGGTAATCCGCAATTTCCTGTCGCTTCTCCTCAAACTCTCGAATGGCGGCGTTAAATGTATAGCGATCAAAAAATCCTTCAAATGTTTCGCCGGTTTCTGGATTTGTCCATGGGCCGCGAATTTTACGGAAATCGTCTTTTGTAAATGGTTCGCTGTCTTTTTCTGTAAATAATTCCTCAAAATCCTTGTCAGAAACGGTATCCTCGATGTTATCTAACGTGATTTTATCTACATCTGTGCTGGCAGCCATAATGAATGAAGGAATAGCGCGAGTAAATGTGCGCAATTTCCTCCTAATTTGGTCCATTTCAGACTTTTCTTCTTTTTCGTAATTATCCTCTTCTTTATGAATGACGGTATCGTTAGGGAGATCTTTCTCAATGATATTCGCCAGGCTATCCGCTAACTTATCCTGAGCTATTCTGTCTGCTATATCGCCAGACACAAACTCTTCTGCCGCTTCTTTGACCTTTTCACGGAGCCCATTTTTAATACTGTCAAGCTCTGCCTTTGAAGGAGAATAGAAATCTTTATATTTCCCAAGGATTTCAGATATTTCAGGCATGCAGTCAGCGGTAATTTTTTCAACAATCTCGTCCGCCTCCATATCCGAATCAACCGCAGACAACACAATATCCTGCATTCTTGAAGTGTAAACCTTATTACCGAGCAGCTTATCCTTATTTACAGATATTCTGTGATCTCGATTCTTTTTACGATCTGGATCGTGCTGAACTTCTTCACTTTTAGTCTGCTTATCAGTATCGCTAGTTGAAGGAGCCTTATTTAATGCTGCAATCACCTCAGAAGGGATGTTAAAGACATTGTTAATGTTTACAAATAACAAATTAGTAACAAAACCGCGGTTAACGACCTCCTTCGCGACGATGGCTTTAGGGAAAGTCAAAACTTGCTCTGCATCCAATTCGATCATCTTACCAGATTCATCTTCCGCCAAGACAGGGAAGTAGTTCAGTAATTCTGCTACGTTCTGCTCTCTGATTTTTTCTGTAGCTTCACCTCTGGCTACGTCCGCCAATAGACTGTTGGCGAACTTGTCATAAACTTTAAGCACGCGATTCGGCGAGAAATCAAAGACGTAAGCCGACTTTTTACGACAGAGATTGCCATTATTATCTATAAATTCATACGGATTCTGAGAACGGAATATTGCCTGCATATACAGCGACTCAGATTTAATATCAGACAACATAAGCACAGCAGACCACTCTTTAATGGTAACTCCAGTTGTCAATTGTCCGACAGATAAAGTTATGGTGCGATCATTCTCCTTGATAGCCTTCTTAACCCTGCTCAAGGCTTTCTCGTTAGCTGCAGTATCCTTCATTTCATCTTCAGATGAATTATTGTCAGACCGAGAAGACCTTCCATTGCCCGCGGCAAGCACTATTTTATATTCACTAAATACTGGGTGATGGCGCAACATTTTCTCCATAGCCTTCGCTGAAGCAACACGGTTTCCTACCAACCAAAACGTGTGCTTTAACTGGTCTCTTAATTCAGGAGTCGAGAATGGATATTTTTCATTTGAAGTTAATTGATTTAAGAATGTTGAAATATCATTCTCATGAACGAACTTGCCACTTGTGTCTGTTGCAAACATCTCATTCAGCTCAAAAGCATAATCGATATTTTCATCATCCATCTCCATGCCTTTTTCAAGCCGATCAGAGATAATATCGGACATCTTGTAGGTAAATAACCTCATATCTGGCAAATTGACATGATCACCCGAATCGTCCAGATTTTTCAATTCTTCCTGCTTAGCTTTTTGCTCATCAATATAAGTCCAGTTGAATATCTGATTATCCTTAAAATGTCCATCCGCTATCGCCTTAAAAGGCGTTCCAGATAAGTGCAGCGTGAACCTGCGTTTAATTTTTCCAAAAGCTTCATTAGTCCTATCTGTATCAACACCTTCATGAGCCTCATCTATAATTAACAAATCCCAATTAAGATCCGCCACCCATTTTAATTTATTGTGTGGTCCACCAAAAACTTTACCACCCTTTAAGTCCTGTAGACTTAAGAAAGTTATCTGTTTATCCTCACTTGATGAATTGGCTTTATTGAGAAAATCATACCTAGACAAAGTTTCACGCTCTTTCAATGAATCCGCAGTCGAAATAAAATAATATCCGTCAATAAATTTATCGAAATCATCAAACCACGAATTAGCGATTGCTGGACGATTAGTAACTATCAAAACATTCTTAGCATCGAATTTTTTTGCAAAATCGTAAGAAGAGAGAGTTTTACCAAAACGCGGTTTTGCGTTCCATAAAAATTCCGCTTCTTTATTTGGCGAAGAAAAATCTGTAGTCTGGTGAGATTCTGCATAAGCAAGGGTTTGAGAAACGGCACGTTCTTGCTCCTTTCTCAACTTATACGGACTTTTCTCGGAAGATCGACTGAATAAATTGCCATTAGCGTAATCATCAAACAATTCTTTAGATTTTTCTGGCGTACCATTGAAGTAAAACCACTCTTCACCTAATCCGCCATCGTCCTGTTTTTTACTCTTCTTGATTCCATTCTTTATGTAATATTTGTGAAGATCTTTGTCCTTGAAGAATTCGTGAGTTGCGTTAGAAAAAGAACTAGCACTCCACAATTTCTCATATCGCAATTTTACAGCCGCAGTCTTAGTCTGTTCTAATATTCGCGAATCAACGTCTTTACGTTCTGTATATCCGACTTTTTGCCAACCTTTATTTGCTGGAATATCTGGCAGAGTATAAGAGTATATTTGAGGATAAATCCTCTTTGTGGTTTTTATTATTTTCTTATCATCATTCATAAATATCCTCCGCAGTCACTAAGTGAGTAACCTTTCTGATAATTATACTATAAAACAGTCGCCAAAAACTTAGCTGAACGACATAATCTTAATAAAAAATCTGATATGAGTCTAGCATTTTCACTTCACCCATGCTATAATTAGTCAAGACGTTTTATAAAATCTAACGAGTAAAGAGATGGCAAAGAAGAATACGAAACGAAAGCTGATTGGTTTGGTGAGTAACTTGAGCAACCACCGAACTTACTATACTACTGTTAACACCCAGAACCGCACCACAAAAGGTCAGGGTAAATTGACACTACGTAAGTACGACCCAATTGCAAAGCAGCACGCTACTTACACCGAGACTAAGAAAAACCTTGGTCGTAACGAAGTTAAAGCTCGTAAAAGCTAATTTAACAGGATTATGCAGAAACTCCCTCGCGTTCAGAGGGAGTTTTTATTTGGCAATAATGTCTGACTATTTCCTCAATCGAGACTTCATATCACGAATGGTATTCATATAGTAAAGAAAAGCGTCGTATGGCGAATCATACGGACTAAAATAAGCGTGGACATCGCCGTCGGTAAAATTCTTCGTTCCCATGTAATAGAAGTGGTCTGAAGTTTGCAATTTTCGCCAATCGCTAATTAAACCTTCGTCTTTGCTATTCAAGACCTCATCTTCAAGCTCATAAACATATCGCAAAGCTTCTTTCTGTAGGCTGTTTCCGTTCCAAGCCGTCAAATCCCGCTCGGCGTCCGCCCACGTTACCGGCGACGGCATACTTATTTCACCGGCAGGCGCATTCGCGTCCAGTGCTTCGCTAACGGTATAGAAAGTATTGCCATCAGCACTCAGCCATTTATCAACAAAGTTCTCAAAGAAGCCGAAAATCCCAGATTCCGCCCATTGATGTTCACCGAAAGTTTCATAGTCCATGAACAAGTTAAGTAGTGGCGCGTAACGGACAGAATCTTCCACCCACGTATTAAACTTGTCCGCAGTCAACGGCCATTCATTCCATTTTCGATCGCTAAACCTAAACGCCAAATCATCACTCAATCGATAATTCTTAAGTAGTAATCCAATCTTCTTCGTGCCTCTCGGGCGATATACATAATTCGGACTGCGCCAATTCAGAATCGGATCCCAGCCTTCAGCCAGCACACCCTTAAAACCATCCTGCTCAGCCCATTTTGCCAAGTCATCGCTATATGCCAATTCTGTATTTGCTAAAACTCGAGTTTCCGCACCAAAAATCTCGCGAATCTTCCAGCGATGAAGCTCAACTTGACGCTCGAATTCCTTGCGCGAATAGAAAAACGCCAGACTGTGATGATATGGACTTGATAAGATTTCTACTTGACCAGTTTTTACTAAGCGCTTGAAACTTTCCAAAACTTCAGGATTAAACCTTTCGGCTTGCTCTAAAAACGTTCCACTAAAACTCAGTGAAATCTTAAAATCAGGATATTTTTTCAATAATTTTTCAAGTAAAGCATTCATCGGCAAATACGACTTTTCTGCAACTTTTTGGAATATTTTTTGATTGTCCTGATCTGGATTTTGACCGCCAGAGAAATAATTATGCTTCCAAGCCACGTCAAATATACTATACTCGCGTATTCGCCACGGTTGGTGCACGTGTAGATATAAAACTATTCCTTTATTTTTATTCATGCCAGCGCTCCTTTATACAGTTTCAGACATTTTCTAGCGGCATCCTGCCAGGAAATTCTCGCGTATTCATTCTTAACGTTTTTCTTCAGAGATTTCTGTAAGGCAGGCGATTCAGCGACATTAACAATTTCATCCGCCAATTTATTCACATCCCAATAATCAAACCGCATAATATTATTCAGAACCTCACCAACGCCGGATTGACGACTAATAAGTAACGCGGTATCATGGTGTGCCGCCTCCAAAGCAGTTAAACCAAATGGCTCAGAAACCGAACTCATCACAAAAACATCAATCAAACAGTAAATATCTCGCCACTGTTTTCCGCGCACAAATCCCGTAAAAATCATCTTATCGCTAATCCCTAAATCTGCCGCCAGCTCAATCAGTTCATCTCTCTGCTCGCCATTTCCGGATAAAACAAAAACAATTTTCTCATATTTCTCAAGCGCCTTCGCTGCGGCTCGCACAAAATACGTCAAACCTTTCTGAACCGTAAGTCGCGTCAACGCGCCAACAACCGTATAGCCATCCTTTTTCAACTCCTCCAAATATCTGTAAGTGCCGGCGTCGTACTCGTGTGGCGGCAAATCAGCCAAATCAATCGCGTTATAAACCACCTCAATTTTCTCTGACGGAATGTGATAATTCTTAACAATTATTTCCTTCGTGATTTCACTAACGGCGATTATCCGATCAGCCATCAACAAGCCTTGTTGCTCAATTTCGTGAACCAGAGGATTCCCGGACTGCTCGCCAGAACGGTCAAATTCCGTCGCGTGAACGTGCACAATTAGCGGTGCGCCCGTCATTTCCTTAGCAATTATTCCAGCTTCCATCGTCAACCAATCATGCGCGTGAATCGCGTCAGGCTGATGATTTTTCACAAACTTCCGAACATATTTACCGTAACGCCTCTGTACAGCGCGCATCGGCGAAAGACCATATTCGTCCTTAGCGTTTTCACGGTCTTCCTCCGAACCGTTATTATACGCACCCAAATCGTGATAATTCGGCGGCAAAGGAGTGGCTGAATATATATTCATATAGTCGATTCCGGGATGCTCGGCGGTGTAGGGGATGATAAAGTCGATATCAACACCCTCCGAAGCAAGCGCTTTCGACATCTGATAGCAAGCAACGCCAAGTCCGCCACTATTGTGCGGAGGAAGTTCCCACCCAAGCATTAAAATTTTCATCTCTGAGTTAATTGTAGAACTACGCTTATGTTTTTTCAAGGGATTTTGGGATCTTTTTCACGAGTTTTTATTTTTCACAATTTTAACATTTGCAACAAAGCTAATTCGTGATAAAATGATTACTATAGGAGTGTAGCTCAGGTGGCTAGAGCACTGGTCTCCAAAACCAGGTGTCGGGGGTTCGAGTCCCTCCACTCCTGCCAAGATTCTCGCTTGAAAGAGAATCTTTTTTATTAGTCAAAAATCTGCTATAATTTCTCAATATGAAACCTCTATCACCTTCATCTCCGCACATCATCGCCATGGTTGGTGCGCCAGGTTCAGGGAAGACGCAATTCGCTGTAGAGTTTGCGAAGATTTTCAATTCTCCAGTAGTAAGCTCTCGACAATTTGAAGTTTTTACGGACAATACAAAAACCATTTCTGACGCAACATTGTCACTTTTGGAAGAATTTTTGAAGACTAAACAAACTGTCATTTTGGACGGATCAACGGATCAGCGCACGAATCGTATGCGTATCAATCGCCTCGCCAGGGAATATGGATATAAAGTCCTATTTGTTTGGGTGCAAACCGATCCCGCCACAGCCAAACATCGCTGGATAAAGACTTACGGCGGAAATGACGAATCTTTTGAACGACGATTGAAGCAGTTTTCAGCGCCGCACAGCAGTGAGTCTTATATCGTGATCAGTGGTCGACACACCTTAAGTAGCCAGGCTCGCACCGTTCTTAAGCAAATTGGCGCCAGTCGCCCAGAAGCTCCACGCCGCCCAATTGCCGGAAATCGCATTAACATAGGTTAACCATGACAATTATTACCGACGAAGAATTCGGAGAAATTGTCGTTAAAAAACGTAGCTTAGCGAAGACTGTTAGTTTGAAAATTGCGCCAGACGGACGAATACAAGTTACAATGCCGCCATATGCGCCACTGTTGGCTGCAAAGGCATTGATTAAAACCTCTCGAAAGCAAATCCACGAATTAGTTTCTCAATACCGAGAAAAACTTTCTTATACGGAGAATCAGCAGATCGGCAAAAGCCATCATTTATTGATACAAACGACTACGAAACCTTCAAGCGTGAAAATCGTCGGAACACAGATATTAGCAGAAATAAATGAAGCAGAATCCGTCGAATCGGCCGCAAACCAACAACTTATTCGCAGTAAAATTCTGATCGCACTTAGAAAAGAAGCCAAGTCATATCTGCCGAGGCGATTGTCGTTTTTAGCGGAAGAACACGGCTTTTCTTTTGCTCGGAGTAAAATCACACACTCATCAAGTCGCTGGGGAAGCTGCTCTTCATCTGGAACGATTAGCTTGAACATCGGGATGATGAACTTGCCATTTGAGCTAATTGATTACGTAATTATTCATGAGTTATGCCACACCAGGCATATGAATCACTCGACGAAATTCTGGGACGAAGTTGCCAAATTTGACCCGCATTATAAAATGCACCGAAATGAATTGAAAAAATATTCGCCATACATATAGAAACGCATATGCTTATGTTATACTTTAGCTATGTGGGCGCTAATTTTTCTATTGATTACTCTGAGTGTTGTTTTAGGTGTTATAGCTATTGTTTTACATAAAATATTGTCGGAAATTAGCGATAAATCTGATTATAAAAATGATAAAAAAAGCCTTAGTGAACATCAAAGAATGATCACGCTTATCAATAACATCACCGACGCGATTCTCAGTACGGACGAACACGGAATTATCAATACGTACAATTCTGCAGCGCTTAATTTGATTGATACGAACAGCGGAATTAACGGCGAACATATCAGTCAAGTGCTGAACCTTGAAACGACAGATAGAAAGCCGATTGACATTTTTAAGGAACTCACCAAGTCTTCCGCAATTCGCCAGCGCGACGACATTCTGATGAAAATCGAAGATGGCGATTATATTCGCCTGGAAGTTACACTTGCGCCAGTTCAAGGCGGCGACAAGATGACGCCGGACGGATATGTGCTTATTTTGCGCGACATCACGAAGACGAAGAGTCTCGAAGAGGAGCGCGATGAATTTATTAGTGTAGTTAGTCACGAATTACGCACACCAATTGCTATTGCTGAAGGTTCGCTGAGCAACGCCAAATTGCTGGTCGAACGTAAAATGACTAGCAAAATTCCCGAAGCCATTGACGAATCCCATAAGCAAATTTTATTCTTAGCGCGAATGATCAACGACCTCAGTACGTTATCACGCGCCGAGCGAGGTGTGGCTGATGAAACAGAAATAATCGACGTGACAGAGTTGGCGGCTCAGATAAATTCAGAATATTCACCTCAGGCGAGCGAAAAAGGTTTGGCTTTCAATTTGGATATCGGCGGACGGCTTGGCGTAGTTAAAGTTTCTCGTCTATATCTGGAGGAAATTCTCCAAAACTTCATTACCAACGCCATTCGATATACACAAAAAGGCTCCATCACTTTATCCATCAAGAAAAATAAATCTGGCGAAATCACCTTCAAGGTTATTGACACGGGAATTGGCGTTAGCAAAGCTGACATAGCAAAAATTTTCGACAAGTTTTACCGCGCAGAAGATTATAGAACCCGCGAGACGAAAGGCACGGGATTAGGTCTATACGTTTCCGCTAAGTTGGCGAAGAAATTGGGCTGCAAAATTGAGGTAGAAAGCCGGTTAAACCACGGATCGACGTTCGGATTCAAGCTGAAAGAGTTCAAAAATAATGACAAATAATATTCGGTCAACTTGTTTTTTTGACTCGGATGAATTACAATGACTATTGACAGTCTGTGAAAAACAGACTTTTTAAATTGGGAGAAAATATGGCACAGAAAGGCAAGGCAAGCAGCAAAACTACGGTTCGTCGAATCAAGGCTACTGACGACGCGCCAAAAAAAGAAAAAGCTGTAGCGAAAAAAATCAATAAACCAACAAAAATCACCACAAAAACACCTAAAAAATCTGGCGAAAAAGGTGGATTGATTGGATATTTCAAGGGAGCTTGGGAAGAGTTGAAGCTAGTTCGCTGGCCAACCCGCTCAGCAACTTGGGCAATGACAGCGGCGGTGCTTATATTCACCTTTGTTTTTGTCGTTCTGATTTTATTACTTGACGCCGCATTCAACTGGGGCTTTAACCAAATTTTGAAATAGAGGAGAGATTATGAGTTCAAAACGATATGACGACAGTAAGCAATGGTATGCAATTCATACCTATTCTGGCTACGAAGAAAAAGTTGCTGAATCAATTCGCCAACGAATCAACGGCGTTGATATGGCTGATAAGATTTTTGACGTTATCGTGCCAAAGGAGAAGCAAATTCAAATTCGTAACGGTAAGCGTAAAATTGTTGAAGCTAAGATCTTCCAGGGCTATGTCTTGGTTGAGATGAAATTGACCGACGAAACTTGGTACATCATCCGCAACACGCCAGGCGTTACAGGATTTGTGGGCGCCGACACCACACCAACTCCAGTTTCTGAAAAAGAGATTGCGAAGATTAAGAAGCGAATGGGCGTTGAAGAGCCAAAGCACCAGATTGACTTCTCAGAGGGCGAAGTTGTTTCAATTATCGACGGTCCGTTCAAGGGCTTTGATGGCGCCGTGAGCGAAATTGACGCATCTAAGGGAACTTTGAAGGTTATGGTCAGTATGTTTGGTCGTGACACTCCAGTCGAGTTGGACGCTCTGCAGGTTAAAAAAGTTTAGCTTGCAATTTTAAGCATTTTTCGATATAATATTCGAGTTACGCACTACAAACTATAAGGAAGAACTATGGCAAAGAAAATCATTGGTAATTTGAAATTACGCATTCCAGCCGGTCGAGCAACAGCAGGTCCTCCAGTGGGATCAACGCTTGGTCAGTGGGGACTAAACATGATGGACTTTATCAATCCATTTAATGACGCTACAAAAGACATGATGGGTAAGGACGTAATTGTTCACATTCAAGTTTACGAAGACCGAACATTTACTTGGAACTCACTTGGTCAACCAGTTGACGATATGATTCGTGAGAAAGCTGGCATCCAAAAGGGTAGCGGCAAGCCACACTCAGACAAGGTCGGTAAGATTACTCGCGCACAATTGCAAGAAATCGCTGAGGCGAAAAAAGACCAATTGAACGCAATCGACATTGAAGGCGCAATGAAAGTTATCGCCGGATCAGCACGCTCAATGGGAGTTGAAGTCGTCGACTAATCTACAGAACTTTTAGCAAATAGCCCCGGACTTCTCGGGGTTATTTTATGGTAAAATAAATGATTGTGAAGAATATTTTAGACGACAGTGTAATTTCCGCGCTCCAGAATGAGCAATTGATAATTGCTAAAACTGACACGATTTACGGAATATTAGCCGCTGCCAATTCAGAAAAAGCCGTCGAGAGATTATACGAAGTTAAGCGGCGCCCCTTGGATGAACCCGTTATTATTTTGGTTGCGGATATTGATGACATTCCCAATCTCACGCCGTCGATCAAATGCAAATATCAAGAAATCTCCAAAAATAGACCAACAACAATCGTCACCAAAGTGAGTCCTAATTTTCTGCCACATCTTCCGAGGAACGGCGAAACATTAGCATTCAGAGTCGTGCCAGAATCTCCGTTGGCGGAGTTAATTCGAATCGTTGGTCTTTTGGTCGCGCCCAGTGCAAATCCATCAGGAGAAGAACCGGCAAAGAACGTCACCGAAGCGATAAATTATTTCCACGAATTAGTGCCGATTTATGTCGATTCTGGAGAAGTCGCCGACGCTCAACCATCACAAATTGTCCGAATCAACGAGGGTGGGGAAATTGAGTTTTTAAGAAGATAATCCTCAAAAAATCGCCAAATAAAAAAAGACTTCCTCTGAGCTACAAGGAAGTCTTTTTGCGTGAGTTACTTCACAAACGGATGCGCAATTTCCAAATCTGGACGCTTTTCCGCAATTCTCAGCAGCTCGTTATACTTAGCAATTCGCTCTGAACGCGACATCGAGCCAGTCTTAATTTGACCCGTGCCCAGACCAACCGCCAAATGAGAAATCGTTACGTCCTCCGTCTCGCCAGATCGGTGGCTCATCACTGTATTCCAACCAGCATTCTTAGCCATCAAAACAGCCTGAATTGTCTCAGTCAATGTGCCAATTTGGTTCGGCTTGATTAAGATCGCATTGCCAGCCTTTTCTTCGATTCCGCGCTTCAATCGCTCGACATTCGTCACCAAAAGATCATCGCCAACCAATTGCGCAAAATTGCCCAAATCAGCCGTCATTTTCTCCCAATCTTCCCAAGCTTCTTCGTTCAATCCATCTTCAATCGAGAGAACAGGGACGCGTTCCAACAGGGCTTTATACGTGCGAATCATTTCGTCAGCCGACAGAATTCGATGTTCGGTCGCCAAGTTATATTTGCCGTCCTTATAAAGCTCGCTCGCTGCAACGTCCAGCGCAAAACCAAAGTCCACGCCTAATTTATAGCCAGCCTGCTCGATGGCGCGAGATAGCAACAAAATAGGCTCCATATTGCCATTCCTGACATGAGGAGCGTAACCGCCTTCATCGCCAACCGTTGTAGGATAACCTTCGTCTTTCAGGATTTTTGCCAACGCGTGAAAAACTTCCGCACTCATTCGAACCGCGTCCGCAAAAGTTGCCGCGCTAGTCGGGATAATCATATATTCCTGAAAATCAGTCGCGCCCAACGCATGTTGACCACCGTTCATTACGTTGATCATCGGCATCGGCAGGCACATTGCAGGATTTCCAGCCAAGCTATTGACATATTGATACAACTCCACGCCACGCGACTTAGCAGCGGCTTTCGCTGCAGCCAGCGACACCGCCAAAATCGCATTAGCACCCAAACGCGCCTTATTCGGCGTACCGTCCAGACTCTTCATTTTTTCATCAATTGCAGCCTGATCAAATGGATTAGAGCCTTTCAAAGCCTGTGCAATCTCACCGTTGACATTTTCGGCCGCACGAAGCACGCCTTTACCACCGAACGCCAACTCGCCGTCCCGAAGCTCAACAGCCTCGAAAGAGCCAGTGCTTGCGCCAGACGGAACAGCCGCACGACCGAACGAACCGTCACTCAAAGTCACGTCCGCCTCAACCGTCGGATTTCCACGCGAATCTAAAATTTGCCTTGCTTGTATGTTTGTAATTGTTATATCCATAATTACTATTTTATCAAAAACAGCAATTATATGTTAATCTTTATTTCCCTCCAGATCGCGCTGTATTATCACCGGCTCACCAATTTGAGTTTCACCCAATCCTGAATAAAACACCTTCGGACTATCACACATAGCGACGTTCACAAACCGATAACCATCAGACGCCCTAAGAGCTAAAGGTCCTCTGCATTCTTTGGTTATAGTAGAAATATGTCTCTGTGTTTCTGCTATTTTTTCGCTTAATCCGCCCAATTTACCGCCAGCTATTTTACAAGCGTAGTCAATAACTCCTTCAGACACTCTTTCGCCAGTAAGTACGTCAACTACTACAATTTCCTCCTCTTTCGCCGACGCCATTCTCAGGAGTTCGCCTACCGCTTTCTTATATTCAGCCAATTCAAGTAGTGCCGCCATTACTCTCGGGCAAGATTCACATTGTGGCGGAATGATTATAGCGTCTTCCTTTTCCCAAGACGAAGTAATTCCACTTACTATTTCCTCAAAATTATCATCTGGACTACTTAAAACTTCACTCATAGTATAAATATTGTACAATTCTTCTCCATAAAATCAAACATTTGCCTCATTCTCTGAAAATATGGTATAATTTCAACATTATCAATCAATGTTGGGAGGCTGATTTGTTAAGATGACAAATTGCCGTTCGTACCACAGAAAGGATTTTTATGGCAAAGAAAGCCGAGTTGCTAGAAAAAGCAGCAGAACTAAAATTAGAAGTCAGTGAGAAAAACACAATCGCTGAAATCGAAGCAGCAATTGCAGAAGCTACAGACGCAAGCAAATCTCACGACAACAAAGACAAAGACGTTGTTGCTGAGCGCGAAGCTACTGTCGCTAAGTCTGGCAAACGTAGCCAAAAAGCTCTTGACGAAGCTGCTGAAAAAGCAGAGAAGGAAGCTCGCAAGGAAGCTGGCGACACTACTCCACAATCAGACGACGCCGAAGCTCACGTAAAGAAAGGTCCAAAGCCAGTTACTCGTCCACGCTTGGAGCGCCGCGGTAAAAAATATCAAGACGCTGCAAAAAACGTTGAAAAGAACAAATTGTACAGCTTAGACGAGGCTTTGAAATTGGCTACTGAAACCAGCCCAGTCAAGTTCGACGCTAGCGTTGAAATCCACATCCGCCTAGGTGTTGACCCACGCCAAGCCGACCAAAACATTCGCTCAACCGTAGCATTGCCACACGGTACAGGTAAGGATGTTCGCGTTGCTGTTTTCGCACCAGAATCAGAACACGCTGCCGCTAAAAAAGCTGGCGCCGATATCATCGGTGATGAAGAATTCCTAAGCCAATTAGACAAGGAAGAATTGAACTTCGACATTTTGGTCGCAACTCCACAGTACATGCCAAAGCTTGGTAAATACGCACGTTTGCTTGGCCCGCGCGGTTTGATGCCAAATCCAAAGTCTGGCACCGTTGCTACCGACGTCGCTAAAGCCGTTTCTGAAGCAAAAGCCGGAAAAGTTGAATACCGCGTTGATAAGCAAGCCATTGTTCACTTGTCAATCGGTAAGGTGTCATTCGGCGCTGAAAAATTGTCAGAAAACGCACGCGCATTCTTAACCAGTTTGAACTCCCAGAAGCCATCCAGCTTAAAGGGCGTTTACGTTAAGAGCGTTGCAATTGCCACAACTATGGGCCCTGGCATTAAAGTAGAGAACTCTCTGTAATCTTTATATTTCAGGCAATTAAATCCCGTCGATTCTGGCGGGATTTTTGCGTTACTATTGCATTTTTCATTTTTTATGATAAAATAGTAAAGTCCACCTAGATGGCTGATGTTCAGAGCTTCTGATTTCCAGCCTAGCGCTGGATAAGAACCTTAACATCTGCTATCTAAAGTTTTCACGAGAGAAAGGATGGCGCGATGAGCCGTCACACCAAGACTCCACTGAGAGTCTCAATGCTGGCAATTCTTGTCGGCATTATCGGAATGCTCCTCTTCGGAGGAGCATCGTACGCCACCAACGAGGCACAGTCCTCGTCTGGTATCGAAGTGGCGTCTACCGCCACTACCGGTCACCAGATGACCGCCGAAATCACCCGGGTAACCTCTTCCGGCACTCACGTCACGTCTTCCGTCCGCGTGGACGGTACGTGGGCGACGGAAAAACTTGAGATCGGACAGAGTTTCTCTGTCCATGCTAACGTAGATCTCAAATGGGCCACCAATTTCCCGTTTGTCCTCGACGGAGGAGAACGGATTGGTGACTGCACGGTTGATAATACCGCCCTCACCTGCACCGTTGACACGGTGCCCGACACCATGGTCAACAAGACAAATGTCACAGGACATTGGTGGTCGGCAGCCCGAATTCAGGAAAGTGCGGTCGGTAAGACCACCGCAGAGTTTATCCTGGAGGGCAAGACGTCGACAGTCACGTTCGGTGATAGCAACGGCGATGGTACATGCGATAGGGACTGCGGTCCTGTGCATTACCCCTACGCAAGTATCGACAACTTCAAGGCGGGATGGGTCAATCCTGACAACACCGTCTCTTGGATGATCAGCTGGGTCACCACGCCTGGCACTGAGTACACAATTCACGACGAGAGCACCCGTCTCTCGAATGTTGTCTCGTGCTCTACGGATGAGACGTGGAACCCGAAGACCGTTATCAAGGTCACGGCTACTCAGGTTAACAACGAGACCATCAAGATGATGGCTCCCGAGGGATCGAAGGTCTGTGTGACCTACACCCCCGATCCGGTGAACCCTGATGGCGCAAAGGCGGTCACGAATGTGGCTACCGTCAATGGCGTCCGCTATGAGAAGACGGTCGAGATCAAGGCTGATGGAGGGACCGACGGAGACGGCACGACGCCTGCTCCTCAGCCTACACCCACTCCCTCTGTGACCCCGACCCCGGCACCGAGTCCGACTCCAACCGCGACTCCGACCCCGGAGCCGACACCGTCGACACCTAGTGTGACACCGGAACCGACTCCGAGTCCGAGCCCATCGACGACTCCTGAACCGAGTCCGTCGGCACCAAGCCCGGCACCGAGCCCGACCCCGTCGGCACCCACGCCGAGCACGACCCCGTCGGTGACTCCGACTCCGAGTCCGAGCACAACGCCTACTCGTAGGCCTGTACCGCTCCCCACTCCCGTTATTGAACGGTATAAGGAGCCTACGCCCTCGGCTATCCCCACACCAGCACCCCAGCACAAGAAGCTGGCGGTCACTGGTGCTACCGGGAGCGCGATCGCCGGCGCGGTCGCGCTAGCGGCCCTCGGGGGTCTCGCTCTTTGGGCGCGTCGCCGCCAGGCAGCGCGCTCGAAGGACTAGTCCTTCTCGTCGAGGGGTGTTAGTTTAATCGACTAGCACCCCTCGACAGAGAACTCAGATACAGAAAGATACAGAGAGGAGGTTCGCCCGCCCGCTCCACCACGGAGCGGGCTTTCTCTTTGATTAGATATAGACGCCTATTGATTTTATTACGTTATTATTGTAAAATAATCGGCTGGAAAATAATTGCCATAACTCTTGTTTTTCGTTGTCATTTCTGCTACAATAGTCTGGAACATTACCAAAGACAGTGGCGACTTGACGTAAAACAAGTGTAAAAATGCCACCGAGGGATGAAACTAACAGTTTTATTTGACGTCTTTGGTAGTGCGAGAATCAAAGACGTTTTTTGATTCTCCATTACCGCACGTTAACAAATTGGCACATAACAAATTAACTCAATCAAAGAAAGGATTTTTATGGCAATTTCACGCGATAAAAAACAAACTTTGGTTGCTGAACTGACAGAGCTATTAAAAGACGCTAAGGGTACAGCTTTTGCTCGATATCAAACCCTTACCGTTGCCGACCTACAAGAACTACGCAAGGCAGCTCGCGAAGCGGGCGTTACTATCAAGGTTGTTAAAAACCGATTGGTACGCGTAGCTCTTCAGGAAATCGACACTTACAAAGAAACCGACACCAGCTTATTGGTTGGTCAATTGGTTTACGCCGTAAGTAGCGAAGATGAAGTTATGCCAGCAAAGGTATTGGACACGTTTGCAAAAACGCATCCAGCACTACAACTTGCAGGTGGCTTCTCAGGCGAAGGCTTGGCAATTAGCGAAGCTGACGTTAAAGCATTGGCAGGCCTACCAAGCAAAGACCAACTCGTTGCTCAAGTGGTATCACAATTGCTATCACCAGTACACGACACAGTCAACGCGCTTGGCGGCAATTTGCACGGACTTTTGGACGGCATCGAAGCCAAAGCTACTGCTTAAGTTTAGCAATCAACACTAGTAACGTTGCAATCATCGCAACAATATAATAATAAAGGAGAATATCAATGGCTGATATTAAGAAATTGGCTGAAGAACTTGTAAAATTGACAGTTCTAGAAGTTAACGAATTGAAAAATCATCTTAAAGAAGAATACGGCATCGAGCCAGCTGCTGCAGCTGTCGCTGTTGCTGGTCCAGCTGCTGGTGGTGACGCCGCTGCTGCTGACGAAAAAACTGAGTTCACAGTTACTTTGAAAGACGCTGGTTCTCAGAAGGTTGCAGTCATCAAGGCTGTTAAGGAAATCACTGGCCTAGGTCTAGGTGAAGCAAAAGCTATCGTTGACGGCGCTCCAGCACCAGTCAAGGAAAAAGTTTCTAAAGACGAAGCTGAAGCTGCAAAGAAAACTTTGGAAGACGCTGGCGCTACTGTCGAGCTTTCATAATTTGTTATATAACGCCAATTTGTTTCGTTTAATCACCGTCCGCTCTGGGCGGTGATTTTTATGTCGCCAATCTTAATATCACGAACCGCACATCATTTTCAAGAGTAAAATTTGCAACACTTTTTTATTCATATCTTATAGTGCTGTGGAAAATTGGATAAAAATAGATAACGCGACTTGATATAAATGTAAGGATATGCTATATATTAGTTAAGTATTATAAAAAATAGACAAAGGAATTGCGAGAACCATGTCTGAATTACCAGAAAAGCAAATTAAGCGTCTGAGGACACTTATTCAAGAGGCGGAGACCAATTTAGCTGCCGCAAAAGAATTATTGATTAGTATTATCGGCGACGATGGACAAGTTGTCACACCAAAAACTTCGTCAGATGATGTAACAGGAAAGATTATCGAAGGCGTATTTGACGGCCAGATGATGCTTAGCCCAGACGGCAAAAATTACCCAATCCCAGCCAACTACGCTTCAAAGTCGAAGCTGGTTGAAGGTGACCTGATGAAATTGACAATCGCTGAAGACGGCAGCTTTATCTATAAGCAAATCGGTCCTGTACCACGAAAGCAAGTTATCGGAACACTTGTCCAGCACGACGGAATTTACTATGTCGAGGCTTCCGGCCGCGAATATCGTATTTTGCTTGCTAGCGTAACTTACTTCCGAATTAACGTCGGCGACCAAGTTACAATCATCATCCCTGAAGACAACCCTGACGCAACTTGGGCTGCTGTCGAAGCTGCATTGTAAATATTATGCTATCGAGCGAATTTCTGCTCAGTTACGCCAGTTTTAATACTGACAATAAGCCATTCGTCGAATGTCAAGTTGACGGTAAAATTGAGCGTTATGAATTATTTGGACAAGATTTATCTCTTGAGTTCGATTTTTCTGTTAAATATTGCGCGGGTTGGGTGGACTTTGAGAATCACTGCAGCCAAATTTGTCCAGATCAAGCCGCAGTTGATGAAAAGTATGAAAATTGCTTAAAATGCCGCGACAGAACTGGCTTTAACCCAGCATTTTACAACGCCAGTTCGGTTTCCGTCCAACAAGAAAAAATCAATCAAAATCCGCACTTTGTTTACTTGGCATACTTCGCACCGAACGTCATAAAAGTTGGAATCTCGCAAGAAGAGCGCGGAATTCGGAGATTATTAGAGCAGGGAGCGCGATTAGCCATAAAATTAGAAACATTTTCTTCGGCATTGATCGCCAGACAATACGAGGCGAAAATTTCTAAGCTGGACGGAATAATTGAAACTCTGCCAGTTCACAAAAAGATGGAATTGATAAAACAACCTTTTGACCGTGCAGCCGGCGAAAGGAAATTGCGACAAAAATTACTTGAAATTGAACAGAAAATTGGCGTGTCGTTTCCGAAATCCGAACTAATTCCTTGTGAAGATTATTTTCAAACCGCTGGCGTTGATTTGTCACGTGTCGTTTTAATGAAAGATTGCGGTCAATTGGTCGGGCATGTACGCAGCGTCATCGGCTCAATTGTCATCACTGATTACGACGGTCAGCTGCTGGCTTACAATATCAAAAAGCTTATTGGCTATCGGGCGCAAAAAGTTGACGGAGAAATTGAGCTAGATTTACCAACCGAGCAATTAACGTTATTTTAAGACCTTATTTTTACAATATATTTTTGATGAAATAGCTTGAAATTTTACTCTATTATTGATATATATATATAAATCAAACTTTCACAGTAAAGGAGACTACCAATGAGCTTAACTACAATATTATTAAATACTTCAATAGTACTAGCACGATACTTGCCATACATCTTGGGAACGGTGACTCTAATTACATCAATATTCATCCTTAAGAAAGAAAAAAATAGCAAGAAGTCTAAGGCTCTGCTGTTAACTTGCATAATTACTGCCATTATCACAATAATAATCGTATTTATGCGATCTCGAATACTCGGAAATCACATTTGTTAACGTCTACTACGGCGGCAGGTTTAGTAACATCCCCGGTGATAGTCATGGTCATGTCAGAGCCACTGGCGGTCCGCTCGGCGAGAATATCGTCTATTAGAGACTGCCTGAGAGCGAGGGTGGTCAGGTTATCGTCGACAACGCATGGGAAACCAACCATGAACGGCAACGACTTGCGCGATCACCTCACTGATTTCTAAGCCATAAGACCTGGATATGTCTGAAAACTGTCCATCTTACCTGATATAATTTCATTATGAACAATTACTCAAATTTTGTATTTCCGTCTGTAGTTTTTGAAGCATTTCCAATTCTGAAAAAATTGGGTTATGTTCGACAATTCGCACCACTGATACCGCTTAGTCCAGATACGACTTTTCATCTATTCGGCGGTAAGGGTGGATACTTTCTTATACTAGTTATGACCGACTATGCCGACCCAATAGATCAGAGTCGAGAACTAAAGAATATTTCTGGTGAATATGCGTTTGAATTTACTAAGCTTATCAAGCCGTATAGTAACGATGAATATATTGAGATAAAAGAAAACGACGAGATACTTGAAAATCCAACCGTGTCAGACCCTAATAGTTACTACCGTTTTTATGTCGCCGAAACAAAACACAAAATCGATCTGCGCTATCCATAAAAAATGCCGTTTTCTGATATAATTATCTCATGAGGAGCATGAGGGGATGAGTCAGGCGCTATATCGTAAATATCGCAGTCGCAGTTTGGATGAAGTTTTAGGTCAAGATAACGTGACTAGTATTTTACGCCGAGCGTTAGAGCAGGGAAAAATTGCTCATGCGTACTTGTTGACTGGACCGCGTGGCGTGGGAAAAACATCGGTGGCGCGAATTCTGGCACACGAGATTAACCATTTGCCATATGATGACGACGCTTCAAACTTGGATATTATTGAAATTGACGCAGCCAGCAATAACGGCGTTGACGACATTCGTGCTTTAAGGGAAAAAGCCCAAGTCGCACCTGTTTCTGCACCAAAAAAAGTTTATATCATCGACGAAGTTCATATGCTGTCAAAATCAGCATTTAACGCGCTATTAAAAACCTTGGAAGAACCGCCAGAGCACGTGGTGTTTATCTTAGCTACAACCGACGCCGACAAACTTCCAGCCACAATTCTTAGTCGTGTGCAGCAATTTTTCTTCCGCCCAATTCCGACGGAAATTATGACGCGCCAGTTAATGAATATAGCGAAGCAAGAGGGATTCGCAATTGAAGAGGACGCCGCCAGATTAATCGCTGAACGTTCCCGCGGCGGATTCCGTGACGGTATTAGTACGCTTGACCAATTGTCGATTTTAGCAACTCCAGACCAGCCGCTGACGGCGAATATGGTTACCGAATATTTGGGACTGAGCGACGCGACGATGCTCGGCAATTTGTTGGATTCATATCCATCCGACGACAACGAGAAAGTCTTAAATATCTTCCAGGAATTAGAAAATAGCGGTGCGAATTCAGTTATCGTGTCACATCAATTATTGTCGATTGCTCGCAATAGGTTACGAAAAAATCCGAATCTTATTGGGCTGGTTCAACAACTGATCGAGGTTGATCGACACCCACACCCAGACTTGAAATTATTGACGATATTCATGAATAGCAATTCTCAGCCAACAGAAAAGCCAGTCGCGACAAAGAAAGATACAACTCAAGCTGCGCCCCAAAAACCCGCCGAAAAACCAACGCCAATTAAGCCCACAGAGTCAGCAAAACCGACCGAAAAGCCGATTGAAAAAGAAGAAAAACCAGCCGAGCCAGCAAAAAAACCCACCGCAAAACCAAAGAAAACTGACGCGCCACTAGAGCTAAATTGGGAGAAAGTCATTGAGCGAGCAAAGGAAAAATCCCTCGGGCTGGTGTCATTATTGCAGAAAAGCCAGTGGTCGTTTGACGGTGAAAAATTGACAATTTACGCAGGTTCCGCGTTTTATAAGAAAAAGCTGGACGACGCAAAAAACAAACCATTGATCTCGGAAATTATCTCAGAAGAAACCGCGATGGATTTGGAGATTGATATAATTGGAGAGAAGAAGCCGCCAGAGGACGAAAAATTGGCGGAAATTGCAGAATTAATGGGTGGCGGCGAAGAAGTTAAACTGGAGGATATTTAATGGCAGATAAAAGTGAAGAAGTAAAAGGGAAGATACCGCCACAAAATTTGGACGCGGAAAAGAGTTTGCTTGGGGCAGTTTTAATTGACGAGGAAGTTTTGGCGGACGCCGCAGAAATTACTCACCCTAGCGATTTTTACGACAAGAATCACGGATTGATTTTTGCCGGAATGATGCGACTATTTGAAAAACATAAGCCTGTCGATCTATTGACCTTAACTGATGAGCTGAAACGTAAGGATGAGCTGGAATTGGTCGGCGGATCAGCGTATTTAACAGAACTAACAAACTACGTCCCAACGGCAGCGCACGCATCAGCTTACGCGGAAATGATTGCACAAGCGGCGGTTCGCAGGCGTCTAATAAAAGCGAGCGGCGATATTTCCGAACTTGGCTATGACGAATCGACGACCACGCAGGAATTATTAGAGAAGGCTGAAGCTGAACTTTTCAGCGTGTCAGACCAATCAACCAAGCAAGATTTGGTCAGCCTGGAAAGCATTCTGACGGATAGTTTTGACCGAATTGAAGAACTCAGTAAGAATAAAGGTTCTCTCAGAGGAGTCCGCACTGGCTATCGCGATCTGGACAATATGACCGCTGGCTTGCAAAAATCGGACTTGATTATTCTGGCTGCGCGTCCAGCCATGGGTAAAACGACGCTAGTGACAAATTTGGCTTATAATGTGGCGACAATTGAGAAAAATCCTGTCCTATTTTTCAGCCTAGAGATGAGTAAGGAACAGCTGGTCGACCGTATGCTGGCGGATGCGTCGGGTGTTGATAGCTGGAATATTCGCACCGGAAACTTGAGCGATGAAGATTTTGCGAAGTTGTCTGAAGCTATGGGAGAAATGGCTGAGGCGCCGATTTACATCGATGACACGCCAGGATTATCAGTTTTGGAAATGCGAACTAAAGCGCGTCGAATTGCCCATGAGAATCCATTAGGACTAATCATCGTCGACTATTTGCAGCTTATGCAGGCTAACGGAAACCACAACGGAAACCGCGTTCAGGAAGTTTCGGAAATTTCACGCGGACTGAAGCTTATTGCTCGCGAATTGAATGTGCCGCTAATTGCCCTGAGTCAGTTGAGTCGTTCTGTCGAATCTCGCACGCCGCCAATTCCACAACTAGCCGACCTGCGCGAATCCGGCTCCATTGAGCAGGACGCCGACATCGTGAGCTTTATTTATCGCCCTGGATATTACGAACCCGACAACCCAGAAGTTCAGAACATTACAGACTTAATCATCGCTAAGCATCGTAACGGCCCAGTTGGTAAAGTCCAATTGTACTTCCACCCAGAGCGCCTACGCTTTATGAGCTTCGATCCCAATCATAAATAGAATTGTGTTATAATCATACCAATGAAAAAGCAAAAAGTTACCGATATATTTCTTTACCGATGGCGCTACGTTTTCGGCTATACGTTGCTGGCGCTGTTGTATATAGGAGCTATTATAATTTCTGCGTTGCACGTGCCGGGAGGTTTGTCGCAAGCAGAAATCGACATGGTCAATACGACAAATCACTTGAACTTCAGTATCGAAGGAATAGCCGTCACAAATCTGCCATTTCACCTTCTTCAATTGCTATTCTTCAAGCTATTCGGCGTCAGTTTATTAACAATTAAAGCGCCCGCCGTAATCCTTTCAATCGCCAGCTCTGTCGCTATTTTCTTCCTCTTAAAGCGCTGGTTTAAGCCGTCCACAACGATTCTATCGCTATTAATCATGGCAACGACCGGACAATTCTTATTCATCGGTCAAAGCGCAACTGTTGGCATTTTATACATCTTTTACACCGCGCTAACTTTACTTTTTGCTACATTGATTCTCCAGAAAGCCCAGAACGCCTCCATTTGGCGAATCAGCTTAGCCATCACCACGGTGCTCAGCCTCTTCACTCCGTATTTTTGGTATATCAATCTGGGACTTCTGATCATCGCCTTTCTACATCCACACCCACGCTATTTTCTCATCTCCCGAAAACATCGTAAATCTTGGATCGTGCCGTCCGCTATTTTATTCACAATTGGTTGTGCGATTAGTTTTCTTTGCTATAAATCCCACGCGCTATTTTACAACCTCATCGGCATCAACGGCCTAAGTTTTGATATTGTTGCGAACCTCAGGACTTTATATTACACATACATCCGCATTTTCCCATCAGTCGTAGGAAATCAAATCACACCAATTATGGACATCAACGCAATGGTGCTAATCGGACTAGGGCTATTCCGCAGCTTCCAAAAAATCTCCAGCGCCCGCTCGTTTATGATTTGGTCGTGGCTAATCTTAGCATTGGCGCTACTCATCTTCCAGCCAAGCCTCACCCCGATAATCATCATCCCGCTATTCATTCTCTTGGCGGTCGGATTGGAATCCCTAATGAATATGTGGTACGGACTTTTCCCGCGCAACCCATACGCTCGCGGCACAGGACTGGTTCTCATATCAATGCTAATTATCGTTATGGTGGCAGGCGGCAGCTTCCGCTATATTGACGGTTATCGTTATTTCCCAGAAGCAGCTTCACGCTTTAATAAAGATTTATCGCTACTCCGTAAAAATACCGCACCGACCGATTCATTCTCGTTATTGGTCAGTAAAGAAGAATCACCGATTTACGAAGCGCTTAAAAAGCACAACTATCACCAGATATCAATTATCCACACAGCGCCAGCAAACGTCGGGCAAACATTATACGTTAGCCACAGCGTAAAGTCTCAAACTCCGCAGACTTACTCTGGACACCTATCGTCAGTAATTGTCAATGACCATAAAGACGGCGATCGATTCTATATATACACATCCGACCGCAAATAGGGTATAATTATAAGTGTTAAATAAGGAGGAATATGGCGTTTGATCAGGTAAAAATGCTGCAACAATTACGCAAAGCACAGAAACAATTAGGCAAAGAAATCATCGAAGTTGAGGCTGGCGATGGCGCTGTGATCGTACAAATCACTGGCGAGTTAAAGATTAAGTCTGTAAAGATCGACCCAGAAATGGTCGACTTGGAGAATATCGAAGAGTTGGAGCACTGGATCGAAATCGCAGTTCGCGACGGTATGACAAAGGCTCAGGAAGTCGCTGCTGAAACTATGAAACCATTGATGGGCGGCTTGGGCAACTTGCCGTTCTAAAGTCATGTCAATCGACATTTTGCCAAAAGCTCTAACTGCTTTAATTGATGATTTTGGTAATCTACCTGGAGTTGGACCGCGTACGGCTGAAAGATATGCCTACGCGGTTTTACGCCGCAACCCCAAATCCGCAAAGCAATTAGCGCATTCATTAGACCAATTGCACGACCGAGTAAAAACCTGCCCGAAGACATTTGCGTTGATCGACTCAGATGACGACGTATCGCCTTTATACGCAGATTCGAACAGGAATAAAAAAGTCGTTTGTGTAGTCGAGGAGCCGCTAGATATTGTTGCCATAGAAAGAACAGGGCAGTTCCTGGGTACGTACCACGTGCTGGGCGGCGTTATCTCACCGATTGACAATATTGGACCGGAGCAATTGCATATCCCAGAGCTAATTGAACGTATAAAAACCGACGATGTCCAAGAGATTATTATCGCCACGAACGCTTCAGTAGAAGGCGAGTCGACCGCGCTATTCTTACAGCGCTACATCCAAGAAGCTGGCTTGAATACGACTATCACACGCTTGGCTAGAGGTATTCCAGTCGGCGTTGACCTCGAGTATGCAGATCAAATTACACTAACTCACGCACTGGAAGGTCGAAAACAGCTATAGACTCAACGGTTTCGTCGCCAATAAAAATACCCGTCATCTCGGCGGGTATTTCGTTGCTAGCTTAGCTTATTACATTTGGCGGCGGCTAGCGATGTAAGCGATAGTAGCTGTAGTTAGTCCACCTAGGCCTAGTGCTGACATAATCGCGTCACTTGCACCAGTCTTTGGTAGTTCTGGGCTAGGTGTTGGTGTTGAAGGAGTGTTTGGTGTAGGAGTTTCCTTACATTCGTCCAAGTTAGTCTTGTGAATCTTTTCGTTAAACTCTTCCTTTTTAATCTCCTTAGTGTACTTCTTGCCACCTTCTTCAATTACACAGACTGTGATCTTAGCAGGTGCTTCTTTACAATCGTTTGGATCCTTTGAATGCTTGCTTTTATCGAACTCTGATTCCTTAATCTCTACTGGATATTTATTGGTCTCACGGTTGCAAACGATCATTTTTGGCTCTGGCTTAACCGTAACAGTTTTTTGACAATTAGGGTTTTGCCTCTTAACTTCACCAGTTTCTTTACCGTTTACAGTAATAGTAACCGTGTAGTTGCCTTCTTTTGCGTAAGTGTATTGAATTTCTGATGAGTTAGTTGTCTTGATGTTGTTATCACCAAAGTTGTATGTGTAGCTAGTGATAGATGCACCATCCTTAGCGGTTGCCTTAACGCTGAACTTGAAGGTGTTACGAGAAATTTCAGTTACTTGCAAAGCGTCACATGTTAGAACAGGCTTTGCTGGAGGTGTCGTTGGATTACCCCAAACTGGGTTACCACAGTCTTTAATCACACCAGTGATAAATGAGCCGTTATTGTCAAACCATGCGTAAATATTGTAGCTCTTAGGTCCGTCAACGAAGCTCTGACCAGTTGTGTATTGGTAGTAAGTATATCCGTTTGAGGTCTTGTAGCTACGTTGTGGCTGAGGCTGACGAGTACCAGCTTTAGATTGTACGGTTATAGCGTTTGTAGCTACAACACGGCCATCAACTGTAATGTTGCCGTTTGCGTCAACTACACCTTCGCGCATATTTGATCCGCCCTGAACCATAGTCTCAGTAACGTACCACTCTTTGTATAGTTCTTTAATTTCTGTACGGCTGTATGCTGTTTGCAATTCTGACATAGAATGTGTACCACAGTATACAACGTTAAATTTGTTACAGCCGGCAGCCTGTGAAGGTGATGCCAACCAGATTCCACCGAGCATAGCAAATCCCAAAGAGATAGCAATGCCGATTTTCTTAAATTTATTCATAAAAACTCCTCTTTTCCAGCCCTATCTTCAGGCTTTATGTCCTCATACTAGCACAATCTTTATATTTTGTCAATAATAATTTATAAAAATGTTTATGTTTTTTGATTGCGCAGTATTTTTAATAGTCCATCACATATTATACCACTTATGTAATTAAAAACAATGTATATTATATTAGAGTAAAAATCATTTGTTATAATAAATAATATGCTAGACACAGCTAAACAATTCATTCAATCCGCAAACAATATAGTTATTATTCAAGCCGAAAATCCCGACGGCGATAGCCTAGGTTCAAGCCTGGCGCTGGAAGAAGTCTTAAGCGACCTAGGGAAGACCGTTACTTTATATTGTCCAGTAGATATACCGAAATATCTTCATTATATTCGCGGTTGGGATCGAGTGCAGAACGACTTTCCGTTTCAAGCCGACGCCGCGATAATTGTCGATACAAGCGCGGACGTGCTTCTCAGCAAGGTATTAGAAACTCCTGGAGCGCGACATTTTCTGGAAACGCACCCAACTCTAGTTATTGACCATCACACAGCCGAATCGACGCTCAGTTTTGACCATATTATGCTGTCAGAAACCGTTGTGGCGACCGGGGAATTACTGTATAAGCTGTTCAAGCATTCCGACTGGAAGATAAATCCTCAGGCGGCCGAAGATTTATTGATAGCTATTATGAGCGATAGCCTGGGTCTTACTACGCAAAACACTACAGCTCAGACTTTTCATACGGCGGGAGAACTTACAGAACTGGGCGCTTCCAACGCGGAAATTGAAGAGCGACGACGTGAATTTATGAAAAAATCGCCAGAAATTTTGGCGTACAAGGGAAAATTGATCGAGCGAATCGAATATTTATTAGACGGACAATTGGCGCTAGTACACGTGCCATTTGAAGAGATTCAGCAATATAGCGACGCTTACAACCCCGGCGCGTTGATTGGTGATGAATTGAGGCTGGTTGAAGGCGTGGCGCTTAGTTGCGTTATTAAAACTTACCCTGACGGCAAATTAACTGCGCGCTTAAGAGGTAATTTACCAATCGCCGACACCGTAGCTGGATATTTCGGTGGCGGCGGCCATCCGTACGCGGCAGGATTCCGTGTATATGAAAGCTATGATGAAATCGTAAGGGAATTAGTCACAGCAACGGATCAGGCTCTACAAGAAGCAGATTAGTATTGACTTTTTAATATAAGTGTGGTATAAATGAATGCAGCTTTTGTTGACGAGTAAATTCTTGTCCGAAAGCGAACCTTGACAAGCAGCCTAGCACGGGATGAGGTTTTATTCCTTTTTTGAGGAGAAAATATAAAGAGGAATGGAATCTCATCCTGTGTTGAAAAGAACAACGCTTAACCACATTCAGTGGGGATGAGAAGAGAGGTAGAACGATGGAACTCATCGATTCTCGAACGGGTACATGCAAAGGGAACATCCTGATTCTAGACAACCCAGCCGAGAGCCCAAGCCGACGCCTGCTCACGATCCACGTAGATCAAGAGAATTGGGAAATGCTAGAGGCTATCACTAATTTCCGAAAGGAATTAGTCAAGGCCTTTAGGGACGATTATGGCTATGAATCTCAGAGACTACTAGATGTACTAAACTCTGTCGACGAATGCATAATCACCATTGCAGCCTATGGACGCACAGATCGGCAACTCTCGAAAGATAACGAGAGGGTTTCCACGAGAAACCTATCCGCTATTACAGATAGGCTCAGCAATATGATTGTTGGAGATTTTTCTCCGCTAATCGTACATGCCGAAGGTAAAAGGGTAAAAAAGGAACACTCCCTGAGTATGGTTCCACTCTACTCCTTTGCTTACGTCAACGCTGTATGGCACTATGCGCTGAATAGCACTAGCTGTGCACTGAGGGTGCAGGACTTCAGAAATACTCTCCTCGTGATGGCATACGGCTTAAGACCAGATGCCAACTGAGAGAGTCTGGCTCACAATAGCGACAAGTTGTTCTTTTTTATAAAGGCTGCTTGTCGCTATTCCTTGGAAATTATTAAGTCCCAACTGGGGCTGTTTTTTATATCAATTTTGAAAAACTGACCAGAGTAACGTACAATAGAACTAATGATAAAACTCTATAACACGCTCACCAGACGAAAAGATGAACTGACGCCACTTGACGGAGAAACGGTCAAATTTTACACCTGTGGTCTAACGGTCTATTCGCAACCGCACATCGGCAACTGGGTTGGCTATATTTACTGGGACGTGTTGGTGCGACTGCTACGCTGGCAAGATATTCCTGTTATTCGAACGCAAAACATCACCGATGTTGGTCATTTGACCAGCGACGACGATAATGGCGAAGACAAAATGGAAAAAGGTGCGCGCCGTGAAGGGAAGACTGCCTGGGATGTGGCGGAAAGATATATTTCCGTTGCAAATCATGAAGCCTACGACGTGCTGAAATTGATAAAACCAGATTACTTGGTGCGAGCAACAGACTATATTCAGCAGCAGATTGACTTCGCAAAAGGACTGGACGAAAAAGGATTTTTATATAAAATCGACGGCGACGGCATATATTTTGATACGTCGCTTTTGAAGGATTACGGGAAATTAGCGCGGCTAGACGTGGCGGGTCTGGAAGCTGGCGCCAGAGTGAGCGTTGAGGGAAAGCGCAATATTACTGACTTCGCCGTATGGAAGTTTTCGCCAAAAGACGCCAAGCGCGATATGGAATGGGACAGTCCGTGGGGAATCGGTTTTCCTGGCTGGCACCTGGAATGTTCGACAATTGCTCGTGAAACACTTGGGGATTCCATCGATATTCACGCGGGCGGAATTGACCATATTCCGGTTCATCACACGAATGAAATTGCCCAGAGCGAAAGTCTGACTGGAAAACAATTTTCTCAAATTTGGTTACATAATAATCACATAAAAGTCGACGGCCGAAAAATGAGTAAATCCCTGGGAAATATTATTACGCTGGAAGATATTATTTCGCGAGGGTTTAGTCCGATGGCATTTAAGCTGGCGATTCTCAGTAAGCATTATCAGACGGAGGGCAATTTTACCTGGGAAATCCTGGAAGCAGCACAGGCGCGATTAAATCATTGGCGGGATTACGCGGTTCTGAGACATCAGACTCACGACACGCTGGAGGATGACGATGATAAGAACGAGCAGGACGATTCGGTTTCGTTGCTAGCGGGACATCAGGCGTTGGTCGAGAAATTGAACGATGATTTGGATACTCCAGGCGCACTGGCATTGATTGATGAAGTATTTTCAAAGTTGGATCATACGCCGCTTGATAAAATTCATCGACAGAGTTTAGTGCAGTTTATTGATGAAATTGACGAGATTTTAGGGCTGGATTTGGCTGAGTCTACGCCTGATATTACTGACGATTTGAAGAGGTTGATTATCCAGCGACGTCAAGCACGCGCAGAGAAAAACTGGGAAGAATCCGACAGAATTCGCGATGAACTTCTTCAGGCTGGCGTTGCCGTTCGTGATACGCCAAGCGGCAGCATTTGGACATGGAAATAGCCCGCTGGATTCAACGGGCTATATTTTTATTTCGTGCTAATTAATCTTCGTTTTTCAATTTCTTAACTAATTTATTAAGCGGCTTTTCGTTCTCAACGCGCTTAGATTTGGCTTGCTCTAAGTAATTGTCCAGCAAAACCTTCACGACGCCAGCGGCTGGAATAGCAACCAAACCACCCAATAGACCGCCAACGTACAAACCAATTGTCACCGCGACCAAGACAGTCAAGGCCGACAACTCAACCTTCTTTGATTGGATAGAAGGAGAGACAAAGTTGTTCTCAATCTGCTGGTAAATCACGAAATAAATCGCGTAAATAACGCCAGCTGTCATGTTATTGAAGAATAGTAGTAGTGATATCAACGCACCAGCAATCGTTGCGCCAAACATCGGAATTAGCGTCAACACAAACGTCGCCATAACGGTGAGCATTGCCAAATTGGAATTTATGACAGGGAATGTCAAGCTCAGCACAAACACCACGAAACCTGATAATATCGCATCGATTCCAGAAACCGTCAATTGTCCAGAAACATAACCTGTGACTACGTTATACATTCGACCAACCAGCTTCTTATGACGCTCCATTTTTTCTTCGTCGTTGTACAATCCCCACAAACGCTTCACCCAAGTTGGACCCTCGAGGAGCATCAGGAATGACAGCACTAGCACCAAGAATAGCGAGCCCAAGAACGACGCCAAAGAGCCAACGCTGGACAATAGATTCGTGCCGACGCTCGTCGCCCAAGACGAAGATTGCTGCTTGATGTTTTCCATCATCGAATCGACCTGCGGGCGCAAATTGTTCTTATCAATAAAATCATTGACGCCACGCCACTGTGAGCTGGCTTGGTCAATTATACCCGGAATGCTCTCGACAAATTTGGCAGATTGTTGGACAATTGGCGGAATAACAAACCAGATCACACAACCCAAAAGCAGAACCAGCGTCGTGTACGCCAGCGCCGTGCCGCCTAATCGGCTTTTTCCAGGCAATTTTTTAGCAATTGCTGCAACTGGACGATTCAACGCCAACGCCAAAAACAGGGAAATTCCCAATAAAACCAGCGCATCCTTCGCGGAATAAATTGCCAGACCAGCCAGACCAAATCCCATAACGACCAGCCAAAACCGCACAAATGTTTTCGTGTCTATCTCTATACGTACTTTCATAATTAAACTTTACCAGCTTTTCGGCGTGTCCGCAACGCCGACAGAGATAATTTACTATCATAAGACATCGCGCCGTAACGGAAAACGCGCACTGATAGCCACATAACAAACACCGCTGTAGCGACCAAAATTGCCGTACCGAGCAAAGCTTCCCAAATTGGCAAATTGCCTATTGCGTTTCGTAATAACAATGGAATCGGCGCGGTGAATGGAAATAGTGACAAGAACTTAACGAAGAAATAATCAGGGAAGGAAACGAACGCCGTGATTCCGTAAAATGGACCGATAAATAGCATAATCACAATTCCGAACCACTGACTGGCTTCTTTGGCGGTCGGCATCATCGCGCCCAAAGTTACCAACATTCCCGTAAATAAAGTGAAGCTTGCAGAGAAAATTATGATTGCCAGACCAATTCTCACAGGATCAAATACGAGCGTGCTCAAGTCCAGATTAGGCAATTGCAACTTCGAGCCAAACGCCAAATAGCCCGCCAAAACTGGCAAAACAATCACCAAAATCTGAATCAAAGCCAACACCATCAAAGACAGAATTTTACCCGTAATCAAAGTGTCTGTTTTAACGGTCGTAAGCAACATTTCAACCGTGCGATTTTCTTTTTCCTCGGTGGTGCTAATGAGCATTTGATTGCCAAAAATACTGATGAGGATAAACAAAATAGCCAAAAACATTCCCGGCACAATCATCTCATTAATGCCGCCGTGCTCTTTTCCGTCCAGATATGTAGTTGATGACAATTGGACTTTACCGCGTAAAATTGCGACCTGAGCTGGGCTGACGTCGCTCGCCACTGATTGACTTAACAAATTCTGCGCCACCGCGCTGTATTTTCCGTTTTGAAATAACCCAACATCTTTACCGTAAACTTCAACCTTTTGCTTGCTCAAATCCTTTGGAAAATAAATATATGCGTCAATTTTATTATTTTTTACATTATCAATTCCAGATTCTTTCGATTTGGCGGTTTTAGCTTTAATTGCTACCAGTAATTCTGGCTTCACCAACTTCGAATCGTCCGTGACTTCCAGTGAAAATTCTTGCTTTTCCAGATTTTTTGACGCTTCAATAGTCGTGCTTTGCGACCAAAACATAATGCCATACAGCACGCCAATCAACAAAGGGAATCCCAAGGCCGTCAACCAAAACGTCGGTTTCTTCAGTGTTCTAAGAGTTTCAAATTTGAAAACCGTCCCCAAATTATGCATTTTACTCATCGCTCAACTCCTTCGCTTCGCCGCCGTAAACTTGGACAAAAATGTCGTCCATTGACGCTCCGCCAAATTGACTTTTTACTTCTTCCAATGTTCCATATGCTGCCGCTTGACCGTCCTTCAATAAAATCAAGCGGTCGCACAATCTTTCAACTTCCTCCATCTGGTGTGTAACGTAAATAATTGTCGCGCCAGCTTTTCGCTGCTCCTCAATTATATTCATCAACAAACGGCGATTCACCGGATCAAAACCTTTGGCTGGCTCGTCCATAATCAGCAGTTCTGGATTGCCCATAATTGTTACGCCAAGCTGAATCTTCTGCTGCTGTCCGCCAGATAGTTTATCAAGTTGCGTATTAGCCTTGTCGCTCAAATTGACGCGCTCCAAAAACTTCATAGAAAAATCCTTAGCTTCTTTGCGACTCAAACCTTTCAATTGACCAAAGTAAAGCATCACGTCTAAGACTTTTTCTTTTTTATACAAACCACGCTCCTCCGGAAGATATCCGAGGCGAATCTGGCTTCCCACCGAATATGGCTTGCCGTTCATCAATAAGTCGCCCGCGGTCGGCTGATATAGTCCAAGCAATGCGCGCAACGTCGTAGTTTTTCCCGAACCATTGCTTCCCAAAAAACCAAAAACTTCGCCGCGAAAAACATCAAAACTCAGATCTTTAATAACAGTTTTATCACCGAAACTCATCTTAAAATGACGAATCTCAACCATTTTTTTATTATCTGGCATACACCTCCTTTTCTTTAAATAAAATTATAGCACTTAGCGCAGGAAAAAAGATATAATATAAATATGCGACTGCTAGTCATTGAGGACGAACGAAAAATTGCGAGGGTCATAACCGAATCTTTGAAGCGCGAAAAATACGCGGTTGATACAGCGTATGACGGAGAAGAGGGCTTTAATTTGGCGGACAGTCAGCCGTATGATTTGTTGATTGTTGATCGAATGTTGCCGGGATTAGAGGGTACGGAGATTGTTAAAAAATTGCGTGAAAACGGTAAAAATATGCCAATTTTGTTTCTGACAGCACTGAGTACGACCGAAGATAAAACTCTCGGGCTGGACGTGGGTGCTGATGATTATTTGACTAAGCCTTTTGCAATTGATGAATTGTTGGCGCGCGTGCGAGCTTTGCTTCGTCGTCCACCAATTCAGCAACCAGACATCTTGAAAATTGACGATTTGAAAATTGACAAGCAGCAGCAAACCGTAACGCGAGCTGGAAAGAATATCGACCTCACGAACAAAGAATATGCGCTGCTGGAATATTTGATGCAGCATCCGAATCAGATTCTCAGTAAAGAAACGCTGATTGATCACGTTTGGGATTTTGACGCTGATATTTTGCCGAATAACGTCGAGGCGTACATAAAAAATCTGCGCCAAAAAATCGACAAACCGTTCAAAAAACAATTGATAAAAACCGTGCGCGGTTTCGGTTATAGGATTGAATCATGAAAATTTTTACTTCAGCAACAATTAAGTTGGCGGGCTGGTATTTGATGATTTTGATGATTGTCAGTCTACTGTTTAGTAGCATTATTTTTCAGGTGGCGCGCTCGGAAGTTGATGCGCAAATTCATAAAATTATCGTTCAAAGGAAGGGCGATTTTCCTGCAATCAATTTGTCGGAAAGAATAGATAATTCAACTCGAAATCTTTTGATTAGTCTGGGCTATATAAATCTTATCGTTCTGCTCGCTGGCGGTTGGTGTTCATATTTATTGGCAAAAATCACTTTGCGGCCGATAGAAACCGCCCACAAAGCTCAATCGCGATTTGTTGCCAATGCCAGCCATCAGCTCCGAACACCTTTGGCAATTATGAAAGCAGAAACTGAATTTGCGCTAAAAAATCGGAAGGCGAATAAAGCGGAACTTACAGAAACTCTGGAAAGCAATTTGGAGGAAATAAATAAATTGACCGAACTTACAGCAATGCTTCTGGAGTTATCACGGACGGAAAATAAGTTGGCGCTGGAAGATAAAAGTTTCAATTTGACGGAATTGATATCCGAACTCGTTCGCGAACGAAAAGCCGAAGCGCGAGTTAAAATGAATTGCCCAGAACACATAAATATTCCGCTTCATCACACTGCGACGCGAGAATTGTGCGCGATTTTGCTCGACAATTCATTGAAACATAGCCCGAAAAATTCTGTGGTAAAAATTCGCATTATCCCATCAAAACAAAACATCACCGTCAACTTCATCAACGACGGCACGATTTCACAACAAACTTTGCCACACGTTTTTGAGCGATTTTTCCGCGGCAGCCAAAGCACAAAAGGCTACGGATTAGGATTGCCGTTAGCGGAACAATTGACAAGAGCGCTAGGCGGACAAATCTCTGTTAACACCTCGAAAAACTCAACCATTTTCACAATTTCCTTGCCGATTCTGTAAATTTTCAGCTATTTTTCAGAATTAGATGTTGTAATAGGATTGTTGATTGGCAGAGTTGCCGATCCGAAAGGGGAAGTATGAGTACAACATTTTTAAGTAAAAAAGGATTTAAGGAACTGCAAAAGGAAATTTCCGGACTAGAGATTTCAGAGAAAGCGCTCACGTTGGAATTGAAGGAAATTGGGCGCGCCAAATCGCGTGATGACAAATTGCGCCGAAGCGACGTAATTACGCAATTGGAAAATATTCAATCAAAAATCTTTATGAAGAAGGACATTTTGCGTCACGCTAAGCCACTACCAAGGAAGCGCGATCGATTGAAAATTGCTATTGGCTCAGTCGTGGATTTGGTGGATCAGCAAGGAAAAATTTTCCGCTATACGCTGGTTCATAGCCTGGAAGCAAACCCTCTGGACGGGCGAATTTCCGTGGATAGTCCGCTGGGAAAAAGTCTGCTAAATCACAAAAAATCCGAAACTGTCTCTTGGAAAAATGGCGTGATGACCAGACAACTACAAGTCGTCAAAATTAGCTAATCTCAATTGTCCACCACGACAGTTTAGCTCTCACTGGCAAGTGGGAGCTTTTTTATATAAAGCAATAAGCCGATGCTGCGACATGCTATAATTACACTAAGAATATTCACAAATTTAGCGACAAAAAATAAACGGAGGATATTATGTCAAAGCTAAACGTAGACCAGAAAAGTATCTATGAGCTTTTATCGGATAGAAAAGCGGACTACATCATACCAGATTACCAGCGTCCATATGCATGGGATGAGGATAGCTGCCAAACTCTCTGGGATGATATATTTTCTTTCGCGATACCAGATAATGATGCTACAAAATTCGACACAAGCGATGAATATTTTCTTGGCTCAATTGTGACTTTTGAAAACGACAAGAAACAGCAAGAAGTAATTGATGGTCAACAACGTCTGACAACATTCATGCTTCTTCTCCGAGCTTTCTATGACCGCTTCACGAAAATGCAAGATCAAGATTCAAAAGACTTTTCCGAACGCATTGCCAGCTGTATATGGAAAACAAACGAAATGGGCAAGCCAGATAAGGAGCACCTAAAAATAGACTCTGTTGTCGCCACAGACAAAGATAAAGACGAATTCTTATCAATTCTAAAAACTGGCAATGTAAACAGCAGCCAGACTAGTCGTTACGCGAACAACTTCCGGTTCTTCCTTAAAAAAGTTGACGATTTCATCAATGATTTTCCGAAATTTGCCGAAAAACTTCCTGCTCGCATCTTAAACAACTGCATTCTTATGCCAATCGAAGCCGAGTCCCAAGATACCGCTCTTCGCATATTCTCAACATTAAACGATAGGGGTCTTCCGCTTTCGGACTCCGATATTTTTAAGGCTCAATTCTATCAATATTACAAACAGAAAAGTGAAGACGACAGGGATGAGTTTATTAAAGATTGGAAAAAACTCGAGGAGACATGTGAAAAAATCTTTCACCCAATCACCGGCACACCAATGGACGATTTGTTTACGAGATACATGTATTTCATTCGCGCCAAGCGAGACAATAACAAGTCTTCCACGACCGAGTCACTTAGAAGATTCTATGAGCGTGATAAATATTCCGTACTTAAACAAGATGACACTTTTGAAAATCTTAAAGATCTTGCTCAATTCTGGGAAGACATTACCGATCAAAATCGTGAACGTTTCAGTGAAGAGGTTTTAAAGAAATTATTCATATTAAACTATGCGCCAAATAGCATGTGGAATTATTTCATATCTGTTTACTATTTAGCAAATCGCACCGAAGACGGAAAATTGGATGATGAAGATTTTAAGATGTTTCTCGATCGTACAATTGCATTCATATGGGGATACGCAATAATGCATCCAGGCGTGAACGCATTAAGAACGCCTATTTTTGCCGAGATGCTAAATATAGTTAATCTAAATGAAGTTACATTCTCAGACTTCAAATTTGATAAGGAGCAAACACGCAGTGCAATCCTTATTTATGATTTCAAAAACGGCAGACCAATCACTAAATCCATGCTGGCGCTTCGTATGATGCTCAATAAAGAGCAATCATATCCAAAACTCTCTCAGCAGTTTGATATTGAACATATTTATCCCAGAAAGCGACAGGAAAATGAGAAAGGGTTATCTAACAATCGACAAATCGACCTTCTTGGCAATAAATCTCTTTTAGAAAAACGGATCAATATTCGCGCATCCGACTATAGATTTGAAGATAAAATTAAATATTACCAGGGTTTTGACAACAGTAGAGGACAGCGCATAGGCGGAACAGAAAATCTTGAGCTCAAGAATATAAGCAATGTTTATAAAAAATTCGGAGAAAAAGAAATTGTCGAGAGGACTGATTTGTTTATTGACGATTTTATGAATTTACTAGATAAAAATGGCTTGATTGCTTAAAAACAAAAAATCACCCAAAAGAGCGGAAGGTCGCTACTAAGATTTTAGTGATTTCCATTTAAATATTACACTTAATAAATAGCGTTGCCCTTATAGTAATACTTATATTATTGCAGTATAGTAAAACCATGAGCAAACTTCACCTACACATCGCTAACGCCAACCAAATTTTCACCGATGCCGAAATTGCCATATTCAAAAATACAGCGCAACAAGCCGAGACTTTTATTTCGAGCGAGTTCGCACAGTTTGATTACGAAGTTGATGTAATTATCACTACGCCTTCGTTTATGCTACCAACTATCGCCGAGGACGGAATCGCTGGCAAAACGCTTCATTCGCACTTGATTATGATTTCTGTTGATAAAAGCCAGCACGGGGTTAGCGAGGATTTTATTTTCGAAACGATTTGCCACGAAATGTCACATTCGCTGCGTTGGGAAAAACTGCCTGAATATGCCGAAACTATGTTTGATGGGATGATTTTGGAGGGCTTGGCGGTCGCGCTAGAAGAGGAAGCGATGATTAAACTCGGACGGCGAAATCAACAATTTTTCTTGAGAGAAATGCAGAAAACTTCTCAAGCTGAAATTGACAAGATAATTGCCGCATTACAAGGCAATTTTGAAGACAAGGTTTACGATTATACCAAAATATTTTTCACCGGCGATGATGTTTTACCGCGCTGGGCGGGGTATAAACTTGGGTATTACTTTGTGAAGCAACACCTACATCAAACTAGTCAGACTATTGCACAGGCGACTTTGGCAAGTTACAAGGATTTTATCCTATAAATTGAAGAGTCCCCGTCGCGATATGTGTAACAACGGGGAGGAGACGTAGTTTTAAACTACGATTTTTGTGATCGCTCATTAAATACGTCGAATATGACGATTCGGGCTCAGTCATTAAGAGAGGTATTCTTTTGAGGAGTATAAGGAGAAGCGCCGCCAAGAAATTAGAGAGTACAACATTGCGCGCGGCATTCCAGAAAATGAAGGAACAGCCTTTTAAGAATCAGAATATTCTAGCGTAACCCACAAAAAATCCTGCCCATTCAGCGCCTGCATATACGGCACGTCGTTGATATCATCCCGCATTAGCTCACCCAGATACAATGCGGCATCGTTGAGTAATGTATATTTTTCTCCCTGAGATGCAGCAGTAGGGCTATCAACACCACATATCTCAGCAACTTGTTTCATAATCGCTTCACGATACAGTGCAAACGAATTACAATCGAGTGCTGCCAGCATGTATGCCCAGGTAGACGGAGCAAAGCTTTTGTCTGACATAAACAATTGTGCAAGTCGACTAGCCGTCTGAATGCATTCCGCAGCCGTTTCAGGTTTTGCAATCCATAATTCACTCAGAACCGAATGCGCATTTCTTCGCGATAAGAGGTCCTTTAGGTCATCAATATCACGCCAGTTAGGAAAATTGCTAGTATTTGTATGGTGCGTTACAATATGCGCGATATCTGCAATCGAGTCGCCATTAACCGAGTCGTACGCCGCCAGTTCTTTATTAAGGCGCGGCAATATATCCCATTTGTATGATTCATCCCATAAGGCTTTGTCACCAGAAAATCGTCGCCGCAAGTACTCGTCTCTGTGTGATTCATAAAATGCCTGTAAAGCAAGTTTATTGATTCTCATCTTTTTCCTTTCTTTCGATAAATTCATCAAGCGCAGCAATTACCTTACAAGCCGTCCAACCATTCCGGACTGGACAATAATTCCTATTTAACCAAGCTTTACAACAGAGGTAGTTATTCATGGTAGCTAAAGGTCACGGAACCTTGTCACTCACTCTGTTATACAGCTTGGCTGGGACGGCAGGATTCGAACCTGCGAATGCTGGGACCAAAACCCAGTGCCTTACCACTTGGCGACGTCCCACTATTGCCAGGACAATGACGATTATAGCACGCCAGACAGAAAAAATCCACACATCCTGATATAATATAACCTAATGAGAAAACAAATTTTTGAGACTTTAAGATTGGAAAAAATCGTTGGCGGCGGACAAGCCATCGGGACGCTTGACGACGGCCGCAAAGCGTTCGTCTGGGGAGGACTGCCGAAAGAACTTGTAACGATTCGCGTGACAAAGAAAAAATCGCACTTCATCGAGGGAATAGTGACGGAAATTATCGAGAAAAGTCCAGAGCGAATTACGCCGAAGGATGAAAATATCTATTTAAGCACCAGCCCTTGGCAAATAATGCCGATGTCCAGCGAGCAATCGTACAAAGCGTCGCTAATCGAAGAAGCTTTTTTACTTCACAACATCACATTGCCTGAAAAAATCGAGGTATTTTCTGACGGCGTAGAATTTAATTATCGCAATAAAGTCGAGTTCAGTTGGTTCGGCGACAAAACGGACGACGACGAAAAAGAAACTTTAGACTTGGCATTCTTCAAACGCGGCGGCAAGGGGAAAGTCATCGTCAACGGAACCAGCTTGGCACACCCGAGCATAAATAAATTGGCAATTGAAATCCGCGACCTTTTACGAGAAAAGCCAATCGTCGCACGCCAATTAAAAACGCTCCTGATTCGCTCAGATCAACAAGGAAACGCCGTCTGGCAATTATACGTAAAAGATAAGATAGAAAACCTAATTTCCGACGATGAAGCCAAATTGCTATCAGCCAAAGGTGGCGAAATAATTTATTCCGACCCCAAAAGCCCAGCCAGCCGAATCACCGAACGCTTGAACAAATTCGGCGACACGACACTGAGCGACACGATTTTAGGCGTTGTCTTCAACTACGCCTGCGAAGGATTTTTCCAAGTCAACATTCCCGTTTACGAAAAAGCCTTAAGCGACATGAAAGCGTGGATTAATTGCAATGAAAAATTGCCAACGCTCGACCTTTATTCTGGCGTTGGGACAATCGGTTTGACAATTGGAGGTGATGACGTGACGCTCGTGGAAATTAACGAACATGCCGTCGCGGAAATGCAGAGGAATATTGCCAAGTTGAATCGACCGAATGCCAAGGCGATTTTGGCACCGAGCGAAAAATCCCTGGAATATATAACGGGCGAGCAAATTGTCATCGTTGATCCGCCGCGCGCTGGGCTTCACGCGGATGTTACTAATAGACTACTGGAAACAGCGCCACCTCGGATTATCTATCTGAGCTGCAATCCTGTCACGCAAGCGCGAGACGTCAGCCTGCTTCAGGAAAAATACAAAATCGTGCATCATCAAGGCTACAATTTCTTCCCGAGGACGCCGCATATTGAGCACCTTGTAGTTTTGGATAGAAATATATAAACATAGAGTCACGGAGGTTTTATGAAATTATTTAATAAAAAAGAAGCTCCTCTTATACAAAACGCTGGAGGTGCTATTATAACTAAGTCGATTTATGAAGGAAAATCTAAGCTGAAATGGCTTTTTAGAGAGGAAGGAGCCAATCCAGCCGATTGTGGATGGCGAGCAATAGGAGACACTGATACTCAAGAATATATAGATAACCCAAAGAATCTCGTCATTGTAGATTTCAATACCCTTGCAAATATTGAACCTGCGGTTTTAGCAGTATACGACATGCCCATAGGTACAGACCTAACGTTCCATTTTGATGAAAGCGGAAGGTATTTTACCGATTCAAATACTGGTAATCGAATAAAAATGTATTAGTAGAATCAATAGCATCTAGAAAATACCCAAATTAAAATATTCGCTATCTCCTCTACGGTACAGATAGGTGCACCCTCTAGTATTTACATTTATCGAACAATTCGCCGACCAGCCCAGCGAGCAATGAATAGTTGGACTAACATCGCTACGACAATTGCGCCAGTTGCTGGCCACATTATGAACAAGTTTGGCACGGTAAAGTCGAAGAAGTCGCGCAGGAACCCAAAGCTAAAGCTTCCGGCCGCCACAATAATCACCGACAGAAGATAAAGCAGACGAGCGCGCTTGGCAGATTTATCGATGGTTACGTCCAGCATAATTCCCACCAAGAACACCAAATATACGCCAAACAAAGTCGCGGTAAGTACGGTCATCGTTGCGACTTCTGCAGCATGACCAGGGAACATAACAGAGGTAATCCAATAGGTGAACGCGACAGCCACGCCAGTAATCAAGGCAATCGGCGTAACAGCCAGCAAAGTATCGTGCCAGAATCTCTTCGGATTTATTCGATGCTTCGGAACGGGCGGAAACAGCGTCCACATAAGAGTTGGCATCGTCACCAGAAAAATATTCATAAACGTAATGTGGCGCGGCGAATACGGATAATTCATATCGATAAGAATCGTCGCAAGAAGAAGTGTCACGCCGTAAATAATTTTATGAAAAAACAGGACAGCGATGACTTCGATTGCTTGCATTATTTGATTGCCCAATTTCATTCCCATCGGAAGGGAAGTGAACGAATTGTTGAGCAATATAATGTCAGAAACTCGACGAGAAGCCGGCGCACCAGCGTACATCGCCACACCGAGGTCTGCCTTTTTCAGAGCCAGAGCGTCATTCACACCATCACCAACCATGCCGGTGAACTTGCCCGATTGCTGGAATCTGTTTATTAAACGCTCTTTTTGGTCTGGCAAAACTCTGGCAAAAATTGTGTAAGTATCGGCAGCCTTATTAAATTCATCTTCGCTAAGCGCCGCCAAATCTTCGCCTAAAATCGCCTTTTCTGGATGTTTAATTCCAGCTTCTTTGGCGATATATTGAACTGTGCGCGGATTATCACCAGAGATTACGCGAATAGTTACGCCTTGGCTCTGCAAAAAATCCACCGTTTCAACAACGCCATGACGCAGGGAATTGCGCAGAACAACCGCGCCAATTGCCGTTCCAGAGCCGTTTTTCAAGTCTTTCAATTTGGTTTTATCGTCTGAAAATTCAGCCAACATCAGAACGCGCAAGCCATTGTCAGCCCAATCATTCAGCTTCTTCTGAGTCTCCTTATCTACTGGCGCCAACTTCGACACAAACTCTGGCGCGCCCATCATCAAAGTCCGAATTTCGCCGTCAATATTCGCCCTCACGCCAGCCATTTTACGCGCCGACGAAAACGCCATCACTTCCAAAACTTTCGTATTTTTTGGCGACGTAGCTTCCGCCAAAATTGCACGACCAGTGATATTTCCGCCGCTGGTTTCATGAGCAATTAACGCCGCAAAACTGGCAACGTCAGAGTCTGAATAGTCATTTTCATCACCGAAAGCCGCGACTTTTTCAAGCGTAACTTCATCGCTGGTCAAAGTGCCTGTTTTATCTACAGCCAGCAGATTCAAAAGCGCCATCGCTTCAATCGCTGACAATTTTTGCGGCAAGACTTTCGCCTGAGCTAATCGCAGTGAGCCGAACGCCAAAAGCAGCGAACTCGCCAACAATAAACCTTCCGGCACAACTGTAACCGCTGCCGAAGTGATGGTTTTTAAGATGACGACGACATTATCGCCAGAGAAATAATAGACAATAGCGATAAGTAGCGACAGGACAATTGCGCCATAAGTCAAGAAGTAAATTGCGCGCCAAATCGCCAATTGCAAAGGCGTGAGCTCTGGTTTGTAACGCTTCAGAACTTGGCTAATCGCGCCAGCTTTCGTGTCGTCGCCAATCGCAATTACTCGCGCCGCACCTTCACCAGCCAAAACCGTCGTCGCCGCCAACACGACATCGCCGTCCTTTTTCTCAATCGACGCAGACTCGCCGGTCAACATACTTTCGTTCAGCTCCAAGCCTTTTGACTCAATAACTTTCGCGTCCGCCGGTAGTTCATCGCCAGCCTGAATAATAATTTCATCGCCAATTTTAAGCTCATCATAACCGACCTCGACAACATTTCCATCTTTTAACAATCGAGCTTTCGGCGCGCTCATCAGCTCCAATTGCCGCAAAACTCGCTTAGCCCTTAGCTCCTGAATAATGCCAATCGTCGAGTTCACGACAATCACCACTGAGATGAACCACGCATCACGATATTCGCGAACATAAACCAGCGCGCCAGCCAGCAGAAAAATCACCACGACAATAGGTGAGAGCAGATTCCGCTTAATAATATCCAGGTAGTCGCGCATTAAATTGCCCGAATCCTTCTGTAACTGAACCTTGCGCCGACTCGCCAATTTCCGTACGCATCAGAATCGAATTGATATATCTCGCCATTTTTCACTTCAGAAATCAAAACCAAGGCAGGATTATACGGTGCCAAAGTTTTATAAAAATGCAAATCTTCATCCGTAACGTGCTTTCTTCCAGGAAAAACTTCGCGGAATTTGCGCTTGCCAATGTCTTCAAAATATCGCGGCTGACCTTTTGGCGGAAGAAATAATTCCGCACGCATACCCATTCGCGAAATTATCTTTTTAACGTCAGATAAAATCAACGGCGAAGTCGCCTCCAAATACATCATCAACTGCTTTTTATTCGTCAAAAACACCGACGCCTTAGCAGTGCGACTAACATCGGCGTGCCACAAAATTATCGATTGAACATCAATTGGAAAACCAAATTTTTCCTTAGCAATTCGCTCCAGCGCCAGCTCGTCGTACGTCGCCTTATTCATAGATAATATTTTACCATTTTTTTATGAGGTGCGCGAGATGGCAAAGATGTGAAATCTAATAGCCAGCCTGTATGGTCGATTTGACTGCTTGACGGGAAATATCCAAGTGGCTTTTACCCTTAAACGCGTCTTCTGGATGTTTTTCATTCCAAGCGTCGACATTTTCTTCAGTACAATCTTTAATGGCGTGATTAACACAAAACTCAAGTCGCTTAATACTTTGGGCGTTTTCAAGATAATCAATAGAGGACTGGACTGATATTCGATATTCTTTTTCATTCAGCCAGTAGACTTGATAACTCAGAAAGATCAACGCAATCGTCAGTACAAACATATATATATGACTAGATTTTATCTTCTTTAAGTTCTTCATTTAATCCTCCTTATGCTAAATTTACAGCCTTGGACGAATTTTGTAAATAGCAATTTTGATATTGCGTTCTGAAGACTGCCAACATGGTAAAATAAAACTATGGATTTCAATGCTCGTTACGCTAAATTAAACGATAATCAACGACAAGCAGTCGACTACATTCACGGATCACTTTTGGTAATTGCTGGGCCAGGAACGGGGAAAACCGAGCTTCTAAGTATGCGCACCGCCCAAATCCTGAAACAGACCGACACTTTACCGAACAGTATTTTGTGTCTAACGTTTACTGAAAGCGGCGCCACAAATATGCGCCAACGACTCCGCCAGATTATTGGTGAAGATGCGTATAAAATTGCGATTCATACATTCCACAGCTTCGGCACAGAAATCATCAATCAGCACCGCGAGTATTTTTTCCGTGGCGCCGACGCTCAGCCAGTTGACGAATTGACGCAATATCAAATTATCTCTGGAATACTTGAAGGACTTGATTGGCGAAATCCGTTAAGCGCGAAAAACAACGGGGAATTTGTTTATATTAAAGACCTCATCCGCATTATTTCCGAGTTCAAGCAAAGCGGCTTAACGCCGTCAGAATTACGGGCAATTATTGAGGACAATCAAAGCACAATCGCCGAAATCGCGCCAGATATTCAGCAAGTATTTTCCGCCAAAATATCGAAAAAGACAATCGAGTTGTTCGCGCCGATAGCTGAGAAAATTGCCAATTTAGCCGCCAAAAATCCTGACGAGAAAAACTCAAAATTGCCAGCCTCAATCACGCCATACGCCAACGTTTTAGCGCTGAGCATCGTGCACGCCACCCAGGAAGCAATTGACGAAAACTCAACCAAGCCACTGACTGCTTGGAAAAATAAATGGTGCGAAAAAAATGCCAATGGCGAATTTGTCCTGAAAGATTTTACCGCCGCAGAAAAATTATTCGCCGCAATTGACGTTTACGAAAAATACGTAAATATTTTATCCGAGCGCTCGTTATTTGATTATGACGATATGATTTTATCCGTTATTCAAGCCTGCGAATCCCATCCAGAACTGCGCGCAAATCTCCAAGAGCAATTCCAATTCATCATGGTCGACGAGTTCCAGGACACGAACTTGGCGCAATTACGATTATTGTTCAATTTGACCAGCGAGAACGACGACAATCCAAACATCATGGCGGTCGGCGATGACGACCAAGCAATCTTCAGCTTCCAGGGCGCAGACGTGGGCAACATCCAGCGTTTCCGCCAACATTATAACGATCCAAAAATCATCGTTTTGACCGACAATTATCGTTCCGCCGAAAACATTTTATCGTCAGCACGGAACGTCATCACTCAAGGCGCGGATCGATTGGAAAACACAATTGATGGGCTATCAAAACAATTGACCGCACATGCAAATAGCGAAGGCTCAAAAGTCGAAATCCAAGAATTCTCATCTGTTAGCGAAGAGCGAGCGGGAATTGCCAAACAAATTGCCGAGCTGATAAAAAACGGCGAGAAACCAGAAAACATCACGATTATTGCGCGCCACCATAAAGAACTCATTGAAATTCTTCCGCATCTTTATAAAGAAAATCTTTTTGTCAATTACGAGCGTCACGACGATATTTTGGAGCAAGATATAATTCAGATTCTGGACAAATTAGCGCGAACTGTCGTGGCGATTAGCCAGAATAATTTGGACGTCGCTAATAGTTTATTGCCGGAAATTACGGCTCATCCAGCATTTGGATTTTCTGCACTGGACATCTGGAAATTGAGCCTTCAAGCTTACAAAAATCGGCAATTGCGGCTGGAAAGTATGTTGGCGAATAGCGTATTTAAGGAATTTGCGGAGTGGCTTTTGGAACGCGCTAAAGACGTACCGAATCTGCCATTGGAAGAGCAATTGGACAATTTATTAGGCTTAACTAACGATGAAAGCGGCGATCTTCCGGTCAATTCTCTCGCCAATTTCTATTTCTCGCCAGAAAAGCTAGATAAAAACCCAGAAGCATATCTGACAATTCTGGAAAGTTTGCGCACTTTGCGCCAAAAACTTCGCGATCGAATCACCGATAAAAACCCAACTCTGGAAGATTTTTTGGAATTTATTGACCTACATATTTCAACAAAAACTCGCTTGACACAAATCCGTACACAAGCAAGCTCACTCAGCGGCGCCATAAATTTGATGACCGCTCATAAATCCAAAGGTTTGGAATTCCCGCACGTTTTCGTGATTGGGGCAATTGACAGCGCTTGGGGCGAAAAAGTTCGTTCACGTAGCCGAGCTATCCGATATCCCGCAAACCTCCAACTTCAGCCAGCGGGCGCCACTTACGACGAACGACTTCGGCTGTTTTTCGTAGCGATGACTCGCGCCAAAACCACATTGACCATGACTTATTCTCAAACCAACGATTCTGGCAGCGACACGATAATCGCCAGTTTCTTGACGAATTGCACGCCAACCACCATTCCGACCAGCGATAATCCAGCTGAACAAATTGAACTCGCTGAAACCGACTGGACGACGCGGCTAACTTCGCCGATTATTCCAGAATTAAAGGATTTATTGGCGCCAGCGCTCGAAACATACAAGCTTTCCGCAACGCATTTGAACAACTTCCTCGACGTTTCACGTGGCGGGCCGCAGAATTTCTTATTGAACAATTTGCTGCATTTTCCATCCGCCAAAAATTCCGCCGCAGCTTACGGAACCGCGATTCACAGCAGCCTTCAGCAAGCACATTGCTCATTCAGCGCCGATCATCAATTGCCAAGCACCGAACAAATCCTCCAATTCTTCCAAAAATCCCTCGAGAGTCAGCATTTGCCAGCGGACGATTTTCAATTGTACTTGGATAAAGGGAAGTCGGCTTTGACTGCGTTCTTAAACGCCAAATCTTCAGATTTTCACGACACGGACTTGGCGGAATTAGACTTTTCAAATCAAGGCGTAATTATAGATAGCGCCAGATTGACTGGTAAACTTGACGTCGTTGATATTGATAAACAGAATAAAACCATCTTCGTAACAGATTATAAAACTGGCAAGCCGTCGCATTCTTGGAAAGGTTCGGCCGATTACGAGAAAATCAAACTTCATAAATATCGTCAGCAATTGATGTTCTATCAGCTGCTGGTCGAGTATTCGCGCGATTATGGCAATTTCACGTTTACTGGCGGGCGATTACAATTTGTCGAACCAGACATGAAAACCGGCGATATTCTTAGCTTGGAAGACACGTTCTCCAGAGAAGAATTGTCCGAATTCGCGAAACTCGTAAACATCATTTGGCGAAAAATAACCACATTAGACCTGCCGTATATTTCTGACTATTCGGCGGATTATAAGGGAATGTTGCAATTCGAAAAAGACCTGCTGGCGGGCGAAATATAAAAATATTCTGGTATATTGTTGCATTTTTTTATAATTAGTGTTATTATAATAAACGCTTTATTGATAAAGCAGCTCTCGACTTGACACCATAAATAGTGTCAAGTCCTGACCATGCTTCGCACAAAAGCATGGTCTGAAAGATGGTTAGAGCACTTGCCTATAGCCGATACTTCGGCGGGGAGGGGGTGAAAACCCTTGGCTGGAAACCAAACTGACGCACGCCGCCGCGCGCAGCAGGACTACGAGTCCGCTGTCAGAAACGGCGCCGAAAAGTCCACTCTGGACCGTCTGTACGCGACGGTTCTGGACAAGCAGGCCGCGGAAAACGCAGCCACCGGTCAGAGCGACCGTCCCAGGAAGCTCCACTGGTAGTCTTTTTCTTTGGCAGTCGGGGCTTGTGCGACCCCGAAACCGCTGACTCCGCGTCAGCAGAGGGCGTCTGTCCGCCCTCGGCTTGATTCGCCGACCGGTAATCCGGAAAAGAATCAAAGGACATGATTCTGGAAAAATCCCGCCGCTTTGTTGTGAAAATGGAGTAGCGGTTGATAAGTGGGTTCGACTCCCTCCATGTCCGCCGGGAAGCAAGACAACGGTGTTTTGCTTCCCTCCCATTCTTGGGCTCGCGAGATTCGTTCGTCGCAGATTCTTCTCTCAAAGATGAGATTAGAAACTCCGAACAGAACCGCTTGAGCCCGCCCACACCCTATCTCGATGATGAGATAGGGTTTTCTCCTTTTTGTGATAAAATAACAGAAATGACATCGTTTTGGAATGATTTACCACAGCCATTTTTTATATTGGCACCAATGGAAGCCGTCACCGACGTCGTGTTTCGTCATGTCGTGAAACAGGCTGGCGCGCCAGATATATTTTTCACCGAGTTCGCAAATGCCACCGGCTGGGTTCACGCTGGCGACAAAGCTATAGCTGGGCGACTAATTAAAACCGACGATGAGCAGCCGCTTATTGCGCAAATCTGGGGTGGCGAGCCAGGGGATATGGAAGCTTTCGCTAAGCACTGCGCGGAACTTGGCTTTAACGGAATTGATATCAATATGGGATGTCCCGCCAAATCTGCCATTAAAAGCGGTGGCGCAGCTCTGATTCGTCGACCTGACATAGCGATAGCTGCAATTGAAGCCGCCAAAAAATCTGGATTGCCAGTTAGTGTAAAAACTCGGCTGGGCTATACTTATGTCGATGAATGGCGAGAGTGGCTGACGACAATTCTCAAACAAGACATCGTGAATTTGACGATTCATCTGCGCACCAAAAAAGAGATGAGTAAAGTTGCGGCGCATTACGAATTGATTGACGAGATTATTAAGCTGCGCGATGAAATTGCCCCACAAACGCTCCTGACTATCAACGGCGACATTCGCGACCGAGAGCATGGGCTGGAAATTGCCAGAAAACATCCCGGCGTGAATGGAATTATGATTGGGCGAGGCGTTTTCAGTGATCCGTTTTGCTTCCGCGAGTCGAAGGTCAACATAGATAATCATAAAGAAGAACTGTTGACACTTCTTAATTATCACTTGGATTTGTTTGATTCTTATCAGCCGATTTTAGGGCGACCTTTTGAAACCCTAAAACGTTTTTTCAAGATTTATATTCGCGATTTTGACGGCGCAAAGGAGCTTCGGGAGAAATTGATGCACACCACGACGACAGACGAAGTCCGCCTAGCTATTGCAAATATACATGATTTATGATATAAAATAGTTTATGCGTCAGCTCGAAAGATATTCATCTATAACACCAATCGCTATTGATGATACGAGCGATTTACGGGAACAAGTAGATCAACTGTTTCCAGGAGATATTGCATTATTTGGCACTGACCGGTTAGGCGTGCCGTTAGATTATCTTTATATAGGATTAAATCCTCGCGACGACTACTCAGAAGGTCGCCGCAATAGCATCAATGAAGTTGGGTTTTATGATGCGACATCGTACTGCTCGGGCATACCTCTCGCAACCCAACCTTGGGCAATCAAGCCATATCTTACACCGCGCGCAGCATTGAAAGATATTGATACTATGCGACACATCAATAGTCTAGAACATCCTCAAGCAATTCGTACCTTCGAACCGAAAGGCGTTATCCGCCTCGAGAATAGAGAAGTGGCAGTGATTACCGATTTTATACAAGGCGTGCGGAGCTGCGACAGCCTAGTCGACGAATACCGCGAAACTATGCTACCTGAAGAAAAAGCACGGCTTATCGCCCGTACTGCATTCGCTACTATGCACTATTTTCACAGCCTAGAAAAACCGTATACAATGAATGACGCGCAAATAAAAAACTTTGCATTTACCATCAACACTGAACCGTGGTGCATTGATACCGAAACATTTCAGCAGACCAACAAAGACTCGGCAAAAATCTCTAGGTTCGTGCGAGACGTTGGGAGTTGCGCCTATTCAATGAGCGGTCAATACAATTACGACGGTCAGCGGATGCTAGATCCAGAACTTATTATCAAGTACTTTATTAATCCATACGAAGAGAGTATCCCTGATCTATATTCTTATGGCACTGTCGATATCGTGCAAGCGTCAATCGAAGGCCTCAAGCAAGACATAGCACGAGGAGCCTAATAATCAGGCTCCTTCGTAGTATTGCCGATATATAATTAGCGTCGTCGCTTACGCCTATGAAGATCAGCAACCTTCAATCGCACCATATGACGGTCGATAAGCTGCTTGGCTTTCTCACGCTCAACTTGATCGCCAGCTTCATCACGCGCCTTAATAGCACGTTCCAGAGCCTTCTGAGTTTCCGCCTCGATGATGTCATCGCCGTGATCAGCTTCATCAACCAGAATCTGCACCGACGAATAGTCAATTTTTACCACGCCACCAGAGATTGCAAAATATTCCAACTGGTTATCGGAATCTTCTTTATGTCGACGCACGGTAATCACGCCGTCCCGTGCAATCGTCACTAGCGGCTCGTGGCTTGGGAAAACGGAAATTTCGCCGTCAGTAGTCGGAATTGACACCGAATAAACTTCTTCGTCAACCTTCGTACCGACAAGTGTGACTAATGACAATTTCATGACTATTTAGCTTTCTTTTCAGAATGTTTTTTAGCCTCGACAGATTCAGCCTCAGCGTCGCGAGCGACTTGATCAGCCAGCGTACCCTGAACCATATAGAACCAGTTTTCTGGCTTATCATCGTATTTACCAGCCAAAATGTCGGAAGCGTCGCGAATGGTGTCTTCCAATTTAACGTAAACACCTGGGTTTCCAGTAAACTTCTCAGCCACGTGGAACGGCTGTGCTAGGAATCGCTGAATACGACGAGCACGAGCAACAATCTGCTTCTGATCGTCTGACAATTCTTCCATGCCCAAAATAGCGATGATGTCCTGAAGCTCTTTGTATTGCTGCAAAATTCGCTGAACCTCACGCGCCACGCGATAATGCTCTTCGCCGACAATTTCCGGATCAAGCGAGTTTGAGCTCGAATCCAAAACGTCAACCGCTGGATAAATACCGATTTCCGTCAATGCACGGTTCATCACAATTGTAGCGTCAAGGTGAGCAAAGGTCGTCGCAGGAGCTGGGTCGGTTAAGTCGTCGGCTGGCACATAGACAGCCTGAACAGAGGTAATCGAACCCTTCTTCGTTGAAGTAATTCGCTCTTGTAAAGCGCCCATTTCTTGCTGAAGGTTTGGCTGATAACCAACCGCACTTGGCAGACGACCAAGCAATGCCGACACCTCAGCACCAGCCTGAGTATAACGATAAATATTGTCGATAAATAGCAAGACATCTTTACCTTCATCGCGGAAAGCTTCAGCCATCGCCAGACCCGACAATGCCACGCGCAAACGTGCTCCAGGCGGCTCGTTCATTTGCCCAAAGACTAGCGAAGTTTTATCCAAAACGCCAGCTTCTTCCATTTCGTAGTAAAGGTCGTTACCTTCACGCGTTCGCTCACCAACACCAGCGAAAACAGAGTTTCCAGAGTGGAACTTAGCGATATTATTGATCAACTCAGTGATAAGAACAGTCTTACCAACACCAGCACCAGCAAACAAGCCGGCCTTTCCGCCCTTAGCAAGCGGGGCAATCAAGTCGACGACCTTAATACCGGTTTCCAAGATTTCAGTCTTATTTGACTGCTCAGAAAGCGCTGGAGCAGGGCGGTGAATTGGTGCAGTTTTTCCCTTTGGTTGCGGCTTTTCGTCAATCGCTTCACCAACAACATTAAACATTCGTCCTTGAGTTTCCGCGCCGACTGGAACGGAAATTGGAGCACCAGTTGCAACAACTTCTGCACCACGACTCAAACCATCTGTCGAAGACAGGGCAATTGCTCGAACAGTGTGCTCGTCCAAGTGCTGAGCAACCTCCAGCACCAAATTCTCATTGCCGTTTTTAACGTGCAACGCGTCGTAAATCGCTGGAAGTTCAACGTCTCGCGGAAATTCCACGTCAACGACCACGCCAACAATCTGAATAATTTTACCTAAATCTTTTGCCATCTTTTTCTCCTTTATCATTGTTCCATCGCCTCCACGCCACCAGAAATTTCAGCAAGCTCCTGAGTAATCGCTCCTTGACGAGCCTTATTCATAGCTAGCGTCAAATCGTCAACCAAATCACTGGCATTGTCTGTAGCATTCTTCATCGCCATCATACGCATAGAATGCTCACTAGTGCGAGCGTCAAGTAACGCCTGCAACAGTCGCGCACCAACCAAACGATACGCCACCGCGTCCAAAACTTCTGGAATACTTGGTTCGTACTTGGCGTCAGAAATCGTATTAGAAACTTCACTCGGATCAACCAAGATTTTTGTTCCTGCCGGCAATAATCTGTCCAATTCTGCAGTCTGAACCATGCTATTGACAAAACGCGTATAAACAAGCGTAACTGCATCAACTTCGCCATTTTCAAACATATTTACTGCCGTATTCAAAATCGTATGGAACGTCAATCCAGACGGCTGATCTGGCAAATCTTCATACGTACCGATGATTTTCGTATCTTTAAGGCGCGTTGCGAATTGCGATGCTCGGCGACCGATAGTTAAGGTCAAGTTCTCAATTCCGCGCTCGTCATCACGCTTTAACAATTCCAAATACTTCTTCAAAACGTTGGTGTTATATGCGCCAGCCAGACCTTTGTCGCTGGCCACCACGATAATCAATCGCTTATTTATCTTTCGCCTAACGAACAGCGGGTGATTGTCGGTTGCGCCTTGGCTCGCTAAATAAGACAGTAGTTCTTCCGCCGCCATTGTGTACGGCGCAGAAGCTTTGTCCGCCTCTTGAGCGCGACGCATTTTACTAGCCGCCACCAATTGCATAGCCTTGGTGATCTGCTTAGTCGAGTCCACCGAACGAATGCGATTTTTCAGCGCGCGAGTGCTCGGCATGAATTACTCCTCAAATCCTTTCGCTATTTCTTTTGTAGCTTCGTCAATCAATTTCAATTGCTCATCCGAAGGCTTGTCGCCCTTGTTTAACTCACGCATAGCATCTTTAGAATTTTTCCAGAGATAAGTCAATAGGGCAGACTGCGCGTCTTTAATCTTAGAAACTGGAACATCGTCAAACATACCGCCAGTCACCGCGTGAATGCTGACAAATTGTTCCCAAACGCTCATTGGTTGATATTGTGGCTGCTTCAGAAGTTCAGTGAGTCGCTGACCGCGGTCAATTTGAGCCTTTGTCGCATCGTCAAGGTCTGAGCCGAATTGAGCGAATGATGCCAATTCGCGGAACTGAGAAAGACCAAGCTTTAAGTTTCCACCGACAGATTTAACGGCTTTCGTCTGAGCTGCGCCACCAACACGAGAAACTGATAGACCGGCTGAGATGGCTGGGCGAATGCCTTGATAGAACAAGTCGGTTTCCAGGAAAATCTGACCGTCGGTAATAGAGATCACGTTGGTCGGAATGTAAGCGGAAATGTCGCCAGCTTGCGTTTCAATGATTGGTAGAGCAGTCAAGCTTCCCGCGCCAAGTTTATCTGACAATTTAGCCGATCGCTCCAATAATCGTGAGTGCAAATAGAAGACGTCACCTGGGTAGGCTTCGCGTCCTGGTGGACGGCGCAACAATAGCGACATCTGTCGATAAGCCACCGCGTGCTTGGTCAAATCGTCATAAATCATCAATGCGTGACCGCCGTTGTCTCGGAAGTATTCTCCCATGGCTGTACCAGCGTAAGGTGCCAAATAAAGCAGGGAGGCCGCGTCGGACGGGCTGGTTGCGACGATAATCGTCTGGTCCATCACGCCTTCTTCTTTCAATCGGTCGACCAACCTGGCAATCTTCGACAATTTCTGACCAATAGCCACATAAACGTTCACCACGCCAGTTTTTTGACGAGCCTGGTTAATCATCGTATCGATAGCAATTGCCGTCTTACCAGTCTGGCGGTCACCAATGATAAGCTCACGCTGACCACGACCGATCGGGAACATCGCGTCAATCGACATAATACCAGTCATCAGAGGTTCGTGAACTGACTTACGACCCATCACGCCAATGGCAGGACGCTCAATTAAACCACGTTTCTTCGTTTTAATCGCTGGACCATCGTCAAGAGGTCGACCTAGCGGGTCAACCACTCGGCCCAATAGTTCTTCGCCAACAGGAACGTCTAGCACCGAACCTTTACGGCGAACGCTAGCACCGGCCTTAACCTTATCTTCGCCGCCAAGAATCACCGCACCAATTTCATCTTCCATCAAGTTCAAAGCAAATGCTTCAACCGTTCCGCCGTCAGTTTCAATTTCCAGCACTTCACTATAGCCAGCGCTACTTAAGCCGTGCACCCAAGCCACACCATCACCGACGCGAATAACCACGCCGGCATCTTCCAAACCTTCTGTCGCCTCCAGCTGCGCGATTTTTTCCCGCAGGCTTTTGGCTAATTCTGTCACATCAATCTTGCTCATTTTTCCTCCTAGATTTTCTTCGCCCGCAAGTCGTTTAACTTCTTCGAAACCGTTGCGTCCAGTGTTGCGGTCGGCGTTTGTAGCTTAAATCCGCCAATCAACGTCGGGTCAATTGATTCTCTTAGCGACACTTTTGGCTTGCTATTTTTATCGCTCGCCGCAGCCGCCAGAAATTGCTCTATTTTACGCCTTGTATTATCATCAAGCGCTCTCGCGCTCTCGACCGACGCCACAATCTCACCACGCTCAGCCAATTCAGCCTCAATATCTCGCACCAACAAATCAACTTCACGTTCGTGCTTTTCGTAAATCAAAAGACCAGCAATTTCTTCCAACACCGCGTCATTGCCAGCTAAAATTTGTTCAGCTGCGTATCTCGCCAACTTTCTCCTGGACACTAATCTCATCTATTCAGCCTCCTCAAGCGCTTCCGAAATCAGCTTTGTATCTTTCTTCGCATCAATTTTCTCGCCCAAAACCTTGCCAGTCGCTTCAGCCACCAACTCTAATGTCGAATTGTGCAGGTCTTTCTTAGCGTTTTCAATTTCTTGAGCAATCGTATTATGCGCTTCTTTAATCAAAGCTTCAGATTTGGCAGTCGCTTTTTTAGCCGCTTCTTCAACAACTTCGGTCGCTTCTTCTCGAGCAGACGCCACGATGTCGCTAGCTTGCGCTCGTGCTTTTCGCATCATTTCGGCGGTCATTTCTTCGGCTCGATCGGCATTTTCCTTGGCAGATTTTGCCGCCGCGTCAGCCGCCTTCAGGTCTTTTTCTCGCTTGACGAGCATTTCCATCATTGGCGGATAAACAAACTTGCGAAGAACAAATAGCAAGATTAAGAATGCTACCGTCTGAAACGCCAACAGCGCCCAATCAATACCTAGCGAATCAAACAAACCAGCTTTTTCCGATGCGCCAGAATTGGCAAATTGTGTTAATATTTTCTCCACAATTTACTCCCGAAAACTACATAACTTTGCCGACGATTGCTGCGACGAAACCGATAATAGCAATAGCGTCGATGAATGAAATACCCAAGATCATCATTGTGCGTAGGTCGTTGATTTTTTCTGGGTTACGACCAGCTGCGTTCATAGCTGCTGCACCAACGATTGCGGCACCAATTGCTGCAAATGCTGCTGGGATTGCGTAGGTAAGTGTGAATGCTAATGCTTCCATGGTTAATATTCTCCTTTTAATTAATTATTACCTAATTTAATCACTCTCTGATATTGCTAATTTATTAGTTTCAACAGAGGAGTGAACTTCATCAATTGGCTCATGCGAATCATGGTGAGCCAGCCCCAGGGAAATAAACACAGTTGATAGCATAAAGAAAATATACGCCTGAATACCGCCAATAAACAGCTCAAAGAAATAGAATGGCTGCAGAGCCACAGGTGACAAAAACTTCGTCATGTAAGCGATAATTGCCAAGAGAATTTCGCCAGCCAAAACGTTACCAAACAGACGGAAACTCAGCCCCAGCATTCGCGAAAACTCAGCCACCAATTCCAGAATGCCAACAAATGACATAATTGGATCACGTAGCGGGTTAACGAAATATCGCCCCAAATTGCCCTTAAAGCCCAAATACTTAAACGCGTAAATCTGAGCCGCAACAATCGTTACAATTGCCAAACCGAATGTCATATTAAGATCCGCCACACCACCACGGAATAGAGGAGTGTGATGCTCGCCAATTGTAATTGGACCAACGATCGGCAAAAGCCCCAGCCAGTACTGCGCAACGATAAAGAAAAACAACGTAATACAAAGCGGAGCAACTTTACGCGCCCATTTTTGATCTGGAATAACTTGGCAAACTGTATTATAAAGTCCGTCGAACGTCCACTGAATTAGTCTTGTGATAAAATTATGTTTCTTTTTACCTAAAACCGCCGCACGAGTACGGAACATTGCCCACACCAATACGATCAATCCCAAGAATCCCATCAGGTGCGAATTCGTAATAGATACGCCAGCAATATTGAGAACTTCGTCAACCTTTACTGAAATATGCGGACCAGCGCTTGCCATATAATCAATCATTTCTTCAACTCCTGCTGTTTAATTTTAGCAATTTGCAAAGCCACGAGAATCACTGAGATAATCGCGCCAGAAATAATTCCAGCAAGTAACCATCTCATCTTCATTCCGCTGACATTATCCAGCCACAATCCCAACAAGGTCAAACCAATTGTTGGCAAAAACATTCGCCACATTGTACCAATCATCGTCCTTGCTAAAATCATCATCGCACCAGAATCGCCTGTATCATTAGCCGAAATGTCAGTTTCTTTTACCATTACTTTCCACTATATCAATCTGTTATACTATTTTGCAAGATGCCGCGGCGAAATTATTCAAAAAATAGTCAAAAAACCCAAAAAACATCATTGATGTCAATTTCAGGGTTGGCTAATTGCCAGAAAAAACGTCGCTTCTCAACAGAGATAAAAGCCCGCCAAGCAGCAGAAATCCAAGAATTAGCAAACCCGAATTTGTCGATTGATATATATCACTGCGAATGGTGCAAAAATTGGCATTTGACGTCGAAGAATTCTAAATATACGTAACCGTTATGCTATAATTGGAAGTGTTATTAAATAGGGGAATATATGAGCGAAGACACAACGAACAACCATCAAGACACAAAAGTTGTCGTGTACAACACTAGCTGGTGTGCGTTTTGCCACACGGAAATGGAATGGCTGAAGAAGCTGGGAATTGATTTTGTTTCCAAAGATATCGAGGCCGATCCTGGCGCAAAAGAGGAATTGCTAAATAAAAATGGCGGCAATTTCCAAGGCGTGCCCGTAACGGATATTAACGGAGAATTAGTGCTTGGTTTTGATCGACCGAAACTACAAGATTTGCTACGAAAAAACGGCTTACTAGCCGACTAATTTTCTTAAAAACAATTCAAGATTTTCCGTCAAATTCTGGCGGAAAATTTTTATTCTGCGCCAATTTGCACAACTTTTCCGCCAAGTTTTTCGCGGAAATAATTATCGTGGCTGACGTAAAGAATCGCGCCGGAATATTTGGCCAACGCCGTTTCCAGCTCTTCGATACTTGGCAAATCCAAGTGATTCGTCGGCTCGTCTAGAATCAGCAGTTGCGGGTCGTTCGCCAGCATAGCAATAATCTGAAAACGCGCCTTTTGACCGCCAGATAAGCGAGCCAGCGGCGTCATCCGATCAGCGTCAGTGAACAAATAGTCAGCCAAAAGTTGCCGAATTTTCGTATCAGAAATCGACAAATCGCGACTCATATACAATTTTTCAATCGCTTTTTCTAGCGGATCAGCCAGATACTTTTCGTCAATTTCTTGCTCGTAAACGCCAATTCGAACCTGCGGATCAAGGAAAATATCGCCAGAATAAAGAATAGGACCATTGTCAAAACTCTTGCCCGACGCCAGAATCATCCGAATCAATGTAGTTTTACCAGCGCCATTGCGACCCCTAATTTCAATCGCTTCACCTTCGCGCAAATCAATATTCACGTCCTCAAACAATATCCGCTCACCAATCCCAACCGCCACATTTTCCGCACGAACCAACACGTGCTGACTGCGACTGGAAGCATCTTTCATACTCAAGCGAATATTACGCGACTTGAATTTTCCGTAACGCTCGGCGGATTTATAATCCAATTGACTAGCAGATTCTTTGTCAATCCAAAACGTCGGCTTTTCCATCTCCGACAATTCCTCCAGCTCCGCTCGCGCCTCATTCTCCAAGCGCTTAAATTTCTGAATCGTGCCGGGATTTCGCGACTTTTCCTTAAGCCTTTGATAGTCCAAAACTTTTTGCTTCAGGTTAACAATTCGCTTCTCAATCTGCTCAAAATTATTCATTCCAGCCGTCGTCGCTTGCGCATTCTGCTTCAAATACGCGTCATAATTTCCGCGGTAGCTCACGGCCTGTCCGTCCTTAATCTCAACTATTCGATCAACTTGCCCAAGTACATCACGATCATGCGTAATGATTAGCATCGCTTGATGTGGCTGCGAATTCATCCAGTCAATAAACTGCTGTTTCGCAACGTAATCCATGTGGTTTGTTGGCTCGTCAATTAGCGCCAGATGCGCCTCCGAGTGCATAATTTTAACAATTTCCACCAGCCTTTTTTGGCCGCCAGACAGGGAAGAAATCTTCCGATCACCAAAACCGTCTAATTGAAAATTGCTCAGCTCTCGTTCAATTTTTTCTTCAACTTGATAAAATCCTTTTTGGTCAAATCGTTCCAAAGCCTGCGTATATTCCTCAATTTTTCGCATATTGTCGCCCATAGTCAGCGGATATTCATCGATGATTTTCTTTAACTTGGAATATTCTGGAAGCCCGCCAAGAATATACGACATGACCGTTTGATCACCCAAACCGTGATGCTCCTGAGCGGTCGTCGCAACCGTAATGCCGCGCCGAAAAATAACCTCGCCAGTATAATCAGTATCTTTTCCGCTCAATATTCCAAACAGCGTCGACTTGCCAACACCGTTACGACCAACCACGCCGACTTTCTCGCCGTCGTCCACACTGAACTTGACGTCTTTCATCAACGTCTTATCGCCAAAACTTTTTTCAGTAATGTGAATGTCGGCTATCATGCTTGAGATATTGTAACATAAGTCATATTTCAGCCGCACCAAACTAGTCTAAATATACTGTCGCGTTAAGTTTTGCTATAATATAATCCATGTCAAAGCCAAAAGCTAAAAAACCAGCCACACAGAATATCATCAATCGTCGCGCACGGTTTGATTATGAACTTGGTGAAGAAATTGTAGCTGGCTTGGTTTTAACTGGGATGGAAGTACGAGCCGCCAGAGAAGGACACGTCCAGCTTAAAGGCTCATTTGTTAGCTTAAGAAATGGCGAATTGTGGCTAAATAACGCCAGCTTTTCACTGCGATTAAACGTTCGCGGAGAAGCAAATAGCCGCTCAGTCGACACTTCGGCGCGGAAATTATTGGTAAGTAAAAGGCAATTGTCCAATTTTACAGAAGCAAAAAAACAGGGAATGACAATTGTCCCGACCAAATTGTTGACCAACGGAAAATTCATTAAAGTTGTAATTGCGCTCGGAAAAGGTAAGAAAAATTACGACAAAAGACAAACCATCAAACGCCGCGACCAAGACCGAGAAACCAGGCGACTTATCTCTAATAGATAGCCGCACCGATTACAAACTCAGCCTGAGATTTATTGATTTTCGCGCGCGTCAATTAGCTTTTGATAGAGCTTTTCAAGTTTCTTCACTTGACTGCGCTCCGTGAATTTATTAGCCAGTTTCTTACTTTCAGCGCTAAATTCTGCTTGTTTCTTCGGGCTTTTTAGAATTGCAATTACTTTTTCCGCGACACTTTCTGGATTGTTCTCCGCAAAATAGCCATTAACTCCGTCCTTCACAACCTCTGAAACTTCCTTGTCAATAATAACAATCGGCTTTCCAGCGTGAGCGGCTTCATGAAGAACCCAGCCCTGCGTATCTTTAAGCGAAGGAAAAGTAAACACGTTCATCACTTTATACGCCACACCCAAATCTTCTCGCGGCATGGCGCCAGTAAAGATAATCCTATCCGCGAAATCCGTCTCAGCCGCCATTTTCTCCAAAGTCTTTCGATACTCAAAATCGCCAACAAACAACAGCTTCGATTTCGGACGAACTTCAGCAATAAACTCACTAAACGCCTGAATCAAAATTGGCAAATTCTTTTCCTCGCCCAAACGCCCCACGAATCCAAACACTTCATCTTTTTCATCAAGACCCCATTGCTCGCGAAATTCCGCAACTCGCTTCACGCTCGCCCGCGGAAGAGAATTCACTCCGTTTGGCATTAAAGTAACATCGTACGTGTAATCTTCAGTCTGCCAAGATTCCAATTGATCACGGCTTTTACGCGACAGGGCAATCACCGCATCCGCCTTGCTGTATAAAATAGTAATAACCCGCTCAATAATATCTTTATTCCATTTCGTTACGCCATTACGCGGACGATATAATTTGGCAACCTCCAACAAATCCTGTCCATTCAATTTTACCGACAATGGAAAAACCACTCCCGCCAACGCCAAAACTCCCGGCAAAACCGCAGGATAATGATCGACGAATTCATATAGATCCGTACAATGCTGGATAATCAAAGGAATATTATTTTTCTTCGCCGCCTTCACACCCAATAGCCCAATTTGCGACGGCGTAAAAATATGCACCACATCCAAATTCATATTGGCAATTTGACGCTGCACCACAGGAGGGAAGAATACCGACGTGTCGTAATCGTCAAAGAACGCGCCCGTAATTGAGCGGAAACGAATTATTCGACTATTTTCATCTTCATGAAGAAGTTCGGCCTGCTTGGACGGACTAATAGACTTTGCCGGGCAAAAAACATAAACCTCATGCCCCAAAGCTTCCAACTCGCGCTTTAATGATTCAACAACGTAAACGATACCGTTAATGGACGGTCTATAGCTGTCCGTAAAAAGTCCTATCCTCATAATAGCCCCATTATACCATTTATATCAGCGATCGATAAAATTCGACCAATCGCTCGGCGCCGGCACTACTATCAAAACGCTCAGCAATTTTCTCAGCACCAAGTTGCGCTTTCTTATAAGCTTTCTTATCTTTGCGCAATTTACTGATCAACTCCAAGAACTCATCGTCCGTTTTCGCCATAACAGCGTCGCCCTTAAATGTGTCATTGTACTGCGGAATGTCGCGTAGAATGATCGGCAAGCCAGCGCCAGCCGCCTCCAAGACGCACATAGGATGATTTTCCTGCATAGCCGGCAAAACAAAAACGTCGGCAGCGACATAATAGTCACGAACATTCTCCAGAGGTATCACACCAGTTACAGTGAGATTGTCCGGCGCATTTTTTATCATATTTTGCATGGCGTTATAATCCGCGCCCAAATTCTTAAACGGAATTCCTCCCACCCAGAAAAACTTTACATCTGGCATTTCTTTGGCAGCTTTTATTAAAATATCCAAACGTTTTCGCGGCTGGACTTGACCATTTCCCATAACCACAAAATCATCGTCCTTCAAGCCAAGCTTTTTCCGAGCCAACTTTTTCTCCGCAGCAGAATGCTTATATCTCGACATATTTATCGTATTGTAAAGAACTTTCGTCTTTGGCACGTGCATGTCATTTATCAATTCATCAGCAACCATGCCAGAGCAAGCTAAAACCAAATCAGCCTTTTTGTAAAAGAATTTCAGCCACGCTCGACCTAAAGGCTTCCAATATTTCGCACCTTTAATCGAACCGATAAAGCTATCCGGTACAATGTGAGCAGAAACAACTTTTTTGCCACCTTTTTTCATCAAATGCCGAAACGAATATAAACCCATAGTCTGAATATGGATAATGTCAGCAGGACGATCAGAATTCACTTCAATATCAATATCTTTTCTTTTACGCAGCGCGTCCGTAATCTCCTTATAAGCCGTATGCACACCGTGACCCTGAACGGTGAATTCGCTCTCAGAAATCATATTAACAATTAGTTTTTTATCGTCTTTCTTACTCATACCTACAGTATAGCAAATAATTATTCCGCCAATATCAATTCGGCAACCAGTTCTGGGCTATCTAACACCGACAAATGTCCTGTATCAATCTCCACAAATTTATCAATTTTTATACCATCGGCGGCGTTCACGGGAAGCGAAATCTTGTCCCGTCGCCCAACTATCAATCCCGTAAATTCGCGCTCAGAAATAATAATTTTTTCACCCCGAGAAATGTCCCGCGCAATTTTCGATTGCTCCAAATATTGCCACCGCGTTACTCGCGTATTTTTCGTCAGCCATCGTATCAAATCCACGACATTTTTCCGTCTATTATTCACCAAGCACAGCCCACGAAACACCGAAAAATAATAGTTTAAATAAATATATTGATTCGCCCGACGAGTGCGATAAAAGAACGACGAGGAAATTCTCGACATAGCCGAAGTTTTAATCGGAGGGCTGATGTACCAAATTTTTTGGCATTGCATTTTATTTGCCGCCAAACATCCAAGCGAATGGGCGACAACCTCGTCAATTGACACACCTTTACCGTCAAAAGCCGACATCAAATTCATCGCCCAATTTTCAACGTCGCTCATTTTCATATCTTTTATCAATTGACTTCTACCGTGAGAAGGCAAGTCAACAAACACCAAATTCGCGTCATTTTTCAGTCGGTAAGCTAGCGGAATCATCCCGTGAAAATCGCCACCAATGCCGTGAATTAGCAAAATAGTTTTATTTGAGCCGCCTTGATAAAAATAATAAGCAGTTTTCACGCCTCCGACGTCCATGAAATCGCTTGATATTTTGCCCAAAAACTTATCATACATTGGTAGCATATTCATTAAATTATATCATCACGGTATAATAAAATTATGAAGCTTTTCTCTTGGAACGTAAACGGCATTCGTGCAGTTATAAATAAAGGTGAATTCGCGAAGTTTATTAACACGTACAATCCAGATATTTTATGTCTACAGGAAACTAAGGCCGCCAGAGATCAGGTTGAAATTGACCTGCCAAATTATCACGAGCATTTCTATTCCGCCGCCAAAAAAGGCTATTCTGGCACGGCGATTTTCTCAAAAATCTCGCCCTTGAGCTGGCGCGACAGTTTTCCGCCGAACATCATTGAAAGGTTTGATTTGACGGGCGATGAATACGGCAATCCAGCCGACGAAGGACGAATTATTACCGCCGAGTTTGACGATTTTTGGGTTGTCAATTGCTACACTCCGAACTCAAAAGGGGATTTGAGTCGATTGGATTTGCGATATAAAAAATGGGACAAGGCAGTATTGGCTTATCTGGAAGAATTGGAATTGTCAAAGCCAGTCCTTTACTGCGGCGATATGAACGTGGCACATCAAGAAATTGACTTGGCAAATCCGAAACCCAACGTCGGCAAGCACGGCTTCACCGACGAAGAGCGGGAGGGTTTTCAGAACTATTTGGACGCTGGTTTTACAGACACTTTTCGGGCGGCTTTCCCCGAAAAAACTGGTGCGTATACTTGGTGGACGCATTGGGCGAATGCCAGGGCGCGAAATGTTGGTTGGCGAATTGACTATTGGCTAGCGTCGCGTGAAATTGCAAATCGCGTTACTAATCCGCAAATTCATCCAGAGCAAATGGGCAGCGATCATTGCCCGGTGAGTATTGAGGTAAATTTGTAATGGATATGAAATTTTGGCAAAAACAAGAACCAGGGAAGCCACTTTTTCCAGATGTCGAATGGAACAAGCCAGAACGACGCGACCAAGCGGGAAAATTGGGAATCATCGGCGGTAACAAATTAGGCTTTTTGGCGGTGGCAGAAAGCTATCAAGAGGCGCTCAAGGCTGGCGTGGGCGAGGCTCGCGTTTTACTCCCTGATGCCTTGAAAAAAAATGTTCCCGCGAATATGACCGACGTTTTATTCGCACCAACAAACCAATCAGGCAGTCTGGCCAACGAAGCACTTGACGAGGCGTTGGCGCTGGAAAGGTGGGCGGATGTATTGCTATTATGCGGCGACGCTGGGCGAAATAGCCAAACGGCAATTGTCTACGAAGAATTGATCAAAAAGTCAGAAGTTCCCGTCGTGCTGACGCGAGATGCGATTGACCTCGTGCAAAATAGTTTTCAGGAAATTTTGGACAATCCGCACGTGGTTTTCGTGGCAAGTCTGGCGCAAGTTCAGAAAATATTCCGCGCAATTTTTTATCCAAAAATGATTACGTTCAGCATTCAATTGTCGCAACTCGTCGAGGCGCTCCACAAATTCACCATCACGTACCCCGTAACAATTTGCGTTTTTCATGCCGACAATTTAATAATCGCCCACAGCGGAGAAGTCGTCACCCAAAAATGGGACGCACCAATGGCAATCTGGCGGGGAACCGTCGGAGCCCGCGCCGCAAGCTACTTGATTTGGTCGCCGAAAGCGCCGCTAGCAGCAATCAGTACCGCTATTTGCAAAATGTAGCTTCTTATAAATATCTGCTTGACATTACGTATAATTAGTTGTATTATACTACCAAGCTTTCGCTCGGATTCATCAAAGGGCGAAAGTAGCCCTTGGTCGTGAGTGAAGAGCATCTCTTTTAGGGAGTGATTTTATCATGCGAAGAATCGGAATCGCATTAATCATGGTTGTGTTCTTAGCGACGGTCGTCGCCGCTTCCGCTGCAATCGGAGCAGCGGCTGGGATGCTGATCGCATGTCTGCTTGCCGCAGACATGTCCTCCGCGGCGCCCATTGGAGCATTTGCCGGAGGCTTCGCTAGCCTCATGTTCCTAATAAACGCAAAAACTAACGGAGGGAAAGGGCTAGGGATGTAAAGCCCGCAGAGAAGACAGCTCGCCTGGAAGGCTATAAAGCCTCGGTAGCGCCTTTCTGCGGGCTGTTTTCTTTGCATAAAAAAATCGCCCAAAGTGGACGATTATCACCTGAAGCTGCCTCTGGTACCGCGGGCCGGACTTGAACCGGCACGAGCTATTGCTCACCAGATTTTGAGTCTAGCGCGTCTACCAATTCCGCCACCGCGGCACAAGAGAACGCTCCAAGCTACCGTACGATTGTAGCACAACTAGCAATTTCTCACAAGCACGACTTTTATTTGATGTCGATTTGACGTATAATGAAAGAAGTTATGTATCCGACGGATGATCAATCAAACGGTCGAGTGGGCATGCCGGTATCAGATCAGCGCCGATCTCTCACGCCGCCAACTCGCGACTCGGTAGCCTCACGAAATGCCGCTGCTGATGTTATTCGTGGGCAACTTGACGCTATTTATTCCAAAACAGAAGAGCAGAATTCTGCGCCAGAAAAACCTCAGCCACAACCATTTTCCGCTCAATTGCAATCAAAACCCGAAGCCCGATCAGAACAGCCCAAGGCACAAATATCCAAACCTCAGCAAGCTTCAACAGCACCGCATCCAGAGCTAAAAAAAGACTCTGCTAATCACGCTATGCGGACGGCGCCAATTACCCAAACCCAGGTTCAGCCAAAGCCGCAAATTAGCAATTCCGTTCCCGCAAACCAAACCACTCAAACTCAAAATTCAGCCGTCCACACTCAAGTTTCAGCCGACCAATGGAAGCAATACCACAGCGCTTGGCAGAAATATTATCAGATGTATTACGAGCGTTACTACGCGGGCGACATCGCGGCAAAAAACCGTGAGATTTCTCGATTGACGAAGGAAAATCAGAATATCACGCCAGTAATCAGCGCAGACGAGCCTCTGGATCCACAAAAAGCGGCCATAAAAGAACTCCGCAGTCAAATTCAGCAAAAGGTTCGCGACTCCGCAAATAAAGTGAAAAAATCCCGACATTTTGTTCCGGCGATTGCTGGATTATCAGTGCTATTAGTCTTCATGTTTTTGCAATATAACCGCGTTATTTTCGGCGCGGTCGCAGCTTACACAACACCTGGCGCGATTAACCCACAAAACATCATCGTTGACGCCTCCACCGACGTAACTGTCGGACCCGAGCCTAGGATTATTATTCCAAAGATTAACGTTGACGCGCCAGTTATTTACGGTGCCGCCAGCGACACGAAATCGCAATCAAAAGCTATGGAGAAGGGGGTGGCTCACTTTTCAATTCCTGGTGCCAGCGCCGTGCCAGGCGAAGTCGGAAATGCCGTATTTGCCGCACACTCCAGTAACGACGCTTTTGCTGGTGGCGATTATAAATTCGTCTTTGCTCAGAATGAAAAGCTGGTCAAGGGTGACATTATTTACATGAACTATAATGGAAAGCGTTACACTTACAAGGTAACATCGACAGAAGTTGTTATGCCGACCGAAGTTTCAAAAGTTCAGATTAATACAGATAAGCCAATGCTGACGCTTGTGAGTTGCGTGCCTTTAGGAACCGCAGAAAAACGACTTCTTATCTTTGCGGAACAAATCAACCCAGACCCAAGTAAAGCCACTGCGGCATCAGAATCCAGCTCAAATCAACAACAAGGAAATAAATCAAATATTCCAGGAAAGCCCGAGCCGACTTTGCTTGAGAAGTTATTCGGCGGTCGATAAACTAGCTATTTAATTAAATAACCCAGTCGATCCATTGTCCATATTCATTTTACTCAGGACAATTTTTCCAGAAGCGTTGGTTGTCAATCCGTAAACGTATCGCTGGTTCGAGGACAAAACAGAATCCAAACCAGGCTTAACGTCTATCAACGTATGAGCGTTCGTGCCGTCAAACTCGCGAATCTCCATTTTTCCTGACGCAGAAACACTACGGATATAGAAATTGTCAAGCCACTTCACTTCCTGTGCCACGCCGATATTAAACGCGCTCGACAATTCTTTACGCTCCAAATCGTAAGTCTGCAGCACTGCGCCGCTTTGCGCCACGATAAATCGCCCAGCATTGTCCATCGTCACGCTCGTAATCGCATTATCAGTCTTAATAATCTTTGCTGTTTTTAAGAACTCTTTTTGGCGATCCTTAGAATCTGAAATCTCACCTCTATAAATTGTCATATTTTTACCATCGGTCAAAACCACCGTGTCTTTATTGAAATAGCGAGAAATTCGAATTACTGGGGTAGAATCAGTAGCAAAAGTGCCAATCACAAACGGCTCTTTCCAATCTCGTTTCCAAATTCCTGCCACTTTTTTACCGTCAACAACAGCCACGTAGGACAAACGGTCGTCGCCGTAAAGCTTGAAAGATTCGACGCCAGTCAAGATTGGGCTAGAAATTGTCGAGCTATCAAGATCAACTCGCCTCAATTCGCCAGTTTCCTGCAAAGCGTAAACCGTGTGCGCGCCAGTCCCCGCAAAGCCGATTTGCTTAATTCCAAAACCAGTCATCGCTGTTACGTCGGTAATTTTCTCTGGATTTTCTCTATCAAAAACCAGCCACTGCACGCCCGTAGCGTTATTTTCCGTTGGATACGAATGCTTCACTAGCGCATAACGAGAATCGCGGTCCCACTCCGACAGGGTAAACGTATGATTGCCAGAAGACAGGGAATAGCCAGCCAAAACACTCGTGCTTAACGCATGCTCCGTGAACTTTTCCTTATCTTTGTTCGTGTCGCGAATATCACCAATTGTCAGAATCGGAGTTTTATCCTTAACGCCAAACCCCATCAAGAAATTACCAGCTGGCGACAGAGAAACGGATTGTAATGAATCGAACGTTTTCACCTCGGTAGTTTCGCGTTTTGTCGGAATCAGTCTGGCGTAATTCAAATTTGTCACTGTATCAGATTTGATATTTAGCGTTTTTTGCCACGGTTCGTATTTATCCAATTTCATCGAAAAAGTGTGCTTGCCAGGAAGAACGGTGCTTTTCGTCGGAGTGCGGCGCAGTTCCATATCGTCAACATAAACCAGCGCCCCGCCAGGATGTGATTCATATTGGACAAGTCCAGTCTGTTGCAATTCTTTCGTATTTGGATCAAACGTATAGCCAAGCATTCTAAACGTCAAAAACGTAAGAAGAATTATAAGTGATAATGTCATCAGCGTGTACACAAAGGTCCGCCGTGCGAGCTCTTTAGTGCGATTCTTTTTCTGGTACATAATTACGGAAATTATAACATATTTTTACACTTGAAAAAACCTTAGGCGATTTGTACTATAATATATAGGAATAAACATTAGGGGGATTAATGGCAAGTAAAAACTACGTGGTTATCAATGGACGAGCTTACAATACTATTACCGGAATGGTGATGGATGATATTAAGATTGAAAAATCTGAAATAGAAAAAGAACAATCAATCAGTAAGCGTGGTACATCTGTATCAAATATTCACGCCGCACACGTTCAAAAATCCAGCACATTGAATCGCCGGCACGTTAAAATGCCGCAGCGTACGCCATTAGCCGCCAAACCCCAGAAGGCTCGCGTCGACGTGAAACAACATGTCGCCGTGAAGAAGTTTTCTACGCCAATTGTTAGCAAGCCAGCTCCTCAGAAAATTGCTATTAACCGCCCAGCCGAAACTCACCCTGTTACTCGTCGCGCCCAACAAAGACCTCTTAGCGTTAACACTAAATTGCGAAAAGAACGCCAGCCTCTGGCTATGAATAGCAATCCGCTTGTCGCCGTCGCTCCGCAAAAAATAGAAAAACCAGTCGCAAAAACCGCTCATCAATTGAAAAATGAAGCGATTGAGAAAGCTTTGTCGAATGAGATTATCAGCAATAAAAAAGCACGTCGACGTCAGAAAAAGGGCGGCGCCTTGCGTTGGTTGAATACGTTTTCTGTGGGATTTGCGGTGATGCTACTCGGTGGCTATTTAACATACCTGAGTATGCCAAATATTTCCATAAAAATGGCAGCCGTTCAATCAGGAATTGACGCCAAATATCCAGGCTACAAGCCAGACGGCTACGCGCTGAACGGACCCATCAAATTCAAATCGGGCGAGGTCTCTATGAAATACGCCTACGCCGACGGAAGCTCAGGATATACCATAACCCAGCAAAAAAGCGGTTGGAATTCGTCAGCAGTGAAAGAATTCTTCTCTGAAAAGCACAAGAATCCAAACACCACGATGATCGACGGATTGACAATTTACAGCGGCGGAAAAGAAGCGGCTTGGGTGAACGGCGGGATTTTATATCAAATCAGTGGCGACGCAAACCTCTCAAGCAGCCAAATTGAAAAAATCGCCACTAGTCTGTAACTCATCAGATAACGTGTTATAATTTAATCATGACTATTAGAACTCGTTTTGCGCCAAGTCCGACTGGCTATATTCACTTAGGCAACGTTCGCACCGCGCTATACACATACCTTGTCGCCAGAGCGCATCAGGGAGATTTCATCTTACGCATTGAAGACACGGACCAAGCTCGATTCGTTGAAGGCGCGGAAGAAATGATTTTGGAAACTCTAAATTGGCTAGGGCTAAATTGGGATGAAGGACCAACTCTTAATAATCCAAAAGAAGAGTCTGGCAATTTTGGCCCATATCACCAGACGGATCGCCGTGATATTTACATAAAATGGGCGAAGAAAATGATTAGCGAAGGGCTAGCTTACGCCGATCCGTACACGCCCGAAGAAGTGCAAGTTTTCCGCGACAAAGCCAAGGCTGAAAAACGAGCATTTTTATATCGCGATCATCGTCCAGAAAATCCGCCAGAGTGGCAACTTGGAATGCCGCTGCGCTTCAAAGTTCCGGAAATTAAGCGATATTCTTGGAAGGACGCCGTTATGGGCGAGTTGTCGGCTGGTCCAGAAGCTTTGGACGATTTCATTCTGATCAAAGCGGACGGTCTACCAACCTACAATTTTGCGCACATCATTGACGATTTCGAAATGCAAGTCACACACGTGATTCGCGGCTCGGAATATATTGCCAGTACACCTAAATATCTGTCGCTTTACGAAGCTCTTGAAATTACACCACCAATTCTGGCACACGTGCCACACATTATGGCGCCATCGGGAAATAAAAAACTTGGCAAGCGTGACGGCGCTAAAAGCGTAACTGAGTATCGATCAGAGGGAATTTTACCAGAAGCGATGCTTAATTTCTTAGCGCAACTTGGCTGGAATGACGGCACGGAGCAGGAAATTTTCAGTAAAGCCGAACTGATTGAAAAGTTCTCACTTGACCGCGTTCAAAAATCTGGCGCACGCTTTGATGAACAGCGACTCATTTGGCTTAACGGTCAATGGATTCGCTCGCTTAGTTTGGACGATCTTTATTATCGCTGTCAATCATTCTGGGGTGAAGAAGCCAAAAACGCCGACGAATCTTATAAGAAACGCGTTCTGGAATTGGCACAAGATCGCTTGAAGACATTGCAAGATTTGCCAAAATTAACGAGCTATTTCTTCGTCGAGCCTGAAATTGACACGGAATTAATTGACGGAAACAAGCAACTTCGCAAATTGACCGACGACGAGCGACGAGATTTACTGACAATTGCTCGCCAAGAATTCGAGAAAATTACAGATTGGACGCCAGAAACAATTCAGAATTGCCTTAATGAATTACTAGAAACAACAGGGCAGAAGCCGGGGATTTTGTTTAGTCTGGTGAGAATTGTGACGACGTGGGCGCCGTTTAGTCCGCAACTTAACGACACGCTGGCGCTAATTGGCAAGGAAAAAACTCTGCAAAGAATCGATAATTATCTACAAAAATAGTTTATTCGTGCGCCGAAAATGCTATACTAAGCATAGGCATGAATGTTGAAAAAATAGATAAATCAGGACAAAAAAAGAACGCTCGCTGGAAGTCGTTCAAAGAATGGGTAAAAAAGCACATTCTGGCAATTGTGCTCGTGGTGAGCGCGATGGTTATTGCTGGAGTTTTCATAATTGCAATTCACTCCATAAAATACGAGCAGACCGCTAGCGTGGATCTGAAATTGCCAGCCAAAAAACCCGCGCCGAAGAAGTTTTATTCGCCGCTAACTGGCGTGGAAATCGCGAACGAAGCCGCTGCGAAGTTGCCTGTAACTGGCGTGATGATTGAGAATAGTCCAGCCGCCAGACCGCAGTCAGGACTGAAGAAAGCTGGCGTGGTTTATGAAGCCGTAGCGGAAGGCGGAATTACTAGGTTTTTGGCTCTATACCAGGGAGAAAAGCCTGCGCTAATTGGTCCAGTGCGAAGCTTAAGATTGTACTATTTGAGCTGGGCGGCGCCATATCAAGCATCAATCGCGCACGTTGGCGGAAGTCCCAACGCTTTATCTCAAGTCAGAAACGGCAATTATCGCGACATCGACCAGTTCTTTAACGACGGATCATATTGGCGATCTCGCGACCGCTACGCGCCACACAACGTCTACACTTCAGGAGAAAAGCTTGACCAATTGAACAGCGCAAAAGGCTATAACAATTCCGAATTCACCAGCTTCGCGCGAGCAGACGGCAAGCCCGTCGAATCACCAAACGTTACATCTGTAAGCATAAACCTCAGCGGCTCACTCTACAACACCTCATACGCTTACGACAAGACATCAAATTCTTACTTCAGGAGCATGGCTGGCGCGCCACATACCGATAGAGAGGACGGACAAATCGCTCCAAACACTGTCGTAGCTATGGAAGTTGGCGTTGAAGCTCGGGCTCAAAATTACGATGGCTATGAAGACGTCAAAACGACAGGATCCGGCAAAGCTTACATTTTCCAAAACGGCACAGTCGCCACCGCCACTTGGTCAAAAGCAGACATAAATTCGCCACTTAAATTGACAGACGAATCTGGAAAAGACATCGCCTTAAATCGCGGACAAACATGGATTGCAGCCTTCACGCCAGGAAGGGGAAGTGTTTCATGGCAATAGATCCGGCATCTAAAACCCTGCGCGAGTACAAACAATATTATTACCGAAAAGTCATATTAGTCTTACTGTCAGCGAGCGCCTGCATCATACTAGGACTAGGAATCGCGCTCCACTTCACGGCATTTTCCATATCCCAGCTAAATTTCTGGATTATCATTTTAATTACCGCTATTTTGCAAATCCTATTTTCAATTTCTATCGTTAAAATCATCGCTGCGCCGCTTAATAAAATTCTGGCAGCGCTTTCTCATAAAATTGGAGAACTAACCACTGACACTCCGCCGAACCCCAACGACAAACGCTACGAAAAAACTGGATTTAAGACGGCGCTTCAGGCAATTTATGGCGATTATCAGCCAGAGCAAAAACCAGCTAGCGACAACGACAAGCCAAAAATCCCGCTCACTCAAGCCCTAAATCAAGCCAGCACTGGCGTCGTGATTCTTAATTCCAATCAGAAAATTATCTTCGCCAATTCCGCCGCCCCGATTTCCAGGAACGCAAAAGGTGAGGATTTTCTGGCGCTTGATTTTCTAAACGAACCAAGCATTTCCGATTGGCTTCACGAAATCGCCAATGAGAAAATTAAAGCCGAACGCCGTTGGCAACGCATTAGCACCAACCCCGACATCATCCAAAAAACGCGGATTTTTGATATCGTGGCTTCATTTGAGAAAGGCGCCGCCGCCGAAACCGTCATTTTTCTCATCGACAAGTCTAAAGGATATTTGCCAGAAGAAGAGGACCTCAATTTTATCTCATTTGCCGCCCACGAACTCCGCGGACCGATTACAGTTATTCGTGGCTATCTGGACATCATCAACGAAGAGTTTGCTGGACGCTTACAGGGCGACGAAAGGCAACTTCTTGACAGGTTGGTGGTTTCGTCCAATCGCTTGTCTAGCTACATTGACAATATTCTTAACGTTGCTAGATATGATAGGCATCACTTGAAGGTTTATCTACTGGAAGACACTGTCGCCAATATTTACGCCTCGATTGCTGATGACATGCAACTTCGCGCATCGACTCAACACAGAATGCTCAGCGTCAATATTCCAGATAATCTGCCGACAGTAGCCGCCGATCACGGAAGTATCGGGGAAGTAATTGGTAATCTAATTGACAACGCCATTAAATACAGTTTTGAGGGCGGATCCGTAACCGTTTCCGCGGAGAAAAAAGGCGACTTCGTGGAAGTGTCCGTCGCCGATAACGGAATTGGTATGCCGGCGAATGTCGTGGACAATTTGTTTCACAAGTTCTATCGATCGCACAGATCACGCGAGGCCGTGGCTGGAACGGGAATTGGGCTTTACATCTGCAAAGCTTTTGTCGAATCTCACGGCGGCTCGATAATCGCTCGATCCCGCGAAAACGAAGGCTCGGTCTTCTCGTTCACTTTGCCAATTTATGCTACAGTTAAAGACAAATTGCTAGAAGACGGGCAGTTGAATAATCAATTGATACGAAAGGGCGGCGGCTGGATAAAAAATCACGCTATGTATAAGGGCTAGGAGGAATTATGATAAAGACAATTTTATGCGTGGAAGATGACCGATTTATTGGCGAAATGTACGTCAGAAGTTTACAAAAAGCGGGATATGACGTGACGTGGGTGGTCGACGGAAATGACGGGCTAGTAGCGGCGCGCAACCAGAACTTTGACTTGATAATCTTAGATTTGATGTTACCAGAGCAACGTGGCGACCAGATTTTAGACGCGCTGAGAAACAACAATGTCGATTTGGTTCCGAATAGTAAGATTTTGATTATGACCAATTTTGAGCAGGACGAGGCTTCACGCAAATCCGTCATGAGTCGCGTCGACGGATATCTGATTAAAGCCGACATTACGCCGCGGAATTTGATAGATGTCGTTAAGCAGATGAGTAGCGATAACTAGATATTTTGACGCAATGAAAAATGAGGTTTAGGATATTCACACAGAATGTCTAAATTGTAAATGATTCAAGACAATAAAAAAGAGCCTCTTACGGACTCTAAAATAACATTCTTGGTGACCCCACCGGGAATCGAACCCGGGTTGCCAGGATGAGAACCTGGTGTCCTAACCGCTAGACGATAGGGCCGTAACTCCATGGATTATACCATGAAAAGGGAAGACTTGTCTACTTTTTCTCTATGTTAGACGTCGACTTTTTATGATAAGACAGTACAGCCCAAGAACAGTAAATTACAGACACAACAATAAGTAAAGGGATAAACACAACAAACGAAACCATCACAGCGCCACCAAGTGCAAGTATAGTATATTGTATATTGTAGATAAAGTAAATCAATGCGAACATCAGAGCAATCCCTATACATGTCAACGGAATAATTGTCATCCCTCCCATAACTCTATCTGTTACCCAATATTGCCTAAATATACACATTTTAATCATAACAATCGACAACACTAAGCTATAGACTATAAAAGCAATACGTATAAACTCAGGCAAGATATAATAGATAACATTAAGTATAACATCCCTAGAATTAGGGTCATCTTCTATCATTACACTTACTAATGCAATACAAAACGTCACGAAAGCAATTGTAATTCCGATGGTCCTTTCTTTATCTGCTTTCACAGTAGGCAAGGGCTCTGCAATAGCTGGAGCTTCCGTAAAAGTTAATTGCTTCTTCATATCTTCAGCTCCAGGTGAAGTGATTGGCGCGTTATCCGTAGGGTTGTTTTGATTATTATATTGATCATTATTCATAAATTATTCTCCTGACTATTATATTTTCAAATTATTATCCTATCGCAATTAATATTTGCCAAATTATCTTTCTGCTCAGTATTATTAAAGTTCATTATTTTTTTATTTATGCCTATTATATCCATATAATATAACATCAATTATCGTCAATGAATAGATAGTCACTAACATAACAGGGAAGATGATTACAGGAAAAAGTATTAGGATATCTATCGACACAAGTTTACCATATACCCAAAGCGCCGCAAAAATTATTGCCGACAGTACAGAAGAGTGGATTGCCGCTTTTGGACTATCATTTACCATCTTGTTAATATTCTGATAATAACCCCTCTTGTACCACCTAATCATAAAACTAATTAGCAACAGGGAGAGCATCATCGATGCATTTGAAATGGCTGATATCAAAAAAGAAACGTGTATGTTATACGGTCCTGTCGATCCTCGCATTGAAACGTAATTTCCTACTAGTGTAATAATGGTAAACATTAAAGAAAAGAGCATAACACGCTTAAAGACTCTCTTTTTCTCTGTGCTGTCATAGACTGGCGCATTGCTTACGTCGGGATTGTTACTTTGGTCATTATGCTGATCATTATTCATGCAATTAGTATACCACCTAACTCTTGAGATTTTTCTGAAAATTCGCCATAATAAAACTATGAAAAAGGGCGGGATTTACTTTAAGCCTCACGCAATTTCCAGATTTTGGCTAAGGAGATTGTGTGAAGTGGCATTACTGAGCTGTTTCACAATCATTCTTTTATACGCATGGGCGCGATTTATACCGACCGGTTATCAATTGCCAATCGGATTATCTGTCTCAGATTTGGCGGCTGGCGTGGCAGGAATCGGCAGCTTAATTGTGCTGATTTTATGTTTTTGGCTTCCCAGAAAACACGAAACTGAAATCGGAATTTTCGTATATTTGTTAACTGTCGCCGTCGCCGCAACCACCATAATTACCAGCGGCGGAGTTGTTTCACCATTCCTAGTTATGTGGATTATCGTGGCAATTTTCGCAGGATTTTTCGGCGCAATAATCTCAGGAATAATGGGGCTTTTGGTTATTCTGCAAATTATAGCCACCAGCGTTCAACAGGGAATAAACATACAATTCATAATCGGCTATCTATTCTTCGGATTTTTGCCTTTGATTTTTAGCCTTGTTCTATGGATTCGCCGCCAAAAAACTGACGACAACACATCCAGCTTGGAGAATAAACTTTCCGCGGTTGAGAGCAAATCTGACGTAGTGATCAATGCCATCGACGACGGCGTTTTGGCTATTTCCAAAGACGGCAACATCGAACTGATAAATCCATCCGCCCAGCAAATCATCGGTTGGGACCAAGGCGACGCGCTCGGACTTAATTGGAAAAGCGTCTTAAAACTCGTCACCTCAGACGGAAAAGATGTAGAAGACCTCGAGAATCCAATAGCCCAATCTTTATCAAAAAACCAGCCAACGCACAACGATAAATTATTCCTATTGACCAGCTCTGAAAAGCGAATTTTAGTGTCAATCGTCAGCTCTCCAGTCGGCACAGATGGCGAAGGAATCATCGTAGTTTTCCGCGACATCACCAAAGAAAAAGCCGAGGAGCGCGAGCAAGCCGAGTTTATTTCCACCGCCAGCCACGAGATGCGCACGCCAGTTGCATCAATTGAGGGCTATTTGGGTCTGGCGTTAAATCCAGCTACCGCTCACATCGATGAGAAAGCCCGCGACTTCATTACCAAAGCCCACGAATCGGCGCAACATCTGGGACGATTATTCCAAGATCTCCTCGATATCAGCAAAGTTGAAGACGGGCGAATGAAAAATAACCCGAAGATCATCAACGTAAACGAATTTTTGAAGGATATTTTTGATGGTTTGGCGACAAAAGCTAGCGAAAAGCAGCTCAATTACATCTTTATGCCAGACATAATTGATGAAGGTAAGGAGAAGTCATTGCAGCCGATTTTTTATGCCAATATTGACCCTGACCATTTTAGGGAAGTTGTTAGCAATCTGATTGAAAATGCCATTAAATACACGCCGTCGGGCGAAGTTGTCGTCAATATTACCGGCGACGATAAGCAGATTTCCGTAAGCGTAAAAGACAGCGGCATTGGCATTCCCGCCGAAGATATTCCGCATTTATTCCAGAAATTTTATCGGGTGGACAATTCTGACACGCGAGAAATTGGCGGAACTGGCTTGGGGCTATATTTGAGCCGCCGCTTGGCCGAGGCGATGTCTGGAAACTTGCGAGTTGAAAGCAAATATAAAGAGGGAAGTACGTTCTATTTGGAAATTCCTCGCATGAATAGTTCGGACGCCAAGCAGCGATTAGAATCTGCGGAAGCTGAAAGGCCTGAAGATAATCTGGATTCGGAAAAAATTGAAATTGCCACAGAAGAGAAGACGGAGGATGTCGCAATTGAAAATAATAGCGAAATTGTCGATTCAAATCCAGCCGCAATCGCAACTCCAGAGAACCCAGCTCCAGCCGTGCCTACAGTCCCGACGACCCAGCCAGAAATTCCACAACCAGCCAAAAATTCTTCCGAGCCAACGCTGGCTGAAATTGAGGAAGAATTGCGACGAAAACGACAGCAATTGTCCATACCTGGCCGCGAATAATAACCATAAGGGCTATGGATTTTTTGTCAAAACTTCAGTATAGTATAAATATATGACAAAAATTTTATTGGTTGAGGACGACAAAAGTTTACGCGAAATTTATGGTGTACGACTTTTGGCGGAGGGCTACGATATCGTTTCGGCGGGCGACGGCGAAGAAGCTCTGGCCATGGCAATTAAAGAACGTCCGCGATTAATTTTAAGCGACGTGATGATGCCGAAAATCTCTGGCTTTGATATGCTGGACATTTTACGCTCAACGACAGAAACAAAAGACGTTAAAGTTATTATTATGACCGCGCTGTCCTCAGAGGACCAGAGAAAGCGCGGCGAGCAGCTTGGTGCTGATAAATACTTGGTGAAGTCTCAGGTGGGAATAGAGGATGTTGTGAGGGCAGTTCACGAAACCTTGGGAGATCTTCCAGGAGTCGGCACAAATCCAGTGCCAGTTTCACAACCAGCTCATACATATGAGCCAGTCGCTCCAACACCTCAGCCAGCTCCAGCAGCGCCGCAGCCAGTTGCTAGGCCTGACGTCTCTTCATTGTCGCCACAACCAGCTGCCCCCACTGCAACGCCAACAGCTTCTGTAGTAAATCCGCTTATGCAACAACATCCACAACAGGCTTTCGCTCCGGCGCCACAGCCACTACCTCAACCAGCGCAGACTCCAACGCCTCAGCCAGCAACACTGCCACAACCCATGGCGCCATTTTCATCACCTGCGCCGCGACCCTCAGGGCTTGGTGACCGCATTATTCAACCTTTACCAGCTGACGATTCTCAGAATTCGGTAGACATCTCTAAACTTATGGCAGAAGAATTAGACAATACACAGAGAATTTCTCAACCAATTCCAGAGCCTCAACCAGTACAGACTCCAGCACCGCAACCAATTCCGACGTCTCAGTCAGCGCCAAATCCTATTGAGCAAGCTAGCGCAATGCCTTTCGCCCAAACACAAACTCAAGAGCAAATCATTCCACATCAACCATCAGAGACCCCTCAGCCGACACAATTTCCACCGATAAATCCGCAACAATGATAAACCCAGACACAAAGCAAGAATCTTGGCGCCTCAACAAATTCGTGGCGCTTTGCTTGGGTGTTTCCAGACGGAAGGCTGATGAATTGATAGAAAAAGGGAAGATTACTATTGACGGTCAGCCCGCCAGATTAGGTCAACAAATTTCTGACGCAAATAAAATTTCCTATAACGGCAAATTGCTAGAATTGCAATCCAAACAGCTCATCATCCTACATAAGCCAACTGGATATCTTTGTTCACGCGCTTCTCAGGGCGGCGTTCCGACAATCTACAAATTGCTACCGAAGAATCTTCACCATTTAAAACCCGTTGGTCGCCTGGATAAAGACAGTTCTGGGCTGATTCTCATGACGAACGACGGCGATTTTGCTCACAGCATGACACATCCGTCGTTTTACAAGATTAAGCGATATCTCGTTACAATCGACCAGCCATTGCAACCTCTACATCGCCAAATGATCAATGATTTTGGCGTACAGCTTCCTGACGGACGCAGTCAATTGACGCTAGAAAGACAGCACGAAGGTGATGATTGTCGCTGGATAGTGGGAATGAGCGAGGGAAGGAATCGTCAAATTCGGCGAACTTTCGATGCGTTAGGCTACACTGTTAAAAAACTCCACAGAACAAACTTCGGCAATTATTCGCTCGGCGATCTCAAGAGAGGCGAATGGCGAGAAGAGAAATTCACGAATTCATAATTTACTCCGCGGCTCTTTACATTTTACGGTAAATATTGTAATATAGCCTTTGTGCTAAATTTGATAGAAAGTGTAATTGTAAAATGGAAACGCTAGGGCGCGAATCTGAGCCTTTACCCTCAGAAAAACTAAGAGCAGTCATACATAACCTTGAGGAGGAAAGAAAGAATACTATAGAAAAAATGTTCTGTGAGAATGATAAGCCCAATATTTTACCAGAACTCCTAGAAAACCAAATCTACGCTTACATCGAACTTATTAAAGAGGTTGAGAAACATACTAAGGAATTTAAATATCCTATATCCGTAGCGTTCGAAGATGACGATAATAACGTTTACTACTGCATAAATAACCCTAAAGAAAATTACTACATAACACTTTACCCCAATCCAATTAACGAAGAATCTCCAAAGGCCTACATCCACAAATATAATAGCGATAACGAGGGATATAGGCGAGTCGTAGAGACCGAGAAATTCATAGCAAAAATCGGCCTGAGATGTTTTGAGGATTTCCTGAAAATAATTCGTCCGTGCGAGGCTTACATAAACAGTGTGCTCGCCAAAATGTCTTAAAACTGCTATAATATATAATCATGTCTAAATTACCAACAGTCGCCATCATCGGGCAAGCCAACGTCGGCAAAAGCTCATTATTCAATCGCTTGACGCGCTCTCGCACAGCCATAGTCGCCAGAGAAGCCGGCACGACACGCGACAATGTCGTTGGTAAAGTCTCATATAAACGACGCAACGTAGATTCTGCGCCGTCAGATGACTATTCGCAATTTTGGCTCATCGACACGGCTGGACTTAAGACTGCCGAGGACGAGTTTGAGGCGACCATTCAGGACCAAATCGCTGACGCGTCTGCCGCCGCTGACGTAATCCTCGTAACCGTCGACTCCACTGCATATCCTTCCGACGCCGATCGACAATTGACCAAAAAAGCCCTAAAAAGCGGCAAGCCAGTCATTTTAATCGCCAATAAAGCAGACTTAAAAGGCTCTCTTTCTATCGACGAGTTCAAACGACTCGGCATTAAAAACATCATAAAAACTTCCGCCGAGCATAGCATTGGCATTTCGGAGCTTCTTGATAGCATTGCCGAACTTATTCCGCCAGCCACCGAAACTACACCTGATGATATTATTCGCGTCGCGCTAATTGGTCGACCAAACGTCGGCAAAAGTAATCTGTTCAATACTTTGGCGGGCAAGCAGCAAGCTATCGTCGCCAACGTTGCAGGTACGACTCGCGACGTAAACCGCGTTCAAGTTCGTTATCACGGTCAGACGATTGAGCTGCTCGACACTGCTGGAGTTCGCCGCCAAGGAAAGCAAGAAACGGGAATTGAGAAGTTCTCAGTTCTTCGCACTATGCAAGCCATCAACGAAGCCGACGTCTGTCTGCTTCTTATGGATGTCAATGAGCTTAATGTCCAATTGGATCAGCGCCTAGCTGGAATTATTGACGAGGCGGGCAAGGGGCTTGTTCTGGTCGTCAGCAAATGGGACTCCGTCGAAGGTAAAGACGCTTACACACACGATGAAATTGCGCCACAAATCAGCTATAATTTCAAATTCACGCCGTACGCGCCGTTAATATTCACCTCTTCCGTTACTGGGCAGAATGTCGCTAAGTTATTCGACCTAGCGCTTGATATCTATAAACGCCGACGCCAAGAATGTAAAACTCGTGCCTTAAACGACATCCTACAGAAAGCCATCGCCGCACATCCGCCAGCTGGTCTGAAAAACTCGCACCCGAAGCTGCGCTACATTGTCCAGACTGACGTTGCTCCGCCGTGGTTTGTTATTTACGGTAGCAATCTGAAATTCGTCCACTGGAGCTATAAACGCTATTTGGAGCGAACTTTACGCGAAGCTTTCAATTTTGCAGGAACGCCAATTAAAATGTCTTTCCGTGACGAAAAGCAGTTAAAGGCTAATCGTGAACGCGTTGCACGCGGTCTGGCGCCAGTCACGAAAGCCTACAAGCAGGCCAAAAACGCTGAAAAAGGCATATAACACCACATTTTTGACAAAATCTATTGACATTTTATCCTATTAGTGATATAAATGAATACAGCTTTTGTTGACAAGTTGAGATTTGCTCCTTGCCCGAAAGCGCACTTTGACAAGTGGAAGAATATACTTTAGATACGAGGTGAGCTTTCGTAGCACTCAAGAAAGCACTACGACATCTCATCTTGTATCAACCGGATACGAGAGAGATTGGTCAGAAAGGCAGACTTGAAATGGAAACGACAAACACAAAATTCGCCGTCAATTTCGATGCGCTCCCCGATTTCGAGGTAGCACCCAACGTTCCTGCAACGAAGTGGCAGGAACAAATGGAACACGAGAGTGAAAGCTCTCTCCTCGGGGAGGTGATCAGGTTCGCCGTTAGGGTGGCGCGACTCACGCAAGCCGCCACGGAAGTGGATAAGAAGCCCGTCAAGGAAATCATCCCTTGGGCTGTCTCGATCGCAGACAGCGGTGGAATTTCCGGACATGGGTTTTACTGCGCGTCGCGCTGGTTAGCCTACTTTTGGGCACATCAATGCGAGTTTGCCGAATGGTACAACAATGGACAGCCTAAGTCGGGATTCGTCCCAAGCCAGGATCTGATCCGTACCCTAGCTAAGGGCGAGTAGCGCTCCATTGAACTGACAAGTTAGAATAATTTACTTGGCAGTTCATAATCTCCCGCCAACAATTCTTCTGCTTGTCAGTTCGCTCCATAGATGCGTGTCTATGCTGATGAGTCGGAAACGACGAAAGCGAACTTTTATTCAAACATCATCAATTGTGCCGACAAAACTTCACGCGTAATTTCATCCGCACGTTCACCAATTAGCACAATTTTTGCCGGTTCTTCAGCCACAGAATTAGCTATTTGAATCTGATTTTCCGTTGCCTCCAAATGATGCCGCACGCCATTATCATCAATAAAACAACCCTTCATTCGCCTAAGTTTATAAGCATCAAAAAGTTCTGGCCAAATTTTTTCCAGAGTCGCCGCAGCAATTTTCATACCAGAAACATCCAGCACAGCATACGTCGGATTATCCGGCACGACTAGCTCACCATCGTACGTATCAAAAAACGTTAGTAGCCCCGACGGCGTCGTCATTTTATTGATATCAAATTTACCTCGTGGCGCGCTCAATATTTTTCCGTAAGGCAGAGAACCTAGCTTGGACTCATATTGCAGTCGCTCGTCGTCACTTAGCAAATCTTCTTTGGTCACTAAAATCATATCAGCCGCTTGCAACTCAATTTCATGCGCCGGCTCAATTCCGCGCAAAATCTCATGTGCGTCAATAACATAAAAACTCTGCGCCAACTCGTACTTATTGAATATTTGTGCATTAATCAACTTCTCGACCAAATTCATCGTTCGCGCCACACCAGTCGCCTCGATAAACACCGGAGTAGGGGAATTGCGACAAAAGTCAAGTAACATTCGCGTCAACGCATGCTTCGATGAACAGCAAACACAATCACCAGCCAAAGTCGTCACAATATCCGCCAGCTTTTCCAATCGATAACCGTCAACGTTTTCATTAGCGTATTCATTCTCAATCACCCGAGAACCCTTATAGTCACTTTGTTGCAATAAGAATTCAAGAACACTAGTTTTCCCAGCGCCCAACGAGCCGTTCACCAAATATAACGGAACTTTATCGACAATCGCTCGCCCATCATCAAACGGCGCATTAATGCTAAATTCCAAATCGTCATCGCGTTTTGTCATATGCTTATTATACGTCATTTTCACAAGGTGATATACTAAGTCTATGAAAGTCATCTTAGCATTGGGAAATCCAGGCGAAAAATACACAAACACGAGGCATAATGCTGGGTTTTTGGCTATTGATAAATTTGCGTCAGAGAATAATGCAGTTTTTTGCAACAAGCCGAAGTTTTCCGCGGATATCGCCGAACTCAATATTTCTGGAGAAAAAATCCTGCTGGTTAAGCCAACTACTTTTTACAACGAGGTTGGAATTTCCGCCCGAGCAATCTTAGATTTTTACAAATTGACATTGGACGATTTACTAATTATTCACGACGACACAGCGCTGGATTTTGGTAAAATTCGAACCCGCAAAGGCGGACGAGACGCAGGCAGCAACGGATTAAAATCCCTTCACACCCACGTCGGACCAGATTTTTGGCACATTCGTATTGGCACAGATAATTTGCTCAGACGCCAAGTTGGTGACGTAGATTTTGTCCTAGGCAAGTTCAACTCAGATGAGCAAAAAATCCTCCAGAACTGGATATTGCCCGAATCAATTAACTTGGTCGAGAAATTCATCAACGGAACTATCGAGCCGTTCAGTATAAAATATTAACCAGATTCTAGCGTCGTTTTCGCGGCACAATTTTTGAAGCGCTGTTCTTCAATTGCTCTTCGGCTTGATGTAATTTTGTAGCCGCAGCTTCTTGTAGATTGATAGATCTGGCTTCCAACATACTACTACCAACCGCCAAACTCACGAACAATAAGCCCAAGCCACCCGTCGCCCATTCCGGCAATTCCAAGTGGAATAATTTGGCAATCATCATCACGCCGAGCGCCATAATTGCCCAGTGAGCGCCATTTTCCAGATATTTATATTTGCTAAGCGCGCCTGTTCGCAACAAATATACGGTTAATGATCGGACCCAAATCGCTCCAGCGCCCAGCCCAGCCACAATTAGTAGCACGCTGTTGGTAATGGCGAACGCACCAATCACACCGTCAAAACTAAAGCTGGCGTCCAAAATTTCCAAATATAACAAGCTAGCGAACGCCGCCCAGCCAGTTTTAATCTTAACGGATTTCGCGTCATCTTCATGGAAAAATGACCCAAATAGTTCCAGTCCAATATGTAGCACAATTCCAAGAACCGCTGAAATCAACACCAAAGATTTATGCGGCGCCTCGACCGTAAAATACAAAACAGCCGCCACGCTAAGCATTATGCACACCTTAAAATTCTCAAATCGCCCAGCCTTCGCCAAGATCGGCTCAACATGTCGCATCCAGTGAACACGCTTGTTGTAATCGATGAAATAGCTAAGTCCAATCATAATCAAAAACGCACCACCAAACGCGTCAATCATCGGCGACGCTTCGTGCAGGATTTTACCGTACTCGACAGGTTTATGAAGCGCCAGATTGACAACATCCATAAATCCATGACCGCTCGCAATCATCACAATAGCAATTGGCAATATAAATCGAACGACAAACACCGCCACAAATATGCCAGCCGTTAAGAAGACTTTTTGCCAAACTTGGCTCATTCCCGCCAAAACTTTGCTATTTATCACCGCGTTGTCGAAGCTAAACGTAACTTCCAAAACCACCAAAATAGTAAATAGCCAAAGACCACTAACGCCCATATGACTAAAAATCAAACTGCCCAGACCTAAGGTCAATAGGACTGAAAACCAGAAAATCCGAAACGGATGATGTGAACGTAAAAGATGCTTCATATTGATTTAGTATAGCATAAGCATGGAGTATAATTTTATATATGGCACAAAAATCGCCAGATGGTCGCATAAAAAAGTTTTTATCAGCCAACAGAGAATTGATCGGTTGGGTGGTTTTTGGCGTCCTTATAATTTCTATTTATCAATTCAGCTCACGATTCGGCGTTATGTTATTAAACGGAGAATTTGCAGAATGGTGCAATAAATTACTTCCGTCATTACAAGATTTCATCACACTGACGTTAAGCGTAATTGTCGAGGCGGTCCCATTCTTAATTTTAGGAATTATCATATCCGCGCTTATCAGATACTTTTTATCATCAAAAGACGTTTTTAAAATATTGCCAAAAAACACCTTTCTTCGACGAGTTACACTCTCTATGATCGGGCTAATTTTACCCGTGTGCGAATGTGGCAACGTACCAATTGCACGCAGCTTAATAGCAAATGGACTGAAACCTGCCGACGTTATTAGCTTTCTTTTCGCCGCGCCAATCATAAACCCGATAACCATAATTTCAACCATGACCGCCTTCAGTTTTGACACCCGAATGGTTTGGTGGCGAATTATTTTTGCGCTAATTATCGTACAAATAACCGCTTTTATCGTCAGCTTTTTAAAGGAAGATTCCGTTATTAATCCAGAGTTCGAGAAACTTTGCGACTCTCATAATCATGATTCAAAATTATCAAACATATTCAGCTCATCACGTAATGAATTCTGGCAATTATTTACTATGTTGGTCTTAGGCGCTAGCATCGCAGCCGCCACACAAATATTCGTTCCGCGGTTCATCATAAACGCTGTCGGTGGCGACATTTTCCTGTCAGTCATATCCATGATCACGCTAAGTTTCATCATTTCGATATGCTCCAGCATCGACGCGTTCTTCGCATTGGCTTACGTGCGAAATTTCACAACAGGCTCAATTTTATCTTTTTTGTTATTCGGACCGATGATAGACATTAAAATGATTACGCTATTAAAAACAACTTTTCGCTGGAAATTTATTGCAACAATTACCTTGACCGTATTCGCCTTATCGCTAATTGTCGGACTGGGAGTCAATTTATATGTACGCTAACCTTGCAAAATCAATTGGCGGAATTGTCGTTTGTGCATATATTTTGCTATTAGCTTGGCGCGACCAACTCGGCTTTTACGTTCATCCACGCTATCACACATTCGCGGTCGTAATTAGCGTAATCGGCGTTATACTTTTGCTTATTGATATAATGTTGCAATTAAAAAATAAACCCGCAAAAGACAAATCTATAATTGGCTTGAAAAAAATTGCCCCGATATCTTATTTTGCGATAATTATATTATCAGTCGGATATATATTACCGCCAAAACCGCTATCTCCAAGTAGCCTTGCACAAAAAGAAAGCCCTGCGATTATTGAGCCCGAAAGTCGTTGCGAAACACCTCAACCAAAAGAAGGCTCTTCTACAATCTCAATAAATCGCTGGAAAACCTCTATAAATTCTTGCAAAGAAGCCGCTTATTTTAACGGCAAAGATATCACCATTACTGGCTTCGTTTCAAATGATCTGTTAAAAAACTACGGCTATAATTACTTCAATATTGCCAGATACGTTATAAGTTGCTGCACTGTTGACAGCGTGCCTATGAAAATCCTGGTCGAGAAAAACTTTTCAACAGACTACCCAGATGGAACATGGTTAATCGTCAAGGGTAAATTGTCGCAAAAAATCGTTAATAGTCAAGCCGAATACGTCATAACCGACGCACACATCACAAAAATCAACCAACCCAAATATCCTTATGAATTGCTCGGAATATAAGTCTATTGCACACTTGTTGCAATAAGTTATAAACTATTGGTAGTACTATGCTAAATGAAATATTTGAACGCCACAATCTTCGCCTGACAAAACCACGCCAGCAAGTATTTGATATCCTGCAAAATTCAGACGTACCTCTTACAGTCGGCGATATTGCGAAAAACTGCAAAAACATTAACCGTGCCAGCATTTACCGCACACTGCTAATGTTCGATAATCTGAACATTATAAACACCATAACTATTGGCTGGAAGAATTATTACGAGTTAGCGGAACCTTTTATACCACATCATCACCACCTCTACTGTATAAATTGCCAAAATGCCGAACCTATACAATCGCAAGAACTCGAAAAACTCATAGATCTCATTGGTAAAAAACATAATTTCATAGTCACAAAACACCACTTTGAGCTGGAAGGTATTTGCGAAAAGTGCCGACATATTATAGAAAATAAATAATTTTCCCCAACAAAAAAGCGCCAGGTAAGGGTGGGCATCACCTGACGCTTTTTTACCCTTCAACCCACCCGAGCTACCGTATCAGCGAAGCGTCGCGACTAAAACTCCAAAAGTCCGCGCCTGACTATTATCAACACCAATTAGTGCTCGCCTCAACAGAGGTCGCCTTTGAAAAAGGGCAGTTAAAGGGGTTAGTATGCGCGTAACGTTGAACCGCAAAAAGTGGAGGGTAAGAATACTTAATGCCATTGCGCGCAACCTAACATATAGTTAGAATAGGGGGTATAAGGTGCGTTTGGTTAATGATTACTTAACCAATCGTCCTTGATTATAGCAAACATTTGACAAAGTGTCAATACTTTTTACCACATTTTTTATGGAAATCAATAGAATTACACCAGATGAGCATATTTTCTCCCAGAGATTAGCACATATTGCCAATCCACCAAAAAGCTTATGTTATATGGGAAAATTACCGGAAACAAATGTACCAGTCGTATCAATCGTCGGATCCCGTAAGCCGTCCGCCTACGGAAAAGAAGTCACCGAGCGATTAGCAACAGATCTGGCAAAAGCCGGATGTGTAATCGTGAGTGGTCTGGCGCTAGGCGTGGATTGTATTGCCCAAAAAGCCGCCATTGAATCTGGCGGAACGGTCGTGGCGGTCGTCCCAAACGAGCTTCCGGACATTTCACCGCGGACCAATTATCAACTAGCCATGAGCATTATAAAGCAGGGTGGCGCGGTCGTTTCAGAATGGATGAAGGGTGACAATAAAATAGTCAATCGTTGGAGTTTTCTGGAGCGAAATCGACTAGTTAGTGGGCTAGCTGACGGAATTATTATCACCGAAGCCGCCGAGCGAAGCGGCACATTAAACACAGCCTCGCACGCGCTTAACCAGGGAAGAGATTTGTTTGTAGTTCCCGGAAATATAACCAGCCCGTTGTCGGCTGGCTGCAATACCTTATTAAAACAAGGGGCGTATTTGGTGACGGACGCCGACGATATTTTATCAATTATCGCGCCAGAAAAATTGCAAAAAGACAACGGTCAAGAATTAGCAGCCAGCGCAACAATTGAAGAAGCTATTATCATAAAGCTCATCTCAGAAGGGCTTCGTGACGGCGATGAAATCCAACAAAAATCAGGATTATCCGCGTCAGATTTCGCCACGGCGTTAACTATGCTAGAAATCAATGGAGTGATTAAGCCTCTCGGGGCAAACAACTGGACATTGCGGTAGTTTTATTATATAATGCTACTTTATGAGAAGCCCCGACAGTTTACATCCAGAAAATGACATTACAGACAAAAAAAGAGAAGAGCCATTTTTTAGCATAGAAGGCATACCTCCAACGCTACTTAGCCTCATCGGAACTGCCGCTGCGTGCATTGGAATAAAGGACCCCACTACATTTAAAGGATTTGCCGCTTTCGTTATTGGCAGTGTAATGGATGCGCTAGACGGCAAACTAGCCAGGGCAACTGGAGGAGAAACTAAACTAGGCAAAATTGTTGACCATACTGGGGATAAAATCAAAGTACTCTATACGATATGGAACATGCATAAAGCAGACACAGCCCCAAGATCGGTACTTGGTGGCATTGCCGCGTTTAACGTTATCAATGCAGCGTGTTCAATAAAAACTCATATAGACAACCCCGACATGTCACAGGCGCCTGAAAAAAGTGGCAAGATAGCCATGGCCATGGAGGTTGTATCTCTAATATTATATTCTGCCGGTAAATTTGCTGAGCTGCACGGCTTAAGAAAAACTAGCAACACAGCCAGGGCACTAGGTGGGCTGGCAGCAGCAACTGCTATAATTCCTGCGACACTATCGACAGCAAGCTATATCAGACGAGCAAGCGGCAATAACCACAACCCAGAAAAGCACCAAAATACGGCAGTTGATCGCAGTCTTGGAATAGCGGCACTACTTGGTCACATTGGAGAATCTAGCTGTCAATAGAGATTGTTATTGTAGCTACATAGTGATTTGTTATAATATAAAGTTATGAAAAATCTCGTTATCGTCGAGTCACCAGCCAAAGCTAAAACCATCGAGAAATACCTCGGCAAGGATTTTCACGTCCTGTCCAGCGTGGGGCATATTCGCTCGATTGTTAAAAAAACCAAAGACGGAACGCCGCCGATTGACGTGGCTAACGATTTTTTTGCAATTTATGAAGTTGATCCTGAAAAAAAGAAAGTTATCACCGAACTAAAGAGGAGTGTCAAGGCAGTTGGCAAGGAAAATGTTTGGCTCGCAACCGATGAAGACCGCGAAGGAGAGGCCATTGCTTGGCATTTGTGCAAGGTGCTGGATCTTCCTATTGAAACGACTAAGCGAATCGTCTTTCATGAGATTACCAAAGACGCCATAACCAATGCAATTAAGAATCCGCGAACCGTGGATATGAATTTAGTTCAGGCACAACAAGCCAGGCAGATTCTTGACCGACTGGTTGGTTTTGAGCTCAGCCCAGTCGTCTGGCAGAAAGTCCCTGGCGGCAAGTCGGCTGGCCGCGTTCAGAGCCCAGCGGTGCGATTGCTAGTCGAGCGCGAACGAGAAATTATGAAGTTTGAGGGCAATTCTCAGTTCAAAGTTACTGCCATTTTCATTCACGACAATCAAGAATTCAAGGCCGAACTTAATCAAAAATTCGACACAGAAGAAGCGGCGAACGAATTCTTAACCAGCTTGAAACCCGCCGAATTTGTTGTTAGCGATATCTCAAAAACCCCCGGAACGCGCAATCCAGCGGCACCATTTACCACGTCAACCTTGCAACAGGAGGCCAACTCTAAACTCGGCTTCAGCTCCAAAGCAACTATGGCCTCGGCGCAAAAATTATACCAAGATGGAAAAATCACCTACATGCGTACCGACTCCGTAAATTTGAGCGGCCAAGCCATCGCGGCAGCTACCGACTTCATTAAGCGTCTTTACAGCCCGGATTACTCAACGGTTCGTAAATTTAAGACCAAATCCGCGTCCGCCCAAGAAGCCCACGAAGCCATTCGCCCGACGGACATCACTCTGGAAACCGCGTCTAACAATAGCTATGACCAGAAATTATACGACCTGATTCGACGCCGAACTTTAGCGTCGCAAATGTCGCCAGCGAAGCTAGAAAAGACGACCATTACAATTGACATCAAAGGCGATAATTTACCTAAGAGCAAAAAGCCCGCTCAGTTTGAAGCAAAGGGCGAAGTCATTACGTTTGACGGATTTTTGCGCGTTTACGGTGGCAATAAAGATGAGCTTCTACCAAAGTTACAGTCTGGTGATGAAGTCAATTCTCACGATATTACGGCTCGCCAAACATTTACACGACCGCCAGCTCGCTACACCGAAGGTTCGCTAGTTAAGAAGCTGGAGGAGCTTGGAATTGGACGTCCATCCACATACGCCACGATTATTGACACCGTGCAGACTCGCGGCTACGTTGAAAAGGGTGACAGCGAAGGTCAACCGCGTGATGTGATTGTTCTGAATTATAACGGCGAGGAAGTTAGCCGAAGTATTGTCCAGGAAAAAACTGGCTCGACACGCGGCAAGCTGATTCCAACTCCAAGCGGCGAACTGATTGCCGATTTCCTGACGGACCATTTTACGCAAATTGTCGATTACGATTTTACCGCCAACGTTGAGACGGAATTTGACAAAATTGCTGGCGCCAATCTGGAAAAAAGCGCAATGCTGCACGGATTTTACACGCCTTTCCACAAATTGATCGAGCAATCTGGCGGGATCGACCGAAGTAAAGTCGGTGCTAATCGCGAAGTGGGAATTGACCCGAAGACAAATAAGCCAATTATTGCGCGATTTGGGCGATTCGGTCCAATGCTGCAGCTTGGCGAAACTGACGGCGACGAAAAGCCGCGTTTTGCACCGCTGCCGAAGGGCGCGAAAATTGAGACAGTTACTCTGGAGCAAGCGCTGGAGATGTTCAAGTTGCCACGCGTCGTCGGTCAAACAGAAGACGGGCAAGACATTAAGGCGAATATTGGGCGATTCGGTCCGTATATTCAAGTCGGCAAATTGTTCGTTTCCATTAAGCCAGAAGATCCTCACAGCATTACTTTAGAAAAGGCGCGTGAACTTTACGCCGCCAAATTAGAAGCCGAAGCTGCTAAGAATATTGCCGAATTTCCAGATGGAATTAAGGTTCTCAATGGGCGATTCGGTCCATACATCACCAACGGCACCAAAAATATCAAAATCCCTAAAGACACGGATCCGAAAACTATTACTCACGAAAAAGCTCTGGAGCTATTAAGCGCCACAACAGCGAAGCCAACTCGCAAACGCGTAGTTAAAAAAGCTGCCAAAACATCCACTAAAAAGAAATAGCGTTTTTATACTATCCAATAATTCCGGATAATAAAAACTCTTCATATAATCTATTGCAAAAAACGTAAAATAAATGCTATAATTTATATCAGCAATTATGACATTTATCTATTGACTTTTGTCAAATGAAATTGTATAATTAAAAACATATTTTCAATCAATATAACCTGTGGTGAGGCAGAGAGGATGTTTCTAGTAGCATGAGCGAGACAGCAAAAACCGAGCAAAGCGCCAAATTAAATTCTGTCGTCGATACTATTATTTCTAAGATTCCGCAAGAGCGCGAGAAGGAAATTATTTCTCGACGATTTGGTTTGTATGACCGAAAAGAAACGTTAGAGTTAATTGGCGATATGTTCGGCATTACTCGCGAGCGCGTTCGTCAGCTAGAAAAAGCAATCTTAACGCGTCTACGTGCAGCTGTTGCCGAGGGAGAACTTCCTTCGGTTATTGCTATGGAAAAAGAAATTACTTCGAGTTTGTCCGAGATGGGACGAGTTGCGCGCATGCAGGATTTGGCGTCGCATTTCCTCGGTAAAGAAGCTACTGCAATTGACCGCGCTCGCGTGGCGTTTATTTCTGAGCTAGCAGAAAACATCACAATTGTTACAGAAAATGACGATTATTACCAAGCGGCAGCAATTGACACTCTCGGCAATGAAAAGCAAATTAGAGCACGAGTCGAAGAAGTTGTAAAGACCATCAAAAAACACGGCGAACCCGTTACTGCGGAAGAATTGCACAAAAAATTGGACTATGAACATCCTTCAAACATTGCAGCCTTGGCTACTGTTAGTAAAAAATTAGCCAGCTTAAACGATCAGTGGGGGCTAGCCAAATGGCCAGCGGTCAACCCAAAGAACATCCGCGATAAAATCTACGTTGTTCTGGACACCAACGGCTCACCGATGCATTTTTCCGACATCTCCAAGGGAATTCGGGACAGCGAATTTAACCGCCGAAGCGTTACAACGCAGGCAATTCACAATGAACTTATTAAAGACAAGCGCTTTGTTCTAATCGGCCGCGGTATTTACGCGCTTGCCAGCTGGGGCTACAGCCGCGGAACTGTAGCAGATATAATCACCGATATTTTGAAGAATTCCGAAACTCCGCTTCACCGCGACGAAATCGTTCGTCAAGTCCTCGACAAACGACAAGTCAAAGAAACAACGATTCTGCTCAATCTTCAATCAAAACCACAATTCAAACGAGTCGCTAAAGCTACTTACGTTTTTGAAGAAGCCGCTTAAGCCAAGTTGCAAACTTCTTTCAGAGGTGAGATAATTTACACATAATGCAGATTATTTCTTGGATCATCGGTACGTTATTACAATGGTATATTTGGATTCCAATTGTGGCAATCCTGATGTTTTTGACGTGGCGGAATTATCGAAAGATCGAAGATTTTACCCCAGTTGAGAGCGTGCTTTTGGTTCTGGAAATCCCACGCACCAACGACAAGCAAGAGCTTGCCGCCGAGCAGCTATTCGCTTCGCTACACGGAATTCTTCGCGACAATAAAGAATTGCGATTATCTGGCGGACACCAAGAACATATCAGCTTTGAAATCGCCTCAGTCAATGGGCAAATTCGCTTTTACGTTTGGGTGCCAAAAACCTTGCAAAGTTTTGTCGAAGGACAGATTTATTCTCAATATCCAACCGTTCAAATTCACCAAGCCGACGAAGATTATACCGAGCACGAGCGCGACCACGAAGTTGCTTACTCGACAGAATTGACATTAACCACAGACGAATTCCTTCCAATTCGCACCTTCCAAAACTTCGAAGTCGACCCGCTGGCGGGCATTACGGGCACGTTGGCGAAATTGGAAACCACCGGTGAAGAATTGTGGATTCAGGTGCTAGTCAGACCAATTCCTGACGATTGGCAAAACGCCGCAGATCGATATATCAATAGCATAAGAAACGGGCGAATGTTCTCCTTGCCAGGATTCGGTGGCAGTATGCAATGGTTAATCGGCGTACTTGGCGCATTATGGCAGCCACCAGAGCAGGGAGCAAATCAATCGACAGCCGTTGAGCTGTCAGACCGCGATAAAACTCGCATTTCTGAAGCAGAGAAAAAAGCAACCAAGCTCGGCTATGAAGTGAAGATTCGCTTGGTTTATATGGGCGAGAGTCAGACAAACGCTAAGCTTCGCATGCAGGCGCTCGTCGGCACATTTAAGCAGTTCAATTCAACCAATCTCAACGGATTCCGCGCCGTCAAGGGTGCGTTTGGTAAAGAATTTATTGATAAATATCGCAAGCGTTCGTTCATTGGCGACGGGTTCATCTTAAACATAGAAGAATTGGCGTCAGTTTTTCATTTGCCACACACCAATGTTGAAACGCCAAATATAGTTTGGGCGAGCTCCAAAACCGCAGAACCGCCGTCCAAATTGCCAGTCTTAACTGGCGAAGATGTCAACGATGACCAAATTTCCGCCTTTGGCGTCACCAACTTCCGCGGCATCAGCCACCAATTCGGCATGTTGCGCTATGACCGCTCACGCCACGTTTACATAATCGGGCAAACGGGCGCCGGAAAAAGTGGACTATTAGAGCTCTTCGCCTTAAGCGACATTTTCCATAATCAAGGATATGCCATCATCGACCCGCACGGCGACTTCGCGATCAACAACATGAAATTTATCCCCGGCAGCCGGTTGAACGACGTGATCTATTTCAATCCAGCCGACACCGCGTATCCTCTGGGATTCAACCCCCTGGAAGTCACGAACCCGAACCAAAAAACCAACATCTCATCAGAAATCATCGGCGTTTTGAAGCGTATTTTCGGCGATTCGTGGGGACCGCGACTTGAGTATATTTTGCGGTATACAATTCTGGCTTTGCTGGATCGACCAGAGGCGACGATGCTTGATATTACTCGTATGCTAACAGATAAGGAATTCCGAAAAGAAACGCTGACTTATTGCCAAGACACCGTGGTTTTGCAATTCTGGAATGTTGAATTTGCCAGCTGGAATGACAAGTTTGTCGCCGAGGCGATTGCGCCAGTCTTAAATAAAGTCGGGGCTTTCACCGCCAATCCAATCATCCGCAATATCATCGGGCAGCCGAAATCCACGTTCAATATTCGCCAGATTATGGATGAAGGAAAGATTCTAATTGTCAATCTGTCCAAGGGTCTTATCGGTGAAGATAACGCCGCCATCCTCGGTTCGTTTTTGGTCACGAAAATCCAGCTTGCCGCCATGTCTCGAAGCGACATTCCTGACGTCCGCGACCGCCGCCCATTCTATCTTTACGTCGACGAGTTTCAGAACTTCGCGACTGATTCGTTTGCGACTATTCTGTCTGAGGCTCGAAAATATGGCCTTAACTTGACCGTTGCCAACCAGTACATTTCCCAGATGAGCGACACGGTTCGCGATGCGGTTTTCGGAAACGTCGGCACCATGATTTCTTTCCGAGTTTCTGCTGACGATGCACCGATTCTTGCCAAGCAATTCGAGCCGAACTTCGAGGCAATCGACCTTCTACAGATGCACAATCGTAATTTCGTTGTCAATATGGTTATTGGTGGCGAGAAAACTCCCGCGTTTTCTGCCCGCACATTGGAACTTCCGCCAAGCCAAGCCGACAACACGCCGCACATTATTGAACATTCGCGTCGCATGTATTCGCGTAACAGGGAAGATGTCGAGAAGGAAATTGACGCCGCAATAAAGCCCGTTCGCAACCAAAAAAAGCAACCAGCCAAACCTCAACCGCAGCCTGCAAACAACGCTCTAGCGGTCAATAGCCAACCAGAAAAGCAGCAACCCGCAGCAAACGATGGCGAAGTTGTTTTGCAAATTCGCGGCAATGATAATACACCTACAGAAACTGCAATCAACACAGTTACACCGCTAGCCTCGGCCACACCAAAGCGACGACGTCGACGTCGAAAAAAGAGCGCTACCGCCGACTAAAAACTATTCATATCGCCACTGACGCATATCAGAGTTGTAAACGTCGGTGATTCGCGGAGAAACCAACGTAGAAGTCGGTCCAGATGGCACCGATATGGCGTTTTGTTTAGTCAGAAAGGTGAGCAATTTCTGGTTTTGATATCGTAGGTTTTTCGGCAATGGCTGACTAGCCACGACCTCAGCTTGCGGCGTAGACATCACAAAACCCCACTCACCAAATGATGGCACATTGACCGAAAACGCCGTCACATATCGCTCTGGATGAGACGATTTGACGGTATTTGCCACCATATAAAAAGCATGCGGAGAGAAAAATGAAGATGTCGCTTGCGTCACCATAACGCCACGCTCCGTTAAAATATTACCGATTTGACGATATAATTGCTCGGAATACAACTTGGCTAATTTTTCATTCGACGGATCCACCAAATCAATCAGCACAACATCATATTTATCTGAGGTAGAGAAGGCGAATTGGAAAGCGTCTTGATTGACAATGGAAACGCGCGGATCATGCAGAGAACGCTGATTTATATCGGTGAGAAGATGATTAGTTTTTGCCAGATTAGTCATCGTCTCATCGATATCAACCAGCGTAATATGCTCAACACTGGGATATTTCAAAACGTCCCGAGCCAACAAGCCATCGCCGCCGCCCATAATCAGCACGCGCTTCGGATTAGCGACTGAAGACAGAGCGGAAGTAGACAGCGTTTCGTGATAACGCGCTTCATCAAGGCTGGAAAACTGCAGATTGCGATTCAAAAACAGCCTCGTATCATTCTTATATCTAGTCAGGACAATTTTCTGATACGGCGTCTGTTGCTGCCACATCACAGGATCTTTATACGTTCGCTTGTCGATTCCGTGCTCAATTTCTGTCGCATAAATAAAGAACCCCAAAAGTAACATTGTTGCAATAACGCTAATTGTCATCACAATTTTCGACGCTTTCATTTGCTTAAGAATCAGAACCGCAACGCCAATATTCAGCGCCGCCACCAGATACGCGCTGCGCATCAAACCAAGATACGGAAGCATAACGAGCGGGAATAATAGCGACGCAATTAACGCCCCGAAATAATCGAGCGCTAAAATCTTGCTAAATAATTTCACCGAAGACTTGCGCCCGAACTCCTGAAACATCTTCATTAAAAGCGGAATTTCCAGCCCGATACAAATGCCGATTGCCAGACTTATTACAGCAAAAATCAGCCAGTGCGAACGCGTAAAAACGAATCCCAAATACATCAGCATCACCGAATTTCCACCAATTAGCCCCAGAATAATTTCGTTCGTTGCGAAGCTGGTCGCTGGATGAAGCTTGATGTAATTGACCAGCAGCGAGCCAATTCCCATGCCAAACAGCGTCACGCCCGTCGCCAAACTGAAACTCAAAATCGAATCGCCCACCAGATACGACGCAGCCGCACCTAAAATCAGCTCGTAAATAATTCCGCCAATTGCTACTAAAATTGCCGCCGCAAATAAAGCAATTTGCTCCCGTTTTTTCGTACTTGATCGTGACACTATAACTCCTTTTATTTACCAAGCCCGCCGCCGCTGCTGCCGCCATAAACACTGCGCGATCCGCCGTGACCTCCGCCATTACTGCCGTCAGAATTGTTGTCGAAGATGAACGCAAACAAAATAATAGCGATAAATATGGCAATAACTATAATCGTCGTCCAGTCAATCGGCTTAATGGTCCTGCCGAACATTTCCTTCTGCTCTTTGTCGCTTAATTGAATCTTACGATAAGCGTCATATTCGCGATTATTATACTTCTCAATCGTGATCAACTGACGGTTTTTCGGCGCGCCAGTATCCTTCAAAGTAGCATACGCCATCAGTTCTTTCGGGAAAACTTGATATGTGTTTTTACCCTTGATATTCATAATTTCACCAATGCCAACCTCGTCAACCACTACAACGTGATCCTTGCCGTCCTGCTCGGAAACGGTGAATGATTGACCTTTTTCCAATTGCGTTGGATCAATTGCCTGAGTGAAGCGAATCGGCTCATACAGAGAAACGGTTTGATTGCTGTGATCATATTCCACCCAGCTATCATAATCAGCCAGCCCTGTAATCTCCCACTCCTCCCAGTAGTAAAATCGCTTGTCTTTCTTATCCCACTCACGAAAAAGCAAACAGCCAACAACTCGTAAATTCGTCTTCTTGCCGGTCAGAATCTGGTTAATTTTAAGTCGCGCCTTGGTTCGTTTCATATTACAATGCCATTTCTTTCATAATTATGTTTTTTGCACCCAGCAGCCGTGCAATCAGCTCTTTTATTTGTTGCAATTTATCATCATCCAGCATTTTACAAGTTGTCATCGCTATATACGCCACGCCGCTTTCTGGCCACGTATGAATCGCGATGTGCGACTCCGATAAAAGCAGGGCAGCGCTGATTCCTTGCGGAGAAAATTTATGCGTTACCGATTCCAAAGAGTGCAAGCCCGCCAATTCCGTAACATTTCTTAACAATTTCTGCAGCTCATCCGCGTTATTAAGCAAAGCAGAATCAACTTCGCTCACTTTTATAGTTATAGATTGGACCGCGGACGCATGCATATTATAGTAATTATATCACCTCTGGAGCGTCAGGGGTAAAGGTAAAACGCGACTCTTGGAGAATATCAGCATTTAGATTGTTGGGGCATTATAACCAAATAATACAGAAAAAATCCCCGAATCCCATTACCGGGATTTAAGTGGGGATTCTTCTGGTTCTACTATAGCAAACAATCCTCAAAATGCCAACGATCAATAGCCTGTAAATTTCTTAGAAGACAGACAATAGGACGAAATACTCTCTATGAGGGCAACATAAGAAAAGCCCCTGTGTCGCCAGGGGAACTTATCGAACCTGGTTATAACACAGAGGCTTCTGATCGTAATATAGCACGAGAAGCCCAAAATATCAATGATGAGAATGATCACGCCACAACAAGAAAATCCCCCATGGAGCCAGCAGGGACGAGCCCGTCAACTGAGTTACACCATCTAAGGGATTCTCATGTAGATAGTATGACAAATAGTCTTCAAAATATCAATGACGAGGCCAGCTGCATTACAACCTCCATGGAGTCGGCAGATGCTACACCTAGTGCTAGCTCAGGCGAGACTGGCAGATACAATACAGCTACATTAGCTGGTTATAACGGTGAAGTATCACTAAAATCTGCATATAAAAAACCGCTAGCCAATTCACTAGCGGACGTTGAGCGTAACGTGGTTTCGGACGAATCCGCTCAGATAACTCCGAACGAAGACGCCCGTTTAGCACCAAACAATCGTTCGATTGAAGTTGCCGATAGGCAGCTCGCTGACAACTTTACAGGTGCTACGACTGATGATAGTGTAGCAAATAACAGTAGAAATGTCAATGAAGGCAATGTGTTAGCTTATGATATTTCAGGCATAAGAAAATCGACTGGGCGCGGACTCGATGGTTCCGCTATTAGCGCAGATGCGCTTGACCAGTCGATTGACAACTCTAGTATACCAAACAATCCTCAAGATGTCAATGACGAGAACAACCACATTACATCCTCATGGATTCAGCAGAGACGAGTCCATACACCCTGAAGAAACAGAAAAATAACATCTCTAAATAAAAGGTATTCAATGCAATAACACTAGATTCGCCAGCCAGAATGTCAACAGCGGTGGTAACCGTGCCAGTGCCGCTCAGCTGGCAGAATATGACCAAAATAATACTTGCGCAATAACATTGATTAGAGTACACTGTAGTTACAGTCCCTTAAGTAAGGATTGTACCAATATCTAAATTGTTCTAGGTTTCTATAATAATCTGGCGGTAAAAATCCGCTGTAAAGTATATGAAATACTGGAGCAAAGCACTAATCCGCTCACTCGTTGAGCGGATTATCTTTTTTATGAGTAAAGTATTTACGCTTTCAAATATCACGTTTTGGTTGTATAATTGCATTAAATTATCTCACAAAAAGGACTATCGTGACTCAAAAATATCCATATTCACCAAAAAAATATTCACTAGGTCTAGACATCGGGACATCTTCAATCGGCTGGGCAGTATTGGACTTAGATAAAGAGCGCATCCATGATTTAGGGGTGCGCATTTTTGAGCGACCAGAAGTACCAAAAACCGGCAAGAGTCTTGCCGAACCGCGCAGGATTGATAGATCCAATAGACATCGACTAAGGAGACGTCGACAAAGGCTTAATTATCTCAAGCGGTTCTTTATTGATAACAATTTGATATCAGAGAGTCGCATAAGCGATATGCTTAGCCCAACTCACCCCAAAAAGTGGAGGCCAATCTATGATCCCTACGCTCTACGTATCAAAGGTTTGAATGAAAGACTCTCGCCAGAAGAGCTATTCGTAGCGCTTTATCATATAGCAAAGAGACGTGGATATAAGAGTAATCGTATATCTGTAGAAGAGCAGGATATTGAAGGATCTCAAGTGTTATCAGCTATTTCTGAGAACAAACTACTTTTGGAAAAGTATAAGACAAAATCGGTAGCCAAAGTACTTACGCTTGATGAAAAATTTAAGAACAATAAACGTAATAAAATAAGCACATATAAGAATTCATTTGTTCGTAAGAATTTTGAAGATGAAGTGATGTTACTTCTTGATTCTCAGAAAAAATTTGGCCTTAAACTACCATATGAAAAGATACAAACCTTGCTGTACGGTGATATAAAAAATGGCAACTACAATGGTATATTTTCACAGCGACCATTCATGACAAGTGAACTGATTAAAAAGATGCGTGGTTATTGTGAATTCGAGCCAGAAAAGCCTCGCGCACCAAAGGCTAGCTATAGCTTTGAGCTATTTCGTCTCGCCCAAAATCTGTCCCATCTTCGCATTGTAGTCGATCGAGAGACTCGTCAGTTATCTAAGGATGAGATCGCAAAAATAATCGAGAAAGCAAAGAACGTCAAAGTACTAAAATATGAGCATATTCGTGACATACTTGGATATAAGGACGACCAAAGCTTTAGTTTTGCTCAGGGTATGATACGTGGCAAAATTAAAAATGACGACAAAAAGAACGGTGAAGGCAATAAATTCGACTCAATGATATTTTACCATACTGTCAAAAAAGCTCTCGAACAACATCCAAAAGATTGGGACATACTAGCTACCAATAATTTTGAACTATTAGATACAGCAGGGTTAATGCTGACGGTAAATAAAGACGACTCGAGTTTGCGTACAGAACTATCCAAATTAAATATAAGCACCTATGCCGTTGAAGCACTTTTACCAATCAACGTTAGCGGCTTTGTCCATTTGTCATTTGACTCTCTCCATAGAATAACCCCATGGCTACTAAGAGGATTAAACTATAGCGAAGCGGTTGAAAAGGCTGGCTACAGCTTTTCTCAAAGTCTTTCTGGCAACAAGAAGAAATTACCGCCATTGTCAGACAAACAAGCAGCACAAATTACTAACCCTGTTGTCAAGCGTGCAGTGTCTCAGACTATTAAAGTAGTTAATGCAATTATCAGGAAGTATGGCATGCCATACAGTGTAAAAATAGAAACAGCAAGTGAGCTGGCAAAAAACGCCCAAGAACGTAATAAGATAAAAAATATTCAAGACGAGAATGCTGAATATAACGAAAAAATTAAGCAGAAACTTATCACTGAATTTAATATACCAACACCAACAGGACTACAAATTACTAAGTTTAAATTACGTGAGCAGCAAAACGGTGTTAGCCTTTACTCAGGCAAAGAAATAAATCTTGAAAATCTTTTCGCCGATGAACATTATGGCGAGATAGATCACATTATACCATTTTCACGCTGCGGCAACGATGGATTAAACAATAAAGTTTTGGTTTTTGCAGACGAAAATCAAGAGAAAGGAAATCTGACACCATACGAGGCGTGGGGTGGAGATGATAAAAAATGGACACAATTTGAAGCACGTGTAAGAGCAACCGCTGGATTACCAGCCGCTAAAAGAGATCGCCTTCTGTCAAAAAGTAAGCCAGCTGAAGATTGGAATGTCCGTGCGCTCAACGATACTCGATATATTTCACGTTTTTTACGTCAATACATTCGTGATAATTTAGATTTTCCTAAAATCGAAGGCAAGACTGGCGCGCAGAGAGTCTTCTCGCCAAGTGGACCAATCACTTCATATTTAAGAAGAGTGTGGCATGTTGGTAATAAAAATCGCGATGATAATAATTTGCACCATGCGGCTGACGCCTGTATTATTGCCGCGACAAGTCCAAGCATTATTCAAAAAATATCAAGTCTTAACAAATACTACGAATTATTCAAATATACTGATAAAAACGAGATTGTCGATAAACTAACAGGAGAGGTTCTTGATCGTAATCAATTTGAACAGCATATAGCAGATCTTGAGCCCTGGGATGATTTTGGTAAGGAGGTGCGAAAACGCAGTAAACTATACAACACGCCAAGTGAGCTCCATAATGAACTAACTGGCCTAAAAAACTACGATGAAGAGTTTCGTTTGAGTACACTGCCTGTATTTGTTTCACGCATGCCTAAACGCTCCGGAAAAGGCTCGGCAAATGATGCGACTTTCCGATCGCCTAAAATCGTAGCAGGTTACATTGACGAAAAAGGGAAACCCGCCATTGCACGCAAACATCGAGTGTCGCTCCATTCTGTAGATCTTAAAAAATTATACGATTCACCAATTCGTGAAACAGATCCTAAACTGTACAAAATTTTGGAACAGCGACTCAAGGATTTTAATGGCGATCCAAAAAAAGCATTTGCCGAGAGCGTTTACAAACCAACAAAAGACGGTAAGCGTGGCAATATTGTACGCAGTATAAAAATATATAACACACGAGATTCAAGAAGTGGATTCTTAGTTAACAAGCAAAGAGCCTTTGTGAATAATGGTAAGACTATTCGTCTTGATGTCTATAAACGCAAAAACTATAAAGATATATACGAATATTATTTTACTCCAGTCTACACTCATTTGATAAACACTCAAAGGATTGAGGTTTTGCCAACACCTACTGGCCGGAGTAAGAACGAAAAGGCAGATTTTGATACTATCCGAACAGAGGATAATAAGATATATGCGACACTAGAGAATGGATTTATAAAGCAATTCTCCATATATCCAAATGACTACGTGCGAATATATTTTGATAACGAGATCGTTGAAGGATACTACGTAAAATACAACACTAACGATAGTAGTTTAAAACTTATAAAACACAGTGACACAAGCAAAAACGATAACGATTTAATCAGCAAAGTAGCTAAAACCGCCACCCTCATTGAACGTTACGACATTGCCGTCCTCGGCGATAACTACAGGTGGCTATAAATGGCCTGGCGTGTTATAGCTATCGAGAATCCTGCAAGACTTAGCTTGCGCGACAACCAGCTAGTAATTGCGCAAGATGTCGAAGCAACTTTACCAATCGAGGATATCGATTCGCTTATTCTGGACGGCTATGGTATCACCACAACCACAAATCTACTCACAGCACTGGCGACCAATGGTACGACGACTATAATATGCGATGAAAAGCATTTACCCGCCAGTGTACTTTTGCCATATTCACAGCATTCACGTCAAGCTAAAGTTTCGCGTCAACAATTGTCCACGAGCCAACCCTTAAAAAAGCAGTTATGGCAACAAATTATTATCAGTAAGATTACAAATCAAGCAGACGTCTTGCGGGCTCGTGAGCTAGATGATTCCACCTTGCGGTCTTTAGCTAACGATGTTAAATCGGGCGACACCAGCAATCGCGAGTCAATTGCCGCCAGAATCTATTTTGATCAAATACTGGGCGACGCCACACGCCGCAAGCCAATCTGGCACAATGCCGCGCTCAATTATGGTTACGCGATGGTGCGAAGTCACATTGCCAGACATATTGCTGCTCGCGGACTAGTTGCCTCACAGGGGCTATTTCACCACAACGAGCTCAATAGTTTTAATCTAGCCGACGATTTGATTGAGCCGTACCGTGCTGCTGTCGATTTATATATCTTCGAAAAAGTTGCACCACTTCATGTCGGCGACCGCGACGCCAGCCTTACCAAGTATGATCGCGAACTTATTATTGACATATTAAATTATTATGTTATAATCAAAGGTAAGAAGTTTACTATAAGACATGCGGTTGAGCGGACGGTTGAAAGCTTTATCGAATGTATCGAGGTAAAGGAGGCACGTAAGCTTCTTTTGCCAAAAATCGCCTCCTAACAGGGAAGGGATGTCATATAAAATCATGAGGGTCGCAGTATTTTTTGATTTGCCGACCAATACCAAAACAGAGCGCAAGGCCGCCACACAGTTCCGTAAATTCTTATTGGACGACGGTTTTGACATGCTCCAATACAGCATATATACACGGCTATGTCCAAATCGTGACGTTGCAGAAAAACATATGATGCGAATTAAGAAGCACGCTCCGGACAGCGGCTCGGTGCGATTGCTTTATTTAACAGAGCATCAATTTACACACATGCATATTATTGTTGGCGAAAAAACCACCCAAGAAAAGTCCGTTCCAGCTGGGCAATTAGCATTTTTCTAACCAAAAATCCCCCTCATAACAGAGGGGGATTTAAGGAAGTATTATATCAATATCTAAATTGTTAGGGAACTATAACTTCATCCATTCTGCGTCTTGCTTAGCTATTATTATATCAATATCTAAATTGTTAGGGAACTATAACGGTTTACATTTGTCAATATTGACTACTAAGATTATATCAATATCTAAATTGTTAGGGAACTATAACGTAACAGGAATTTTAATTCTTGTAGCTATCATTATATCAATATCTAAATTGTTAGGGAACTATAACATGCTGAAGATGTTTTAAGAATTTCTATAGATTATATCAATATCTAAATTGTTAGGGAACTATAACTTGCCGCACTTAAACACAAATCTGGCGTTAATTATATCAATATCTAAATTGTTAGGGAACTATAACAAATCAATGATATTACTACTGAAGTTTCTCATTATATCAATATCTAAATTGTTAGGGAACTATAACCCTTTGCAGTATGGGTAGATATCAGTATTGATTATATCAATATCTAAATTGTTAGGGAACTATAACTTTTTGTGTTCCTTTCTTGTTCTTCATCTTATTATATCAATATCTAAATTGTTAGGGAACTATAACTTAGCGTTGGCGATAATCTCTTCGGCTGTAATTATATCAATATCTAAATTGTTAGGGAACTATAACCCGGGCGTAACAGTCACACAATAATGTATTATTATATCAATATCTAAATTGTTAGGGAACTATAACCAGCCACAGAAACAGGTACACCGTTGTCCTATTATATCAATATCTAAATTGTTAGGGAACTATAACATCACTACAACAATGGTGATGTCTGGCTAGATTATATCAATATCTAAATTGTTAGGGAACTATAACTTAAATTCAGGTATGACACCTGTTTTGCAAATTATATCAATATCTAAATTGTTAGGGAACTATAACTAGCCCCGTAGTCGGTAGGTCTCGCGCCGGATTATATCAATATCTAAATTGTTAGGGAACTATAACGATAGGAATACTGCGATCACGTCCTAATTCATTATATCAATATCTAAATTGTTAGGGAACTATAACACGATATAGATACTGTCAATGAATATATCTATTATATCAATATCTAAATTGTTAGGGAACTATAACGTATTTTATTTCCCAAAATAGAAGACATTCATTATATCAATATCTAAATTGTTAGGGAACTATAACCTGGTTCTTTACAGATTTTCTTTTTGGTATATTATATCAATATCTAAATTGTTAGGGAACTATAACCTATTTTCCTTCTCTTTATTGTAGTATTCTATTATATCAATATCTAAATTGTTAGGGAACTATAACGCGCTGGCGGTCAAGCCATCGCTTGAGCTTATTATATCAATATCTAAATTGTTAGGGAACTATAACGGTGAAAAAGTGAAGGTGGCGAATATTTGAATTATATCAATATCTAAATTGTTAGGGAACTATAACCAATATTCAAGCAGACTCAATCATTTTCTTATTATATCAATATCTAAATTGTTAGGGAACTATAACTGAGGATCGTAAATTACGTCAAGTTTCACTATTATATCAATATCTAAATTGTTAGGGAACTATAACAAAAATTGAAGATATAAAAGATATATGGGAATTATATCAATATCTAAATTGTTAGGGAACTATAACTCGTATGGAACGACGGATAGCCATCTTTACATTATATCAATATCTAAATTGTTAGGGAACTATAACATTTTTTATGGCAATCGGCACAACGCACGATTATATCAATATCTAAATTGTTAGGGAACTATAACTTACAAAGTGAGTGCCTTCAATTAAGTCGCATTATATCAATATCTAAATTGTTAGGGAACTATAACCAAAGACGATATTAATAACAACCGTTTATTGATTTTTTATGATGACCATGGTAATATGACAACGTAAAACAGCAGCGCCCCTCTTATGTTAGAGCAATGCGGGCTGTTTTATTTTATTTTGACTGATTTACTACCCTTAAACTATTTTATTGACTTTTTATAGCGGTCGTGGCAATATATCAACATAAGGTGTATGCGCCCTGGGTCTGATCTCGGAAAGCGGTACGCCTTATTTTATTGTATATTTAAGCATATTGCGTAATCCAACGAATAGTGATAAACTGCAATCGCATGGTTTGAGCATCCATGCTCTCTTCCTGCCCTCTTAAAATGGGGGCGGGTTTTATTTATGTGCGGCGACGCCATATGGTAAATTATCATTTTCAGGATAGATTTTACATAAAAAGTATACAAAATGCCTGCAAAATGATTACATTATGCATACAACTTTGCTATAACAGAAACACTCAAGTGAGGCACATTAACAATTAGAAGATATACCATATCAAGATAAATCGCAAATGAGATAAACTGGAGGCTTGAACAATCTCTTAAAAAGTAGTAGGATAACTGGGCAGTTGTTGTGATTTGTAACTGTCATTGTATGAAGACACCTCAAAAACGAGGTGTCTTTTTTGACGGCTTCGAAAAAAATAGTAAATACATTCCAAATACAAGCTTAATTGCCGAGTCAATATATGCTATCACCTCTAATGGGATGTCAGTAAAAATATATCCTACAAAAATATTGATAACACAAATAAGACCTAAATATATCATTGATTTTCCGTGTACAAAATAATACGGGAAAAAATGCAGTGCAGTTGCCATCAGCGCTCCCAGCCAAATCAATCTCCAATTTTCAGTCGCAAAGAATGGTCCACCCAGCAAAACCATCAAGATAAATAATAAAATAACGGCGTATAAAGATACTTCCTTTTGAAATTCACTCGAAGGACCATCAGACAGCCTATTCAACACCTTTTTATTCATGTTGATTGAGAAAAAACTAATAACATATCCAATACTAAATATTTGCATATTTATTATTTGCTTTCCTCCTATTAAAGTCGCTATTGAAATAATCGCCGCTATTACAATTAGCCACAATCCACACGCTCTCTTATAATTGGATTCCAACTTTTCATCTTTATTATAATTTAAAAAAGCCATAAATATCTCCGATAAAATCATCACTCTTATTATATCACCGCAACGATAAAGCTTAAAAATCGTAAGCATTTATTATCAACATATGATAAACTAATCTCATGGAAACAGCGCTTATATTTATAGTAGCCGCCGCAATTATTTTTCTAGCAATCAAAGTAAGGCAGGGGACTGACGGTGACACAAGCCCAATTAAAACCCCAATAAAGAAAGAATACGTATACATTAAAAAATCTTGCGCAATGACGCCAAGTGAATTATCGTTTTACAAAACTCTACACGAAGCGGTAGACGGATGTGTAATTATACCTCAGGCTCATTTAAGCATGTTTTTGGATCATGAGATAAAAGGGCAAAGCTGGAAAGCAGCTTTCGCGAAAATAAACGGCAAATCTGTAGATTTTCTAATTTGCACCAATGATATGAAGCCTCTCATAGCTATTGAGCTTGATGATAGTACTCACAATCAGCCCGATCGAAAAACACGCGACGATTTCGTTAATTCGATCATGACCAATACTAATATGCCCCTACTGCGATTTAAGGCAGGCGAATGGAACAGTGAAATAATTAAACACAGAATCACCCAAGCTCTTTCGCAAAACTAGCGATTAAAAAACAATAGAACAAAATACGAACTAATTGTTAGTTAATTTTTAAGCGTGCATAAAGCCGAATCGGCTGAATATTTATATTGATAAATTTTGCGCGATACAAGCATAAATCATAAATCCGATCTCAAAGCAAATAAACCAATATACAACATAAAACTCGCCAAGCCAGTAAAATAGGGCGGTTTATAAAACGATAAACGACAAGTGGGTTAATTTGGTGAAAATGAGATAAATTTATCACGAAGAAAGACGATGGAATAGTCGTGTTTTAGATATAGTTTTAATGTCGCACAATGTACCTTTTACGCAATAATAAATACCTCACAAAGATGAATATACATATGTCTATATATATTCGCCAACACCTTATAAAACGAACTTTTTCTGGTAATTCGGCTAGGGGATTCTCTATTACATACAACCCTATAAAACATACCGTCTTTTATAAAAATATACACCAACAAAATACGAACTTAAAAATATTTTTTAATTCCAGCACTATACATGCCGGAGTGCTACATTGATATTTTTACATCAATATAAACTCTGAATGTGCGCCGTAAGCTCATTAAGTTTTCCACAATGCATTTTATATTATTTGACATTTTTATATTTTTATTGCCCCACTCCCCTAGCTTATCATTTTGCGATTATTTGACTTTTGCATATTTTTATATTGTTATATATATTTTCTACGCCATACAGAAATAGAACAAAAAGAGAACTTACTCTATCCAGAAGAGAAGTTGATCGCCCTACTTATAGAATGACCTCTGATCTACCCTGACGTCTATATACCCTGGCTTCGCGCCATTATTATCCAAATAACTCAAAGTAGCTATCGCCTGTTTAACCTGAGCTTGAGCAGACCTATCCACCGTCATACGAATCTGAGCCTCCCTGCCCTCGACCTTAAACCAGACTTGGCGTACAGTATTAGCTGGCAGAATAACCTCTGAAACATTCATTTTATGTTGCGAAAATTCAGACACAGCTTGACCAAGGAAGCTCAGGAATTGACGATTGATAACCTCTTGACCACCTCTAGTCGGTAGGCCACTTTCATCACGAACAGCAACCGTAGGCGCGGCAAAATAATTTTGCTCAAAAGTAACACCACTATCATCAACAAAATAAATCTTATCCCCAGAAGACCACTGGGCCACCGGCTGCCGAAACGTCAACTTAACGGCTGATCGCGCTAGAAAATCTCCCTCCACGCGAATGTTTTTTACCTCAGGAGCTTTCTGTAAAAAGAATTGCTTTAGGTCATTATTATTGAGGAAAAATCGGAATCTCTCCGCTGGGTGAGCGCTGTAATATTCATTAAGAACGCTCACGTATTTATTAGCGTTGCTGGAACTTTTTGCGTCGGGAGTTTGGATTGAAATATTGATTGTCAATTGAAACAAAAGGAATATCACAACAAGCAGACTTACCGCAGTCGCAAGCATTTTCCGCATTACACGGCGACGTTTTTTCACCAATTCGTGAGTCTCAAGCCTCTCAGAAGTTTCCAAAGGAGAGGATGTTTGGCGGCTATTGAGCGTCCTGTTTCGACGATACGATTGGGCGGGCAAATCCTCGTAATTCTCAGTTCGACGACGCGCCGCGATTTCTCGACGACTTAGATTTTCGTCCGATTTTTTCTTAGAGAAGGGGAATTTCACTTTCGCCTACCCTGCCTTCGCACCGTAGTAAGAATAATCTTCGCCATATCTTTAGCCGCGTTTGGCTTGGCAAATTTACCGAAGTTATAACCCAGACCTTTAAGAATTTTCTTAGATTTTAATACGCCAATTATTTTTCGTGCCAAGATTTGATTGTCCTTATCCAACTCGTCTTCGGAAACTATCAACGCCGCCAATGCGTCCTGATAAACCTTAGCGTTTTTCAATTGATGACCGCCTGTCAAATGGCCGTTAGGGATGATGATTGTCGGTTTATGTAGCGCCGCCAATTCCAAAAGAGTGGTCGCCCCTGCCCTGGTCACAACTATATCCGCCGCCGCCAAAACTTCCGCCATTCCATTGTGAACAAACGCCTGCAATCGCCAGCCTTCTCGCTCGTCGGTTTGCTTGAGGATTTCTTCATATTGCTGATTTCCCGATATCAAAAACACCGAAGCCTCGGAAAGCAGATTTTTCCTAATTGCTACAATCGCGGAATTAATTCGGCCTGCTCCGAGTCCACCGCCAGTAACAACAACTAGCGGTTTATTGACATTAAAGCCCAATTTTTCCTTCAATTCTTTCCTCTCAACCTCAGAATATGGATGGAATTCTGGCGCAACTGGAATGCCAACATATGAAGCTTTTTCTGGTGGATAATTGTAATATTCAAGCGGCGCGCCCGTGCCGATAGCTTTCGCGAAGGGACTCAACAAGCGATTCGTCAAACCTGGATGCGCGTCAGAATCATGCAAAACCAACGGAATTCTTAATAGCCGAGCCGCATAGCCAACTGGCAAACAAACATATCCGCCCTTAATGAAAATAACATCTGGACGCCACTTCATAAGCTTAAATAAACTCTGGAAAAATCCAACCATCACCTTAAAACCGTCGCGCAAATTTGGGAATAAAATTGACGGATGTAGATGAAATGAGATACTTTTTCCGTGATATCGGCGTAATTTTCCAGCAACAATCAAATCAACCGGAATACTCTCATCGAACTTAGCAAAAATCCCGCGTGCGCTGGCGCCAAATTTTTTATCACACCAAAAACGAAGCTCGTGATCACCAGTTTTCTGTAATTCTCTAAATACGGCTACCACTGGCGTAACGTGTCCGCCTGAGCCGCCGCCGACCGCTAAGATCTTGGCCACTTTCACCCTCCTCTAATGCTTTATGTGACGTATATTTGGAAATTTGAAAAACTAAACCGAGCGCTGCCGCGATAAACAACATACTTGTACCGCCATAACTTAGTAATGGCAGTGGAATTCCAGTAAGTGGCGCCAAGCCTGTCATTGCGGCAATATTCAATATTACATGCGACGCGATCCAGCCAAAAATTCCCGCCACAATTAGCCGCAACGTTACGTTCGGAAGCCTCGCGGCTACGTGCAAAATCGACAATAATAACGCCGTAAATAGCGCCAATATAGCCATTAAACCGACAAAGCCAAACGTTTCTCCCATGACGGCAAAAATTGAGTCGTTAGTCGCCTCTGGAAGATATCCTGTCGCCTGAACGCTTTTACCAATTCCAAGCCCCAGAAGCCCGCCAGAACCAATCGCAATCCTGGCCTGCTGAATGTGATAATTCTTGTTCTCCTGACTGCTCGTCCCTTTGTGACTATCGCCCTGCACGAAAGTCATCACGCGCTCAATTCGGTGTGGCGACGTAAAAATCATCACCAAACCACAAAGCGCAACAATCGCCAGAATCTTCTTGAAAATCTTCCAATCAATTCCAGCCACCAAAATCATTGATAAGATAATCGCTATCAACGAAATTCCCGTTCCCAAGTCTTTCTGTAAAAACACAATCATCAGCAGCGACAAGCCGGAAATAATGCCCAGCGGAATGATAGTTTCTTGAATGTCGTTTAATTTTCCTTGTTGCGACCGCCGCCCTAAAAATCCCGCCAAAAACAACAGCACGCCATATTTGAGTAATTCTGACGGCTGGAAACTTCCCAATACGCCTAATTGAAACCATCGATACGCACCGTTAGTTTCTTGCGCAAATGACAAATGAAGCACCGCGCCCGAGAGAAATAGTAAAATACATAGCGCAAATCCAGCGTAGAGAATGTATTTTGATCTCTCGCCAGTAATCCACTTATACGGTGTAAAGTAGAACACAGAAAAAGCTATGATGGCAATAAACACACTCGTCAGCTGCTTGCCAAAGAAATACGTATCGCTATAATTCGTGCCATAAGCATAATTCATCACGTTGGCGCGCTGCGGCCCCAGCGCATACATAACAATCAGCCCAAGCAGCAGCAAAAGTCCCATATAAAGCACAATCTGGTACATCGGTCGATGACTTCGAACCGGCTGAGCGATAGATTGACGATTTTTGGCGACCGAATTACGCAATATGACCTCCAGCAAGCGCCAGCATCACGCCGATAAACGCCATCACACAGCCAATAACCCAAAAGCGCATCGTCACTTTAGTTTCTGGCCAACCAATCGCCTCCAGGTGATGATGAATCGGCGCAGATAAGAAAATCTTTCTCTTAAACAGCTTCTTGCTGACGATTTGAGTCAAGCTCGATCCCGCCTCAATTACAAATAGCAAGCCAATCACAGGAAGTAGCAATAACGAATCGGTTAACATCGCCACAACGCCCAAACACGCGCCATAAGCAAAACTTCCAACGTCGCCCATGAAGAATCGAGCTGGATAGATATTGAACCACAAATAGCTCAAAAGCACTCCAACAACCGTAAAGCAGAATCCCGCCAATATAACATGTTGTTGCAATAAAGCAATCACACCAAACGCCCCAAAGCTAATACTAAGCAGCCCACCCGCCAGTCCGTCCATTCCGTCAGAAATATTAACAGCGTTACCAGTAGCCACCACTGCAAACGCAAATAGCGGAACAATCATCCAACCAATATTCACCTCGCCCACAAACGGCACATGAAAACTCGCCACGCCCAGTTTAGCAAAGAAAAACCAACCAAGCACCACACCGATCAACGTAATTAGCGCAAACTTCACTGGACTACGAAGTCCTGCCGCGCCGCCGCCCAAACCGCGTAGATTGATAATATCGTCAATTAGCCCAACTATTCCACCGCCAACCAACGCCGCCAGAGGAAGCCAGGTCTGCGCTCGGTCTAAATTGAAGAAAATCGTCACCACAAAGATTGAAATCACGCCAATCACTCCAGCCATCGTCGGGATGTTTCGCCGCAATTTTGCCGCTTGGAATTTGGCAAAAACCTTTAGCTTTTTCCCATCAGTGCTTTCCGACCTTTGGCGCTTCCAGAAGCGATATCGATAAGCGAAAAACGTATAAATTGGCGTTAAAAACATCGCTAGTAAAAACGCGCCGACGCTCAGCAAAAACACGTGCGTCAATTCATTGGTCATTGTTTGTAAAGCTATTCCCATATTTATTCCTTTGGTGCTATTTTCATATAATCAATTATCCAGTTGGATATATCTGTAAAAATTGGTCCAGCGTGAAGATTTCCTTGCAAATTAATCCCTTTTCCCGGAGCCGCTACACGTACCATTATGACATATTCGGCGCCATTTTTTCCACCGCCATAACCAATATATGTAGCAATCGTTTCCTTCTGTGTGTAAGCGCCATTAACCACCGCTTCAGAAGTACCAGTTTTTCCACCAATTTCATAGCCAGATTTGTCACTCTTTGATAAGAATGAAGATCGGCGCGCCGTCGTTAGCATCGTTCGCATCTGCGATGACGTGCCACCGCTTACAGTTTGGCGAATAACTTTATTTTCCGACGGTTTCAAATTGCCAGATTCGTCAATTGTGCCAACGAGAATGGTTGGCTTGTAGTATTGACCGCCGTTAACTAGCGACGAAAATCCAGCCGCGACTTGAACCATAGTCAAGTTCATACTCTGACCGTAAGTCATAGCCGAATAACGAACCTCATTTCCTTCAGCGCTATCCGGCGGGTAAATATAGCCCGAAGCCTCGCCCAGCTCAATTCCAGTTTTAGCGCCAAAGCCAAATTTATCGTGATAATATTCATACAAAGTCTGGCGAGCCGGCAAATTAATCTGCGAGCCATTTCCTAATTTTCGAATCGCGGTAATAGTGCCGACGTTGAGCGAATTGTTAAACGCACCTTGAATCGTCATCGTGCCACCCAAACCCCTCAGAGCATTACACATCGTGCGGTCAGCGACTTTAATACAATCGGTATTATTATACGTGCTGGACGGAGTAATAACGCCCTTGTCAATTGCCGTAGCGAAACTAAAGGACTTGATAATCGATCCCGGCTCAAATGGCACCATCGACGCGCTATCTACAAACACCGACCCATTTTTCTGCTTGGCAAAATCCGCTGGATTGTAAGTCGGATAATTCGCCATTGCCAAAACTTGACCGTTTTTCGGATTCATAACAATCACACTTCCTTCGGTGGCGCCAGCCGCTTCGACTCCCTTTTTCAGCGCCAATTCAGTCTGATTCTGAATATTCCTGTCCACCGTCAACGCCAAATTGTCACCAGATTTCGCCTCAATTCGCATATTATTTTTTCCAACCGTCAAAGGTATATTCCTCACGTCAGTTACAGATTGCAATAGCCCGTCCCGACCCTTAAGTTGCTTGTTCAGAGAACCTTCGACGCCATATTGACCTTCGCCAGCCGCATTCACAAATCCAAGCACGTGCGCGCCCAGTTCGCCCTCAGGATAATTTCGAATAGAACTTTGCTGATACAACACGCCCGCAAAGTTTTTCTTTTTCAATTTTTCCGCTTGAGTCCTGGTGATATTTTTCGCCAAAACTTCATAGCGCGACTTTTTATTACTTAGTCGCTCGGGTACATTTTCCGTCATTTCACCGCCAGCAATTTCCCTCAAACTATCGACAAGCTGGCTCCGCTCTTTATCGTCAATCGACTGCGGGTCCGCAATCACCGTATAGACCGCCTGATTAAGCACCACAGGAACTGGCGTTTTTCCGTCCATCATGTAAATTTTCCCGCGCTCTGCAGGAATGATAAATTGGCGCTGCTGACTCGCTCGCGCCAACTCCGTATATTTGCCATATTGCAAAATCTGCAATTGAAACAATCGCAACACAAAAGCCGCCATCACTACTAGTAAAGCGATGGCTAACCAACCAGTTCTTGAACGAATAAGCCGCTGCATATTGCTTATTTTATTATATCACTATTGTGCGTAATGCGTTTCAGTTGTTGTCATAGCTGAAGCGACATTGCTATTCTTCACCTTCTCTAACGCCGTCAGACGCGCATTCTGCACTTCCAATTCTGACTTTTTTGCGCTTAGTTCGGTGATTTTTGTATCCAAGCTCTGAGCTTCATAGCCATAAGCCGTAAGCCTGGTTGCCTGAGTAAGATAAATCAAGCCCAGTACTGCAATCATCAATGCAACTAGCACTGTATGAGCAACAGGACCAAGTTTGACCTGAGACTGAAAACGTGTAGAATTCTGATTTCGGCGCAATTGACCGTGTGAACGTCGTGAAGTAAATGTGGTGGTGTTTGTCATTTGTCTCTATCTTTTATGTTTATATTTGTATTTAGCATAACAAACCAGCCCGCCCGTTAAAGACAGGCTGGTATATTCCGGAATACGCTTTAGTTTAGCCGCGGCGTACTGAAACAGCCTCTGGCTTGTCTGTATTCTGGAATTCTACTTTGATGTGGATTGGCATATTGTGCCTCCTTCTTTTTGTTTTATTTTTTCACGGCGTATCGAAACTTTGCACTTCGACTACGCGGATTGTGAACATCTTCAGTTCCAGACACCGGTTTTTTCTCTGGAACAATCAGCTCAGCCTCATAGCCAGCCGTCGCTTGCTCCGAAAAATAACGCTTGATCAATCTGTCTTCCAAGCTATGAAAACTAATTATTCCTACTCGCCCGCCCTTATTAAGTAAGCGTGGCAAAAGTGGCAATAATTCTTCAATCAGCTTAAGTTCGCGATTGACTTCAATGCGTAGCGCCTGAAAGGTACGAGTCGCAGGATGATGCTTCATGCTACCGCGACCAACGGTTTGCTTGATCAGATCAGCCAGCTCAGTCGTTCCCTGAATTGGTCGAGCCTTTACAACTGCCTGTGCAATTCGTCTTGCTCGTCCGGGATTTTCCTCGCCGTAACGAATAATCAGCTGCGTCAAATCATCAACCGAATACGAATTGACAATATCTGCCGCTGTAATTTCCGTCCGATTGTCCATCCGCATATCTAGCGGACCATCAAATCTGAACGAAAAACCTCTCTCTGCTCTGTCAAGCTGTGGTGACGACACCCCCAAATCAGCCAAAATCACGTCAAATTTGCGTCCCTGCTTGACCAAATCTTGCGCTGCGCTCACAAAATCTTTGTGAATTAAAGTTACGCCTTTTTCAGCCAAATCGCCCAATGTTTTAATCGCGTTTTCATCACGATCGACTAACACTGAGTTCAAGTAACTATCCGTCCTATTTAAGAATGCCCTGGCATGGCCGCCATAGCCAGCCGTCAAGTCGAGATACGACTCGCCTTCGACTGGCTGCAGCTTGCTAAGGGTTATCTCCAAAAGTACGGGAACATGAATCGGTTCGCTCGCTTGGAGTTCTTCCGACTGTGGTGGATGTTCTTTAATACTCATCATTATTCCATTATACAGAAATAATGCTCGAGATCACCTAACTGGATATTTAATTCTGGCTTTTTTGTATTTGTGTTTTGTTTGTTTTTGTTGTCTTAGAGTGGAAATTTATTGATTGTCAGTAACAACCATGTTTTCCAAAGAGACTTATGTGTGAGGTGGAGTTTTTTTGGGAGGTGTTTGAGGAAGGTGCGTTGCCGTTTTTAATGTGGAGCAAATTGCCACATGCCATTTTCAAATACCCAGATAGTTGATCTCGAGAGGTTTTAATTGTTAAAGTGCTTAGCTAATCTACTATTCCGCATTCTCGGCCGCTATTAGCCGAAAATATTCCCCTGCTCGCACAGCAACGACTTCTCTGTCAATTCCAGCGTAGTCAAGCAAATGCTGCTCAATCGTCACTCGTCCTTGTTTTTGGTCGAGCGCCGATGCGGTTTTACCTCGTCGGAATTTAACGTTCAAGTCGGCAACTCGCTCGTCCAGAATACTTCCAGTTAGAGCGCTTTCCACTTCCCGATCCCAGATCTGCTGTGGATATAGGTGGAGATATTTACCAAACCCGCGAGTTAGCACGACGCCTGATGCAAATTCTGCCCTGAGCTCAGCCGGAATCGTCAAGCGTCGCTTGTCGTCCAACTTACGCTCAAAGTAATCTGTCTGCACGTCGTCCTTCCTTCGTGGTAGATTAGTTGTTTTTTGTAGTGGATGTTTGTTTTTTGTTGGTGATTTTCCATCAACTTTCGTTCCACTGACTCCACTATACTACCCACAGCTACCCACTTGCAAGCCCTTTTTATGACTTTTTACCCATTTTTGCGTCAAATAAAAACTTTTCCACATTTTTGTGGAAAAGCCTAGTGTTAAGTTGATGTAAGTCTACGCTATTAATATCTCTCAGCAAATTCCCTACTTGCCTGCCTCAAAACCTCATCAATTGCCAGCGCGTCAGGAGAAACTTCCAGCGCTCTACGGTTAATTCCGTATAGATACAAATTGTCCAAATCTCGCACGCGACTCAAAGCCACATAACCCATACCTTCAACAAACGCCTTTCTCAGGTCAATCTTAGCCGCATCCAGCGTCATTCCCTGACTTTTGTGAACTGTTATAGCCCACGCCAAACGCAGCGGAACCTGAGAAATACTCGCTCGTTTGCGCTCTCCGTCCCGCAATTCCCAAACATCCGGTACCATCGTCACCCGACGACCATCTCGAAACTCGACAACCGGATATTCCGTCAACGGCTCGAAATCAACCACCGTGCCGATGCTTCCATTGGCATATAATTTTTGCGGCGAATTTTTAACCGCCATCACCAACGCGCCCAGCTTAATTACCAAATTTTCTGGCGCCAAAACTGACCTTTGTAGATTTTCCACATAAATCTTCGAGCCCGTCGTCGTTTGCTGATACGATCGCTCTTCTCCTGGCAATTCCGCCAATTTTTGAATATTGATATCATCAACATCAACGTTTACGGTGTGTAGTTCCGTAATATCATCATCTGGCGGCTCAATTTCCGTACGCGCCAGCAGCACCTCGACATGACGTCGCCTAACATCGCCAGTTCTTAAAGCAGTCAGAATCTCCAAAAGCCGCTCATCATTCTGACGATATTGTCGCTCCAAATACAAAACCGCCGGCTGAAGTTCTTGCCAAGCATCAGAATAAACCACAAATCCGCCGCCCTGCTCATTTGGACGATTAACTGGCGGCAATTGGAAAAAGTCGCCGCTCATCACCAACTGAATGCCACCAAACGGCCGATCATTTTCCCTGACGGTTCGTAAAACTTTATCAATCATATCCAGCCGAAAATCGTGAAGCATTGAAATCTCGTCAATAATCAGCACGTCAGTTTTGGAAATCACATCACGCCGCGTTTTTGACAATCGTTCAAAAAAATTGTTCGGTAAATGATCATTTACACCAATGCCACTCCAGCTGTGAATCGTATTGCCCCCAAGGTGCGTTGCCGCCAGACCAGTTGTCGCTGTTACCGACACCTTTTTACCCCGTTTTCGCGCCTGCGCAATAAAAGTATTCAACAGGTAAGTTTTGCCCGTTCCAGCCGCACCAGTCAGCAACGCCGACCGACCGCTCAGCAGAATAGCCAGCGCTAATTCTTGATCCATTTTAGCCCCGCGGCGGCTCGCCTTCTGGCTCACCGAGCAGCTTCTTCGACTTAATTTCGTAACGCTTGCCCGTGATTTTACTCTCGATATAATCCTCGTTAATGAGATTTACGAACATATCCAAATCATTGCCGTCCATGATAATAATCGCGCCATTATCATCGCTCATCAATTCCAATTGCATCTCATCAGCATAATCCAGAACATCTTCCTGCTTAACCGCGCCGATTTCCAATTTCTGCAATTTATTAATCGTCTTTTTGCGCTCCTTCACCAACGCGTTAAGATCCATTCCCTCTGGAAAACTCAGCTTATATTCCTTCTCAATTTCAGCTACTTTTTTATCAGCAATCACCTGCTTTTTATATTCATAGCCAAACATTCGCTCAAATTTTCCAGGATTAAACGCAAAAATATCTTTACCGACAATCAAAACTTGATTATCATCTGGAACCTTAAAACCAACTTCCGCATTAAACGAACCAAATTTGCCGTCAGAAAATTCCCAAGCCAACGCGCTCTTCAGCGTCTGACCTTGCTGAATCAACTTAACTGTGTAGAATGTCGCGTCAGGGTTATTTGGATCGGTAAATCGTGCCACAATTCCCTTCATGCGCTTGAATTCGTGCTCAGTTTCCGAAAACTCCACAATGTCGTGACGTTCATGCTCAATCAAATGAATCAGTGTTTCAGCTCGCCCAACCTTTTCCAGATCAGTCCTCAATAAAACATTATCTTCCGATTCGCTCAATTCATAATCACGAACGCTCAATCCAGTACCCGCACCCAAATTGACCTGATTGATATAATCAAACAAGAACAACGGTCTGAGCTGCTGCTCAACATCGCCTTTTATCGGCATAAAATATGGCGTGTAATTTTTGCTAAATAAGAACAGCTCTATCTGTAAATCATTCTTTTTTGCGTCATTTTGATTTGCCCACAAAAAAATATCAGTCGTTTCCCTCACTTCTTCCATTTTTCTAGTATAGCAATTTTTATCAGATGTCGCTAGCTGTTATTTTGTCAATCTTTCGCCTTCACGCGCCCGATTAGCCCATTCGTCAGCCAATTCGTTTCCTTCGTCGCCCTCATGACCGCGCACCCAACGTAAATCCGCCTGAGAATTTGAATATAGTTCGTACAATTCACGCACAATATCCAGATTTTTAATCTCGCCGCTCTTCTTCGTCCAGCCACGCTTTTCCCAGCCCGGCGCCCACTTGGTAACCACGTTAATCCAAAACTCACTATCAGAATAAATCACGCACGGCGCGCCATTAGCATCTTTCAATGCCGCAATTAAAGCCTTACCCTCCATGCGAATATTAGTAGTATCGCCATCTTCTGACCCCAAAATATAAGGCTGAAGATCACGAATAACCGCAAACCCACCTGGACCGGGATTCGGCGAAGCAGAGCCGTCAGTATAGTAAGTCGTCATTAGTATGATTATATCACGCACAAGTTGTTAATTGTCAGCCCGTAGATCAATCAGTCTCTCAATAAACTTATCTTCACTAGACAGAGACTTCGGATTAAGTCCAAGATTACCAGTGTTTTTGCTATCTTTCATGTCATAACGTCGCTTGTGTAGCGCGCCTAAGACCTCTTTCGCAAGACTGACTATTTTCATTCTCTCGACACGTTGACGAGTCGTCTCTTTCTCTAGGTTGTCTTCGCTAAAACCCAGAGACTGTAGATATTTATAGATAAGATGAGATATTTCTTCTATACGCGCACGATGCCGTTCGTCTTTTGTAAGAAACTGTATTTCAACTGGAATCTCAATACCATCAATATCCACAATAAATGTTACTTTAGATACTTCATAGATAGGATATCCTCGTTTTTCACACTTTTCATCGGTATCAATTTTTACCAAATACTCATCCGAACCAACACCCAGCTCGCGAAGATTCTGCTCCACGGCATTAACATATTCTTCAGTTCCCTGGATATATACAGGTCTGTTTTTATTCCGAGCACATACTGGTCTAAACTCCTTCAACCTATCAGCAATAAAATGCGCAAAATCACGAGTTGTCGTTTCACGATCTCTAGATATCACCATCATACCAACAATATCCATAATTCCGTCACCGCCCTTAAGTTTATCCGCAAGCGATCCTACAGTTTTAATACGCCAGTTTCCAGCAACCATATTGCCATATTTGGTGTCAGCCGCAAATTCCCCCATGTGAGTAGAATATTCGCTAGAATCCTCATCTTTACGAATAGCGTAATTGATAGTACCGTCATTCACACCAAATATCTTGTCTGCAATTTCGTCCATGCCGACCTGTAGAACCCTGTCTTGTGTCTCTTTAGCACTTTCAACAAGGTCTTCCTTACCTTGACCAATTAGTCGTCTTACTTTAGCCACACTACGTAGTTCTGCGGCAAAAGCCTCATATCCCATCGCCTCAAGAATTGGAGCGTAGAATGACTCAGCTTCCAACACATCCTGTAAAACTGCAGATTCCCTCTTTGACGACGGATGCTGCAAATTATCCATTATCTCGGCGCCTTTTATTATAAACGCCTCAATATTAATTTTATCCATCTCTATTCTCATATGGTCGAGATCTAATAATGGCTGAGCAACCCTCCATTGCTCCGGAGAGACTTTACCTGTGTGTCTCTCAGCAACCAGGGAGTATGTTTCTCGATAATCATCGTTAGACTCTTCTTCGGCAATCTTAGCCATCAACTTACGATGATGCGCCGCGCTTTGCTCAATTTCAGCCATATCAGCCAGTAAATACGCAGAATATTTCAACTGATCATGGCTAATATTTTCATCATCCATAAACTCATAAAGTGCATCTGCGGCATTCCTAGCCCACACATCGTTATATTTCGTGCTCTTTTTATTAAACATCCTATCAGCAACATCATGAATCAACGACAACGAAGCTGCCTCTGGTGGTAAATCGTCACCCGTATATGCTTTTACGATTTTATACACTCGGTGGGCATGATCCTTAAAATCTTCGCGCTCACCTTCAGTACAACTAATATAGCTATCTAAAACCTTACGGCATGACTCATGAAAAACCTCTTCTGTGGGTATAATCTCTTTTTCGTTAAAAATACAATTTTCACTTGACACAACCTTTGCATTATATCATAGTAATGGAAAATTATCAAGCCCTGGAATCTACGCAAAATAAATCCGCATCAATTCGCGCGCCACCCTGTCGGCATCGTGACGAATCAAATCGCTGTCAGGTATATGATTACCGTGTCTCATAAAAATTAGCTCACTCATATTATACACTTCCTAATGTATCTCATAATCTCAGCAAAATTAGCAAAATCATGGTGATAGTCTTGTACTTTATCAAATTCCACAAACTCCCTGGCTGACGATTCGTGCGAAGCTACAAAATCATCTATTCGTTTTACATCAGCCAGAAAAAGCAGCTGATATGCCCTATCAGGGTATCTACCGTTATATTCAGAATGAAATAGCTTTTCAATATGCCAAGCACCAATCAATTTTAGAGAATTTAGTTCAACGGATGTTTCCTCATACACCTCGCGCCGCGCACAATCTTCTGGTGTTTCTCCTAATTCCATACGGCCACCTGGCAAACCCCAGCCACGCGGTGGCTTGGCCAGAAGTATTTTATTTTCATGAACTACACAAACCATACACGATGTCACAGGCGAGGAGTCGAAAATCTCTTCGCACGGACAAAATTGAGCTTTCGTCGACTTGTCTTTGCCCCAAAAAACAGTTGGAAAACTATTGTCAATTTTCATTCAACGCATAATTCCTTCGCATATTTTATGATAGCACACGGCACGTCTATACCATAATCCGACGCATCAATCCTCGCTACCGGATTAACCTCAAGAATTGAAAAGTTTTTGCCGCCAATTAGGCAAAATAAATCCGCATCAATTCGCGCGCCACCCTGTCGGCATCGTGACGAATCAAGCTACGCTGAGCCGCCAATGGGTCACTGGTGGAGTTCGTATTGACCCACACGTCATCAGCAATCAAACGCTTGCCCGACGCATAATAATGCTTTTTCTTCAGCAATTCCTTATCCCATTCGACCAAATATTCGCCATCATGAGCATATTTCTTTATCAATTCCTCTGGCGGGCGATGGTTATTGTAAAGCACATAATCCATATTCACCCCTGAAAATCGCTCAATTTCATCCGCAAAATCCGCCACGGTAAATCCATCAGTCTGCGTTGGCTTGGTGACCAAATTGCAAACATAGACTTTCTTCGCCTTCGTTTCAGCAAGCGCCCGAGTAACGCCTCGAACCAATAACGCTGGCGCCAAACTACCATATAAAAGCCCCGGCGCAATCACCACCAAATCGGCATCCAAAATTGCTTGACGAGCTCTCGGATTGATCGTAGCTGGCGGTTTAAGCTCTAGCCACGGACGCTCGCCGCGCGGAATCTTTAGCGACTCAGCCGCGTGCTGACCATCAACAACCGTGCCGTCTTTCAGCTTAATTGACATCGTTGTGTCGTCCAGAGTAATCGGATAAACTCGGCCATTGACGCCCAAAACTTCACTAGCCAACTCCACCGCATCAGCAAAACTTCCTGTCATCTTTTCTAGCGCCGCCATAAACAAATTACCAAACGCGTGACCCTTCATACTGCCCTCGCCGAACCGGTAATTGAACAAATCGCGAACTTTCGGCGAAGTACTCAGCGCCACCAAGCATTGCCTGACGTCACCCGCCGGCAACACGCCCAATTCATCGCGCAACACGCCAGTTGAGCCGCCATCGTCGACCATATTGACCAACGCTGTAATGCTGTGTGTATATTTTTTCAATCCAGAAAGCAGCGTGAAACTTCCCGTTCCGCCACCAATAACTACAATTTTTACCCCAAAATGATCATTATTCGAACTATCTGTCATGCTTGAATTATAGCACCTTGGAAAGCCTAAACCAACGTGCCTTTTGGCAACGCCCATTCCAAGAATGGCTGCTGTTGACAATCAATCGCATTTATAATGTGCGTGGCAATTTTCGCAGGATCGTTGAAAAACATATAGTCAGCCGGAAGTTCTCGACCGTTCCAAAATGGCGTTTTCATGGCGCCTGGAAGAAATAGCGCAACTCTGACTGGTAATTTTTGCTCATCCGCCTGCATTCCCAAACTTCGCGCCAAACCCGCTTGAGCGTGCTTCGTCGCAACATACACAGCTTCATCTGAGCGCGCTTTAACACTGCTTGTCGACCCGATAATCGTCAATACAGACTTGCGATTCTGCGTTGACATCTTACGCCAAGCCCATTGGACCAGCGGCAACGCGCCCGAAAAATTAACTTCCGCCATACTGCGAACGCTCGGCTGATCTTCAAAATTGCCACGCCAGCCATAACCAGCTGCCCACACGAATTGATCAATATCATCACCGTTTAAGATCTGTTCAATTCGCGCCGACGCCGCTTCCACTTGATCTGAATAATAAACATCCAGAGGAAAGCCCTCACCGTGCTTCTGCGGATTATGCGTTTTACCTAAAACCAAAACACGCTCGCCACGTTCCCGCAGCTGCTTCGCCATTTCTAATCCAAGCCCACTCGTCCCACCAAGAATAATATGCATATGGTTATTATAGCAATGACAATATTAAATGTAAATTCCGTACCTAAGCCTCGGCCACGCTTCTGCCAATTCCTCGGCCGAAAATTCCTTGACAGAATCCAGCTCTTGTAAAGGCGTTTCCAAACAAAGCCCAACAGCCACGGCGGCCACTCGTCTCATGAGATATTCCGCATTATCTGAGGAAAAATAAGCATCCTTGTCGAAATCCCCTTTCATTCTGCCGAAAGACTGCACACCCAACTTATCTCGCCAGCTTCGCAACTCAATCCTATCATACGGAAACTGAGATGGCGATTGTATGGATGTGGACTGACTAGGGAGACGCTTCTCCGCTAATTCAACGTGTCCCGAATATTTATCATCACGACTAGCCAATACTATGTCTATATCAAAAATCCGACCTTTTCTAATAGCTAATCCGGTTAATAGAGCAAACAGTGAATTCTCATCGACTTCATCAATATCGCCCCCCCAATGATGTTTTCGATTTTAACTCTGGCGCCGTAATTATCAGTTTTCCTCATACGTTAAAGATCCTTGGCAATTTTCTTATATTCTCCCCACTCTTTACCAAAATACACGTTACTATGAAAAATACGAACCAACTTATCTACTTCATCCGAGGAAAAATGTTTAACGGGAGACTTCTTTAATTCCTCCAATGGCAACCCCGAGCAATGTAAGGCTACAGCCCCAACACGCAGAGCAATCCTAACAACTTCAACCTTTTGATCACCTTCAAAAGTGTCAGGGACATAAAGCTCAGTCGGAATCGCCTTACACGAGAAAGAAATTCCACCGTATGACATAGGGTCATTCAGGAGCCTGCCGTCCAGCTCAACCTTTTCATCTTCAATTCCAAGGCACTCTGAAATAGATACTCGCGCCTCTTTCGCGCCAATTCCGTGAACTTTCTCTATCAAATTATTATGACTACGAACATCGCCCACTCTTCTGGCGATTGTCATGGACGCGTTCACAGCCCCATCTTCTTCCAAAGACCAATCGCCATCATAGATTCCAATCAAGCGCCGACTTTCAACAGAGGAATAATTCTCTGAGCCATTACCAGAGTCAATAAATCTAATACCAAAAGATACGCCGCCTGTACTTTTTTCCATGCGTTATATTCTATACTATTTTATGGAAAAAGTCAATACTATTCTGTCGGCAAACTATTTGCGCCACACAATTTCTGCCACTTCAAATGCACGTTATATCGAATCGGCGCACCCGACTCGCTCTCTTGGAGTCGCAGCTCTTCAGGATCTATAAACATTACTTCGTCCGCATCAACGCCCGCTGAAAAATCAAAATTTTCCGTCCACACACGACAAGAAAAACAAATTTGATTAGCATCAATTCGCTCAACATAAATCTCGTCCGACGCATCAAAAAGCTGATAGCGAAGATTGCCCTTATAGCCAACCTCTTCATATAATTCCCGCTTCAATGCCGACTCAAAAGTTTCACCATAATCCATTCCGCCGCCAGGAAGATCCCAAAGCGGCCGCCCGTCCTCTTTAACAACCAAAATCTGCCCAGCATCATTATAAATCAGAGCCTTTATGGAAACACGATAGAGGTAATCGCGCTTGATAGCACCTTCTGAATCGTGCGTGATGAGTTGTCCGTTTATGGCGTTTGACATAATAGCAATTATATCACAATTATTTACTCAACTAACACGTAAGTGATCTTGTGTTATTATATGAACTTTTCTAGCTTAAAACCGGCATACGTGCCATCTTGTCTATATGCTTCCTCTCCGAGGAACGACGGAATTACCCCAAGCGTATTACTATATACAAAATTCTCAAGACCAGAATCCGCCTGAACTTCTTCGGGCAAAATTTTCCCTATCATCTTATAAAAAGTATGCTCTTGATCCGACACTTTTCCGTCTAGATATTTCCGAATATCCGTACAGATCCGTTCATATAAATCGGCATTCAAATGAGAATTTGGCACCTCATAAGCTACAAAATGCGGAGCTACAGTCGTGATATCATTAAGCGGCTCAACAACTAACACATCTTTAATTGCACTCGCATTAATAAAATCACGAGAGACTTTATCTTCCACGTTCGCGGTAATTAGCAAATCTGGCTGCTCAGCAGTGGTCGTATGAAAATCTAGCACCAATTCTGGCTGCAACAACTTAATTCGATCCTCTATGGCTTTCGATCGTCGTGCTTCGTACGTATCCAAATTAGACCCATAACTCCTATTCAAATCAGACTCAACGTATCGAACGTTCTGCGAATAAGCTCTGGGATTAGCCACCATAAAATCAACATATTCCAACAGCTCCGAACGTTTATTTAACATGTACGAAAGCATATTCGGCCCCAGCAATTCATTGCCATGAGTAGAAATAATTGCAAGTATTTTCGTCATTACACCTTCCTATACGAGATCTTTTATATTAACTCGCCTCTGCTCCGTCGTATCTCGCTCACGAACAGTAACGGTGTCATCTTCCAGCGTCTGAAAATCAATAACCACGCAGTGCGGCGTACCAATTTCATCCTGACGGCGATAACGCTTACCGATGTTTCCATTGTCATCCCACATAACACGTCCAGGATTTTTCTTAGATAGGTTGGTGTAAATTTCACGCGCCTTCTCCACCAGTTCCGGCTTATTCTTAAGTAGCGGCGAAACGGCAAATTTAACCGGCGCCAAATGTTCTGGAAGCGCCAAATAAACACGTTTACTGCCATTCTGCTCGTCCTCGCGATAAGCGCTCGACAAGACCGCCATCAGCGCTCGCTCGACGCCAAAACTCGGCTCAATCACGTGCGGTACAAACTTCTCATTCGTCCCCTTGATCGTATATTCCATACTCTTTCCGCTGACGCGCTGAATGTTCATCAGGTCAAAATCAGTCCGATATGCAATTCCCATCAGCTCTTCCTTGCCAATTGGAAAATCATATTCAATGTCAATCGTCTTCTTACTGTAATGCGCCCTGTCTTCCGCCGGAACATCCAGCTCGTGAATATTCCTAGGATCTAATCCCAACGCCTCCAAAAACTCGTGCGTCGACTTCAACAATTCATCAAACGCTTCCTGCCAATTTTCTGGATTGACAAAATACTCAATCTCCATTTGCTCAAACTCGCGACTGCGAAAAACAAAATCTCGCGGCGCAATTTCATTACGAAACGCCTTGCCCTGCTGAGCAATTCCAAACGGCAAGTCTGGATAAAAACTATCAACAACGTTCTTAAAATTGGTAAAAATTCCCTGAGCCGTTTCTGGACGAAGATATGCAACGCTGTCTTCACTTTCGGTAGCACCAACATTCGTCTTAAACATCATATTGAACGTGCGAGATTTACTTAGTGGATTTCCGTCTGGGCTTTTAATTCCCCGTTCCGCAATTACTTCATCCATTTGCTCCATCGTCAAACCGTCAGCATCAACCCCATTGTCTTTAAGGATATGATCCGTACGATAACGCCGATGATTAACCGTATCTTCACACAATGGATCGACAAACGTATCAACATGTCCACTCGCCTTCCAGACTTTCGGATTCATCAAAATTGCCGCATCGACGCCATATATATCGTCGCGCTCGCCAACAAACATTCGCCACCATAAATTCATAATATTGCGCTTCAATTGAACGCCAAGCGGACCATAATCCCACGTTCCAGACAAACCGCCGTAAACATCAGAGCCCTGATAAATAAAACCGCGACGCTTACACAGGCTAATAATATCTTCCATTTTTGCTTGACTCATTGAAAAAACCTTTCTCCATGTTGGCAACATGGCGATTCACATTATTTCCTAAATTATACCATTTTACGAGCAATTTTACACCGCGGCGTGCTGTCTGGCAGTCAACCAGCAATCGTTTATAACCTCAGTTATTCCGCCAATTTGCGCCACATTCGCGAGTGGTTTTGCCTGAATTAACCTCAGTAGCTTGATTGCGTCTGCGCCCAAATCGCCCTGCTCCGCCAATCTCAAACCTTTCTCTGCATTGTCATACATATATTTTTTATCAGGAAGTAGCGCCGCTGTCGTTACGTCCGTGCGAAGATTCAATTCATCACCCAGCAAACTTGCGTATTGCAAATAAAACCACGTTTCAATCAATTTTTGATTTATCGCGGGATTATTTAATTGCTCCAAAACTTGACTCAGCACATAATACCACTCTGGTTCGTCAATGTTTTCACTCGCCACAGAAACCAGTTTCATCACCGAATATGCAAACTGCATCCGATCATAATCTTCCAAAATATGCCGATAAAAAGCCGACAATCGAGCGGAAGTTAATAGTCCCAAATCGCCCCGACCAGAGCGAATAACCACATCGCAAATCGCGAATAATTCAATTCCGCCCGCCAATTTACTGCGCTCCCGACGCACGCCTTTTGCGATTACACTACGTCGACCTTTTGGCGTTAATAATTGCAAAACTCGGTCAGCTTCGGCGTAATTCGTTCGCCTCAAAACGATCGCTTTTACTCGTTCACTCTGCCCCGTCATTTAGAACCTCGCGAAAAATTGCCCGCGCCTCATTCGGACGCATCGATGTTTTATTCAAAATCGCCTTCACGCCAAGCGGACGCAAATCGTCCATTTTAACGTCGATATTCGTACAAACCACAATCGGCAAACTCGCCAAATCCGCGTACGACCGCAACTCATTCAACAGAGCAATCGCCGTTTCACCAGCCAACAACATATCCAAAATTAAAGCGTCAGGTTGCCAATCGTCAATAATTTCAATCGCCTGACCACCAAAAACCGCCACTCGATATTCCACGCCAACATCCACAGCAAACTTGCCCAGGATATCCGCCCAATTCTTATCGTCCTCAACAATTAACAGTTTTTTCATATCAAACTCAGCTGCCGACTAATTGGCATTTCTACATAAAAAGTCAGTCCATCGCGATGACGAATCAGACCAATTCGCCCATTCATCGCCCGCGCAAATTGATTCGCCACATAAATCCCCAGCCCGCTACTTTCCGGCCTTGTTCGCACGGTTTTTCGCGTTTCCATTTCATCAAGCAAAAGCCGATATTCCCTCAAACTCATCATCGGCCCAAAATCTCGTACGCTCATTCTCACGGCATCTTTTGTCGCCTTAACCGAAACCTTAATCTCCGATCCGTCCTCCGTATACGCCAACGCGTTATTCAAAAAATTCGCTAAAATTCGCCCCAAAAGTGTTCGGTTCGCTAATATCAATTGACTATTTCGACCGCTCTTAGGCCATCTAACTTTTCGTCCGTAAAGCATTGCGTTGAACTTCGTTTCCATCGCTACTTGCTGACATAAAGCCAACGGGTTGACCGGCTCAAGCGGAAATAACGACGGCGTTAAATTAGCTGAATTTGCCAAATCAATCGTAAGCTGCAACGCCTGCTCAGAAGTCCGAATAATTCGTTGCTGGATCTGAGTTTTATCGGCAGAGCTAGTCAAATCGTCGTCCAGCAGTAGCGCTAATTGCCTAATCAAAGCCAGCGGCGTTTTCAGCTCATGTGCCGCCACTAAAACGCTCGGCAATCCTCCAAAATCAGCATCACTCCACTCTTTACCTGCCATACAATTCTAGTATAGCAAATATGTACTGGGTTTTTCTATTCAGAGATTTTTACAGTGCTCAATATAGTCTGGAAATCTGGCTTAAACGTATCCGCGTCGGTTGAAAAACGAATAGTTTTATCGCGAACTTTCATCAAAACCACAGAGCCGCGCAATTCTTTCTCAAACGTACCGTCAATCCGAGTTGCTGAAATTCCATTAAACTCAGTACTACTTGAGGTCAATTCACCCTTCTTCAGTCGTGATTGATAATCATTCAGCACCGTATCCATATTCTTGTTGATAATCTCTAGCCTCAGCGCAAACCGACTATTTTTATTAGTTGTCGAAGGAACTGAAACTGGATGAAGATAGGCTTTGTAATCACCCCTGTCGCTGCCGTCATTTGCTACGTACACGCTCCAAGTTTTTGGATACATGAACGACACTCGACCGTATTCAGCAGGACCGACAAATTCAATACGCGGGTTTTTCGCTTCTTCAGAAAATTTCTTCTGGTCTGATTCGGCTTGTTCGCTCTTCCCCTTAGCAACTTCAATCGCAACTTTACTATCAACACTGCTTTTTTCTCGGGAATATTGCATGTACGCCCAAATTGCCAAAGATCCAGCAATCAAAAACAATATCAGACAGCCGATTGTGCCGACCATCCAGCCATTAACTGAGCCACGCTCACTCTTATCTCTCGTCATCATATTGTAAAGTATAGCTTATGCTTTAATTGATGTAAAGATCTTACTCAGCGTTAAAATCCTCGCTAAGAACCTCGATATCATGTCGCATATCTTCCAGAGTGGCAGTAATTTTTTTTGATAACTCTCTCGCCTCAATAAATCTCTGTTTCGCCTCATCCAGATTAAAATCATCGCCTTGAAACCACGCGATTCGCTCGTTCAATTCAGCCATCATTTGCTCAATCGTCATATCGTTGTTCACTATTCTCAATCCTCGCTTTCATAATTATATCTTTTGTTGTAATCTCTACAATATTACCAATCTGTAAATCGCCCTTGATCATTGCATAGCCACGACGCAGCGCCATTTCCGGATCATACTCAGCGATGACTTTTTGTTGCGACAATGTTGCATTTACAGCCGTATCCACACGACTTGACCACTGTTTTAGCGCTTCTTTTTGCAACATTGTTGCATTAAGCGATTGTTCTTCGACAGCTCTACAAATTGAGTCTTTCGCGTCAATTAGTCTGTAATGCAAATGCCGAACCACTTCTCGCTCATCAGGAAACAGCAATTGTGCGGCGTTACTCGGCGTGGCTGCGCGAACGTCCGCCGCCAAATCACATAAACTCTCATCAATTTCATGACCAATTCCAGTCATTGTCGGAATGCGGCTACTCGCCACCGCCCGTACCAGTTTTTCATCGTTAAAACTCGCCAAATCTTCCGCACTGCCACCGCCACGAATCAAAACAATCACATCTGGAGATTCTGGCATTTGATTAAAATATGATATTGCTCGAACAGCTTGATCTGCAGCATTCACGCCCTGTACATTAACATCGGCGACTACAAATTTCACACCACCCCAACGTTCGCTAGAAATCTTCATAAAGTCAGCATATCCCGCCGCTTTTGTACTGGAAATAATAGCCACTCTCTGAGGATATTGCGGTAATGGACGCTTTCTTTCAGAATTAAACAAACCCTCGACTGTCAATTTTTGCTTCAAAAGCTCAAAACTTCGCTTCAAACTTCCCTTACCTAATGGGCGAATTTCTTGAACGTTCAGACTAAAGGCGCCATTATCTCTAAGCACCGGCATCGCTCGAACGACAACTTTCATTCCATCTTCAATTGGCGTACGTAAATTGCTAAAACCAACAAAACACCGAACCAGGCCGTCGTCATCTTTCAGATCGAAAAAAGCGTATTTCGGAGGATAAGACTTGAAACTAGAAACCTCGCCCTCAATTTCAACCATTCCAGCAAAAGCCACGTCAAAAGTTTGATTGACAACTGCTATGAAATTGCTAACGCTAAATCTGGGAATCATCTGGCTTGCCGTATTTAATCAGTGCGTGTTGATAGAAAATATAGCCAAAGATAATCGTGCCAGTAAGTAAAATTGCTCGCGTCAAAATTATTCCAGCAATCGCCAAATCCGGCGGAGTGCCTGCCATACTTAAGAAAATAATCATAATAGTTTCATAAACGCCGGTTCCGCCGGGAGTAAACACGACAATTGCCGCCAATCCCGCCACGCCATATCCAACCATCAGAATCGCCGGATTAACAAAAACACCCAGCGACAGAAACGCCACAGCAAACATCGCCACGTCAAAAACAGTGTAGACAGTTCCCCAAATCATCGGTTTTATTAGAAGTTTCGGATGATTGGACAAATCTTGAAAATCGTCCTGCATGTCAACAAAAAACTCTTCGACTTTCTTCGACTTCATTACTCGTCGCTTCTTACCTAAGGTGGCAATTTTTACTAGCGTATTAATAAACCTCGACAGCCCAGCCGCAGTTGCCTGCATACGACGCTTTGACGAAAACACAAAAATCAGACCAAACGTCAGTGCCAAAACCACGATAATCAGCAAGAAACTCGCCGCAACGATATAACGATTAACCTTGCCGTCGATAGCCAGCGCCAGCACAGCAATCACCAACAAAACCAAAAGCGACAAAAATCCCGTAACGTAACGAATCACCTGCGCAAATGTCGAACGTGCCGAGCTCACACCAAGCTTATGCATTCGCCACGTCGTATACGAAATCCCGCTAACTCCGCCCGACGGAAAAATGTGATTGACCAAATTAAGCTCCAGTGCAATCCTCGTCTGCTCCAGCCTGGAAATATGATGAATCAGATTCTTCTCTCTTAAATACGAAAAAATCATTTCGCCGCCAGCGAAGTACACGATAATCTGAAACGGTAATAGCAAGAACAATAGCCATAAATCCGCGTGCAAAAACAGATTCCACGCCTTCACTAGCTCATGCCGAGATAGAAAAATTATTATTGCCAAAACCACCAACGTCAAAACGCTCATAATGGCTCGTGGCGATTTCAACAATTGCAACACCTTCGGTAACATAATCTTCATTATACCACGATAAATGTTATAATTACGACATGTTTATAGCTATTCTTGGCCGTCAACCAGAAATCTCTATCGCTGAATTAGAGGCGGTTTACGGTGCTAAAAATGTCCAAAAAATCTCCAACCAAGCCACCACGGTTAATTGCGACAATTTATCAATTGACAATCTCGGCGGAACAATTAAATGCGGACAAGTCATCACGAAGATAAAGTCGCAAAAATCAGACCACAATGCCCTGCTCCAAGCCTCAAAAATTATTGTTGAAAAATACACAAAAAAACTTTCGAATAGTCAGAAAAAAATAACGCTTGGAATAAGTTTTTATGGCAATAAAACAGATCCGAGAAACATCCAAAAGATCGGAATCATCTTAAAAAACAACCTGAAAAAATCTGGCGTCAGTTTGCGCCTAATTCCTAATAAAACCGCCGCGCTGTCCACTGCGACCTCTCACAATAATAAACTCGGCAGGTCTGAGGCGAAAATTGAAATTATCATGGCCAGGAACATATACGGAGATTTGATAATCGCTGAAAGTCGTGGCGCTCAAAATATCAATTCATACACTCAGCGCGACCGCGAGCGACCAAAGCGCGACGCTTTCGTGGGAATGCTTCCGCCTAAACTTGCACAAATTATGATTAACCTGTCTGGCGCAAAACCTAACGATTACCTCTGGGATCCGTTTTGTGGCACAGGAACGGTATTACAAGAGGCTGCGCTTATTGGCGTAAATGCTTATGGCAGCGATTTGAGCGATAAGATGATATCTTACACGACTGAAAATATGAACTGGGTGGAAAAAACTTTTTCGACAAACACTTTCTGGCAAGCACGTCAGGCCGACGCTACCTCTGTAAAATTAACAGATGAGCAAAAGGAGCGGATTTCTCGAATTGTTTGCGAAACATATTTGGGTCAGCCGTTTTCCGCGCCGCCTAGCCCAGAAAAACTTCACGAAGTAGTCGGAAATTGTAATCACATAATTAGCGGTTTTCTGCAAAATATCCGCTCGCAAATCCGTCCAGACACGACGCTTTGCATAGCCGTTCCAGCATGGCAAAATCGCGAAGGTAAATTCACTCATTTGCCTCTGATAAAAAATCTTAAAAAACTTGGATATCAGCAAATTATCGATAAAAACCTCTTATATTACCGTGAAGATCAAGTTGTCGCCAGAGAAATATTGGTATTAAAACCAGCAGATATAACCAAAACCGCTTGACAACTGGCTTTATTTTCGATAAACTAGAACAGATTGTTTTATAGAAACTATAAGGAGTAAAGAATGTCAAAGGTTAAAGCTGGTGGTTCTAGTAAGAATATCCACAACAATGCCGGTCAACGTCTTGGCGTTAAGCGATTTGGCGGTCAAAAAGTTTCCGCTGGAGAAGTTTTAGTTCGCCAAACTGGCGCCACTAAAATTTCTGGCGAAGGCACCTATATGAGCAAAAACTACACCATCCACGCTGCCAAAGCTGGTGTTGTGAGTTTCAAACGAGTCAAAAAACAGAGTTTTACTGGCAAGGCCGCACAACGCACACAAGTTTGTGTACAATAATAGCCTTAGCTAGCACAGTAACAAAATCCCTCAAAACTTAATGAGGGATTTTTATTATTTCTTATTTCTCTTGCTGTCTACTCTTCTGCTTCAACACGTCATTTACGTCACTGGTGACATCGGTCACACTCTCCCGCAATTCGTTCAGTTTGTAGCCCAACCGATATTTGTCTCTCACCTTTACTGCTATCTCAGTCGCTAGCACCTGAAGTCTATAATCTATTTTTAATTCTTCTATATACTCGCTAACTCTTTTTTGCACTTCAACCGCTTTCTGAAACTTTGGCAATTTTTGAATTTCAGGAATGGTATTGATTTTACCCATCAAACCACCAGGTTGACTGCCAGTATCATCATACCCGAAAATCGCGCACCACCTTGTAAGCAGACTATTAATATCTTCTGCCTCTACATTGCCAGAGTTCAGATTTCTTTCTATCATATTCACATCAATTATGAGCTCATCAATACCTTGTAACAAAGTCTTCATTGACTCTGGGTGTACATAAATATCATTCGTTGCACCGTCCAAACTCTCGAAAGAATCACCGCTATTACTTACTGATTCAATGTCTTCTGATGATTTTTTAGTTGGGGTATTCTTTTTTAGATAATCATCAATTGAAGCATATTTTCCCATGTAATCGAGTAATTCAGCTGTTTTATCAGGATTTAACCTTGTACCAAAATCTTTACTACTAATATCCACGAATTCATAGTTTGGCCGACCCTGATCATCAACACCATTCTCAACAATTGTAAGATGCTTACCGGGCTCATCACCCCCTAGAGTTTCGTGAAAATAAATAGTAGACAGAACTTCCCCACCAAAATTTTTATCAATAAAAGCTTTGCGACGACCTTCATATTCACTATCATCAGCATCGTCGACTGACGACATTTGTTCGCTGGTGACTAAACCAGTTTCTGGATCTTTTGGAAGATAAATAGCGGTTAGTTTTTCACTCATAATGCTATTATAGCAAAAATATTAATATTTGTCAATATCAAAATTACGACAAAAAGTCAACCGAATACTCTGATTAGCCCAAGAAACATTCAATCTTAAGACTAATCATTCATACCCAAATGATGTTTTACACGCGCCACTACGTCACCAATAACGACCTGAGATTTCACCAAATAATCATCGACACCCAAGCTCTCAGCTCGTTCCTTGTCCTTTGGCTGGCTAAGCGCTGTTAGCATAATAATCCTCACGTTAGCAGTTTCTGGCGTATTGCGAAGAATATCCAAAACATCAAAACCGCTAATCTTTGGCATCATCACGTCCAAAAGAATCAAATCTGGACGATACTCAACGGTAGCAGACAAGGCGTCTTCACCATTGTTGGCTTCCCTAACGTCAAACCCCTCAATCTCCAACCGCGACCGATAAACCGCCGATAATGCGGTGTCATCTTCAACTAATAAAATCTTCTTTTTTTGTCCGTTCATACTATCTCCATTTTATGTTGTCTAATCCAAAAACACAAGCTTTATAACGACTTCGCCTTATCCATCTGCGGATCTACGTTATTATTGACATCGTCCGACGAAAGATCAACTTTTACATCAGGTTCTATGCCAGTTTTGTCTATATTTTTACCCTTTGGCGTATACCATCTGGCTTCAGTAACTTTCATTTGCGACCCGCCAGGCAGCCCAAGCACAATCTGCACACTTCCCTTACCATAACTCTTCTGCCCAACCAGCGTGGCTTTTCCGTATTCACGAAGCGCCCCAGCCGTAATTTCGCTAGCACTAGCACTGTTACCGTTAATAAGCACCACCGTCTTCATGTTACCCAGAATTGGCGTTCCAGTTGTACGCAGCGTTTTAACAATTTCAGAGCCCCGTCGCTCGGTCATAGCTATTTGATTGTCCAGCCAAATACCCAATAGCCCTTGAGCAGCTCCAACCGTTCCGCCAGGATTATTCCGTAAGTCCAAAATCACCTTTTTAACACCTTTCTCAACAAACTCCGAAGCGTATTTTCTGGACAAGCTTACTGTATCATCGCCAAATCGGTTAACTTTCAAAATACCAATTTCTCCATCAATTTCCGACTCTACTGCCGGAGAAACTATATTCTGACGCACAACCGACACCTCACGCGTTTGGCTACCGCTTAATAACGTCAATTTAACGGACGTACCAACTTCTCCACGAATTTTACTCACAACTTTTTCCACTGACCAGTCAGAAGAAGCCTCATCATTCACCTTAACAATCACCTCGCCAGCCTTAATTCCCGCCTTCTGAGCTGGACTGTTTTCCAGAGGTTTTATGATAGTCGGCCTATTATTTCTAAGACCAATCTCCGCACCAATTCCACCACCAATTTGTCCACTCAGCGATTTATCAAACTCTTTCGTCTCATCTGGGTCCATATAAGCCGTATGAGGATCACCAGCCGCTTCAACTAGCCCACGATTGGCGCCATAAATTAACTTTTGAGTATCCAATTTTCCGTCATAATTAGCAATCAATTCTTGATATGTTTTTTGAACGCTAGATAAGTCAATCGTCTTATTTGAAGTTCTAACGCCAAATACCGACGCCACGTTAGCAAACAGCGCATCAGAGCGAGCTCCCGCCACAAAGCTAACAATAGCCACAATAACAAGCGTCAAGAACCAACTTAATTGCTGTCTTTTTTCTCCCGTAACCATATGCTTATTATACTACAAAACGCCCGTTTAACACGAGCGTTTTTGTGTATCACTATGCTGATTAGAAGTAAACGTATGTCAATCCTGAAGCCGAACGTGTGTAATGCCTATATAAACCATCCCAGGCAAAGTTGTAATCGCTAACAGTAATAGTTCCGTCGCCATTGACAGATTCAACATACATAACGTGTCCGTAATATCCAATATTCATCACGGCTGCTGCACCAGCTTTTGGTGTTGAACCGCTAGAAATACCGTAGCGTGCTGCAGTTGATGGCCACTGGTTTGCATTACCCGCACCACCAAAATGCGGAACATATCGTCCAGTGCTATGGATTTTCCAAGCCACGTAGCTCACACATTCACGCGTGTATAGTCCCCATGGATCGATATAAGCATCAAGTGGAGCGCTCGCCCAAACACCAGGATAACCGCCACCGCCAGGTACGCCGCCTGGAATGGAAACATTGCCACCACCAAGAGCTCGTCGGTTGGCCGCAGCCTGCTCTTCTCGCAACTTCGCTACCTCAGAATTACGCTTCTGAGCCAGCGCCGCGTAGTTATTCTGATCGTTCTTCGTATCAGTAATCAGTTTTGCCTTCTCAGACTGCTTAGCTGCCATCGCGTTGCGCTGCAATTCTTGGTCGCGAAGCGTATTCTCGACAGACTTCTTATTCTCTTCCAGCTTTTTCTGCAAAGACTTAATTTCTTTGATCTTATCATTCAATGAAGTTTTCAAAGAATTACGCTGTTCTTGCTTATCGATGTAATCGCTAATATTTTTTGAGCTAGCAAGCATCTCCAATGGCGAAATCTGATCATCAACATACAAATCCGCCAAAATTCGCCCCATCGCTTTACGATTGTGCTTAATTAACTCTTCGTTCTTTTTTATCTGATCATTGAGGTTATTGATCTTTTTTTGGCTATCAGAAATCTGTGCCTGAATAGCTGATATCTGTCCATTTATCTTATCAAGTTCCGCCTGCAAACTATCAGCCATCTCACCCAAGCGCGAAGCTTCAGAATTATAGTTGTCTGCTTCTTGTTGTTTCGCCTGAATTTCGGCGTTATAGTCGCGAGCTAATACGTGTGATGCCAAGCCAAAAATGCCCGATCCAGCGAGCAATGCAGACATCGCCACCAGAGACGCTCTGCTGACTAATGATGCCGAAACTGGTGTGGTGGACCGTAGTTTCATACGTCTATGTTAGCATAAGCATAATCAGTATGTCAAGAACTTTTACAACTTAAGATATTTGCGAGTTGCCACCCAAGATGACGCCACGCCAATTGCCGCTCCGACCAGAATCATACTAAAGAAAACCAGCACGCCGTACATTTTTAGATGATTCAAAAGATTATCGATAGGAATTCCGTATTTGACCATCGGATCATGTGCAAGAATTAGCAACCCATACCCAACTATTGTTGCGATAATTGCCGCGATAAATCCGTACATTATAGCTTCAACGATAAACGGACCTCTGATGAAACTGCGTTCTGCGCCAATCAACTTCATCATTTCAATCTCGTCTTTGCGGTTGAAAATTGCCATGCGAATTGTGTTAAAGACCACAAGCGATGAAATCACCACGAAAACAACTGTAGCGATTGAGCCGCCGATACTCGCCAATCTCACCCAACTACCAACTGTTTTAATAGCTTGCTGGCGCTCACCTGAGAATGATGGTTCCCTGTTAGGATCTTTGTACTTTTTATACAGATCATCTGTTTTAACAAAATTATTTAATGACTGTTGGTTGTTCAATTCTTTCACGGAAACACGAAGCGTTGCCGACATCTCATTACTAGACTCGCGAATCGCCTCAAGCGTGTCTGGATTGTCCTTATATTGCTCGGCCTGCTTTTCACGCGCTTCTTCTGCGGAAATATACTTAACACTATCGACATTATCTAATTTTTCAATTCGAGATTTAATCGTTTTAATCGTTTTTTCTGGCGTGTCGCCCTTTAAGTAAATTGACATATCGGCACGCTTGGAGACATTTGAAACGGTATCAACCAAAACCTGACGCGCTGACAATGTTATAAACACGATAATCAACGTGACGCTCATCACCGCGGTCGCAGCAATCGTTAGCCAGGCATTACGACTAAAGTTATTGATACCGTATCGGCACATTCTGACAAACGTCAACCAACCTCGTCGACGCTGACGTATACGGATAGTTTCTTTGTTCTTGTTGGATTTACTAGCTGATTTCATTACTGTTTATAACTCCCTCTCGCCTGATCAGAGGTGATTTTACCATGATCAATTGTAATAACGCGCCGCTTCAATTTATTAACAATCTCCACGTTGTGAGTCGTCAGAATAACCGTCGTGCCATACTTGTTAATCTTTTCCAGCAAGCGAACAATGTCCCAGCTATGCTTCGGGTCCAAGTTTCCAGTCGGCTCGTCCGCAATCAGAATCTTCGGCTGACGAACCACCGCACGCGCAATCGCTACACGCTGGCGCTCACCGCCAGAAAGCTGATGAGGAAAATGCTTTTCCTTCCCCTTAAGACCAACCAACTCGATCACCTTCGGCACAGTTGCCTTAATTTCCCGATTTGTCATTCCAGCAATTTCCAGCGCAAACGCCACATTTTCAAACACCGTTCGATTCGGAAGCAACTTAAAATCCTGAAATACCACGCCAATTTTACGACGCAACAGCGGAATATGCTTGTCCTTCAAATTGTCATAATCAATTCCGCCAACCACAATTTTTCCAGAGCTTGGCTTTTCTTCGCGAGTCAAAAGCTTCAAAAGTGTCGATTTGCCAGCACCCGACGTACCAACAATAATCACAAATTCACCAGCACCAACATGGATGCTTGCTCGGTTCAGCGCTGGCTTATTACTTTTTCCGTAGTTCTTCGTTACCCTATCTAACAGAATCATTAATAGTATTATACCATAAGCTAAATATTTTTAGAATTAGCATTTTGTTCTAAATATGCCGTGATAAATTCGTCAATATCGCCATCCAGAACATCCTGAGCATTGCGGTTTTCGTGCTTTGTGCGCGTATCTTTAACTAGCGTATATGGATGCAAAACGTAATTTCTAATTTGGCTACCCCAGTTTGCCGATTCGCCAGCCCTAAGATCCGACAAAGTTTCGGCGTGTTGCTCTAATTTCATCGCTAGCAATTTTGACCGCAAAATCTTCAACGCCGTTTCTTTGTTCTGAATCTGCGAGCGCTCATTCTGAATAGCCACTGTTATTCCCGTCGGCTCATGCGTCACTCGAACCGCCGAATCCGTCGTATTCACACCTTGACCGCCCTTGCCGCCCGAACGATAGACATCAATTCTTAAGTCATTCGGGTCAATCGATATTTCATCGGGCGCGTCAATTTTCGGCAAAACCTCGACAAGCGCAAAACTAGTCTGGCGCAAATTGTCGGCATTAAACGGACTTAATCTCACCAAACGATGCACGCCATTTTCCGACCGCAGTTTTCCATAAGCAAAAGATCCAGAAATCTCCAAAACGACCGTTTTAATTCCAGCGTCGTCATTTGTCGAGCGTTCCAGCGTATCGACCTTCATTCCAGACTTTTCTGCCCAGCGCAGATACATTCGCTCCAACATCGCCGCAAAATCCTGAGCATCCAGCCCGCCCACGCCAGCAGAAATACGCATAATTGCCGAGCGATTGTCATATTCGCCAGAGAATAACAAATCGGTTTTATGGCTCTCAAAACTCTTCTCAATCGCCGCAACTTGCGCTTGGAATTCCGGCAATAAATCGTCATCGCCAAGCTCCATCAGCTCCACCATATCACCAACCTGCACCGTCAAAGTCTGCCAAGGCTCGACGGTCTGGCGAAGGCTAGCGGCTTGTTTCGTTAATTCTTGGGCGTAATCAGGATTATTCCAAATTTCTGGCTGGTTTAATTGATCGTCCAGTTCCGCCAATTTCTGCTCCAAATCAGAAAACTTCAGCGCTTTTTTAGCCTGTTCAATTTCTTTTTCTAATTCACCAATTTTCTTTTTTAGCGGTTGCATATATTTTATTGTACCATTTTTCAACACTCAATTCTCTGTTAAAATAAAAAGATGGATAAAGATATTGAGAAAATTCTATTTACGAACGAAGAAATAAAAACGGCAGTTCAGAAACTTGGGAAAAAATTGACCGAGGATTATCACGATAAAAATCCTGTTGTCGTGGGCATTTTACGCGGCGCAGCACCGTTTATGATCGACTTGATACAAGCGATGGATTGCTATATGGAAATTGACTTCATGGCGGTTTCCAGCTACGGCGACGACACAAAATCTTCTGGATCTGTAAAAATTATCAAAGATTTGGACACCGACGTAACGGATAGGCATGTGTTGATAGTTGAGGATATAATTGACAGTGGTCGAACCGCCCAAGCGCTAAGAGAATTATTTGCCGCAAAAAATGCTGCGTCGGTAAAAATATGCTCGCTATTAGACAAACCAGCGCGGCGCGAAGTTGACGCAAAAGCCGATTATGTCGGCATCGATACGCCGAATGAATTTGTCGTTGGCTATGGCCTGGATTTCCGCCAGCAATATCGCAACTTGCCATACATCGGCGTCTTAAAACCAGAAGTTTATCAAGATTAAAGTTCTTCTACGGCGGCGACAAATCGCTCGCCACGATCAGAATAACTCTTAAACATATCAAAGCTGGCGGCCGCTGGGCTAAGAATCACCACGTCGCCAGATTGCGCTTTATTTTTGGCTGATTTGGCAACTTCTTTCATTCCTGCCATATTCAATTGGACAATTTCGCAATCAATTTTTTCTCCCCTTAAAACTTCCCTAATTTCATCAGCGTTAGCGCCATTAATAATTATCGATCGCATATTTTGCCTGGCAATTTCTTTCGCTAATTCAGAATAATCCGCGCCTTTATCCGAGCCGCCCAAAATTAAAATCTTCGGTTCTACAAAAGCTTTTAACGCCGCAATCGCACTACCCGGAGTTGTCGAAATACTGTCATCGTAATATTTCACGCCGTATTTTTCAGCAACAAACTTCAATCGATGCGGCAACCCCGTAAAATCACTAAGTCCTTTCTTTATCTCATCATCCGACACGTTCGGCAAAATCGACTTTACAGCCAATATCGCCGCGCAAGCATTGTCAATATTATGTTTCCCCGGCAAGTGAATCGCAGAAGTTATATCGTCCGAAAGAGCAAATGGATATTCCTTTTTCTGTGCCAAGCTCGTATCTGCAATCGACGAACTAAACTCATTTTGAGAATTATAGACAACATAATCGTCCGCGGTTTGAAACTTGGCAATATTCGCCTTTGCCGCCAAATAATCATTAAAATCAGCGTGAACGTTCAAGTGGTCAGGCTCAATCATCAGCACCACAGCAACGTGCGGAGATTTCTGCAAATCCCACAATTGAAAACTGGACAACTCGTAAACAACAATGTCATTTTTCTCAATTTTTGGCAAAATATCCAAAGCTGGCACGCCAATATTCCCCACTAAATGAACGGTTTTACCTGCGGCGCGCAAAATCGACGATATAAAACTGCACGTCGTGCCCTTGCCTTTTGTGCCAGTCACGCCAATTATAGTTGCTGGGCAATTGGCAAAAAACTCATTTGTCGATGACCAAATGCGACCGCTAGTCTTTATCTTTTTTGGCGGAAGACTTGGCGACCTAACAATTAAATCCGCGTTCTCCAACCCCAAAAATCCCGCCTGATAAGTCACATTTTCTGGCAAATTATCTACTTTTTCACGCTCATCCGCCACCAAAAAATCAGCTTCCGGAAACTTCTCTCGAAAATAACGCAAATTAGATTGACCTTCAACACCAAAACCAGCAATGACAATTTTCATAACCTGATTATATCACGGGCAATTTACGATTACACCCTAGAACAGCTTGTCGAGCTTGTCGTACAGCTTTGTTAATAGCTCTTTTTCTTCCGAAGTAACTGCTGCCAACGTCCATGTGTTGGATGCAAAAAATTGACGAGCCGTTTCAATCAACTGATCAGGAGTTACCGCCAAAATAGAATCTGGAACGGCGGCGTAATCTCTCACGAAATCGTCAGCAAAATATCGTCCTACGTAAAAATTGCTTACTTGCCCAACAGTTTGAGCACCCATTTGATAACGACCCAACGAATATGACTTCACACTTTCCAAATCTTCTTCAGAAATAGATCCAGCCAAAACTTTCTTCAATTCTCTCACGATAATATCAAAGAGCTTTTCTGCAGTTTCAACATTTACTTGTCCGCCAAAATCCCAAGCCGAATCGTAAAAACCAATCGACGTATCACTAAAAATACCATACGCCAAGCCTTTTTTACGAGCCGCGCCAAAAATCCTCGAGCTCATCGTGCCGGTCAGAATGTGATTCAATGCGTTCATGGCCGTTACTTCTTCATCACTTAACTCGCGCGGAATCATCATTGACCAGCCAAATGTCAAATTCGTCGCCTCTTTTCGTCTGACTAAAACCGGATTAGCCCTGCGTGGTTCATCGCGAGGAATAACGAATCGCTCGCCCGTCTCTAATTGCCAACCCTCAAGGTGTTCTTTAATAGCCGCTTTTCGTCCAGCCATTTTTCCAGCCACCACAAATCGCATATTCTTCAAAGTGTGCGTTCGCTTGTGATGATTTTTGATGTCCTTTAGCTCAATATTAGCAATTGTTTTTAGGCGCTGATTATACGTCAAAATATCTTCACCCAGCGCCTGCTGAATGCGCGGCCACATCACGCGGTTGTGATTGTTGAGATAACCAGTTAATTCAGAGCGAACATTACCCTTTTCCGCCTCAAGCTCATCGGCGTTGAATCGTGGCGTTGTAATAGCCAGCCTCTGAAGCTCCAAAATCCTATCCCACTCAAAGTCAGCACAAATCGCTTCATAAACCATTGAATAGTCAGAAGTGTAAGCGTTATGATAAGCGCCATTCTTGGTAAATTCCTGCTCGTAATTGTGCTCCGAACGAAACTTTTCATTCGCGCCGAACGCCATATGCTCCATAATGTGAGCTGTTTCGTAAATATCTTTATTCAGAACGTAACGATTCCCCGCCCTGAACTGCACCTGAAAACTCATTACTGTAGCATCTGGAACGTCAATCAACAAGCCGCGCGCACCATTCTTCAGCCTAATTTCCTCAACTGTATGTTTCATTGCCTAATTCTCTGATTATTTACGATTTTTCTTACGGTTCTGTCGCTGAGCCTTTTTCTTCTTTCGAGCTTGATTCTTCGCACGATTTGATTCCGCGCTGGTCTTGCCCTTTTTCACAGAGAAGTCATCGTCGCGATTTTCCTCGCCCGAACCAATTTCATTTACGCCACGCTCAACAGCATTTTCCGCCAAACGAGTCAGTTCAGTGTCATATTCGTCGTCTTGAGATTGACGGACTGTAGCGTCGGCTTTATGAATATTAAATATCGTTGCCAAAACTTCATCGCGAAGATTAGCCTGCAAACTCTCGAACAACTTCTGAGATTCTGATCGATATTCCACCAAAGGATCGCGCTGTCCAACACTTCGCCAGTGAATTCCCTCGCGCAAATGTTGCATATTTTCCAAATGTTGCATCCACAATGTGTCCAACACCGCCATGTAAACTTCGCGCTCAACTCCGCGCAAATCATCGGCGCCAATCTCACGCTCTTTCTCCGCGTAAGCTTCTTCAGCCAACTCCAGCGCCTTCTCATAGCGCAAACGATCTTTCTTTTCCTTGCCAACCTTTTCAATTTTTTCCTTATCAACTGGGAAAATAACCGAGAAATCCTCGACAAACTTTGGGTTATTCTTCGATGGAAGAGTCGTCAATTCGTGAACTTTAGCTCGCAATAATCGCTCAATTTCTGGCTTGATATTATCGCCTTCCAAAATCCTACGTCGCATAACATAAACGACGCGACGATGACGGTTAATCACATTGTCGTATTGAACAACATTTTTGCGCGTATCAAAGTTGTAACCCTCAACTCGCTTCTGCGCTGCTTCCAACGTTTTCGATACGGCGCGAGTTCTGATTGGCGTGTCATCATCAACACCCAACCTATCCATCAACGACGCAATTCGCTCACCCTGGAAAATTCGCATCAAATCATCTTCGGTCGAAACATAAAACTGAGTCTCGCCTGGATCACCCTGACGTCCGCCACGACCACGCAACTGATTGTCAATTCGGCGTGATTCGTGTCGCTCTGAACCGATAACAACCAAGCCGCCCAATTCCTTCACGCCCTCGCCAAGCTTAATGTCCGTACCGCGACCAGCAATATTTGTAGCCAAAGTAATCGCGCCTTTTTCGCCGGCTTTCGCAACAATAGCAGCCTCACGCTCATTGTTCTTAGCGTTCAGAATCTCAAATTTAATACCTTCTTTTTCCAAATATTTAGCAATTTGCTCATTCTTCTCAATAGAACCAGAACCAACCAAAACAGGACGACCTTGCTTGTGGTAATCCTTAATCGCCTCAGCGACAGCTTTAAGTTTGGCCTTTTCAGTCTTGAAAATCAGATCTTCCTTATCCTCGCGAATAACTGGTTTGTTCGGTGGAATTTGGATAACGTCAAGTGAATAAATTTGCTGGAACTCCTCAGCTTCAGTAAATGCCGTACCAGTCATACCGCTCAATTTATTATACAAACGGAAATAATTCTGGAATGAAATTGTCGCCAAGGTCATGCTCTCTTCCAGCACAGGAACACCTTCTTTTGCCTCAATTGCCTGGTGTAAGCCTTCATTATAGCGACGACCCTGCATCAAACGACCAGTATGTTCGTCAACGATGATCACCTCGCCGTCATTGGTTACAACGTAATCCTTGTCGCGCTTGAATAATGTCTGTGCTCGTAAAGCCTGATCCATGTGATAAACACTGCGCACGTGATCTGGTGTGTACAAGTTTTTTATTCCCAGCAATTTCTGGACTTTTTCAACACCTTCATCAGTCAAAGCAACACTTCGACGCTTCTCATCCAAAACGTAATCTTCCGGAACCAACTTCGCGGCGATTTTAGCAAACGTGTAATAATTGTCAGGATTTTCAGCCGCTGGAGCAGAGATAATAAGTGGCGTACGAGCTTCGTCGATCAAAATTGAGTCGACCTCGTCAACGATTGCAAAGTTCAATTCACGCTGCCTGAGCAAATCAACGTCGTTAACCATGTTGTCGCGCAAATAGTCAAAGCCAAACTCGTTATTCGTGCCGTACGTAATGTCCGCAGCGTAAGCCTCTTTACGTGAAACTGGGCGAAGCTTGCGCATTCGAGGGTCGTCGTGATGCTCATTGTCATAATCTTTATCATAGACAAATGACGCCTCATTGATAATCACGCCAGTAGTCAGGCCTAGGAAATCATACACTTGACCCATCCAGCCGGCGTCGCGCTGCGCCAAATAGTCATTAACCGTCACCACGTGAACACCCTTGCCCTCCAAAGCGTTCAGATAAGTCGGCAATGTCGCTACAAGAGTCTTACCTTCACCAGTTTTCATCTCGGCAACGTTGCCCTCATGAAGAACCATGCCACCAATCAACTGCACATCATATGGACGCTCGCCAATCACACGCTTAGCGGCTTCCCTAGCCACGGCAAACGCGTCTGGCAAAATAGTATCAAGAGTCACATTTTTCTTCGACAAACGCTTTTTCAGCTCATCAGTTTGCGCCCGAAGCTCCTTGTCGGACATCTTTTCATATTTGTCATTCAGACCGTTAATAACGTCAACTTGCTTACGCAATCGTTTCAAAATCTTCTTCTGTGGATCGCCAAAAATCTTACTCAGCGCTTTTTGTTGTGTAATTGCCATAAACCTTAAAACTCCCTCACTTTCAGGCATTTTCAAAAACTTCTTTTATTATAACTTTTTTCGGGAAATTTGAAAAGAAAAAGCGCCCAGAATCTGAACGCTTTCCTGCCAATTTCATCTGTCAATTATTTTCGACCGAAAGTTCGCTTCAGCTTCGCCAAAACCCCGCGACTTCCGCCAACATGAGCTAGCACATCGTCTTTATACTTACGAACTTGACCATTCAACCTAGCTTCAACGATGTCCACCGCAGCCAAAACGTTCATGGTTGAGTCCTTAGCTACAATCTTCTTATCTGGCACATTGATGATAACTTCAACTTCGTACTTGTTGCCTCCAGGATTGTCAATCTGCTTAATCTTCACATCTGCAGATGCACTTTTTCGCGCGTGGCGTGGCAAGTATTTTCCCAACGAACCAATTTTTCGCTCAACGTATTTTTTTGTTGTGGCGTTCAGCTCATATTTAACGCCAGTAATTGTAATATCCTTAATCATTTTTCCTCCTACTAACTAATACGCTCTTATTATATCACGTCACGACCATTCATATACGGACGAAGTACCTCAGGGACAGTCAAAGTTCCATCTGGATTCTGGAAATTCTCCAAAATCACTACTAGCGATCGTGCTAACGACACCGCAGTTCCATTCAACGTATGAACAGATTCAATCGTGCCATTTTCTCGGCGAACTCGAATATTCAAACCACGAGCTTGATAATCAGTACAATTCGAGCAACTCGTCAGCTCACGGTAAGTTTGGTCAACTGGCGACCAATATTCAATGTCGTACTTCTTTGCAGCCGGTGCACCCAAATCGCCCGCCGCAATATTAACCACGTGATAAGAAATCCCGATTTGCTGCCAAAGCGCCTCTTCAACGCTAAGAATTTTCTCATGAATCTCTTTAGATTGCTCAGGCAAACAAAACGCGTACATTTCCAACTTATTAAATTGATGGACTCGGAACAGACCACGCGTGTGCTTGCCGTATGTTCCCGCCTCTTTTCGATAGCAAGGACTATATCCAGCGTATAGCAATGGCAAATCTTTTTCATCCAAAATCTCATCCGCGTGGTAGCCGGTTAATGGCATTTCCGCCGTACCAATTAGCGTCAAATCTTCACCGTCAACTACATATTCGTTACTGCCCTCACCCTTTGGAGTGAAACCTGCACCCTCAGCTGTTCGCAAATTGACCATATGCGGCACGGTCATAAATGTGAAGCCCTGCTTTGTCACGTAATCCAAGGCAAATTGAGTTACGGCATTTTCCAACAAAGCCAAATCACCCTTCAAATAATAAAACTTCGCACCAGCCACCTTAGCGCCGCGCTCAAAGTCCACCCAGCCGCGACTTACAGCGTAATCCAAATGGTCTTTTGCACCAGTTTTACAATCGCCATAAACTTTTACCTCAACAGAATCTTCTTCGCCACCCAAAGGCACGTCGTCAAAAGTGATATTCGGGACGTTTTTAAGAATTGCCGCAACTTTTTCCTCGGTCGATTTCAAATAGCTCTCACGCTCTGCCAGCTCAACTTTCAATTGCTTGCCCTGATCAATCAACTCTTGGTCTGGTCGACCGCCTTTCATCTTCGCTGAAATAACATTGCGCTGTTCGCGTAACGCTTCAACTTGCTTCTGTAAATCGCGACGCTCATCGTCTAATTGCAACAATGCCGCAATATCAACTTTATAGCCTTTATCGTTTGCCGACTTTTGCACCAAATCGGCATTTTCTCGGATGAACTTAATGTCTAACATGTCTCAATTATATAACAACATAGACTATATATAAATAAACCCCGCCGGATTTAACAGACGGGGTTTTAGATAAGTGTAAATAATTTACTTACATAGCTGTGCCGGGTAACGTTGTTGGCCATGGAACGTTGTCGTTTGGCACATACGATACGCTAACGATCGGAGGGAGTGGTGGTGTTGGATTCTGAGCGCTAGCTGCTTCAGCTTGAATCTGCCCAGAAGTTTGAACAACCCAAGTCAAATACGAATTACCATATCGTCCAGCAGAAGGACCTTGCATCTGGTCACTAGGACGCAGCCCATCTGGCAACGAAGAGCCACCACCGTTCCAGCTATACGCCCAGCCCGTAAGAGCTGCGTACAGATAAACAGTATTGTTAATTCGTCGAACCTTGACTACGCTAGCTTTCATGGATGTTGAGAGAATTTGAGGAACACTTCTCCAGCCAGTGTCGCCGTATACAACCTTCCATCCTGTTTTATCACTACCACGAGTTTTAATCCAGCGAATGGCGCCGTTTGTAGCAGCTGTATCGGTATAGTACGTACCAACACTAGCCTTAACATTACCCTCAGGCATACCAGTTCCGCGAATTTCGTACGTATCTTTCCATTCTACGTCACAGTCATTATCTGATTTCTTAGCTAAAATCTGATCAATTTTACCACCCGACGGGAGATTACTTCCAGTAAATTTCAGCCCCAAATTATTCGTGCCATTACCAGTTACAGTCAACCCAGTCGAGCAAGGCTGAGTACTATTAGTTACAGAAATTGTAGCATTTCGGCCAGCCGCTCCTGTAGCACCAGTTGCACCTGTTGCACCTGTAGCTCCCGTGGCTCCAGTTGCCCCAGCAGGACCCGCCGCACCAGTGTCGCCTTTGTCGCCTTTTTGACCATCTCTACCATTCCGACCATTAAGACCGTCTTTGCCATCTTGACCGTTCCTGCCGTTAATACCGTCTCGCCCATCCTTACCATTCTGGCCATTAAGACCATCTCTACCGTCTCGGCCATCCTTACCCTTTAAGTCTGAGTAGGCTATGATATTTTTCCATTCAGATTCCCCGGCATATCGCCACTGTATATACAAAGAGTTCTTCTGGATCTCAATTTCGCGACTATCAGATTTACTAGATTCTTTCTTGCCATCTTCCTTATTAGCGCCGTTATCCTTATTTTTCAAATCCTCAAGCGAAACTATCTTTTGCCAATTGCCATCAGCATATTTATATTGAATCTCGCCCGAATCCTGACGAATAGAAACTGCATTCGGATCAATTACTCCACGTGGTGAAATCTTAATAAAAAACAATAATATTATGAGTATTATTGTGATCACAAAAAGACTTAGCACGAAAGCTTTTGATGCAGGCTTTCTTGTATTTTCTCGCTCCACTTAAAATATTCCTTTAAACTTTATTTGATATTGATTATGCTTTTATTTTACATGTAGCAATATGAAAAATCAATCATATCTAAACGTGAGAAATAACACCAAAGCCAAGCAGCATCAACAACACCAGACCTAATACGAATCGATAAATTATAAACGGTCGGAAATTATTGCTCTGAATAAATTTTAACAGCCACGACACAGCCAAATAACCGACGCCGAATGAAATTACCGTGGCGATTATGGTTGGAGTCCAGCCAACGCCACCAGAAATGTGTTTATATTTGGTGACAACTTCCAACAACCCCGCCGCGACTAGTGCTGGAATACCCAAGAAGAAACTCAACTTCGTAACCGACACGCGATCAAATCCACGGAATAAACCGACTGAAATCGTTGCGCCAGAGCGACTAACTCCCGGAATGAGAGACAAGCACTGCCCCGCACCAATCGCCAAAGTGTCTTTCCAGCTCGTCTCAGTTTCGCCACGCTTGTTATTTACCGCACGATTGTCAGCCAGCCACATAACAACGCTCCAACCAATCAACCCGAACGCCACAAACCACAAACTGCGAAGAACTGTTTCAACTTCATGCTTAAATAATAATCCGACAATCGCAATAGGAATTGAGCCGATAATAATTGCCCAACCATATTTATAATCAAACTTTCGACGCGCTCGCTTCCACCATAAACCGCGCCACCAAGCCTGTAAAATCCGCCAGATGTCGCTCCAGAAATAAATCACCGCTGCCAAAATTGCTCCGATCTGGATTATCGCCGTAAAAGCCACGACACTCGGATCGTCAATTCGCATTCCCAACAACTTCTCAGCAATCGTCAAATGCCCAGTCGAAGAAATCGGTAAGAATTCCGTAATTCCCTCAATTACGCCGAGAATAATTGCTTGCCACCAAGCCACGCTTAAAAATTACCTTTCATCCTTCAAGTGTAGCATTAGCGGTAAAATCATTCAAATGTGTGAGCTAAGATTCGGAATTTTCTGCTTCAATTGAGTTGTGATAGAACAAACCACTAACGTTCACGCCCGCAGGAGCATAAATTTTCAAGCCAGTTATCGGCTTATAGAACTTCAAGCAACCGTCAAAGAATATCGCGTTACACTTCTCAGAAACAGATAGCACAATTTTATCGCCATCGCGGCGCACGTTAATCTCTGGCTTGTTCGCCTTTGGCAAATCCACAAACTCCGCTTCCACCTTAAACTTGTCAGAATTTATTCGCGAAACATTCCCCACTGGCATATCAATAAAAATTGAACTAGCGTTTGTCGTATCTGGAATATCGATATTTACTTTCTTTGTGAGTTGCTGCGATTCACGTGCATATTCCAAGCCAGCGTGCGCGCTAAATATTGCGGCGCTTGCCAAACTCATGAAAACAACGGATGCCGCCACGATCATTGTTATTACAGACAATCGATTGACCTTCCAAGCGAATATGCTACGCGTTACAATTGCGCCAAATATAACCGTCGAGATTCCGCCAATTGCTAAGGAAATCCATACTCCCCACGCCCACATTTGCATACTTAAGCCACCGAGCATATTAACCACGGAAACGCCAAGCGCCCCGCCAACAATCAGCCCAAACAGTATCGCTAGCGTCGTAAACAGTACCACGGCACCAACAAAATATTGGAAAAATTTCGCAATTGGAGTTTTTCCGACAGACACAGTTGAAATTCCATCAGCGGAAGCTTCCTTAAGCGCAGCCAAAGTTACCGGCTTTCCGCGCATTCGTAATTTGTCCGACGCGGTTTTTGCTGGCGGCATTGACACCCACATCGCGAGGTAAACCAGAACCGTCGTGCCGAATGTTACGAACGGCGAGATAATTGCAATCAGTCGCACCCACAACGGATTGATATTAAAGTACGCCGCTATTCCCGCGCACACGCCGCCAACGACAGCCCTGTCTGTGTCGCGCATCAATTGCTTTTCTGGTTTTTCGTTATCATCTGTCAATTCATCAGTTGAGTCCTCACTATCATCCGAAAAATCACGCGGCTCGCCCATTTGATTTTTAATCGCCAAAACGTCATCGTCGCTAATAACGCCCTCTTTCATCACGCCACGCTCGGCTAAAATTTCAACCATTCGCGCCTCAATTTCCTTCATCGCTTCCGCGTCGGCGTGCATATTTTTCTGAATCGAATTAAGGTACTTTTCTAGCGATTTCTTAGCGTCAATTTCCACACTAAACGCCGTTTTTGCCAGATGAATCCTGGTTATTTCCTTCATTATTTTATTCCTTTCTCTAAGTTATCAAGCGAATTATTTAACATATTTATGCGATCTTTAAGTTCGTGAATCAACTGATCGCCGTGATCTGTCAATGAATAATATTTTCGCGGCGGACCTTGCTCGCTTTCCTGCCATTCGTGTTGCAAATATCCGTCTTTCTGCAGCCTATTCAGTAGCGGATAAATCGTACCTTCGACCACTGTTAAATCCGAATTGTTCAACTGCTTAACAATGTCGCCGGCGTACTGCGCTTTATTAGAACAAACCAGTAAAACGCAATAAACCAAAAATCCTTTTCGCAATTGGACCGCTAAGCTTTCCGCATAGCTATCAACGTCCACTTTCACCTTCTTTCGGCATATTGGACCCCTTAATTTTGCCGTCTTTGATCAGGATTTGATAATCGCATTTCTTAGCCAAATCAACGTCGTGTGTCACGATAATCAGCGTTGCGCCTTCTTGCTTGTTGTAATTGAACAGCAATTCTTCCACCTTCGCGCCAGTTTCGCTATCCAAATTTCCCGTAGGTTCGTCCGCAAAAATAATCTGAGGACTGCCGACAATTGCCCGCGCAATCGCCAAACGTTGCTTCTGACCGCCCGACAAATCCTTCGCACGATTCTTGCGCTTCTCGTACAAGTCCACCGCCTTCAGCGCGTCATTGATCTTACTTTCCCTCAAGCCCCTTGGCGTTTTCACAATTTCCAGCGGCAAGCTCACATTATCCGCCACGCTTTCATTGCCCTGAACAAAGAAACTCTGGAAAATAAAACCTATTTTTCTCGCGCGGAACTCGTCAACTTGCTTTTGTTTCAATTTCAGAATGTCCTGACCGTCAATAATCACTTGACCTTGCTGCGGTCGATCCAAGCCAGAAATTGCGTGCATCAGCGTCGATTTTCCTGAACCAGATTTTCCCAAAATCGCCACGCTCACACCAGTTGGAATTTGCAAGCTCACATCATTTAGCGCCACAAATTGGTTCTTCTTTTTGCCGTAAATTTTCGTCACATTTTTAAGCTCAATCATAACAATTCTCCTACTCCGTCCTTAACGCTTCAATTGGATCTAATTTTGTTGCCTTGCGACTCGGCAGCCAGCCAGAAAGTACCGCCATAATCATCAGCCCGATTATCAAAAGTCCCATTTGCAGAGGATTAACGACTAATAGATTCGTGCCCTGCTCCAACTTCAGAAAACTAGCAATCATAGGATTAAGTAGCGACATCAAACTCGCCAAACCAACGCCGATCAAACCACCGAGAAACCCAACCCACGCCGCTTCATACCTGAACATTTTACCGATATCACGACCTCGCATTCCCAAAGCTTTCATTAGTCCAATCTGGCTAGTTCGCTCCAAAACCGAAATGTACATTGTATTAACAATTCCAAACACGCTCGCAAGTAGCGCCAAACCGCCAAACCCAATCAGCGCCATTTGAGCCATATTCACAAAAGTAAGCATAGCCTTGCGTACATCCTGAACCGAAGACGCCACGTAGTCCTTGCCAAGCTCACTCTTCACCGCCTCAACGTTTTTCTCATCATCAACCGACGCAATTACGTAAGAATAATCATTAGGCAAATTTTTGGCGTGGCTGAAAGCGTAAATCTCCTTAGCATCATCCACAGAAACGCGCACAGCTGGCTGGTAAAATAGAATCGTGTCCGAAGGCTTATCGACTGCTGCAACTTTCAGAGATATTTCTTTGTCAGCGTTCTTGCTCGGCGAATCTCCTTTTTTCAATCCTAGCGTAATCGTTTGTCCAATTGCCGATTTTGCATCGCTAAATCCCATCTCTTTCACGTAAGATTCCGGAATAACAACTTCGCCTTTTTTCGGCATAAAATTGTCCAAATTACCAGCCGCAAACTTCATTCGAGTTTTATCAAACTTCACGGTTACACTCGGCACGAATTTTTTGTCGCTCGCCGAACTTTTGGCGTATAAAACTCCATACATAGAATAAGCTGGCGTCACTTTTTCTACGCGCGGAACTTTCTGTATTTTTTTCACATCGTTATCAGTCATCGAATATTTTTCTATCGCCTTAGACTGATCCTTTTCCGTATCTTCCGAGTCGCTATATTCTGGAAGGTTGCTATCAGGTCCCGACGAGGTTACTTTTTTATAGACCGAAACGGATTTTTTATCACCAGCCGCGTCGACCATGCTGTTCGTATACAGCCGACCACCTTCTCCAGCCATCAGCGCCAGACCAATCGTAAACGCCCCAACTGAAATTGCCAGCGCGGTTAAAATCGTGCGACCTTTTGATTGTCCCAAATTTCGACCGGCGCGTTTAATAATGTCAATTCTTCTCACATTAAACTCCTTGTTGATTTACTATACATAGTACTATGTTATACAAGGTACCTTAAATAGTCAAGGTATTTTTGAAAATAATATTCAAAATTTTCTATTTCCGATGGTCTCTAATCCACTTATTTAAGCCACTGACTGCATATTCGCAAGTCTTAGAAAAAGAAGATATAGCCTTTTTAGCTTTATCTTGAAGTTCGGATTTTCTTAAGGCCGCGTCAGATTTCGACACCCGCTCATCACTCTCTTCGCATTTCGAATACTTATCGCTGACCAACTTAGTCATATACACAGCGGCATCAAAAAACGCTGAATCACCCCATATTTTAACTTGTCCATCTTCTACATCAATCACGGCAGAAATCACTAATTTATTTGCTTGATCGTCAAGCGTCTCCCACATCTCTTCCTGATCTGTAAAATCAATTTCCTTTCCACTATCAACACCAAATGATCCTTTGTAAAATCTGCAGTCCGCGATAACACCGCAACAGAGATTAGCGCCATCTTGTACATATGCTTTCATTAGAATTACTGAATTAAAATCAGCTGGATCAATTTTATCGAGAGCTTTCACGGCGCACCTCTTATCTATAGCCAGTCTGCCCAGACCTCCTGCCTGAGTTTTGTCTACATATATAGCATCATCATTAAACTCCACTTCGTCGCCCAGATCAGAAAACTCCGAATCATCCATTACGGTATCGAGGATATATAACTTTTCTATCGACATACCTTCGACTGATGGCTGTCGCAATCGATCAGGAATGCCATCTCCAAAATATTGCTCTTTAGACATATTAATCTCCCTGCCCACCGTTTTTGTCAAATATATTTCTTAGTATACCACTATATATAAATCGTTCTCTATTCCTCATCATACTCATCTTCAATCTCTTGGTCCAAAATCTCTTCAATCACGTCTTCCAACGTAATAATTCCCAGCTCCGTCTCATCGTCCATCACCACAAACAAATGATTCCGCGTTTGAATGAATCGGCTTAAGACCGTATCCAGACGCGACCTCTTATCAATATCGTAAATTTTATCGCGGTACAATTGGCTAATTGGCAACGGCAAATCCCTCCCAACGACATCCTTCACGTATAAAACTCCGACTAATTCCCCGTCAGATTGAACCGGAATTCGCGAATGTCCAGCGTGCTTAATCTGAGCTAGTAAAGTCGCGTCCAGCTCGTCATCCAAATCCACGACAAAAACCTCGCTCATTGGCGTAACCAAATCGCCAGCCGTCTTTTTACTAAACTGCAACGCACCCGCCGCGATTCGGCTTTCGTCATAATCAACCGGACTATCCGACCTAATAGCGTGCTCGTGAATAATCTCCTCCAGCTCCTGATGAGAATATAATTGCGGCGCTTCCTTACCCAGCCAGCGATTCAACAATTTCGACATCGGCTGAGCAAGCGGCCAAAATAGCACGTAAATCACATCAAGTAACCAAAAGAAATATCGCACAAATCGATATCCACGCTGCGAGAAAATCGCCTGTGGCAAAATCTCGCCAAACATTGTGATGAGAAGCGTCGCAATCAAACCACCAACCACGCCGTTAGTCATATTTCCCAGCAAAATTGACATCGCGGTATTCACGCCGACATTGCCAAGCAAAATACAGAAAATCAAATAATAGCCGTCTTTTCGATATCGATACACTCGCGCCGCAATTTTGTCGCCTTGCCTGGCTTTTCGCTTCAGATCATCAGGCCGCGCCATCATTAAGCCAATATTCAGACCGGAAAATAGCCCAGAAAGCGTCAATAAAACAGCCGCCGCCAACCACAATAAAATATCAGACATATCTTTAATTATACCAAATTCTACCAGCCGCCGCCTCCGCCGCCGCCTCCGCCGCCGCCAGCGAATCCACCGCCAGACGAACCACCAGAAGTTGAAGAATAATCACTAGCATGACCAGCCGCCGTCGACAAACCGTTTAGCCCAGACGAAAACGCCACAGCATTGAACGCGCCTCGCCCAACATACCAATCTGGCGCCTCGCCAACTTGCTCGTAATATTTGCCCATTTGCTTACTCCAATTTTTCTCTTGCCCAAACAACACAGCGTAAGGTAAAACTCTTTCGTATAATTTAACAAGTTGTTTTCCGTCGTTCACATCAACAACTACTTTTTCCGCGCCATTAGGACTTTGTAGAATATTCAAGCGCTCAGCCTCAGCCACGCCGATATACATTTTCAATCCCTTCAAATATCGCCTCAAGCTCAAACCTTTATCTGTCAATGACCAACCTCTGGACGCGAAAGCAAGCATAATTGACATAACAAGGAACATCGGCGACAAAAACAAAACAGCCAACACAAGAACTCGCTTAAACCACCCTCTCATTATTCGCTTCACTTCTGGATTTTGCTCGCATAAACCATATTTCTCTCTGGCTAGCGTCTCCAGATTTTTATCATCGTCACGCGTTCGCGTCATGTATTTTATATTATTTTGAAGATTTTTCAGATTTAGGCGTTGACCTGGCTTTGGAACAGATGAACTATCGAACATATCTTGAATAACTTCAATTTCCTCGGCTTTAAGTTCCTGCAAATCTTTAATAATTTCAATCTCATATTGCGCACCGCTAAACAGCGAAGATTTTTTCACTTCGTAAATTTTAATATAGTGCCGAACCGCCAGATCTAATAATTGTGCGACCTTTGGCAAACCTTTAACCTTGAATGGATCGTATTTTTTCAAAATATATGTCGACATCAAAACACTAATATCCTCTGGCGGCAAATATTCCGGTGGAATCGGCTTTAGCTCCTTCTCTCTACCGACTAACCGCATATATCGAATTATTAGAAAAACCGCCAAAGGTGTCGCGATTGTATAAGCCAAAATCTGCATCAAGTTCCAAATTCCAATCAACTTTTCCATTAGCGTTTCTTGATATCCAGAAAAAGTTCCGCTCTTAAATCCAACCGCCACAGTTACGCCTTGTTGACGACTCAATTTATCTATTTTTGCAGTAATCCGACCCTTATCTTCGCTCAAATCACATTGCGTCGTCGAACCTCGACTGCCGACATAACAAAAAGCTTTCCCTTGCCTTGCCGCAACCAAAGACTCATCAAGTTTCACGGAAATTTGCACATTTTCCATCGGGACACGCCACTCATCACCGATCACATCCCAATAGAATTCATCACGCCCCGCATCACCGTAATTCTTAGTTACATCACGCTGTGTAAACTTAATGATATAAGTTTTCTCGCCTTTCACGTAAGTGTTTTTATTACCAATCCTCAACTCGTCATCATTCCAGGAATATTCGAGCGACGTACCATTTTCATCAGTTACAGATTGCAATGAGAAATTCGTCGAGTGATTATCGTACTTCTTAACAAAAACTGGCGCGATTCCCCGATTTTGGTTCGGCGGAAAATTAGCCGTAATTCGCCAAGTAGCTTCCAATTTTGATCGATTATCAGAGTCGCGACTCAACGAATATTCCGCATTAAATTTTGTGATAGTAAAATTATCCGTCGAGCGTGCCGCAAACGCCATTTTGCCAGACCCAGCCAACAATAGCCCAACAGTTAGTAGCCCCAAAAGAAAACGTTTCATGCTTTAATTATAGCAAAATTACAAGTTGACTTGCGGATAAATCGCCCGAGTTGTTTCGTCAATTTCACTCTTAAGCTGCGGGAACGGCACACCTTCACGCGCTGCAACGCCCTCGAAAATCCAAAATACCCTTTCAGAATATCCCCAGCCACAAGCCGGCGGCATTCCATATTCCAACATCTCAACGTAATCAATATCAAGCATCATCGCTTCCTCGTCGCCAGCGTCACGCATTTGCTGTTGCTCAAGGAAACGATTCAATTGGTCAATCGGGTCATTCAACTCAGAGAATCCATTGCCCAATTCCGAACCAGCGATCACCGGCTGGAAACGCTCCACCGTCTCTGGATTTTCCGGATTAGTCTTTGACAACGGACTAATAAACTTCGGCGTGTTCACCAACCAAACCGGACCAGCAACGTCTTTACGAATATTCTTCCATAATTTATCAATACTGCGTGGAATAGAATCAGTTTTTTCAACTTCCAAATTATGTTCTTTCAGCTTAGCGGCAACTTCTTCAATTGTCGTGTTATAAACGTCGATTCCGTAATGCTTGCGAATAGCCTCAGCATAATCCCAAACTTCCCACTCACCGCTCATATCAACGTTGAATTTGCCCAATTGGAATTGCAGAGTACCAAAAGTCTTCTGAAGCACATCTTTATACATCGACTCCATGAAACGCATTCCCTGTTTCCAGTCCCAGTAAGCCGCGTACCACTCCATGGCGATATGCTCTGGCAGATGCTCGTCAGAGTAATTTTCATTGCGAAAACGCGGACCGAGATCATAAACTTTCTCAAATCCAGCGCCAATCAATCGCTTCAATGGTAATTCGTGGCTAATTCGCAAATAAAACTGCTGATCGCCCAGCGCATCCATATGCGTCACAAATGGGTTCGCGTCCGCACCGCCAGTGGTGTGTTCCAAAACAGGAACATTAATCTCGATAAACCCATGACTATTCAAATAATCTCGCGTTGCTTGCCAAAACTTACTTCGACGAATGAACCGCTCGCGAACTTCGGGATTGACGTTCATATCAACATAACGTCGACGCAAGCGCTCTTCCTTATTCTCTAATTTTTCCGGCATTGGCCTCAACGATTTAGTCAACAATCTAAGTTCGTGTACACCAACGGATTTTTCGCCCGTTTGTGTCGTGGTCATCACGCCCTTCGCCTCAATAAAATCGCCCGTGTCTAGCAATTTAAGCTGCTTCATTCCAAGCACACCGCGCGCAGCATCTAATTCCGCCACGTCATCACGCTGCAAGTAAAGTTGCACATCACCAGACTGATCACGTAATTTAATAAATGCCAATTTGCCAAAACTGCGAATAGACGCCACACGACCCGCAACGACAACTTCCTTACCAGCTAGCTCATTGTACTTAGACAAAACCTCAGCACAAGTATGAGTCCGTTCTGATTTTGCTGGATATGGTTCAACGCCTAATTGACGTAATGTTTCCAGTTTTCGTAGTCGTTCATTGCGATAATCTTGAAGTGTAGCCATAACAGAGATAATTATAGCACATTATATGCGGCAGATCCCGCTAGGTTTAAGATATCGACTTAATAATATAGGTAATTTCGGCTTTTGGCGTTTTAATCGTCACTTCGTCACCAATTTTCTTACCAATCAATTCTTTACCAATTGGCGACTGATCTGAGATTCGTCCAGCCAATGGATCAGCTTCAACTGGACCAACCACCGTGTAGGATACGGTTCTTTCTGGACATTGCAATTCAACCGTACTGCCCAGGCCAACACTTGAGCTGCCGTTGGATTTAATAATTTCGGCGTTCTGCAGAATATCTTCAATTTCCAAAATTCGCGTTTCCACCAAGCCCTGCTCTTCGCGTGCAGCGTCATATTCCGCGTTTTCGCTCAAGTCGCCAAAATCTCGCGCTGCCGCAATTTTTTCAGCAATCTCGCCACGTCGGCCTTTCAACTCTGCCAATTCTTTTTCTAAATCAGCCTTTCCAGCTTCTGTAATTTGATAAGTTTTTTTCATAAAAATTTCCTCCTCTACTGTATGTAGTGGTATTAGCCTTACGATCTACACTAAATATAGTGTTTTTAATTAGTCCTGATTAAGTCTATCTGAGTATATCAATCGCTATTTATTATGTCAATATAATCAGCCTTACCGACTAAGGCAAAAATCCATCAATTGCTGATAATCCATTTTTCGCGTTTCGCCAGTTGCTCGTTCCGTCAATTCAAACAAGCCATCACCGTCAATCGTTCGATCACCGATCGTTATCCGCCACGGCAACCCCATTAGTTCAGCATCAGCAAACTTCACGCCTGGACGCTCGTCACGATCATCGAGTAGCACATCGACACCACTGTTAGCCAGCTCGTCATAAAACTTACCTGCTAGTTCCTGACCCTTTTCGCCAATTGCCACAATATGAACCTTAAACGGCGCAATATTTTCTGGCCAAACCAAACCTTTATCATCAGCGAACTTCTCAACAATCACGCCCATAACTCGCGTAATTCCAATACCATAACTTCCCATATAAGCGTATCGCTCTTTACCTTCGGCGTCGGTAAACACTAACTTCATTTCTTCGGATTTCTGCGTGCCGAAATTAAAGATATTGCCAACTTCGGCAGTTTTTACTTTTTCTAATTCACTACGATCGACGCCGAGCTCCTTGACCGCCTCATCCAAAACTTCTTCATTAACAGCGATATTTTTACCACGATGAAGATAAATATAATCCTCACCAGCGTCGCAAATCGTCTGAAACTCATGGCTAAACTTCGTGAAAGCGCCACCAGAAGCAAACGTCACATATGTTTCATCGCCAATCCCAAATCGATCATAACAACGCTTATACGCCTCAATAACCGAATTGTAATAATTATCCAAACTCTCCTTGCTGTCGTGAATCGAATACATATCCTTCATCACAAATTCACGACCACGCATAATTCCACTCTTAGCGCGAAGTTCGTTTCGCAATTTATTCTGGAATTGATAAACGCTAATTGGCAAATCTTTGTAGCTCTTTAAGTAATTGCGAAGAAGATCAACAATCGGCTCCTCGTGCGTCCAACCAAAACCAATGTCTGTGCCGTCTTGCAACTTAGACTTAAACCAAACGTCGACCAATTCATCACTCCAACGACCAGTTTCTTGCCACAATTCCTTTCGCTGCAAAGTACTCATCACCAATTCCTGGCTATTAACCTTGTCCATTTCCTCGCGAACAATTTGCTTAATATTCTCAAGAACTCTCAAACCCAACGGCAAAAACGAATACACACCCGCCATCGTTTTATGTACGTAGCCAGCACGAATCAAAAGCTGAGCATTTCGCGCAACCTCGCCAGCTGGCGCCTGTTTCAAAGTTCTGGTAAAAAGTTGTGTCATTCGCATATTTCTCTCCTTTACATAAATATAAATGGCAATAACGATTCCGTCTGATTAATTGCGCCCGTATTGACAAACAAGAAATAAAAAGCTATTCCGTTTTTCGCCATATGCATCATAATCGGCACCCAAATTGCGCCAGTGTATTCCCTGGTCGCACACATAACCAAGCTTAAAGTAAATGTATCAACTGCCACCGCCCATTGCAATGGTGAATCTGGACCAACCCAAAGATGTGCCGCGCCAAACGCTATGCTCGTTACGATAATCGATGGCCAAATCGAGAAAGAATTACGCAACTTGCCATAAAGATATCCGCGATATAAAAGCTCCTCAACAATCGGCGCCAGCACCACCAACACAACGAACGCCATGATAAATTGCCAATGAGTCGCCAACATACTCTGGCTGAACGGTATAGCTTGCTTTTGTTGCATATCCACTAAGAAAACAACTCTGGCGATGCTCATCGTAACCATTGTTAGTAAAAAGTACGCCACGAAAGCAAACGGAGAAATGAATATTTCTAAAAACGTCGGCCAATCATTCACACCCAAATTACCCAAAGTTGTTCGGCGCTTCTTAACGAAAAACGGTACGCCAATCACGACAATTAGCGACAAAATATATACAATAACCGAAAGCACTGTATTAAAAATAACTGGATTCACAGAATTGAGAGGTACGCCGATTTTTATCAAAACACCGACCGCCAATGAAACAACAACTTCCACCGCCAAAAATACGCCATAAACCCAAGCTGGGAGCGCCAAAATCAGCCACCATTTGCGATTTTTTAATTTCTTAGAAGAGCTTTCCAACATCACTGATCGTCACCAAAATTGTTAAGATTAATAGAATCAACATACCGGTTGCCTGAATATTTTCCTCGCGCTCTTTCGTCAGATCTTTCTTAAATAAGCGGAAAATTGCCATCGTGAACCAGCGGCCACCGTCGAGCGCTGGGATTGGCAAAATGTTCATCACCGCCAGCGTCAGCGAGATTAACGCCGCCACGAAAATGATATACTCAATTCCAGAACTGACAACTGACGGGAATAATACACCCAGTATGCCAATTGGTCCTGCCACGCTCCCGCTGACAGAAGCTAAATCAGCTCGTGCAGATTCCTTTGATTCTGCGGAACCGAATATTTGTCCGATTGATCCGTGCACGGTTTTTACCAATAACACACCAACGCCTTTGACAGTTTCATATGACAATTGCCCAGTAGTCGCCACACCCACAATAGGCGCCGACCATGTGCTATACATTTTCTCCGTCTGCCCCGGAATAACGCCCAGATATCCGCTTCCCTTCACGGACTTTTCATCATTCAGCTGGACATCAACAGCTAACTCTTTGCCGTCACGCCTATATTCAACCCTGATTTTCTTGCCAGAACTTTGCTTAGTTATAACTGGCAATTTTTCTGCCTCCGTAAGCGACTGGCCGTTTATCTTAATAAGTTCGTCATTAACCTTAAGTCCAATTTTATCCGCTGGAGAATTCGGTGTGATTTTTGCTATCGCCACCGGCGAACGCCTAACCTCTGTATCAAATGGCAATTGAACTTGGTTCGACAGGATTTTCGGCATGCCAATTATCGCAAGAATCGTGAACAAAACAATCGCAGTTATCCAGTTCATCATGACACCAGCCAGCAAGATCTTCGTCTTCACCCAAAATGTCGATCCACCGTATGTGCCCTCGCCTTTTGCGGAATCATATTCACCGTTCAGTTTGACAAATCCACCAAGCGGCAGCCAGTTCAAACTAAACGTTACGTTTTCACCCAAGAAACTTCGCTTTACTTTCCATTTTTTTGCGGCAGGCGGAAATCCGACTCCGAATTCCTCAACCTTGACGCCGTTTCTCTTGGCGACAATAGCGTGACCTAATTCATGCAAAACTACCAATAAAATGAGAACAAATAGCCCTAAAAGTACTCCCCAAACAATCATTTTCCAAACCGCCTATTCCGATTAGCATATTCCTCTAAAATCACCGACACGTCATCCACCGTCATGTCTGGCCAATTCTTCTCAATAAACATCAACTCACTGTACGCTGATCGCCACAACATAAAGTTGCTGAGCCGCTGTTCACTAGAAGTTCTAACAATCAAATCACACGGCGGCACCTCTGGCGCGTATATATTTTGAGCAATCAACTCAGGTGTAATTTCCTCAGCAGAAACTCCAGATTGAACAATTTTTTTAACCGCGTCAGCAATCTCCAAATGTCCACCATAATTTAAGCATAAAACCAATTCTCCATTTTTCAGATCGGCAGTCTTTTTCTCAGCCTCGTCAATCGCTTTGATCAATTGATCCGACAAACCTTCCCTAGATCCGATAACCCTCAAGCGAACCTCGTTTTCGATAAATATCGGCAGGTCAGCCTTCAGTATGTTCAATAGCAATTTCATCAAATGTCGGACTTCTTCCTCTGACCGTTTCCAGTTTTCCGTGCTAAAAACATAAGCGCTCGCGTATTTCACACCTCGATGAAGAACCTCCAATGCCACGTCTTTTAACGCGTTATAGCCCGCCAGATGTCCTTCGTATGTCGGCAAGCCATGCTGCTTTGCCCATCGCCGATTTCCATCAACAATAAACCCGATGTGCCGCGGCAAACTCACATTTTCATTCATTATCCGCCCTCCATTCATCAATTAACTCAACATCTCGTACGTCTTTTTCACGTCCACGCCAGCTCTTCCATTTGCGCAGAAATTTCAAATTAACGAACCTTACGCCGTCATATTCTACCGATTGACTCAACAGCTCGCCATAACTAACAGCCTGCCCATCAAAAACCCAGCCATCCCAAACTTCAGCCGAACCATCATCTTTTACAAAATAAAAACGCTGATTATCGTCGAACTTTTTAATCCAATCGCCACTTTCCTCGGAGAGCTTTTTCATCAAATCAGAACTCGCCGCAAGATCAATATCACTAGCTGGACGAATCCCCAATTGATCCAAAATCCCACTACCAATAACAATAATTTGATCCAACGGCAAATTCAACGCCTTCACTTTATCGGCAAAAGTTTCACTCATTAAACTGTTAAGACGTCCTTTTCTTTCGCCTTAAACGCCTCGTCAATTTGCGTCTGCATCTTGCTCATTAAGCTGTCAATTTCTTTCTCTACGCGCTTCAAATCGTCTTCGCTCAGCTCTTTATTGTCCTTCATTCGCTTAGCATCCTTAAGAGCGTCTTGGCGAATATTACGCATCGCAATTCGAGCTTCCTCAACCTTCTCGCTAACCTGTTTCACCAATTGGTGGCGACGCTCCTCAGTCAAAGCTGGAACTGGAACACGAACCACTCGCCCATCGTCAGATGGATTAAAACCTAGGCTTTGATTGTCGCGAATTGCAGAGGAAATTGCCGTAATGTTACTCGGGTCAAATGGCGTAACTAACAACATTTGTGCCTCTGGAGCGGTTACGTTTGCAACCTGATTAAGCGGCATTTTTGTGCCGTAAGCTTCAACCATAACACCGTCAAGCATTCCAGCGTGTGCCCTGCCTGTTCGCACCTTCTTCAATTCATCTTGAAAAAAGCTAAACGCTGCATTCATTTTTTCTTCATAAGGGTTTGTGTCGAACATATTTCCTCCAATTTATCTATCCGTTATTATATCAAACTTCAAGCGTCTTGTCTGCTAATTTTGCCTTACGCCCCGTGCTATAATAACAGAGTGATTTCTAAGATTAAGCTATACAATTTTCGGTCTTATCATCTGCACGAAGCGACTTTTAGCAATTCTGGAACGGTAATCGTTGGACCAAATGGCACCGGCAAGACGAATCTGCTCGAGGCAGTTTATGTGGCGCTACGCGGCAGTAGTTTTCGTGGCAGTCTTGGCGATTGTATGACGCTGAATGCCCCACAGACGATTATTCATCTGGAGGGAGATTTCGGCGAGCGACGTATTAAGCTTGATTCAATTTCCGGAAAAATAAACAAAGAATTTATTATCAATGACAATAAATCAAAGGTCTTAACTAGGAAAAATCGCCTGCCCGTCGTTTTGTTTGAGCCAAGCGAACTAAGATTAATCTCCTCCTCACCATCCCGACGGCGCGACTTTCTGGATGGCTTAATTGCCCGACTTGACCCCAAATACGACACGGATTTAAGAGCTTTCAATCGCACTCTTTTACAACGCAACGAACTCTTAAAATCCCACCAAGAAGACTCATCAATTTGGCGTGACAACCTGTTTGCTTGGGATATAAAATTTATCCAATACGCAACCAACATTGCCCAAAAACGAGCCAAATTTCTCCAGATAAACGAGCCCCGCATAAAAAATTTATACGAATCTTTGGCGGGAAAAGACACGCAATTATCCATCGAATATGGCGCTATTGTACCTCTGGAAAATTATGACCAAGCCCTACTAAATCGCTTAGGAAAATCCCGCGAATATGAAATGGCTACAGGCTTCACTTCTGCCGGTCCGCACCGTGAAGATTTCACAATTTTTCTCCATAATCAGCCCGCCATTAAAGTTGCTTCACGTGGTGAAATGCGAACCATTATGCTGGCGTTCAAATTATTAGAGCTAGAACTTCAAACAGAAGTCAGCCAATCTCGACCGCTAATTCTGCTAGACGACGTTTTTTCTGAATTAGACGCCACTCGCGAAAAACTTCTTCAGGAAACCATCCAAAATCACCAATTCATCGTCACCACGACAGATGCGCGCCACCAAAAAGATGGCTGCTCAATAATTTCCACACGATAAAAATCCGCCCTCTCACGTGAAGGCGGATTTATTTTTCCTAGGCTTATTTATGCTTGAATCGCATCGGAATTATTAGCTAATTCACCCAGAACAATCGCCACGTTATCTTCAATGATCTCATCATATTCTGGAACTCGTGCACGAATCCATGCGTCAATTTCTTCAGCTGGCGCGTCATTGTCCTGCATCTGCACCAATTCTTTCAGCTGATCATCATCCAGAGACTCAACGATTTCTTCGCCAATTTGGCTATTGATCGTATCTTCTACGTGCTGAATCAGCGCCTGCATCTGATCTTCCGGTAGATTGATACCGATTGAATTCAGCTGCGCCTTGGTGACTATTGTTACTCGAATGTTTAATTGGGTTTGGTCGTTATTCATGATTTTATAATATCCTTTTTATGTTTTATTATCAATTATGCTTATTTACCGTTGCTTGATTCGCTATTTGCCTCAACTGGGTCAAGTTTGTTGGCGACCGCCCTAGCAGCCCTACCGACAACCCTACCAGCTCCCGCAACAGCCCTTCTGCCAAGATTCAGCATCCAGTTCGCGCTCTTGCCAGCAACCCGCGCCAGCTTATCTTTAGCAGATTCCCATTTGTCGCCGAGAGCCTCTCTGCGAGCTTGTCGTCGTGCGTTTTTACGCTCCCGGGCTTTTTCTGCACGCTCCTTCATGGCCTCCTTAGCTTTATCTATTTCACTCTTAGCCTTATCAATTTCTTCCTCAGCAGAATCGATCTTACTCTTCAATTCACTAACATCAAGTTCAGCAAGATTCAACTCCGCTGCGGCAGCCCCAGCCAGATTACGCTTTTTGTCAGCCTCCAAGCGCAACTTCTCATTCGTTTGATCAGCTTCAAATGCCTTCTTTGCGGCGTCATACTCAGCGGCAGCTTTCTTAGCCTTCTCTTCCGCCTCTCGTCGTCTCTTTTCTGCTGCTTCTAGCTTGGCGGCAGCCTCTTTTTGTTCTTGCTTAGAGTTTTTTACAGTCTCTTTATTGTTATCAATCGTCGACTTATCTGTCGCATTATCCTGCTTATCCTGCTCTCGAGCTTCGTTATATTTCTGCCTATCCAACTCGCGCTGTTCTTTAGCCTTAGCCCGAGCTTCCTTGCGTTCTTGACGAGCTTTTTGCCTTTCTTCTTTTCGCGTACGGGCTTCTGAGGCTTTCTGAAGAATAAACTCTCGACCGCCCGCAAACAATTCCGCAGCCTTATTCTTTGCTTCAGACAAAGTATTGCCTATATTTTCCTTAGCGCGTCCAGCTCCTTCAGCAATCTGTCCAGGTAATTCAGAACCCCGACTCACGCCAATATAAAAACTATCTTTCAAACCCTTCCATACGCGACCAAGACCTTCTTTAGCCTTATTCTTCAGCGCAGCAACTATCTCCTGACCGTCAGCAATACGCTCATCACGCGTTTTCTTCTGTAACTCCGTAGTCGGATATTGTCTCGTCGTCCCATAAGCTTCGCCCTCGTAATTAACCTTCACCGGGGTTTTGCTGTCTGAATTTTGCTCCGCAGCCGCTTTTGCTTCACGCTCAAGAGCCTCTCCAGCAGCTGCTACTCCTGCCCACGCATCTTCCGGAGAAGAACCTTGTGTGGGACCTACTTCCGAAGAATTATTTGTATTTTTGGCGGGATTTTCGATCATATCTTTCCTTTTTTGTTTTTACTATCATTTTTGATATGTAACCATACTAGCACATATTTGCGATATTGTCAATATGCTTGTGGTAAATATTGACAAAATAAAAAATCGACCGCATTACTACGGCCGACTTCTTCTCTGCGTGAAAATCTATTCGCTTACACCCAGCTCAATTCGCTTGAATTGACGAATAACGATGTTTTCGCCCAATTTAGCGATAGCTTCCTTAATGTGTTGCTCAACGGTCTTAGAATCGTCCAAAATGTAAGCCTGGCTCATAAGAACCTGCTCAGCAAAATGCTTCTTCAATTGACCTTCAACGATCTTCTCGCGCATTTCTTCAGGCTTGCTTGCCAAAGATTCGCTCGCCATAAGCTCAGCTTTAACGCGCTCCATCTCCTCTGCTGGAATGTCAGCCTCAGAAACATATTTTGGGCTCATCGCTGCAATTTGCATAGCAATTTCGTGCGCCAACGTCTTAAAGTCGTCAAGTCGAGCCACAAAATCAGTTTCGCAGTTTACCTCAACGATAACGCCGATTCGGCCAGAGTGAACATAACCTTCGATCAAACCTTCACGAGCTTCACGATCACCTTTCTTTTCAGCTTTCGTCAAGCCCTTTTTGCGCATAGCTTCCAAAGCTTTATCGAAATCGCCCTCAGCCTCAACCAAAGCTTTCTTAGCGTCAGTCAAGCCTACGCCGGTCAATTCGCGTAATTTTTTAATATCGTCTACAGAAACGCCCATCCTATTTCTCCTCTTTTTTAGCTGGTTTTTCTTCAGCCTTTACGCTACCTGCGCCTTCAGCAACAGCTGCAGTGAAGTAGTCTAATAGCAATTGAATACCCTTAACAGCGTCGTCATTACCTGGAATTACGTAATCAATTCCTGTTGGGTTAACGTTAGTGTCAACAATTGCAAATACTGGCACGCCCAAAGTTTGAGCCTCGCGAACTGCATTTGCGTCGGTCAATGCGTCAACTACAACAACAGCGCCTGGCTTGCCCATCAAATCCTTAATGCCGCCATATTTCATATTCAAGCTGTCGATTTCCTCCTGGAAACGCTGCACTTCAAGCTTGTTATAACGCTTTTCCAAGTCACCTGAAGCCATTCGCTTTTCAAGATTCTTCAACTTCTTAATTTGCTGAGCAATAGTTGAACCGTTAGTCAACATACCACCAATCCAGCGCTCAACTACGTATGGCTGGTTGATTTTTTCAGCTGCTTCACGAACAACGTCTTTGGCTTGTTTTTTGGTGCCAACAAACAGAACCTTGCGGCCTGATGCAGCGATTTTTGTCAATTCTGGCAAAGCCTTGTCCAAAGCTTCAACAGTCTTAGTCAAGTCAATAATGTGACTATCCTGACGCTTACTGTGAATATATGGCGCCATCTTTGGGTGCCAGCGGCTGGTTTTGTGTCCAAAATGAACACCTGACTCCAGCAAAGCCTTAATGTCTACCTTTACAGACATTCTCTTCTCCTTTTGCCTCATCCGCTCACGATTTGGAGTGTGAAACGGATTGTGTCATTAAAATTAGTTACTAGATGATTATATCACTAATCCTCATCAGGAGCAACTACCTCTTAACGAGACTTAATAAATTTTTCCAATTCCTCTTTAAGTTCTTTTTTTTCTAAACTAGTATCTAGAGGCGAATTTATAGAAGACACCCTTTTAATATCGCAGCACTTAATGAACTCAAAGTATTCAATTCCATTACCTGAAACGACAGCACCATAAGTACTAGTCTTACGGCTAAAATCTTCCATGGTCATAGGCGGAGTTGGTTCGCCAGGTACGTTTGCCGACAGCTTAAAGAATAGCAATGCAGCTTTTTCTCCTGAAGGATCCCCATCTTCTATATATCCGTCAAAGGCTACGACCGAAGTATGAACGTCCAGCGGCATCTCCCTGTATAAATCCTGAATTACTTCGTGCGGATTAAATAATTTTGCAGTTACTTCCTTAGGCTTACCCGGTGTCTGCATAACTCCAATCCCAAACTCCTCGCCAACTAGCGCCAGCATACGCTCTGACTCCCCCGAATTATATAGCTCAAAAGATTCGGTTTTATCGGGATTTTCTAATATCACCCCTAACTCTTTTGCTATTGCCAATTCCTTAGAGCGACGAAAAGCTTCTCCCGCTAAATATCTCAAGCCATTATCCCTACTCTTATCATATACATAAGAACCATTTTCCATAGCACATACTCCTCCTAAATTAGCGTATCTCATCTGTAATTATGCGCTACTTTTTACAGATACGTCAATACGTCCGCACGCCTTTTTGGTAAATATTGCAATGCCTGCGGTTTTCTGTTAAAATACCAAGGTTATGAAAAGCAGTATTCACCCACAGAACTATCGCCCTGTCGTATTTAGCGACGAACAAGCGGGCTTCGCGTTCTTGACTCAGTCAACAGCGCAAACAACCGAAACCATCAAATGGGAAGACGGCAACGAATATCCATTAGTTAAGGTTCACATTTCATCAGCTTCACACCCATTCTTTACTGGTGAGGAAAAGATTATCGACACCGAAGGTCGTGTTGATCGCTTTAAGGCTCGTCAAGCAGCCGCTGAAGCTCGCCGAGCAGCTTTGGCAAACAAAGCAAAGAAAGCTAACGCTAAAAAAGCAGCTAAAACTGATTCTCCAAAATCAGACAAAAAGACTAAATAATCTGACAAATTAGTCCAACAATCCAAAAAACCGCTCAATCACTGGGCGGTTTTATTTTACACTATTTCAATCTGACAATACTTAGAGATATCTGTCAATGTATGATATAATTTTATAGATATGGCAAAGATTTCTTTAGATATGGATTCTCTGAAAAACGAACGAGCTGATTTGAGCAATTTTTTAGCGCAACCTGATGCTTACAGCTCACCAGATTTTACGGTAAAAAACAAACGATTTTCAGAATTAGAAACGCTTATTTCCAAAGGTGAAGAGCGAGAAAATCTGGAAAAAAACTTAGTAGAAGCCAAAAAATTAGCCAACGAAGGCGGCGAATTGGCTGCGCTGGCGAAACTTGAGATCACTGAAACTGAAGCTCGATTGACCGAATTAGAAGAAGAATTATTCATCCTGCTCACCCCGAAAGACCCCAACGATGAGAAAAATATCATCATGGAAATCCGCGCTGGTGCGGGTGGCGATGAAGCGTCGTTGTTTGCGGCGGAACTATACCGCATGTATTTACGCTGGTGCGAATCTAACGGCTATAAAGTAGAATTAATCAGCGAATCAGCCAACGATTCTGGCGGCTATAAAGAAGTTATTTTTATGATCAAGGGTGACGCGCCATACTCTAAATTGAAGTTCGAGGGTGGCGTACACCGAGTTCAGCGAGTTCCAGTCACTGAAAGCCAAGGTCGCGTCCACACTTCAACCGTAACGGTGGCGGTTTTACCAGAAGCAGAAGAAGCCGACATCGAGATAAACCCGAATGATTTGCGCGTTGATATTTATCGCTCCAGTGGACACGGCGGTCAAAGTGTGAACACTACAGACTCAGCAGTGCGAATCACCCACTTGCCGACTGGAATGATAGTTACAAACCAAGACGAAAAATCGCAAATTAAAAACCGCGAAAAAGCCATGAGCGTGCTTCGTTCGCGATTGTTGCAGATGAAAATTGACGAGGAAAACGCCAAATTAAGCGCCGAGCGACGCTCATTGGTTGGGACTGGCGACCGCTCGGAAAAAATCCGAACGTACAACTTCCCGCAAGACCGAATCACCGACCACCGCATTCACTACAGCCGCAGCAATATCCCCGCTGCAATGAACGGGGATATCGACGATTTGATTGAAAATCTACAGAGATATGAGCGTGAGCTGAAAGCTCAGAATGCTAGTAATTAAACTTAAAAACTTCAGCTGACTCCAATAGCTCCGCCAGCTTACTTATTTCGTCCACACCGACCGGTTGACGATTTAGCCCCATTTGTTGCTCTAATTTACAATTCTCTATTAGATTATTGGTTTTACGCATAGCTCTAACTGCACACTCATATATCTCATCATCACTCATCATACTCATATCAATTTTGTCATCATCTTCTTCCATTGAAGAGAAGGGCGTATTGTCATCATACCTTAAAACAAAGTCATCCTCTATATAATATCGATGATACCCTCCTACACCTCTTTCTACGAATGTAATTTCTCGAGACTTAGTGCCATTATCTAGAGATCCTGAATATACACCGATAGACACCACAGAACCATCTTTCTGAGGAATTTCTAATGAGACTTCCGATTGTATCCTATCTGAAAATATTATGTCGTGATCGTGAGTTTTCGCGTCTTCCGCAAATCTAAGCAATGTCGACTGAACCAGATCATCAAATTCCACTGCCGCCTGCAACTTTTCTTCGGTCGTCAGTTCAGGATTAAACCCTTCTGCAAACTCCATTTGCTTTGCGGCTTCGCTATTATTTGGCAATTCCATTATATATTCATTCCTTTCGCTAATGATATGAAGCCTATAATACTCTCTCTCTCTTGATTTGTCAATACTTTTTACCACTTTTCTCAGTTTTTGCAAGCATTTTACTTTTTACATTCCATAGATATATGTTATAATTAGCCACATGATTATCTCTGAATGGCTAAAAATTGCCACAAAATCCTTAAAAACAGCAAGCATCCCGTCCGCCAGATTAGACGCTGAATTGATATTAGCCAACACTTTACGAAAAAACCGCACTTACCTACACGCTCACCTGGACGAAGAAATTGACCCCAGGAGATTTGATATCGCAAATGCCAGACTAGACCTAAGATTAGACCGCGTACCAATCGCCTATATTCTGGGCTATAAAGAATTTTACGGCCGCAGATTCACCGTATCTCCCTCTGTTTTAATTCCCCGCCCTGAATCCGAAGATCTAATTTCATTGTTCTTAGAACTGACCGCCAGCGAAATTGCCGAAAAAGTTTTAATTGACGTTGGCACAGGGTCTGGCTGTCTGGGAATTACTGCCAAATTAGAGAGAAACAACTTGTCGGTGATCTTATCCGATATCAGCAAACCAGCCTTAAACGTTGCAGAAAAAAATGCGAACGCCTTAAATGCGGACGTCCATATTCAACAGCAATCATTACTTAATGGCCAGCTTCGACCCGTTGACTATATATTTGCCAATTTGCCTTACGTCGATAAGAATTGGGACGTGTCGCCAGAACTCCAATACGAGCCAGATATTGCGCTTTTCGCCGAAGACGAAGGATTGAAATTGATATTGCAATTGATCTCACAAGCACCACGATGTCTCACTTCAGAAGGTTTATTGTTTATCGAGGCGGACCCCCAGCAGCACAATAGAATAATTGACGAAGCCGTGAAAAATGGTTTTGTAAAAGAGAGAGTTCTCAATTACATCCTAGTCCTGCGTTTCACTGGTGCTAAAGATTAAATTACTACAGAATTTAAGAACACTAGCATCACTAAGATAATTCCGATTGTAAGAATCACTGGAGCGGATATGTCTGAAAACCGAATAGCTTTGTGTTTGTTGTAAGATTGGTAAGCTTTACTGGCGACAAGCGAGAATAGCAATAAGATTATCGTAACCTGTGAAACGCCGCCAAATAATGATTTTCCGTAACTGTAAGTCCAATAGTACGACAGCCAACCCAGTTCAGCAAAGACGAGTCCCCAGATTGCCGAAAGTAAAACCGTTTGTTCTTCATCATAACTGTGCAGGAAATGGCGCGCAGAACTATAGCCTATCAAGAACATCAGAATAACAACTACAGAAACTGGCCACTCGTACGATACCACCATCAGAGCGGTTACGCCGACGAAAATAGCGATCAACGATTGTATGGCAACCTGCCAGCGCTTAGACATCGGCTTAATTACAACCAGCCAAATTGCATATAATATCGCCAAGGCTACGCGGAAATAAAACACCGACGTAGGTAGATACATCAGACCAACAACACCAATTCCGACCGTTAAGTCAACCAAGTTAGCCTGGATGTTTGCCCACCAAAAACGCGGACGAACGGCAATTATACGCCATTTGCTCAGTACAACAAGAGCTAACGCTGGAAATGGAGTCTGAAACGCTTGAGCAATAACAAGTAATGCTGCCGCCAAGCCAATATTTAAGACATAGTAAACTAATTCGCTCCAAAACGTTCTTCGTTTAACAGTTTTCAGTAACTCCATAACTTACTCTATTATACCAAATTATGAGCCAGTTCCCACAACAACGATGAATTGTACATCAACATTCAAATTATACTTTGAAGAATCTGATGAAACCGAGCCGTACAACTCCTTAAATTTATCTTTTGTGGCAGTTTTTTCTTTACCAGCTGACAATTGATAAACTTGCGTCTTCCCTAACTTTTCATTACCTGGAGCGTTGCCAACATGAACAACTTTCATCCCTAATTCTGTCAATTTGTCCGCTTCTTTCTGCGCTGCACCAGCCACGCCGGAACCATTCAAGACAGCAACTGTGGCTTTTTCCTTAGATAACGGCGTTGCGTAAATCTCAGACTTTATATAAGCGCGAATGTCGTCATAATCATACAATCCCGCAGCCGGCTGGACTATGCTTGCGCCACCCGCCGTGCCAGTAGTCATAAGTACGTTGTTTTCCTCTACAAAACTCAATCTGTGAATATCAGATTCTTTTATCTCTGAGCCAAGGTTCATAATTGTGCGAATTTCTTTCGTGTCAATGTTTGTGCGTAAGTTTTTACCCATCGCATCCATCAGTGATGTCACCTTACCAAAGTCAGTCAGCGTTCCCGTGGAAGTAGCTTTGTTTTTCAGTGCCATCATAACCAATTGCTGATTCTTCTCTCGGTCAAAGTTAGATTGTTCCAATCCGTAAGTTGGCGCCACCAAACCACGCGCTCGAGAAAACCACATCGCCTTTTCGCCGTCCATTTCGTGCTTGCCGTTAGTTAATTGCATATAGTGACCTGTTGGGCATCGTTCGCGACGCTGCTGATAATTCAACTCCTTCGCTCGACACATCCAGTCCATACTTGGATCAAGAATTCCTCGTGGATCACGACTCTGTACGTCAACGGTAACTCCGCCGACCGCATTGACAGCATCACGAATCACCGCAGTATTAATATGCGCCACGTATTGAATATCCATACCGAATATATCGCCGATGAATTTCTTAGTTTTATCCATTCGTTCAGCTTCTGCCTGCGCGCTATCTCCATTATTCACGCAACCAAAATATTCATTGATTTTACCAGCGTAGCCAGAATTACACGCCATGCCAAATTTTACATACAAGTCACGCGGAATGCTGAACATATACGCGTCCTTCTTTGTCTGATTGACACTAAGAATCATCATCGAGTCGGTCAATGTCGCACCTGGATGGTCCGGATCGTCATCTGTTGTACCTAAAATCAGCACATTGCTTCGACCATAAGCATCCTCTTTCAGCTTCTGCTGCGAAAATAGCCCTAAGATTCCACCATTATGGAACACCGAGTTCATCGTCTGCCATAATTTTAATAGCAGCCAACCCGCCACAATTGCAATAATAATTCCGATAATCGCAAGAATAATCCTGGTAATTAATTTTTTCTTACGCTTCTGTTTACGCTCCTGCCGATGAGAAGGCTTGGTGTTTTCATCAATCGCCGCCAACGATTCGCTAATATTCTGCTTTAATTTATTAGCAGAAGTTGGTTGCTGAATATTTCTTGCCGCATTATTCGACACCTGCGGACTATCTTCGTTACTACGATAATGCCCGAGCGTAGTCGTTTTTTTGCTAGTAATTTCCCCCAACGAAGTTCGCTGTGGTCGCTTGGCGACAAATCCGTCCATCGACTGTTTGCGTGGTTTCATATCTATTGATTATAACACACAAAACGCTTATAATTGAAACAATGGACGCTACTTTTATGGATCGTCATCCAAAATTACAAGATGGCCTGGGAATGGTCATTTTCGTTGTTGGCGTGGTGATCGGCACACTTTTATTGAACACATTTGTATTTCAAACTTTCAATGTTGAAGGTGCCAGTATGGAAACGACGATGTACACCGGCGATCGTCTGATCGTCAATCGATTGCCCGTCACTAGCTCAAAATTGCAAAATAAAAATTATACCCCAAAGCGCGGACAAGTAATTGTGTTTAAGAATCCAAATTTCAATGCATCCACAGGTAAAGATGAGTACATTGTTAAGCGCGTAATTGCCTTTGCCGGTGAGCGAGTTACTGTGAAAAACGGCACCGTAACTGTTTACAACACAGAAAATCCCGACGGATTTAACCCTGACACCTCAGTCAATAAAAATGAGCCAGGACAACCTACTTCTGGAGATGTCGATACAACCGTACCAGAAGGCACGATATTCGTCATGGGTGATCACCGCCAAGGAAGCTATTCTTGCGACTCTCGAAACTGCATGGGACCGATCCCTCTTTATGACATCGTTGGGCCAGTTAGCCTACGAATATTTCCATTCAATAAAATTCGCTCGTTCTAATAAAAATTATTTTTCGAGTAATTCTCTTATTCGTTCAAATTCAAGATTATCCTTAAACTTGATGCTAATCTGACCAGCTCCACGGCCGTTTGTACGAATTTTCACCCCTGTTCCAAATCGCTTTGAAAGGCTTTCAATAGCATCTGCATGAGGCATATCTGCTGGGCGGCGTTTGTTCTCAATTGGACTAGCCTTCGCCTGCTTCCACAAAGTAACAACTTGCTCAATCCGTCGCGCTGACCACTCTTCGCGAATAGCTCGCTCCATAATATCTTCCGCGGCGTCATCAGGTAAACCAATTAGAGGTCTTGCCTGCCCTTCATTTAATCGCCCCTCAAACAACGCCTGCTGCACAGACTTCGGCAATTTCAGTAGCCTCAACGTATTACTGACTGCGCTTATAGATTTGCCACCCAAACGCTTGCCAATTTCCTCCAGCGTCATATTGAATTGGTCGCGCAATTTCTGATAAGCAGTCGCAGTTTCAAGCGCATTCAAATCATGTCGTTGCAAGTTTTCAATCAAAGAAATCTCCAGGCGATTTTGATCGCTCATACTCCTGACGATACACGGAACCTCTGTTAAATTCGCCCTATTCGCCGCACGCCAACGTCGCTCGCCTGCCACGATCAGATATTTATCTCCTTTTGGCGTCACAACAATCGGCTGAACCACGCCATGCTCGCGCACCGATTCCGTCAACTCATTCAAAGCATTCTCATCAAAAAAGCGACGCGGCTGATCTGGATCTGGGACAACTTGATCAATAGCAATATCTCTCAAATGAGAAACTTTCACGTCCTGCTGTGCGGTTGGATCAAACGTTTCATCAATCAAATTGGTCGGGATCAACGACCCAAAACCTCTGCCTAAACCTTTTTTCATCGTTCCACCCTCTCTATAATTTCTTTCGTTAGCGCCTTATAGGCCCGAGAACCTTTTGAAAAACGATCATACGCCCCAACTGGCGCGCCATGACTAGGAGCTTCAGCCAAGCGAATGTTTCTCGGAATGCTATTCTTGAAAATCTTATCTGGGAAATATTTTTTAACCTCAGCGTGAACTTGCCCGGATAATGTAGTTCTGGAGTCCATCATCGTCAATAAAACGCCCAATAATTCCAAAGGTGGGTTGAGTCCCTTCTTTATCAATTTCATACTTTCCAAAAGCTGCCCCAATCCTTCCAATGCGTAAAATTCTGCCTGAACTGGAAGCAATACGTAATTAGCGGCAATCATACCGTTGACTGTCAACAAACTCAAACTCGGCGGACTATCAATAATAATATAGTCGTAATCCGTCGCCTTCTGCAAAGCCTCTCGCAAGCGAACAAACCTTCCCTGCGCCTGCGCCAATTCCACTTCCGTATTCGCCAAATGAGGTGTAGCTGGAGCGATTGATAAGTTTTTATATTCCGTTGGCAATATGATATTCGCCAGGTCAATTTGTCGCATAATCACCTCTGATATTGTTGCGCCCAAATTTTGCTTATCTATTCCAAGTCCACTGGTGGCATTACCCTGCGGATCAAAATCCACCAACAATGTTTTCTTGCCAGCTTTTGCCAAAAAATATGCTACGTTAATTGACGTCGTTGTTTTGCCGACGCCACCTTTTTGATTTGTCACCGCAATGATTTTTGTCATTCGTTCCCCTTTTTACCTGCCTTAATTATAGCATGAGCAGAACATAAATAACAGACATCAAAAAACCGCTTCCTTTGCGAAAGCGGCTCTTCAGATTATTTGATTGACGTAATTTCAATCTTCGTGTACTTCTGGCGATGACCAGTTTCTTTGTGTACACGCTTCTTACTCTTGTAGTGGATAACGCGAAGCTTGTCGCCCTTAACTTCCGCTTCTACGACCTTAGCCTTAACGCTAGAGCCTTTTACAGTTGGCGTACCAACCTTGATTTTATCACCATCAATCACTAAAAGTGCGTCGAGAGTGAGTTCTTTTGTGCCTTCAGGGAGGAGATCCACCAAGAGGGACTCTTTTTCGCTGACAAGATATTGTTTGCCAGAGATTTTTACGACTGCTTTCATTTCGTTCCTTAATTATTATGAATTAACTCTAATAATTCTATCAAAAACTAGCAATAAAATCAAGTACGGTTAGCAAGTAGCGTTTTTCGCCATAGCGTTATTCGCTTTCAGCCAACCACTCGGTGAGCCGCATTCCATATATTCGCCCTTAGCTTCGCCAACAACAATCACGCCGCCGCCATCAATGTACGCATTAATCGCGTCCGTTAGCTCAAACTCGCCTCTCTTAGGGTTCGCCGGCAAAGTTCGCGCCAACTCGAAAATCTCTTTGTTCAAGACGTAAAAACTTGAATTACTGAGATTACTTGGAGCTTCTTCCAATTTTGGCTTTTCAATTATTCGCACAAAATTGCCCTGATTGTCAGTTTCAATAATCCCTGTTTGCGGAATAAATTCCTCTTCAACAGGATTTCCTAATAGCCCAGCCGACAATCCGCGTGATTCCACCAGCTCCGCCAAATCAGCCGCATTTGAGCCGCCGTCGTCACGCCAAAAGAATTGATCACCCATAATCACAAAAGCCGACTCGCCCTGTTCAATAAATTCGCTCGCCAAACCAACTGGAATACTTGTGCCGTAACCACCAGTTCCCGGCTGAGTTAAAAAATGTATTCGGACGTCGCGAAGTGGCACCACCAGAGGAAGCTTGTCCTGCTTACCCGCTCGACGTAAATAATCGTTCAATTGAATATTCGATCGATAATAACTCTGCACCTGCGTACTCTGCTCGCCAACTACGAAGTAGATATCCTTAACGCCTGCTCGCACGACGTCTTGCACGATATAATCAATCACTGGACGAGTACCGACCGGCAACATACACTTTTCAATAGATTTGGTAATAGGTAGCATTCGCGTGCCCCAGCCCGCGACCGGAATAATAGCTTTAGTAATCATAGAACCTCCTACATCTTCAGCTCTTTGTGAGCCCTTCTTAAAATCTCCAACATTTCTGCATAGCGTTTTTCATCAGAAGAAACCCGGGCATATAAAATAACTATATTGTCCATCACTTCAATATTAGCTTTTATGTCCTGGTCATACAGCCATGCCATAAAACTCGGATTTAATAGCTCAAAGCTCACCGCCTGATCTTCGTTTGTGGCAAAAATGGTATAGCGTTTATTAAAATCACTCCACTCCATTTTGACTTTTTTATAGCCAAACGGAGCTATCACGCGCTTCCTAAAAATGCTATTATCATCCCTGTCGACCAAAATTCCGCCGTAAGATTTAGGTAGCATAATCTGACCAATAAGGTAATTAACTTCATCCTTATTTTTACCTTCATCTGTAAATCCATTACCGTTTTTAAGCACACAAGTATAAAGCTGAACAAGAATGCCACCATCCCAAACACCAATAACGTGGTTATTTACGTCAGCAGAGTTAAAATAGCGCGGCAAAAATAAGTTACCACCCTTCGGAAGAAGTAGTCTACCCCAATCCAGACTAAAATACATGCCGTTATCTTCGGCAAACTTGTTGAGTGAACCAATCAACGTACCTACATCTTCCGTCGGCTGATTTATGCCATCCAACTTCCATTCGTTACCTTCACGAACAAAGTTCCACTTCTCCGCAAACTCTTCGTTAGTGCTTCGGATTTTCTTACCTGTAGCAACCTCCTCTAGCCTATCGTCTGCTTCCGCTAGAAATGCTACACTCACCCTATCGCTTTGATTATTAGCATCGTCATGTGCGTCAGCAAAAATAGCCTCATTTATCCGCACGTTATCGACGATATTCCTACGACCCATTTGACGTAAAGCCTGCATCACTAGTCCAATGTGATTTGAATATCTCTGCGTCGTGTACTTACGAATTGACTCATAGTCTAAGTTACTCCAATCATACTGAAACCTCTCGAAAACTTGCCTAGCGTAATTAGTAAGATTATCTGGCTGCCATAACGAATCAATAGAGGAAGCTTGGCAAACTGTATTCGTAGCCACCTCGCTATTTTGGCGAAATACTTTGAGCTTATCAACAAATACAGAGATAGCAGCCCCCACAAAAGTAGAAATAACTGCACATATGAACCACATTAAATCGGCTAAATACAGTAAACTAAAAACTAGTCCAACAGCAACACCCACCAAGAAGCCTGCTATTTTTGATCTAGTCTTCCTTTTTACAAAGCCCGCCACACCGCCCGATACAGCTGCAGGTAGCATCAAAATTAAGGACCCTCCAGAAGAACCCGACCCTCCTCCGCCGGCTCGAGCAAAAAAAGTAAAAAACTCAATTAACATGAGCTAATTATACACTATCAGCTATCAAAATCTCCATCCGCGCGAGACCAAAACTTACGAATATCTTCTATTTCGTCAGCGTCTAGCCGAATTGCCTGTGGCTCCCGCTGCTCTTTAATAATTTCTTCAGCAAGTCCATCCGCCAGCGGATCAATTGGCGAAAACCCTATTTTACTACCGAATAATTTGTTGAATAAATTTTGCATAACTTTTTTATTTTTATCAATTAACAATGATACATTAGCATAAGTACGATTAAAAGTCAATAGAATATCCTCCCATGGAGAGGAGGATATTTTTTACTGAAATTCTTACGATAATCTACAAAGACTACGATCGCTTAATGATTGCAGCACCGCCAGCGGTAATCACTGTAACTGCAGCGGCAATAACTGAATATACACTTACGCCAGTTTCAGCCAGAGACTCAGTGCGCTCAGCTTCTTTGTGTGGAGCAGAAACTGAAGCTGAGGTTGATTCTACTAGAACTGGAGTAGTCGCTACATTAACGTTTTCCGATTCAGTTGAAGCTTCAGGATTTACCGGATTTGCTGGAGTAGCTGGATCTGGATTAGCAGGAGCTTCCGGCAAACTTTCTGGGTTTTTCAATGTTGCCGATGTCTGGCTCAACTTCACAGCCTTTGTCAGATTACCACCAACAGTCAATGCGACAGTTTGACGCAATGAGTTGTCGTAATTGCCTTCTTTGTCAAACCAGTATGTGTCAATTGAAATAGGAGTATCATATGGGATTGAGTCGGCAGAACTTGGGTAATACTTCTTCACCAGCTCTTCAATTGACAACTCACTACCCCGCATCAATTCTTGACGAATAGCGCTTTTTAATTGAATCTTATTCGCACCGCTAGTTATTACAAATCGATAATGGTCGTTCGCGGTACCTTCAAATTTAATTGTATTTTTCTCACCCTTATATTGAGCGGTGGAAACTGTTATTTTTGGTGCAGCCGGCAGAGTAGTCTCTAGCGCAGACGCGGTTACATTGCCGAATATCACGCCAACAGTAGCCAACGCAGCGATAGCCCCAACCTTAATTAAGTTAGTCATAGCTTATCCTTTCAAATTATTATGCTATGAACTTGTTATACTAGCTGCCCTTGACTTTTGCAAGCATAGACGTTATAACTTGGTTTTTTACGCTTTTTTCAGGGAAATTTCTACCAATTTACCCTCGATTTTGGCGTCATATTTTTCTGATTCATCGACTGCAGAATTCAATTCCACAGCAAGAGTTTCAGATTTAATGACGTCAGCGAAAGCGTCGATAGCTTGAGATATTTCAGAATCGTCGCTGAAAATACTCAGCACAATTCGATCATCTATCTGCAGACCAGCCTGCTTGCGCGCGCTTTGGACGTGGCGAACAATTTCACGCATCAAACCTTCGCGCTTTAGTTCAGGAGTGATTGTTAAGTCGTAAACAACGCTCGGTTGCGCCGACTCAGACTCTGAATCTGTAACAATTTCAACCGATTTCACATTCAATTCATCTTTAGCGATATCAATCAAGAACTGCGCAACTTCCGCTGGCGTATCCTGAGAAATAGTATTGATAAGTTTCACAGACGCCAACGGCTGACGCACCTTAATTCCCTCTGATGCACGCTTCGACAAGCCGTCATTCACCGCAGTACGCAGTGCATTCATGTCGCGTAGCATTGAATTGTCTATTTCACCAGCCGGCAGCCAATCTTTAAGATGGATCGACTCGTTATCGCCTGTCAAATTATGGTACAATTCTTCCGCTAAGAATGGCGTAAACGGCGCTAGCATATAACTGAGTCGCACCAAAACGTAATGGAGCGTGCGGTAAGCGTCATTTTTATCACCGTCATCTTCAGATTTCCAGAAGCGGCGGCGGCTGCGTCGGACGTACCAGTTACTTGCGTCGTCTAAGAACGGCAAGATCGGCTTGGTTGCGTCCTGCAAATTATAGTTATTAAGACCTCGCTCGACCTCTGTTATCAATTGATGCAACCTCGACACAATCCAAATATCCAACGGATTTGTTAAATCGTGAAGCGGATCTGACAAATCGCCGTTAAACTCCCAGCCGTCAACTTCAGCATACATCGTGAAGAAATCGTACATATTCCAGATCATACCAAGCTTACGCGCCACGTCCATCACATCCTTATCCGCCAAGGCAAAATTTTCGCCGTTCGTTAGTGGACTTGAAAGCATCAAGAATCGGAAGCTGTCAGCCGAAGTCTTATTCATAAGCTCCATCGGATCGGTATAATTCTTCAGCTTCTTGCTCATTTTTTTACCGTCGGCAGCATTGATAAATCCAGTACAAATCAAATTCTTCCATGGAGATTTACCGAACAAAGCCACGTTTACCGCTGTTAAGCTATAAAACCAACCGCGCGTCTGGTCAATCGCTTCAATGATAAAGTCAGCCGGAAAACTTGCTTCAAACTTTTCCTTGTTCTCAAATGGATAATGGAATTGAGCAAACGGCATTGAGCCAGATTCAAACCAACAGTCCAAAACCTTGCCGATGTGATGCATTTCTGCGCCGTCGCACTCAAACGTAACGTCCATAACTTGCGGTAAATGATAATCGTCCAACTTGCGACCCGTAACTTCTTCAAATTCCGCAAAACTTCCAATCACCTTCACTACTTCCGTGCCATCATTCTTCACGCCCTTCCACACTGGAATTGGTGTTGCCCAGTAACGGTCGCGGCTCAAATTCCAATCCGGCGCCTGCTCGATAATGTTATGGAATCGTCCAGTCCTCAGATTGTCTGGCGTCCAGCTTGTCTGCTCGTTCGCCTCCAACATTTCCTTTTTCTGGCTCTGAATATCCATAAACCAACTTGGGTGAGCACGGTACATCAATTTCGTGCCACATCGATGACAATGCGGATATTCGTGGCGAATATATTCAATTTTCAGCGCCCGACCTTCTTCTAATAAAGTCTTCGCTATTTCCTTATTCACCTCCCAAATATTGCGACCCAGCCATCTGCCCTCTGTGTAATTTCCATCACCATCAACCAACGACAATACTGGTACGTCATTTTTTCGGCACAATTCATAGTCATCCTCGCCGTAAGCTGGCGCGATATGAACAATTCCTGTACCATCATCGGTCGTCACAAAATCGGCGTGAAGAATCTTATGCGCAGCCGGCCCACGATTTTCGAATAGCGGCTCGAATCTTTTACCTACCAATTCAGAACCCTTAATCGTCTTAACAATCGAATATTCCAACGGCTGGTGCTTTTCGTCCGTCATAACTTTCTCAACGCGGTCGCTTGCAACGTAAAACTTTTTATCGCCGTACGCCACCAAAGAATAATCGACATCCCGATTCACCGCCAAGACCATATTTGCCGGCAAAGTCCACGGCGTCGTCGTCCACGCAAGCAAATATTCATCCTCATCCTCCAGCTTAAAGTAGACGAATAAGCTCGGGTCAGTGTCCATTTGATAGCTATTTTCCATAGCCACTTCACTCTTAGAAATTGGCGTTGCGTCCTTTGTGCAATAGACCAAAATCTTTTCTCCTTCGTAGATTTTGCCTTCTTCATAAAGCCTCTTGAACGCCCACCAAACAGATTCCATGTAATTATTATCCATAGTTTTATAAGCACCCTTAAACTCGACCCAACGACCAATTCGCTCAATCGTGTCCTCCCATTCGGTGCCAGTTCGAACCATAGCCGCTCGACATTCCTTGACGTAATCTGAAACGCTAATTTTTGTGCCAATCTCTTTTTTGTTAGAAATGCCTAGCGTTTTTTCGACGTAAACCTCTGCCGGCAGTCCGTGACAGTCCCAGCCCCAACGGCGCTCAACTCGCTGACCTTTCATCGTGTGGAAGCGTCCCATAGTATCCTTCACCGTGCTGACCAACAAATGACCGTGGTGCGGCGTTCCCGTCAAAAACGGAGGACCGTCATAAAAAACCCAAGAATTATCAGCAGGACGCTGTGCGATCGACTTGTTAAATGTGTCATCCTCTTTCCATTGCTGCACCCAATCTTTCTCATATTCCGCAGCTCGACGACGTGTTCCGTGTTTGAATTTCATTGTACTACCTCCTTATTTTTAGACTTTTGATAGCTATTTTTCAATTAAAAATCACCTCTTTTGACTTCGAGAATCCGCTCAGGTGTTTTATGCGGACGGTACCATCTCGATTCCAAAAGAAGTGATTCTTTCAGCTCTTTATTTGCTATTTACGCAAGCTCACGGCAGGTTCTAATCTCGACTTCATGCCGATTTCTTCCCGCAGACTTCACGGCTGATAACCGCTCATTTCACGCCAATTCAACATACGCGAAAACGCCCTACTGTTATTGTAGCGCGTTTTCATCAAAATCCCAAGAACTTTATTTAATTTCCAGACCGCCTAAAATACACTCACCCTTCAGATATAGAGTCTTTTTGGCAGAATCTTTAGGTAGAGTTTTGTCATCAGTTCCGCCCAAAAATCCGCGCACTTCGTTCTTAACAATCACATCGTCTGGCAAAGTAATGTTAACGCCACCGCAAAATGTAAAAATTTCAATTACAGAACCGTCTTTAATCTTTGCTTGACGCAAATCCAAATCCACGCCACCAAATATCGCAACCAACGAACCGCCAGTATAATCACCTTTTACAGCGTCTTCTTCACCCCAAAAACAAGCAATTTTCTCATTAACAGCGCCGTCTTTATCCAACTTTTTAGAACGCTTAACACCCTTAGGGCTAGTATTAAACATCATCGCCAAACCAGCAGCAATCAAAACTACAGGCCAAAATACCTTCCAAATACTAACGTCAACTACTCCGTAAGAATTGAAGCCAATCAGAATGCCAATCGCAACCAGCAATAATCCCCAAATCCACGCCGTTTTATTTCGATAATTGAATATATTCACCAGCCCAGACAATACAAATCCTGCAGCCCAAACCGTACCCCAGAAAATATCCCAGCTAATGTTGATAATATCGAGGTTCTTCAATAGTAGAACCCCGCCGAGCGCCACGACTACAATGCTCAAAAACGCTCTAATCAGAGAACTTTTCTTCATATAACTATTCTATCACTTTTTTTATAAACTTAACGCTTTTTAAATTGAACAGTTTTTTTGTTCCGCTTTGATTTTATGATAATTATCACTATCAAAATAATGAACAAAAGTATTCCGCCGCCAATCATCATTAACGCTGTAGTTGATGGCCAGAAGAACAATTCTTTTGGCTCGGCGGTTTTTGTTATTAGCTCATTTTGGTCCTGACTAATTCCCCACTCGCCAGCCTTCTTTTTATAGGAAATCGACAACTCTACTTTATATTTTCCACCCCAAAACGGCGCTAAATTGCTATCATAATTAAACTGCCGCGTTTCATTCGCAATCATCGCATTCACGCCACCGTTTTTATAGACAACATTTCCCATCGGGTCTTTCACAACCAGCTTTACGTCAACATCAGCCGACACATTGCCAGAATTTTTTAAGGCAATTTCATACAATTGACTACTGTTAGAATTCTTAACATTAAACTTCTCAATCGTCACGTCGCGGTGAATATCGCCAGGAACGGTTATCGCCATACGGATAGCCTGACGAGTCTGAACTTGAATGCCGCCAGCATTATTTGACGCCTGCTTAACCTTCCGCTGAACAACCATACATGCATTATGCTCGCCAACATCTGCTTTGCTTGGAACATTTACCGTAAAATCAACAAGCGCATTTTCGTTCGCGCCAAGAGTCACCTCTTTCTTAGAAACAGAAACCCACTTGCCCGCGCCAACTTTATCCTCCGACTTCTCCTTGCAAGTCATATCGCCAGTCGTCGTAACCGTACCGTCAACCGAATAAACTTCAATCGTTTCTTCTTTATCAGACCCGTTTTGAACATACAATTGGTCAGATTTCGAAGCGCCACCAGAAAGATTATAGATGAAAATTGAGCTTGTCCTGGGATTATTTGGATCAGGATTTGCTGGTCGACCACCAATGCCATTAGCAGACACCGACACAGGTAGAATTAGCCCTACAATCATCGCCACTCCAATAACCTTACTCCACAACGAATTCTTCATATCCCTCCTTAAAAACCTATTATGCTTATTATATCAATGTCACGCATAAAAGAATAGACACTCATCAGAATGTCTATTCTCGCTTAATAATCTAAGTCCGCTAAAGAGCCGTAATCGTTTGAACCATTGGCAATACGTATGTACCTGCCGCCTGGCCAGCTGGGATGGTTTGGGCTAATGAGGTATTAGTTATATATCCAGCCCATACTTTACTAGCAGTCGCTGAAGCGCTCATTAGTGTTACGGGACTAGTACCAGAAAAGGTCGTAGAAGTACCCTTGGTAATACCTGCAGCTGCACCAATTACAGGGGTAACTGTACCGCCAGCTGGATTAACTGTTAGGCGACCCTCGTTAATAGTTCCGTTGTATTTATACTGTTTTCCACCGCCAGCAGACCAGACACCAGTTCCTGGGGTCGCTACGTTTAGCGTCAACGTCCAGCCATTATCTGCGGCACCTGGGTTTTCGGCATAAATTCGATTGTCGTTATCTCCAAAAACACCAATTCCCGACCCCAATGAGGATGACACTGTCGTAGCGCCCATAGCGAATGTTGGATTATTAACTAAGGAATTAGTCGAGTCACGAATATCAGTACTCAAAACTCCAGGATTAATTGTCTGAGAGAGTTTAGAGTTAGCAGTAGTTGCGGCATTAGCTACAGAAGGGTTTGTCATATTATACAACCCCAATAGACCGACCACGCCTACGCTCGCAACGATCAACAACGTTAACTTTTTCATTTTTTCTCCTTACTTAATTTATTACATTATAACTTATTATGCTTATTTTTTCATTCATCCCTCTTTTTCTGTTTTTTAACAATAAATAACATAATGAACGCCGCAACAATTACACCAATACCAGCAGCCATAATCATCCATAAATTAATTCCCGTATTAGCCAAAGCCTTACTTATCTCTTTAACAATCTTTGGAATAACAATAACATCTTCAGTGGTCTTTTTCGGAGTCGTAAATGAAAAATCAGCAATCCGCACTACTTCTGGGGATGTTGCATTATCCTTCAGCTTAGTCGTAACACGACCGTTATAGGTATGTTCTGGAACTGGCGGCATAAAATTATTACCCGGATGATTATTCTGCCAATTTGAAAAATCCAACACCCATATATTTCCGTTAACTTTAAGCTCGCTATCCCGTCCCAAAACAAAAGTCCGACCATTAAACTCAACCTTCAAATCGTGTTGACCTGTCGCAGGATTAGCTATTGTATGCACCGCATCATAAACACCATATACCAACAAATCTTTCCCATTTACCAAATCAAATTTAGAGAATTTTGGCAGAAAAATCGGACAAATTGACTCATTCATCTGACTGCCAGTTTCCAGAGAATCATGAGTACAATCAGTAATCACTTGCGACAAATTAGAATTAGCCGACGAATCCGCGAAAGCCGAATAAGGACTGCTCAAAGTAGCTAGTAGTGTTATGACGATGAATAATTTTTTTACTCTATTTTTCATACTCAACCTTATTGCGCTGTTACCGTTAATGTCATTGGTAGTTCATAAGTTCCTGGTTTTTGATATGCTGGAATAGTCTGGTTTAATCGAACGTTCCGTAGCAAAAATGCGCACCCCAATTGACCAGTTGACCCGCTGCTGCTCATCAATGTAACGCCGTTAGCCGTAGCGGTCCCTACCTTAAATTGAGAATCAACACCCTTTGATATTCCTGATGTTTGGCAAGTTGACCCGCTCAATGAACTACCCGAAGCTAAGACAGATGATGTGCCAAAATTGACAGACAGAAATCCCTGATCGCCATTAGTGCCGTTGAACATATACGATTCTGTGCCGCCAGTTCGCTTCCACTTGGCGGTCACACCGTCAGATGCCGACAACACAACGCTCCACCCAGAGCTGGTCTGTGTATTCGTAACTTCAATTTGCTTCGAACTTGAGTTAGATAAGAGGGCGTTGGTAATTACACTACTGCTACCAATAATGGAATTATCAAAATTCGTGACAGGATTCACGACCGTAGCGCCAGCATTATCCCTAAAACGAATGTCTAACGATCCAGGAGCAGTCTTAAATTCTGGATACATTGTGTAGCTGTCAATACTAGATCCAGGAGCGGCAGTCGTGTCGGTTACCACACGGACACAATAGCTGGTGTTTTGTTCCAAGCCATTATCCGCCAAGACAAGGTCCCATAAACCAGTCTGCCCTGACTCAATGCCTTGATAATTAGTAAAAGTTAACGATGAATCAGTTGTTGGACGAACAATCGATTGGTGGGCGTAATTGTGACTGTTGGTGGGCAGCACTGGATTGTCAGAGATAGCACTAATGGCTGTTTGATGCGCTGGGCCGGTGACAGCATAACGCAGACTGGAGTTTGTAGTAATATTTTGCCAATCACCAGACGACACAGCACTACAACTGGTGGCAGTTTTCTTGGCATATTGAGCGCGAAGTTTCATGTTGCCAGGAGGAACTGTGGTGTTCTGAAGAGTTTTATTGCCGTCCGCCGTCAGACCCACCCTAATCCGGAACGAACTGCCAACTTCTGGTAAAGTGGCCACCGCATTGGTTGCAGCCAATGGCGTTCCTGGCTGAACGGCATTGTTCCATTTATATAACCGACTAGCTGATTGCTCAACTGGCACATTAACGCCAACTGAACTAACTGCCAACGGGATTGACGAGTTGGTGGTGGAGTTGTTACCCAGTTGCCCATATTCATTATTTCCCCAGCAGTAGGCTTTACCTTCGTTGGTGAGAGCGCAGGTGTAGTCGCTGCCGGCAGTAATGGACTGGAAGCTGACGCCGGCTGGCATTTGGACGGCGACTGGGGTTGATGAATTGGTGGTCGAGTTGTTACCCAGTTGACCACTACTACCATATCCCCAGCAGTAGGCTTTGCCTTCGCTGGTGATGGCGCAGGTGTAGTCGCTGCCGGCAGTAATGGACTGGAAGCTGACGCCGGCTGGCATTTGGACGGCGACTGGGATGCGGGAGTTGGTGGTCGAGTTGTTACCCAGTTGACCACCATTACCCCGCCCCCAGCAGTAGGCTTTGCCTTCGCTGGTGATGGCGCAGGTGTAGTAATAGCCAGCGGCGATGGACTGGAAGCGAGCAACGCCGGCTGGCATTTGGACGGCGACTGGGATGCGGGAGTTGGTGGTCGAGTTGTTACCCAGTTGACCACCATTACCCCGCCCCCAGCAGTAGGCTTTGCCTTCGCTGGTGATGGCGCAGGTGTAGTAATAGCCAGCGGCGATGGACTGGAAGCGAGCAACGCCGGCTGGCATTTGGACGGCGACTGGGATGCGGGAGTTGGTGGTGGAGTTGTTACCCAGTTGACCTTGGCCGTTCCATCCCCAGCAGTAGGCTTTGCCTTCGTTGGTGAGGGCGCAGGTGTGGTAATAGCCGACAGTAATGGACTGGAAGCTGACGCCGGCTGGCATTTGGACGGCGACTGGGATGCGGGAGTTGGTGGTGGAGTTGTTACCCAGTTGACCTTGGCCGTTCCATCCCCAGCAGTAGGCTTTGCCTTCGTTGGTGAGGGCGCAGGTGTGGTAATAGCCGACAGTAATGGACTGGAAGCTGACGCCGGCTGGCATTTGGACGGCGACTGGGATGCGGGAGTTGGTGGTGGAGTTGTTACCCAGTTGACCTTGGCCGTTCCATCCCCAGCAGTAGGCTTTGCCTTCGTTGGTGAGGGCGCAGGTGTGGCCGTAACCAATAGTAATTTGACTAAATGACCATTCCATATCTCCCATCACCGTCGCACTACTCTGACGAGTCAATAGATTTCCAACCGTAAAGAATATGCCAACGACCACACAGATCATGAGGCTGGCAAACAAAACAAGCCGAGGACCAGCAAATCGCCGCTGATTGATCATTAATCTTTGGTTTTTATTCATTTCCGACATCATCGTATTAAGATGCACCTTCGACTTCTACTATTTTTATTAATAATTAACTTGTGGTTATCATTATAGCATAAGTTTTTTAATATAACATAAAAATTCTTATAATAATTGATCACCAAATTTTGCCAAAATCATAACAACAGCCAAAGTGATGATTATCATCAGCAGCACTATGTCATAATCATTTTGAACAAATTTTTTTACTTTTTTTCCAGTGATAACCCCAGTTAGGATATTGTATCTTGTCATGCCGCCAAAAATTAGCAACATGCCAACATCAAGTGTTAGACACCAAGGGCACAGCATCCCGATTTCTACAAAACTCATATAGAACATCCATAGCGCAAAAATAAATCCAATACTAACGCCAATTTGCGCCGCAACCATAAACCAGCGCGGAAACTTAGTGCCAGCCAGTAACGCCACCCCGATAGTTACCATCACAGGCAGAGCCATAAGACCAATAAAGGCATTTGGAAAACCAAGCAGCGACGCCGACCAATGCTGGGCCACACTGCTACAGCTGATCACCGCATTTAAATCACACCCCAGGACTGTATTTGGAGTTTTTGCCAGGACCAATGTTTCGATAGACAGGATAAATGACGCCAGTAAACCAACTCCTGCGCCCGTCAGTAGTGAGATTTCAGCAATTTTTTGACGCTTATCTTGCTTAGAAAACCATTGAGCAAAAAACTTAAACATAAAAACTCACTTCGCTAATTGTTGGTAGCGGCAAACCACGCCAAAGGTTTTGCAATTGACCACTGTCGCTCAGTGCGATAATTGTTGGATATTCCACAATATCATACACTTCGCAAAAATTATTACCTTCTGCAGAATCAGGACTCATTTCCTCTAAAACCCGACCGGTTTGTCGGCTAAAATCACGCAGAAAGTCTGAAACTTGGCGCGCATAATCGCTTTCCGAACGATAAATCACAACTACTCGCATTACAATTCCCGCTCGCCCTTACTGCGTCGCTTCGCCAAAATCTCCACAAAATCGTCCAACGTCTTAAACTCATAAAAAACGCTAGCGAAACGAACATATGCCACTTCATTACGCTTTTCTAGTTCGTCCAAAACTTGATCGCCAATCTGTTTTGATGTAACTTCCGATTCGCCTAGAGCATATAAAGAGTCTTCAACCGCTGTAATGATATTATCGACTTCCTCGTCAGACTTAAAGAATTTTCCGACCGAACGGCGCGTCGAATTCGCCAATTTCACCCGGTCAAACAGCTCGCGATCGCCATTTTTCTTTATCACCGCTAGATTCGGCTTTTCAACTCGCTCATACGTAGTAAATCGCTTGCCATCTGGAGTTTCCCTGCGACGTCGAATTGCGGCACCGTCAGAAACTTCGCGTGATTCAATAACGCGACTATTGCCGATATTAAACACCATTTTATCTACTCCTTGTTCTTCTTTCGTCGCCTCAGAAATGCCGGCGTATCATCCTCATCATCGTCAGATTCGACGGTTGGATTTTCCCAAATATTAGTTTCTGGCTCAGTCGCAAAACTTTCGGCAGATTCTTCCCTGTCCAACTCTAGGTCAATATTTTTAACCATTTCGTCATCAACTTCTGTTTCGGCAGGTTTCGTGTCGTCGCCTACAGTCAAGCTAACTTCCTGCTGGCGGAATGTATCGCTATCAAATCCTGTCGCAATCACCGTAATGACCAGCTCGTCTTCCATTTCCGGCTTCAAAGTCGCACCAAAAATAATGTTGGCATTCGGACTAACAGCGCTAGTAATAATTTCTGCAGCCTCCTGAATTTCCGCCATACTCATGTCGTAGCCACCAGTTACATTGAACAATACACCCTTGGCGCCATCAATCGACACCTCAATTAGCGGACTTTCAATAGCTTGCTGCGCCGCCTGAACCGCTCGGTCATCACCACTTGCTCGTCCAATTCCCATCAAAGCCGAACCAGCATTACTCATAATCGCCTTAACGTCAGCAAAGTCAAGGTTAATCAAACCATGCTCAGTAATCAGTTCAGAAATACCTTGAACACCCTGCCTTAAAACATCATCAGCAATCTTAAATGTTTCCAGTAGCGGCGTTCGGCGATCAATCGTTTGCAATAATCTGTCATTTGGAATAGTAATCAAGGTATCAACCTCGCGTCCCAAGTGAGAAATCGCCCAATCCGCGTTAACTCGGCGCTTTTCACCCTCAAAGCTAAACGGTCGAGTTGCCACACCAACTACCAAAATACCAAGCTCGCGCGACACTTCTGCCACAACATAGCCAGCACCGGAACCAGTTCCGCCACCAGCACCAATTGTCACAAATACCATGTCTGCACCCTCTAGCGCTTCCCTAATTTCGTCACGAGATTCATTAGCTGCGGCCTCACCAACAGTAGGGTCAGCACCAGCGCCCAAACCATTAGTTGCGTCACGACCAAGATGAATTTTTATGTCAGCCTTCGAATTATGCAACGCCTGAGCGTCCGTATTCATAGCAATGAACTGAACGCCAGTTAGACCAGCGTCTTTCATTCGGTTAATAGCTGAGCCACCAGCGCCGCCGACACCGACGACTTTTATGCTGGCAAATGTTTGAACTTCACTTGGTTGTATTTGCGGCATATATTCCCTCTCTTAATCCTTACATAAAGTATATCATTTATTTAAATCTAGCGAAAATATTTTTGAGTAAACCGCCAGCTTTTTTAGTGACATCATTTGCGCCAACTATCGGTTTCACCTGCTGCGAAATGCCCATAGAATCAATCAACATCAGACCAACCGCAGCCGAAAATTCCGCGCCTTTCACTTCATCGCTAACTCCACTATAGCCAGCCGGAACACCCAAGCGTGCCGCCACGCTCAATTGATCTTTCGTAAACTCCACCATACCCTTGACTTTCGCCGCACCGCCAACCAGCACAACGCCGCTCGGCAGTTTTCCTAGTCGCCCAGCTCGCTTCAATTCTTTAGCAATTGCTTCAAAAATCTCTTCGTATCGCGCTTGAACAATCTCGTCAATTTCTTCTTGGTTAAATTTATACGTCTGCTTTTCAACCTTCGTTTCAACTTCACCCAAAGTCTCGCCACCAAATCTCGCATGCGCCAATTTCACAACTTCCGCAATTTCCGGATCCGTCCTAAGCCCAATAGCCAAATCGTTTGTTACGTTCTGACCGCCCATTGGAATAACCGCCAGATGTTGTAAATCGCCCTCTTCATAAATAGCAATTCCCGTAGTTGCCGCGCCAAAATCAATCACCGCAACGCCGTTTTCGCGCTGACTTTCCGTAAGAACGGATTGAGCTGCCGCCAAAACTGACGGAACAACAGATACAGCCTCAACCTTAGCCATTTCCGCCGACTTCTGTAGATTAGTAATGTGAGGGACCAAACCAGACACGACATTCGCTCTAATTTCCAGACGCGCGCCAGTCATACCAATTGGATCTTTAATATTATCTTGACCATCCAGTCTATACGCGTGCGCAATAATATCTAAAATCTCTCTATTCTGTGGCACTTTTCCAGTTGTAGCAACTTCCTCCAGCCTCAATATATCATCATGAGTGACTTCATTATTAACGGTTCCAACGGTAATCATTCCGTCGGCTTTTGTACTTAATAAATGAGATCCGTTAATGCTCAATGTAGCTGCGTTAATCTGATGACCACTCATTCGCTCGGCTGGCTCCAAGGCCTTATCGATAGCTTCAGCTGGGCCGCTCAAATTCGTTACGGTTCCCTTTCGCATTCCGCTATTCGGCGCTTCACCGACGCCAACAATTTTTGGCGCACCATTTTCTGCGTCAATATAACCAACGACACAGCGCACGTTTTTCGTGCCAATATCAATTCCTACCACATATCGAGATTGCTCCTGCATAAGCTCTATTATACAGGTTATGTCTATAATTTGGCAAGCGAATTAGCCTAAAGCTTCGTCAGAATTTCAGCGCCAGTTTCAGTAATCAATACCGTATGCTCAAAATGCGCCCCCAGGCTGCCGTCTTTCATACTAATTGTCCAGCCGTCGCTGTCGGTGATAATTTTCTCACCGCCCAAGCTCGCCATCGGTTCAATTGCAATTGTGTCGCCAGCGTGCAAAATCGGACCAGTTCCTCGCCTGCCGTAATTCGGAATTTCTGGCTCCATATGCATACTCAGCCCCACACCATGACCAACTAGTTCACGGATTATTCCAAGCTTGGCCTTCTTCAGCACAGCTTCCACTCCCGCTGAAATATCGCCAACTCGCGTTCCATCGCCAGTTATCGCGTCAATTCCCGCATACAAACTCTGTTCAGTTGCGTGCAACAAATGTTTCTTCGCACCCTTAGGCTCTTCATCGACAACCATAGTAAAAGCACTATCCGTCTTCATTCCACGATAGCCAATCACCAAGTCAAAGCTAACCACGTCGCCCTTTTCAAAAACATATTCGGTCGGGAAAGAATGCACCAATTGCTCATTAGTCGATACGCAAATCACTCCCGGGAACTTCACTTCGTCCGTAAGATAAGTCGCCTCTGCGCCAAAATCTTTAATTCGCTTGGCTACAAAATAATTAGCATCCAACTCACTCATTCCAGCCGTTACGGATTTTTTCAATTCATCATAAATTGTCGCAAGCATCTTGCCGCATTCGCGCATATCTTTCATCTGTTGCGGAGTTTTTTCTCCAGTGATCAATTGACTCATTTTACACCCTCAACGATGCCGCGACTGACCAGCTCTCTCTCGATTTCATCATGAACTTGCCCGACAGTTCCAACGCCGCTCATATGTACAATTGGAACGCCGTTTTCATTTAGATAATCCAGAATTGGATAAATTTCACCTCGATAAATACTGAGCCGCTTGTCAATTGCTTCAGGCGTGTCATCAACTCGACCGCGAACCCTCAAACGCTCCAGAATTTCATCACGCGGAACTTCCAGCACAATCACCAACTTCACATCTTTTCCATGGTGTGAACGCGACTCAATCAGCCATTTAGCCTGTTCCAATTGTCGTGGATAGCCGTCCAGGATTACGCCATTAATATCCTTAGCTTTATTAAGAGCCTCGCCCATCAAACCGTTGATAGTTTCTACTGGCACCAGTTCGCCAGATTGCATACGATGAATCAATTCGCCATCGTGAGTATCGCGCAACAGCTGCCCAGCGCTAAGCCAACGCCAACCGTGACGCGCCGCTAAAATCTGCCCCTGCACACTCTTACCAGCACCGGCTGGCCCAAAAAATACAATCATTTTTTCCTCCTATTTTGTAAGTTTTTCTTTAACAATTTTTGCCACCAACGCGCCATCCGCGGCATTGCCGACCTTACTTTTTACCGCGCCAATAACTTGTCCCATTTTCTGAATTGAGACATCGTCCATACCCGCAATAACTTCTTCTACAATCTTCGAGATTTCCGCCTCACCAAGTTGCTCTGGCAAAAATTCTCGTAGAATTTCCGCTTCTTTTTCTTCAGGTTCCGCCAACTCCGCACGGTCATTCTTTCGATATAAATCCGCACTTTCGACGCGCTTTTTCACTTCTCGAGCAACGACTTTTTCAATTTCAGCATCATCCAAGCCGTCTTCTCGCTTGCCCAAAGAAACTTCTTCGTTTAAGATTGCTGCTTTTAGATTACGCAAAACATCACCACGAAAACGATCGCCGCTCAATAGAGCGGCTTTCATTTCACTAGTAATGCGCTCTTTTAGCGCAGACATTAACGCACCCCTAGGCGCATTTTTGCCGTTTTTTCAGCTCGTCGCTCGCGGCGAATAATAGCTTTTTTACGACGCTCGGTCTTTGAAATTGGTTTTTCAAAACGCATAACGCTCTTAGCGCGAGCCAAAACACCGCTTTGCAAAACCCTGCGGTTGAAACGACGAATGATATTTTCGTTCGCTTCCTTCTGATCTTTACGTGTTACTTGTACCATACTGCAAACATTATAACAGATAAGAAAGTATTTGCCAACTAGATTATCGCTTCACCCTCTCTGACGTGATATTTAATACCTCATCATCAGAAGTAAGCGTAATAGTATAAGTGATCGAATCAGCCCAATACCCAGTACAGTCAGATTTGTATTCTGTAACAGGGATCTTGACAGTATACGTACCATCATTATTTTTGGAAACTTCAACTCCGGCAAAGTCACAAGGAATATTTTCTAGCCAAGCCAAATCACCAGGAACTTCTCCATTCGCATCACCACCAGATAAAGACAATCGAACGCCATTATTTATCTCATCCATTCTGCCCTTTAGAGAATTTAAGCGACCAAAAGCCTCCTCTATTATCGCTACCGCCTCAGGATTAGACTTATTTCTTGACATCCATAATCTACGCGCCTGTTCTGGTCCTAAAGAACCCCAGCTAGAGGCTATATACAAACGTTTAGCTAGTCTATCATATTCACCCGCTGCGACATCATACTCTTCTTTAAGGTGAGCTAAGGCTTCGCCAGACAGCTCCTCCGCGCATGTAAAATTACCACCTTCGGGAAAATCAACCAGTAACTTTAGCGCTACCTCCCCCAGGCTAGGGCGTGTATCTTTCTGATATATAATCTCCCCTCTGCCGCTATTAGAAAACTCCATATTACCAAACCTCCTAAAAAATTCTCCCACCCAAAAATATTAATACACTATAACAATACATCTACTATACAAGTAATGCAACTATTACACCTAAGCTAAATGCAGCAATCACCCTGCAAGCTTTAGGCGGACAAGGCGAGATCTTTAGTGTCAGCGCCATACACAATCGCTAACGCAGTAGGGTCGTTCATGACATTGTGAGTGTGGTTGTTTAAAATTCCATATAGTCCGGCTTCAGCACTTGTCGACTTAGGCTCACCATTCACAATACCGACAATGCGAGCCATGTCACGCATATTAGTCAAATGACTACCTTCGGGTACAAATATAATAATACTATTTCGGACATTTGGTGCGGCTTTCAATAAATCTTCCAATAAGCCATCATTACTTAAGGCGAAAGGATCAGTAAGGAATTGCTGGCGCCAACCTTGTTTCGGCGAAGCAAACTCGACACTTGACTCTCCTGAGAGTTTACCAACTTCCTCAATAACTTTAGGATCTTCTCTCTGCAAGAACTCCAAGCCCAGTTCTTTTGCGCTTGGACTCAATGATTCCTTGCCGTAACGCGTCAATTCCACGCCTTCTTTTCCTATGAAATTCCACCCCAAAGCAACAATCCCCATTTTACGCGATCCCACAGGATCGAATATTCGCAGCTCATTAACCTTAGACTCCATGTGAGCAACTGACGACGTCGCAACACGACCACCCAAAGAATGCCCACCAACACTAACCTCGTCGAAATCTTCCGCGACATGGTCAATTACTGGACCAACATATTCCCCTAAGCTATCGTAGCTACCAGTCTTTCGTATCTCCTTACGAACAGACTCAGGCAGCATCCCAGAATTACCCACTCCCGGCATATTCACAACCATAATAGCCTTATCCGGATTCTCGCACGCCAGAACGGCAGCTTCTCGAATTGCGTTTGGATGACGGAAATTTCCTCCCCATCCATACAAAACAGCCTGAATCTTATTCGCATTTTCATTACCAAATATCGCGACTTCAATCCCAACTCTACCCAGTCCACTAAATACACGAATATAGCGCGGATCTTTCAGTTGTTCAACAGTCTTATTTATGTGGTTTGAATTGTAAGATTCCTCAGCCAAGCGACGCATATCTTCCTGCGTAGCAAGTTGTATAGTATTTCCCTGTCTTAAGTCAGGATAAATCTCAGCAATTCGCAACCCGTTCTCAAAAGAATAATCCGTAGATTCAGATAGTACCCAAAGTTTTTCCGATTTCACAAGAACTTCACTCCAAATAAATTTAAACTATTGGATTTATTATACAATATATATCTAAGTAATGCAACTATTACGCCTAGGCCAAATGTAATAATCGCCCTTCAACAGACCGCATTCCCTGCCATTCATTTACGGTCGGCTGAAACCAAGCAGACACTTCGTCGCCCACTTCACGGAAAAATTCTTCTGGCGCATTAAAAGCCAGCATCTGCAGCACAACGTCATTTTTATCACGCAAAGTCAATTTTACATGTTGTCCATCCGCACCCATTCTCCTCACATTTAAAACCGTCGCTTCAGTCATTTTCAATATAGGCTCGGCATTCCCATTGCCGAATGGCTCCATCTTTGCTAAATTATCAATCAGCTCCTCATTAATTTCCGAAAAATCGTCAATCTCAACGTCAGCTCTCGGCAACAAATATAATTTCTGATTTTTTAATTGCAGCGAATCATAAAACTCATTCACTCGTCGCCTAAAATCGTCAATTCTCTCGGTCGCCAGCGTCACGCCCGCCGCCGCTCCGTGACCACCACCTTTAATAATGATGTCGTCAGCTGCGCGAACCGCATCAGCCGCAGAAAAATCACCAAAACTTCGCGCCGAACCCGTAGCCTCGTCACCACGCTCGCCAATTATAAAAACTGGCTTCTTATATTTCTCAACCAACTTTGACGCCACGATGCCGATAACTCCGTGATTCCAATTGCCGCTATTCACCACCAAAACTCTATCATCAGTCATATCGTCCGCCTGCCGGCAAGCTTCGTCAAAAATCTCGTCCTGAATGCTGCGACGCTTAATGTTCAATTCTTCCAGCTTTTCGCTAGCCTCCAACGCCTCCAAACCATCACTCGCCGTCAGCATATCCAGAGCATATTGCGCCGTCTCCAATCTACCCGCCGCGTTCATTCGCGGACCCAGACCAAATCCCAAATGCCTAGCATTAACCTTCTCCGGCTCAATTCCCGCTACCGACATCAATGCCTTCAAACCAGGACGCCTCTGCTTTTTCAAAACCTCCAAGCCCCAATAGACATTCGCCCTATTTTCATCCGCCAACGTAACTATGTCGCAAACCGTCCCCAGCGCCACCAGATCCAATAGCCACTTCTCGTAACCGTCTGGCAACCCGTCCAGTTCGGTTTGTAGAGCCTGAACCAATTTAAACGCTACACCAGCACCGCAAAGATCGCGGAACGGATATTTATGACCAGGAAACTTCGGATTAACCGCAGCAATACTCGGCGGCGGAGTCTCAGCAACATTATGGTGATCAGTCACCACCGTATCAATCCCCAAACTCGACGCATATTCAATTTCCGCATGACACAAACTTCCCGTATCAACCGTGACAATTAAATCCGTACCCATATTTCGTACCTTATCAACGGCGCCCATCGTCATTCCGTAACCCTCAACAAACCGATTCGGAATAAACGCACCAACTTCCTTAAAGCCAAACTTGCCAAACGCATCTAACAAAATTGCCGTTGCACTCAGCCCGTCAATATCGTAATCGCCGTAAATAACAATTTTCTCACCCTCGGCGTGCGCCTTTTTCAAGCGGTCCACCGCTTTTTTCATATCTGGCAATAAAAACGGATCGTGCTTTACTGACGCGTAATTCGGATGCAAAAATTCCTCACGTGCCGCACGCGTAGTTAAGCCTCGAGCTGCTAAAATTTTCTCAAATAATGTCATTAGTCTTTATCAGCCATGCCGCGCTTTGATCGCGCTGAATATTGCTGAGATTTAATCACCATACTTTGCAATTCCTTAAAAATTGGGAATTGTTTATTAGTGAAATACGTACGCGAATTCCCCTGCTTCTCGCTCTGCAGAAATCCAACTTTTTCTAATCGCTTCAACTCTCGCTGAATATTTCCGGGATCTTCCTTAATTAGCTTTGCTAACCCGCGAACATGTGTGTGAAAATCAGGATACTTAGCGTATACTACTACAATTTTTCGCCGCACCCTAGATGTAATAAAAACGTCTAACATAACCTCCCTAACGCATCTTTCTTAATTAAAGTTTATCACAATTTTACAACACCCGACAAGTTTTTTACTTCCAATTCAAAATAACCTGATTAATTTTCGCTATCGTTTCCTCTTTGGACGGCAATGTATTATCTTCATAATAATGATTTAATCCCATAAAATTCTCCTTCACATCCAAGATATGCATTTCATCAACCGTCATATGCAATTTATCCACCGCCGCCACACCACAAAACGGCACCGCAATCACCAATTTCTCAATCCGAACTGACTTCAGAAAACTCAAAGCCACGTCCAAAACCGATAAATCATCGCCAAAACCATCACTTGCTAAAATCACCACCCGATCCTTCAGCATATCCTTATCAATAATTCCACCATCGCCCAAAAGCCTATTCATTTTCTGATGAGCCTCGCGCTTTTTCTCTTCCAGATAACCGTGAAATTCACTAGTGTATTCATTAATTTCACCGTCAGAAAATTGACTATTATACGTAAATTGCCCAGACTGCGACATCGCCCCAATGCTTAAACTTTCCCCGGGAATCTCAATCCCCTCACTCAACAACATCATGAGGACACAGTGAAGCTTCACTGCAATTTGCTCACCAATCAGCACGCCACCTTCACCAATTGCAACCACTGCGCAGTTTTCGTAGCGATACTTTTCCAGTACTTGATCAGCCAGAATTGCCCCAGCCTGCGAACGACTCTCAAAATACATATGCTTATTTTAGCATTTTTTTCGCGATATAATATGAACATGCATTACTATTTGGTTTCGCCAACAAGAATCGTCCGCGCCGACGCGAGTTCGTTTACGTATTCTTCGGAAAAAAGACTACCAACCGGAATGATTGTTGCTATAGAAATCGGCAAAATCAATGCTATTGGCGTAGTTCTACAAGAAGTTCGCCAGCCCGATTTCGAGGTCAAGCCAATTAGTAAAATCGTTGAAGAATACCCCTTGCCAATCGAACTCGTTCAAACCGCCATATGGATGAGTAAATATTACGCTACGCACCAAGCGACCGTCTGGCAAGCAATTTTACCCAGCGGATTATCCAAAAAACGTCGCTCAATTAACCAGTCCACCTCAGTTAATCCAGTAGAAAGTCGAACAAAAAATGTATTCACAGATGAGCAAAAAGCAGCTCTCCAGACCATCGAAAGTTTCCATTCCGGAACAGTACTTTTACACGGCGTAACTGGCTCAGGAAAAACTTTAGTGTACATAGAAGCCGTCAAACAATCCCTAAAAGAAGAGCGATCGTCAATAATTTTAGTCCCCGAAATCGCCCTAACTTCGCAACTAGTTGCTGAATTTTCCGCTCATCTGCCAAATGTCATAGTCACCCATTCCAAACAAACCGAAGCTCAACGATATGTAATCTGGAAAAGAGTCATCAGCTCAAACGATCCGGTAGTAATCATCGGCCCGCGATCTGCTCTTTTCATGCCTGTGCAACAGCTCGGACTTGCGGTGATTGATGAGTGTCACGAACCGAGCTTCAAGCAGGAGCAATCCCCTCGATATTCAGCCCTCCGCGTCGCCTCAGTTCTTACAAATCAACATCGCGGCAAACTAATTCTAGGTAGCGCCACCCCAGCAGTCGCCGACTATTACGTTGCAAAAAAATCAAACACGCCAATCATTACAATGACAAAACCAGCAAGACCAAACACCGTTCGCCCCAACGTGACGCTGGTCGACATGACAAAGCGCAACAATTTTACTCAACATCAATTTCTCTCTGACCCACTTCTGAAATCTATAAACACAGCATTATCAAAAAACGAGCAAGTTCTTATTTTTCACAATCGGCGCGGCACAGCATCAATCACATTATGCGATAACTGCGGTTGGCAGGCTGGCTGTCCACGCTGTTTTATTCCACTTACCCTGCATGCGGATAGTCATAAATTGTCATGCCACATTTGCGGTTTTTCGACCAAAGTTCCTACTAGTTGCCCTGAATGTAAAAACGCCGATATCGTTCATAAAGGTATCGGAACTAAGCGAATTGAAGACGAATTACAGAGGTTATTCCCGAACAAAAAAATTGCTCGATTTGATAAAGACACCGATTTGAAGGCTACCGTGGACGAGCGTTACGATGAACTGAAAAATGGCGAAATAGATATAATTATCGGCACGCAAGTTATCGCCAAAGGTTTGAATTTGCCACATTTAACGGTCGTCGGAGTCATTCAGGCTGACACCGGACTTTCCCTTCCTGACTATTCATCGCCCGAACGAACATTCCAATTGCTCGCCCAAGTCGTCGGCCGCGTCGGCAGGTCAAGCACGCCAACGGAAGTCGTCGTCCAATCATACCAGCCAAGCCACCCATCCATCACAAATGGACTCTCTCAAAACTATACAGAATTTTATCAAAGAACCATATCTCAACGACAAAAAACCAACTTTCCGCCTTTTACTTACTTATTAAAACTAACCTGCGTTTATAAAACCGAAGCTGCTGCCATAAGGAACGCTAAAAAATTGTCCGAACTATTAAAATCCAATTTTGATAACATTGAAGTTTTTGGACCAACGCCCGCTTTTTATGAGCGCGTCCGCGATACATATCGATGGCAAATCGTAGTAAAAAGTCCCAAACGACAAGAGCTTCTCGACGTCTTAAACTTCCTGCCGTCATCACACTGGCAGTACGAGCTTGACCCTGTAAGTCTACTGTAATTTCTGGTATAATTATAGCAATGACAAAAGACGATATCATCACATTACCAAACCCACATCTTCGCCAAAAATCATCGAAAATCCACGTTGTTACTAATGATGTTATAAAGCTGGCAGACGAAATGACCGCAGCCGCACTGGACTGGGAGGACTCCAGACCTCACGAAATTAGCGCCGCCCTGGCTGCTGTGCAAGTCGACAAATTAGAACGTGTCGTGATTGTTCGAGCCGACTTTGAAAGAAAGTCAACTCGCGAATTCATCACTCTTATCAATCCAGAAATCGTGAAATATGAAGGTGAAATTGTCGAAGACTTCGAGGGATGCTTAAGCGTTAAAAGCATTTACGGAAAAGTTCCTCGCTATAGTAAAATTCGCGTAAAAGCCATGAATTTAGACGGCGAAGAAGTGCGAATTAAAGCCGAAGGATTTTTGGCGCGCGTATTGCAGCACGAGATAGACCACTGTAACGGATTAGTTTTTATAGACCATATTAAGGACAAGAAAGACGCTTTTTATACGCTCGATGAGAAAGGCGAGTTGCAACCGCTAGATTATGATAAAGACATCGCCGAAAATAGTATTCTTTGGAACTGAAAATTACAGTCTAGTTACCCTAGAAGCTCTCGTTGAAGAGGGATTTAACGTTGTTTGCGTTATCACCAAGCCCGACACCAAGCGCGGTCGCGGACACAAACTTACTGAACCTCCAGTAAAAACATTCGCCAAGTCCCACAATATTCCAGTTTTGCAGCCAAACAAAGTCAGTGAAATTACCGACTACATAAAACAACTTCAGCCAGTAACGGGCGTTTTGGTTGCGTACGGAAAAATCATTCCCCAGTCAATTATCGACTTATTTACACCAGGAATTATCAATGTCCACCCTTCTTTACTGCCAAAATATCGAGGGCCTTCACCTATTGAATCAGCCATAGTCAACAGAGATACCGAAACTGGCGTATCAATAATGCAACTTGATAGTAAAATGGATGCCGGCCCTATATACGCCCAAACTCAACAATCACTCACTGGAAAAGAAACAAAGTTCGAATTATACGACAAACTATTCCACGACGGCACTTCTCTGCTAATAAAAAACCTGCCAAACATCATCAATGGAAATCTTCAACCAACACCGCAGGACGATTCTCAGGCTTCGTACTGCCAATTATTAAGCAAGGACGATTCGTGGCTCGATACGGAACGTATGACCGCCGCCGAGGCTGAAGCTCACGTCCGCGCACACCTCGGATTTCCGCGTAGTCGAATGACAATCGACGATCGAGATATCATCATCACGAAATCCCATTGCGACAAAACTCCGAATTCTCATCTTGATAGAAAATTCTCCGATAGCAACTATTTAATTATCGACGAGCTCATCGCACCCAGCGGAAAAACAATGACCGCTGAAGATTATCTAAGAGGCTACAAATAAAAAATAACCCCACATGAGGGGTTATTTTATCGTCCGCATAAAATTACGCTTGGGCTGAACCCAAGATAGCGTCTTTATTCGCTATAATTTCCTTTTTCAAGTCAGCCATCACTGCAGCCACAACGTCACGATAATCTGGGCGGTTAACCTCTAACCACTTAGTAGCCGCAAATTCGTCCTTCAAGCGCGGATCATCAATAGGCAAACCTGAAGCTTGCGACATTCTCTGAAGCATTGGCTCCTGTTGATAATTTGGAGCGTGCTTTGCCAAAAAATCATCCACAGAACCAGGTGTTTTATCGATAATTCCCGCAAACTCCTCTAGTTGCGCATCACTCATACCCTGGCTTAGGCGCTCGCCAACTCGTAATTCCAGTTCGCCATAAATATGCTGCAAAAATGGCTTTCGCTGCTCTTCTGGCAACTGATCCAGTCCTAATTCTTTAAGAAATTCCTCATTCAGTTGGAACATAGTCCTCCTTTTCTTTCGTCTATATGCTTAGGTTAAATTATACCAGTAACTATTTGATATTACTATCCACGCACCATATTAAGCGCATCACTGTATAATTTTTGCAATTCAGCCATCGTCTCATTCATCGACGACTGAACAATTTCTGTTAAATCAATGCCATTATCTGCACACCAATTAAGCACCGCGGGAACATCGTCGCCATCCAGTAATTTCATAAACTCATCCAGCTTCGCTTCACCAACAGCCAGTAAAATCTTCCTTATGATCTTATCCTGGACGCTGTTAGTTACATCTTCCCTCATCTGCTCTTTCTTATCTGAGGGTAGTGATCCAAAACCAGCCTGTGTTAAGAATTCGTCAGTAATTTCAAACATTTTTTATCTCCTTGTTTATTTTATATTTTATCTATTAAACGTATCTACTCAATACACCCAACACGTGCTCAGTAGCACTAGATTCGTCAACCTTCAGCCATGGTCCGCCAGGGCCATCAAACCACTGTACGGTATGACCGTCAGCCATGGCTTTATCAGCCAGATTATGAAGTTGATCCATTGCGTTTGCGTCACCAAACTTCTCAGCAGCCCAGTTCCAAGGATAGTCGTAAGAACTAAAATTTGGCGTATCTGGATTAACACTATTTCCGATTGTTTTGGCAGCAGGGTTATCTATAAGAGGTTTGTTGCCAGACTGTGGTATTTGATCATCACCAGATTGTGGAGTTGTATCAGCACTACCCTCAGGTCCAGTAGCGTGTGCAGAGTTAGCCCACCAGTCATTAATGAAACTACCAACAACACCACCCAAGACAAAACCAACAACATACTTACCTGATGATGATATTACTTTCTTACGCAGGGCATCCCGCCTCTCTATACTCACATCCTTAAGATTGTCAACTGATACATTGACTGCACGCTCCATAGCATCGCCAATTTTCATGTTGGCCACAGCTTTCTCAAATGAAGGATCTATAGTTTCAAGACGGTCATCAGCGGCTATGCGATCTTCGCCACGATGCTCCTCCAGAACAGCTTGTTTTGTTGCTCCAGCAACTCCCAATTTCGTTACTATACCGACAGCCGTCGTAATAGGCCATCCAGCAATTCCAGCAAAGGTTCCTGTAGCAGTACCTACCACAAAACCAGCACCACCCAACTTCAGCCACTGAGCAATCTTACCACCCTTATTAAACCATTTACCAACTTTAGCCGCAGCTTTCTTAAATTTACCACGATCATCGAGCATGTTGTCATACTTATCTGTCGTCATTCTTGAGGTTTCTTGCATACTTGCAAACGCTGCTTGAGCCATTTCCGCTGCTAATTCAGCCTGCTTTTCTGGATCCTGTTTTGCTGCTTCGATTTTATCAGCAAACTTAAGACTCATGTATTTCAATTCGCACTGCTTCAATTGTTCCGTAGCAGCTTCTAATTCAGCTTGGCGCTTCTTTCCACCAAAGAACTTCTTAAAGAAGTGTGATTCAACGGCGATACTAGCCTTAGCAAACCTCTCCCTAGCGATTTTAAGGTTAGCAGCAGCTTTATGTTCTTCTGGGCTCATCTCGGTTTTTTCAGCATCATCATGCTCATAACCAAGATATTTATCTCGCATAGCCTGTTCGTATGGTGTTAAGCCTTCTGGATTATCATCCTTCTTTGGTTTATCCACGTTAGGGATCGTCGTGCTAAACATATCTTTGTCTATTGCGTTTTCATCTTTATATCTAGAAACCACTTCTGGACTATATCTTGAGTAAATATCTACCCCAAAACTCTCAAGTTTCCTTAGATCCTCTTCAGTCGTCGGATGAACAAGAACAAAACGTTTAGCAGCCGCATCCCTCATATAGTCGTTCCACTTAATTCTATCTAGTTCATCAGGTGTAGGTTCAGGCGGCTCGATTAGAGCAGCAGGTGTAGGTTCAGGCGGCTCGATTAGAGCAGCAGGTGTAGGTTCAGGCGGCTCGATTAGAGCAGCAGGTGTAGGTTTAGGCGGCTCGATTAGAGCAGCAGGTGTATTGCCTGATTCTACAGGAGATCGATTACCGTCTGGCGTAGTGACAAATTCAGGGAAAGAAGGTTCAGGATAAACAGGATATTGACGACCGTCTGGTTTAGTGACAAATTTAGGGAGAGAAGATTTAGGATAAACAGGATATTCAGGAGTATTTCTCAGACCTTCCAATTGTTCCTCAGACATAGCAATTGGACTAGTGTCGCCCGATTCTACAGGAGCCTCAGGAGCGATTGTGTCGGATGTATTTTTAGCCTGCTCGCCAGAATCCCTGCCAATCATTGTCTCCCAAGTCTTTTTTGCCGCTTTCGCTGCAGCCCGACCCATTCTTCTAAGCGCAGAAGACAACTTCTCGGAATTGTTTTTGACGTCTGCACTGGATGGACGTCCTTCGGGTGTTTTGCTCATTTTGTGGTGGTTTCCTTTCGCCTTCTGCACGCAGAATGGCAATAAACTTATGTATATCTAAGATACTATCATAAATACATAAAAAAGTCAATACTTAGGACAGTCTACCCCAGTGTCTTCTTTACTAATTCCCTAGTAAAGAACTCCAATTTGTCGCCAATTTCTAAGGTAATCTTTTTCTTCGTCCTGAGGCTCAATCCACACATTTCGCCTTCAAAGACCTCTTTTGCCTCTTGTTGCTGACGTTGCACAGAAGAAACTTCCACTTCAGCAATTTGCTCTCCGCCACGCTTTACGCGCGCCAGCAAGTCCTTAGCGACTTTACCGCGCTTCACTTCACCGCCAGCAATCACTTCTTCGCGCATCGTCCTAAATACACCCTTAATTTCCAGCTCACCAATTTCAGTTTCAACGATTTCTGGCGCCAACAAAGCCTCCATTGAAGCCTTAGCGTCATCCAACAATTCATAAATTACCTTAAAAATCCGCACTTCCACATGTTCACGCGCCGCCAACCGCTTAACTGCTGGTGGCAAATCGACATTAAAGCCATAAATCACCGTATTTTCACCGACCGCCAAATGAATATCGTTCTCAGAAATATTGCCAACACCAGTTCCAACAACATGGAGCTCAACTTCGCCATTCGTATCAATCAGCTTCAAACTATCAACCACAGACGTTACCGAACCCTGAACATCGGCCTTAACGATTACGTTAAATTCTTCCGCATCAAGTTTCCGATTCATCATCTTAAGAATATCTGCGCCAGTAACATTGGTTGTGGCTGCCATTCTCTCCTGTTCAATTTTAGCCTTTTGCGCCAAATTGCGAGCTTCTTTTTCGCTCTTCGCAATCTCAAATCCATCACCGAATTGTGGCAATTCCTTAAATCCGGTCATGTTCACTGGCATACTTGGACCGGCATCTTTAACGGTTTTACCACGGAAATCTTGAAGCGTTCGGACTCGCCCGTAAGCCGTCCCAGCAACCAAATAATGACCAGGTCTCAAATGACCATTTTCCACCAATAAACCAACCACGGCACCACGACCAGTTTCCATGTGCGCCTCAATAACCAAACCTTCAGCAGGAACATCTTCATCCGCACGTAAATCTTCCATATCCGCCACCAACAAAACCATATCCAAAAGCTTGTCTAAGTTCTGACCAGTTTTTGCACTAACCTCAACCATCACAGTGTCGCCACCCCATTCTTCAGGATTCAAGCCATGTTCAGACGCCAATTGAGTCTTTACTAGTTGCGGATTAGCCGCCTCTTTATCAATCTTATTAATTGCCACCACAATTTTAGCGTTAGCTGACCTGGCAAATCGAATAGCTTCAACAGTCTGAGGCTTAACTCCATCATCCGCCGCCACCACGATAATCACCACATCGGTCAATGTAGCTCCGTGCTGCCTTAGCGCCGCAAAAGCCTCGTGACCTGGAGTGTCCAATAAAGTGATAGTCCGTCCGTTACGCTGAGCTTGATAAGCGCTAATATGCTGAGTAATTCCTCCAGCTTCACTAGCCGCTGTTTTCTTATCAAGAATCGCATCTAGCAAACTCGTTTTACCGTGGTCAACATGCCCCATCACAGCCACAATTGGCGGACGAGGAACTGCCTTATCTGACAATTTGTGCGCATGGTGATGGATTTCTGCTGAAACCGTCTTCCGTTTCAGCTGCACATCCAGCCCCAATTCTTCAACAATAATCTGTGCAGTCTCAAAATCTAGTCGCTGATTAATTGTCGCAGCGATTCCGTTCTTAAACAATTCACCAATCAGCGTAGTTACTGACAACCCCAGAGTTTCGGCCAACTCGCCAACCGTTACCGAATCCGCAATATTGACGATTTTTTCTGCCATAATAAGCTCCTCTCACCTCTGGGCGTAGCTACGCTTCAGGGGATTTGTATTATTTTTTCTTTGATGATTTGCCGAGCGAAAGAGAAATCTTACGATTTTCCTTATCGATATCCAAAACTGTAAATTCTTTACGCTCGTTCAACGTAAATACCTTTTCAGGATCAGTACCGTCACCGCCAAGTTCTGACACGTGAACCAAAGCTTCAACCGCTGGACTCAACTGTACGAATGCACCAAATGGAGTAATTCGAGTTACAGTTCCCTCAACTTTCTCGCCAGGCTTAAATTGCTCAACTTCATCCAACCATGGATCCTTAGTCAATTGCTTCATACTCAAACTCAAGCGCTCTTTGTCGATTGCAATGATCTTAGCTTCGATAGTTTGACCAACTTTTACGTAGTCAGATGGGTTATTAACACGCTCCCAGCTAATTTCTGAGATGTGAATCAAACCTTCAATACCTTCAACGTTAACGAATACGCCAAAGTCAACAACACCTGTAACAACACCTGTAACTGTATCACCGATTGCCAACTTCTGGAATCGCTCCGCCAGACCCTCTTTAACCGCCTCTTTTTCAGAGAAAATCAATTTATTAGCTTTTCGGTCAGCGTCCAAGATTCGCGCCTTGATATCCTTCTTTACCAAGCTGTTCAATCGTTGCAAGATTTCGTCCTTGTCACTAGAGCCTACACGAGGATAGTGTTCAGCCGACAATTGCGATACTGGCAAGAATCCGCGAATACCTTCGTATTCGACCAGAAGTCCACCACGGTTAGCGTCGTATGGTACAACGGTGATGATTTCACCAGATTCCAATTTAGCCATAACTTCATCCCAACCACGATCTTTCGCAGCCTTGCGCAATGAAAGTAGCGAATAACCGTCTTCCAATTCGGTATCAATTACGCTAGCAATTACTGAATCGCCAACATTGTAGTTCTTTGAAAGGCTAACTTCGCGGCGTGGAACCAAGCCAACACCCAAAGGTCCTAAATCGATTAAAATTTCGTGCTTCTTTACTGATAAAACAGTACCGTCAACTGTTTCACCGACAGTAAGTTGTTTAACACTATCACCTGCTTGAGCCAGCAAGTCATCCATTGTAATTTTGGCATCTGCCATAAGTCTTCTAAAGACCCCTTCCTTAAAATTGATATTATTCTTCAGGGACATAATAAAAATATCCCCACAGATTATCACAATTATATCACAACAGATAGATAGAAGTCAAAGCTAGATAAGATAGCGAGATCGCTGATAAGCCACTGTTAAAAACACCAAAATACCAAAAGCCACTGCAGAAACAGCTACATCTTCTGGTCCAGTTTTTGGCAATCCTTTATCAGATTGCCTAGAAGGAGTAGAAGGAGCTGGCGTTGTAGATGATGGCGATTGTTGAGACTGAGAAGATTCAGATGTAGGAGTTGTCTTTTTCGACTCTTCAGTCTTCACGTCGGTTCGAGCCTCACCTCTTCCGCCTGATTGATTATTCGTTTTTTGATCTGCGGACTGCTGAGATGTGCTGTTGTTTTGTGAATTCTTATTGCTATTCTCTGATGCTACCAAATCGCTAGAAATTGGCGACCCATCTTGCGACAAATTATTCTGCCTAATTCCGTAAAGAACAGCCAAAGATATAGCCACTAAAATAGCGCCTACTACTACAAAAACTCCAATTGACCCAGCCTGATTTACTCGCTTCATATTATATCTCCACTCAAATTTTCTTTATTATATCATAATGACCTCTTATAAGTAAAGCTGGTGATATAATAAATATATGATTATTACGGTTGACACAGGTGGGACCAAAACATTAGTAGCCAGCTTTGACGAGGAAAAAAATCCTAAGCGTATCATCAAGTTCCCCACCCCTAAAAACGTAGACCAATACATTCAACGCATTGCCGATCAAATTCACCTGATTACGAACGATAAGCCAATTGACGCAATTTCTGTAGCTCTGCCAGGAGTAGTCAAAGACGGCATGGCAGTGTGGTGTCAAAATCTCGGTTGGAAAAATCAACCTATCCGCGAGCTACTTTCCCGATATTTTCCTAATATACCAATATTTATTGCAAATGACGCCAATATGGCAGGATTGGCAAGCATGCTCAGATTGCCCAAAACTCCCAGATGCGGTCTATACATCACTCTAGGAACCGGCGTTGGCACTTCCCTAATCCTGAATGGAAATCTACATAAAGAACTTAGCGATTGCGAGGGCGGACATATGTCTTTGAACTACAATGGCAAGATTACCACTTGGGAAGAAATTACTGCGGGTAGAGTTTTACAGAGAATTTTTGGCGAATTATCATCAGACACCCCCCTGGAAATCTGGGAAGAGGTCGCCAATAGGATAAAAGCTGGATTGCAACCACTCATTGCCTTTACACAACCAGATGTCGTTGTTATTGGCGGGAGCGTGGGAGTGTTCACATCCTATTTTTCAGATATTTTAAGCGGCCTCCTGGCAGAAAACTTACCCGCCGCCATATCTGTACCAAAAATAATCAGTGCCCCTAACCCAGAAGAAATTGTATTATACGGATGCTACGACAATGCCATCAGTCAGCTTACCTCAAATTGAACACGATTTTCCAGAACTGCAATTCAAGGAGGGTGAAGTATTTTCCTGGAACCCTAATTCACAAACAGTCTATTACGAAAAATTAGATTCGCAAGAAGACTTAGTGCAACTTTTACACGAAATCGCCCATGCTAAACTTGGTCATAAAAATTATCAACACGACATTCAGCTAATCGAAATGGAGAGATCCGCCTGGGAGTACGCCGTTGATACTTTGGCGCCAAAATACAGATTAACCATCAGTATGGACGACGATAATATTCAAGATTCTTTAGATAGCTACAGGGATTGGCTACATAAACGCAGTCTTTGTCCTCACTGTAGTGCAGTTGGATTACAGACCAATTCCTCATCTTACAAGTGTATTAATTGCCACTCAGAATGGCGCGTAAATCAGGCGAAATCCTGCCAACTTAAAAGATATCAAATAAAATAAGCCTCTCATACGGAGGCTAATTTTAAGAGATTGGAGCGGTCTTATTCTGCAATTTTTTGTACTGTCTTCTTAGTACGGCGTGAAATGCGTCCGCCCTTAGCACCAGCGATACGAGCCAAAGCTGGATTTGCGGCAAAGCCACCAGTCCGACCGTTTTTACCGCCCTTGCGTCCGATTTTTGCATAAAAATCTGGATCACGAGCTAGATTTTTTTGAGCAGCCTTTAAGCCGCCAGCCTTTGTTCCTGCCATAGGAAGGTTTTCCTCCATTTTTAAAAAAGATTTCCACATAAATTTAAATGGAAACCCTCACCTTTATATATCACACATGATATGTGTTATGTTTATATACTAGCATATAACTAACGCTTTGTCAATATTTACATAAGTAGTTTTTATTGTGAATAAAATATTGCATTTTACTGACGCGTTAGCTATACTAATAAAGTCAGTTACTGACGGCACCTGTTGGAGCTTTAGAGATTATGAGTTCCACCACAAAAAATTCTCGTTTTCTGCGAGATTCGAGAAGAAAAATAGCCCATCACACAGGGGGGCTATTTTTTATTATAGAGTCATTCTAAAACTCTCTTAACAGATTATCTATCCTAAGCTGAGATTCTTGTGTTAGTTCATTTTGCAAACCAATCCAGGCGTTAATAGCAACGGTAAATTTATCCCTGGCTATAGTAAACTGGTCACTGTCTTTCTTTTCGTTAGCCGACTTCAGATCACGTACAGCCAATAAAATAGCGTCTATTCTCTTCATCGCTAACTTACGCAAGTCAACCTCGTTTTCTCTGGATTCCAACCTCTTCTTTGCGCCAGTCCATATTTTCTCCATAGCAATAAAGTCATTTTGCCTGGTCTTCGATAACTCATCTGACACCGTACGTATTTCACCGATCAACTCCTTATCGAACTCCATAAAGCTAACAATCTTCTCTATACTCTGTATAGTTCGGTTCATCTTCTCTACTGATTTATTGCATTCTTCTGAATACTTTTTAAATCTAGCATTAACGTTCTTCTGCCAAGATATAAAAAATACCACCTCGCAGCTTTGGCGTTTATTTTTTAAATCAACCAAATATTCGTTCAATTTTTCAGCGGATAATTTGTCTTTTTGCAAATTAATAAACAGCGAGCTCTCCACCTCATTAGTGTTTTTTGTTACGCTTTGAACGTTTTCCCAAGATTTCCAGCTCACAAATCCATATGCCAATATCATTATCAGCGTTATAAAACTCATGGCAATAGCTAATTTAAGTGTATGGTGATTTTTTATCAATTTCATAGTTCTATTCCCAGCGTAGTTGACCATAATTCACTATCAAGCGGCCAAGGATTAAAAACACACCCCTGTAAATCAATTGATTGCTGCTGCATAACCGCCGCTGGATTATTAACCCCAGAACAATTCAAATGCCCATGCCCCAACCAATGTCCAACTTCATGATTGATTACCATATGTCGATAATCACGAATATCACCACCCGCTTTATTCCACGCTGCAGTCGCGCCAGACCATCGATTATCATTGATAATGACAGAAGACCCGACTCGACAGCTCCAATCCGCATCACAGCCTGATGAGAACGAGGACATTAATTCGGCTTGCGACAGAACTAAATTGAAACTTCCACCCTCTTTCACCTCTTTAAAAACAACTCCCATACGAGCCCAACCTCGATTGTCGTTTAGGGTTTCATTTACCTGCTTCGAGAATTCAGACAAGTTTGATCGGACCTTGCCCTTTGTTGATATTGTATATGTGACTTCTTTTTTCACTCCAGAATTTGATCTTTTTGACGATTGAGATGCGGAGTGCCAATCTGGAATCTGAATGTCTGGCGCTTTAAAGTTTGATAAAGAAGAGGGAGATTTTATTTCAGAGAAAATTTTAGCACTAATCACCTTCTTCGCATCACTCTTATTCTCATTGGGTGCTGTTATGTTAATCGTTGGCGTTAGAGCAACAGCAATCGCCATACCGCCAGTAGCCACCCTGCACACTATACACATACTTATATTCTATCACCCGCCAAAACATACCACAAACGTTTTAAGACAAAGAAGAAAGCCACCCTATTAGGATGGCTTTCTTATAATTCGGCACCGTGCTAGTTTCCCACTTTCGCAGTATAATCGCCGCTGGGGAGCTTAACTTCTGTGTTCGGAATGAGAACAGGTGTTTCCTCCTCGCTATGGGCACCGAAGGAGGGGGTTACGACGCTTGGTTCCGTATATACTCCACGGTGGGCCAAACCCCTTTCTTCGATGTCCAACATCAGCACGGAATTGATTTTTAATTGACTGGTACTTTTGAAAAGCACCAATTACTAGTTAAGTCTACCTTATCCGCAATGTTTATGCAAGTATAAACTCCACGGACAAGGACATAAAAAGGCAATGGGACTATTAGTACGCTTTAGCTCCATACATTACTGTACTTCCACCTTGCGCCTATCAAACAGATAGTCTTTCTGTGTCCTCATAGGGAAACCTTATCTTGAGGTTAGTTTCGCGCTTAATATGCTTTCAGCGCTTATCTAGTCCGCACATAGCTACTCGACAATGCAGCAGGTGGCCACAATCGATACACCAGAGGTGCGTCCGCCCCGGTCCTCTCGTACTAGGGGTAGATCCTCTCAAGTTTCCTATCGTCCATACCGGATATAAACCGAACTGTCTCACGACGTTCTGAACCCAGCTCGCGTACCACTTTAATCGGCGAACAGCCGAACCCTTGGAAGGTGCTCCCCCTCCAGGATGTGATGAGCCGACATCGAGGTGCCAAACAGCGCCGTCTATGTGAACTATTGGGCGCTATAAGCCTGTTATCCCCAGGGTAACTTTTATCCGTTTGCGCTGTCGATCCCACATTCATGTACAAATGTACGTACAGCGGATCACTTGCTCCGACTTTCGTCTCTGATTGGAATGTACTCCTCACAGTCAAGCTGGCTTATGCGCATACACTATCACTTCGATTTCCATCCGAAGTTAGCCAACCTTTGAACGCCTCCGCTACTCTTTAGGAGGCAACCGCCCCAGTTAAACTACCCACCATACACGGTCCGCTAACCGGATAACGGTCAGCGTGAGAACACAATCACAACAAGGGTGGTATTTCACTTGGTGACTCCACAAATACTGGCGTATCTGCTTCAAAGTCTCCCACCTATGCTACACATGTTGAAACCATATTCAATGTAAAGCTGTAGTAAAGCTCCATGGGGTCTTTTCGTCCTGGTACGGACAGACGGCATCTTTACCGCCAATGCACTTTCACCGAGTCCTTCGCTGAGACAGTGCCCACATGATTACTCCATTCGTGCGGGTCAGAACTTACCTGACAAGGAATTTCGCTACCTTAGGACGGTTATAGTTACCGCCGCCATTGACTAGGGCTTCAGTTCGCACCGTGAAGCGCTCCCCTTAACCTTCCAGCATTGGGCAGGAGTCAGCCCCTATACATCCACTTTCGTGTTAGCAGAGACCTGTGTTTTTGATAAACAGTTCCGTGGGCTCTTTTGCTGCGGCCCCCACATCGCTAGATGCCAGAGGTTCGCGTTCAAAAGAACAATTCGTTTGCTCTATCTCAGAAAATTCGTTTTGTGATTAAAAATGTACTCTTTAACCTAATATTCACTGAGTGAACGCGGCTGATATCCACCGAAGTGGGGGCAGACCTTATCCCGAAGTTACGGTCGCTGTATTGCCGAGTTCCTTAGCGAAGGTTCGCTCGTAAGCCTGAGTCTACTCGACTCGAGCACCTGTGTTGGTTTGCGGTACGGGCGGCTAAGTCCACGCGTACACCTGCTTTTCTAGCCAGGGCTTTCACCAAAATCGTGACTCCGAAGAATCACTTTCACTCCCTTTGCGTTCCCGCTCGGTTGGACGGATAAACCATGAATCCGCTTCGATTACTTCCCCGTGAACAGTGTACAAAACTTAACCGGTTCAGGAATATTAACCTGATGTCCATCGCCTACGCTCTACGCCTCGGCTTAGGCCCGACTAACCCTGAGATGATTACCATGGCTCAGGAAACCTTGCTCTTACGGCCGAGAGGATTCTCACCTCTCTTATGGTTACTCATTCCAGCATTCTCACTTCCTACCGCTCCACCGAACCTTCCGATTCGACTTCACTGCTGATAGGAACGCTCCTCTACCACTACACACTAAGAACAAAATCAAAGTTTCTTAATCAATTTAAACCTTGGAATGATCTTTCCGTTCTTTTCAGTATTATCCAAAAACATTTTCTTAGGTCTAGCCCATAATTCTCCGTCGCCATAAATGGCTCGATAAACTACAAGCTCTTCAAGCGTCTCAGTATGAACAGCTATACTTACAACAACATACTTATTGCCTTTATAGTGTTTATAAACGCTACCTATGTAAATCTCATTTTCCATAAATTGATTGTAGCACAACTTTAACTTTGTACTTAGCGTGTAATCCATATCTTCGGTATAACGTTTTAGCCCCGTTACATTTTCCACGCAAGATCTCTTGACTAGTGAGCTGTTACGCACTCTTTAAATGAATGGCTGCTTCTAAGCCAACATCCTAGCTGTTTAAGAAATCTCACCTTGTTTCCCACTGAACGTTAATTTAGGGACCTTAGATGATGGTCTGGGCTGTTTCCCTTTTGAGCACCGATCTTAGCACCGATGTTCTAACTGCCGTGATTACACACATGGTATTCGTAGTTTGTTAAGGGTGGGTACAGTTGCCCGCCCCAGTCCTTTACAGAGCTCTACCCCCATGTGCTACTAACACGACGCTAGCCCTAAAGCTATTTCGAGGAGAACCAGCTATCTCCGAGTTCGATTGGCATTTCACCGCTAACCACAAGTCATCCAAACACTTTGCTGCGTATCCTGGTTCGGTCCTCCACCACCTGTTACAGTGGCTTCAACCTGCTCATGGTTAGGTCACCCGGTTTCGGGTCTAATCCTTACAACTTAATCGCCCTATTCAGGCTCGCTTTCACTGTGGCTCCGTCAATTGACTTAACCTCGCTGTAAAAATTAACTCGCTGGATCGTTCTACAAAAAGCACGCCGTCACCGGACAAGCCGGCTCCGACTCCTTGTAGGCACTAAATTTCAGGATCTATTTCACTCCCCTCCCGGGGTTCTTTTCACCTTTCCATCACTGTACTAGTTCACTATCGATCGTATACTATATTTAGCCTTGGCTGGTGGTCCAGCCAGATTCAAACAGGGTTTCTCGTGCCCCGTCCTACTCGATAAAACATACATAAGGTCAGCGTCGTTTTCATATACACGGCTTTCACGTTCTTTGGCTAGTCATTCAAACTATTCTACTAACCACGCCGATTTCTTACCTTACTAACTGTTGATAGCCAGTTATCGCAAATCAGATTATTTGAATGAATCAAATTCTCTGACTTGGTCATATGTAATATCACAACCCCTTATAAGTATTCGTCTATCAACTTATTTGCCTAAATTAATAGGCAAAAACTTAAAAGGTTTGGGCTGTTGCGATTTCGCTCGCCACTACTTTCGCAATCGTTATTTACTTTCTCTTCCTCATCCTACTAAGATGTTTCAGTTCAGATGGTTCCCGCTCGCTTGCCTATGTGTTCAGCAAGTGGCAACATGACATGACTCATGCTGGGTTTCCCCATTCGGAGATCTCCGGATCAAAGCTTGTTGACAGCTTCCCGAAGCTTATCGCAGTCTTCCACGTCCTTCATCGGTAGTATACGTCCAGGCATCCATTTAGCGCCCTTGAGTACCTTTTTATGCATTGACTTAACTAGTAGTTGCTACTTTGCAATTACTAATACCGTCAATTAAAAACTCAATTTCTTTTACTCTCAAATTGTTAATGATCAGTGCCTCACACATTTGAGTGCACAATCGACAAGTCAATAAATTGACAAATCTATCTACACTCAGATGTTTTCTCACTGCCCTCGCACGTTTTGCAGTGTATTGCCAGAGGTTCGTTTGAACATTCGCTTAACTAGTAATTAACTATACAGCAGCTGAGATTCTTTTGCAAGGGTTTTTTCAAAGTTTTTTCGACTTTTTTTGCTTTTTATTAAAATCAGCGCCAATCGCCTCAGAAATACTAGAAAAACCATCATTTTTTAACAGCTGAAGCAACTCGCGATTCATTCGCCCAATTAGCTGCGGACCTTCGAAAAACAGCCCAGTGATAAGCCCAACTAGACTAGCGCCCGCTTTAATCTTAGCGTATGCATCTTCGGCCGAAAAAACTCCGCCAACACCAATAATAGTTAGTTTATCTCCATAATTTTTATATGTATGCTTAATCAATTCTAAGCTATGTGCGCGAGTAGGTTCGCCGCTTAATCCACCCCTAATGTCATCAGTCAAAGGATCTTTAAGATCTACCCTCTCACGATCCTTTATTAAATTAGCGACCGTTACACCCTGAATATTATGCTCAACAATAACCTTTAATAGCGAGTCGAATTGCTTCAGATCATACAAATGTGGCATTTTAACCCAGAAAGGAACATTTCTCTCTACAGAATCTAATTCGCTCAATAAAGTCTCCAGCGTATCAGCATAGATAAATGGCTCCTTGCCGGCATTCGGACAAGAAATATTAATCTCTATAACACTAGCCAAGCTGTTTTCTACGATATAACTAACCGCTTTTTTTACGTCCCGAATTATATATTCTTCCGGAACGACTGGCCCAAATTCGTCTTTCGTGGATTTATCAGCAATAACAGCCACAGACACAACCGTTGGCATTGATTTAACTTTAGGTCTATTTAATTCAATATAGTCGCTAATCTTCTCTAGTCCATAATTTGGCATACCAGCGTACACAACTACAGATTTGGTGTTCGGCAATCGATGAAACCATGGTCGCAGATTACCCCTTCTCGGCTCCATAGTTACAGATCCGCCAGAAGCAAAGCCAAATCCAACATCCTCCATTAAAGGTGACAGTTGTACGTTTTTATCAAATCCCGCTGACAAGCCTATTGGATTATTAAATACAACTCCATCAATTTCCTGCCGCAGCGACTCATCCTGAAAGTTCCATAATTTACGAATAGCCCACCTAGCAGGAGGGAATGCTTGCGCCAAACGACCGCAAAAAATAGTTAACTTATGAGTAAAGTCTGGTGTTAGTAGGAATAATATTGGCTTGATAATACGCTTATACATATTCTAAGAGTATAGCTATCTATGCTTTATTAAGCAAGGTTACTTGCAAATAAAAAATCGCCTGTTCGGCAATATTCCTGACCATCTATGATTGGTGGGCGCTGAGGGACTCGAACCCCCGACCCTCTCGGTGTAAACGAGATGCTCTAGCCAACTGAGCTAAGCGCCCATATTAAAAATATGGTGGGCGATGAGGGACTTGAACCTCCGACCTCGTCATTATCAGTGACGCGCTCTAACCAGCTGAGCTAATCGCCCTCATTAGTCTTGGTGGAGTGTCGTGGACGTAAGCCCACTTCACCCCATATGGTGGAGACACAGGGACTCGAACCCTGGACCCCCTGCTTGCAAAGCAGGTGCTCTAGCCAACTGAGCTATGTCCCCATAAATTGCCGAGACCTTTTAATTGTACAGTATCTTTTTAATTCTGACAAGTGTATAATTAATAATATGTTATATCAATTTAGTTTTAGTGCATTATTTTTTGGGATTTTGGTCTTAATTGCTGGTGGAATCGTCGTTATTTTCCATCAAAAATTAGCCGACAATCTGGGAAGCGGCGTAAGTAGCTATGACCGTTTCAAATTTTGGGGACTTGTTACATGCGGAGTAGGATTCGCTATTATGCTCAGCCTACACACTATCCCATTAAACTGGCTTCTAAACTCCCTTTTTGGCGGCGGACTATAATAGGCGCCCGCAAAAAAACATAAATAGCCAAACATTGTTGGCTATTTTTTATAATCGCAATTCTACCAAAATATCAGATTTAATTAAATCTACCATATAAAAAGCCCCTCATAGAGGGACTTTTTCGTTTAACAACTTGATTGTGCAATTCATCAATCAGCTTATCGTAGAGAAAGGTTGAACTTTTGTCTCGTCCTCGAGAGGACTATTGTAAATATGTAAGCTCGACACATTTACGAGACCGACCTAGCTCAATCTGTGATTGCTCGACAGATTGGCATCGTTACTCCCTAGAAAGGAGGTAATCCATCCGCACCTTCCGGTACGGATACCTTGTTACGACTTAACCCCAATCATGCCCCCCACCTTAGGCCGACGAATCGGACTTCGGGTGTTGGTCACTTTCATGGTTTGACGGGCGGTGTGTACAAGACCCGGGAACGTATTCACCGCAACTTGCTGATTTGCGATTACTAGCGATTCCGACTTCATGCAGGCGAGTTTCAGCCTACAATCCGAACTGGGACTAGCTTTGATGCGATTTGCTTCACCTCGCGGCTTCGCTGCGCATTGTACTAGCCATTGTATTACGTTTCTAGCCCAGGACGTAAGGGAAATACTGACCTGACATCATCCCCTCCTTCCTCCCCGTTACCGGGGCAGTCTGAATAGAAAAATACAACTATTCACAAGGGTTGCGCTCGTTGAAGGACTTAACCTAACATCTCACGACACGAGCTGACGACGGCCATGCATCACCTGTCACAGGGTTCCAAAAGGCACAGTCTACTTTCGCAGACCTTCCCTGGATGTCAAGCCCTGGTAAGGTTCTTCGGTTATCATCGAATTAAAGAACATAATCCACCGCTTGTGCGGGTCCCCGTCAATTCCTTTATGTTTTAGCCTTGCGGCCGTACTCCACAGGCGGGATACTTAACGCGTTAGCTTCGCTACTGAAGGGGTCGATACCTCCAACAGCTAGTATCCATCGTTTACGGCGTGGACTACCCGGGTATCTAATCCGGTTCGCTCCCCACGCTTTCGTGCCTTAGCGTCAGAAATGGCCCAGTAACCTGCCTACGCCATCGGTGTTCCTTCTAATATCTACGGATTTCACTCCTACACTAGAAATTCCAGTTACCTCTACCATTCTCGAGTTTAACAGTTTGAATAATAGTCTGTATGGTTGAGCCACCAGGTTTCACTATTCACTTATTAAACCGCCTACGCAACTCTTTACGCCCAGTCACTCCGGATAATGCTTGCACCCTACGTATGACCGCGGCTGCTGGCACGTAGTTAGCCGGTGCTTATTCATGAGTTACCGTCATATTCTTCACTCATAAAAGAAGTTTACAACCCGAAGGCCTTCATCCTTCACGCGGCGTTGCTCCATCAGGCTTTCGCCCATTGTGGAAGATTCCTCACTGCTGCCTCCCGTAGGAGTCTGGACCGTGTCTCAGTTCCAGTCTGGCTGATCATCCTCTCAGACCAGCTATGGATCGTCGGCTTGGTAGGCCATTACCCTACCAACTACCTAATCCAACGCAGGCTTCTCCCAAAGCGCCCGAAGGCTTTAATCCGAAGACCATATGCGGCATTAGCTACCCTTTCGGGCAGTTATTCCTCACTTTGGGGCAAATTCCTACGCGTTACTCAGCCGTCCGCCGCTCGCCGACATTTTACACAAAATTCTTGAATAAATCTTCTATATTACCCAGAAGCTTCCAGAATTCAGTGTAAAACTCGCTGCCGCTCGACTTGCATGTGTTAGGCACGCCGCCAGCATTCATCCTGAGCCAGGATCAAACTCTCCGTTAAAATCTACTTTGTATCAAAGTATTAAGGCTCTACAAAAATATAAACTGACGATGATATTGCACAATCAAATTGTTAAAGTTCATCTTAAGTCAGACTGAAGTATGATTTACCTCGCTTTACAGATTGTAAATCGTTGCTTAACTCGCACTCCAGCAACCAGACTTGTTACTAATCTTACAGTATATAATTGCCTAGGTCAATAGATTTTCACAATTATTTTGTTGCGAAAAATACAACGGAAGCTACAACCATACCAATAGCCGCCCCAGCCGCCACTTCTACAGGGGTGTGACCATGAGCAACGCGAAGTTTTTTCAACTTGCTACCCTGCTCTGAAATTAACTTATTAAGCGTTTCACCTTGCATTCCAGACGAATAGCGAACCATCATAGCATCATACATCACTATAATAGCCAGCCAAGTAGCTAGTCCAAATATGGAGCTATCCCAGCCGTCTTGCATCCCCAGAAATACTGCCAACGACACGACAATCGCACTATGAGCGCTTGGCATACCTCCGGATAGAAGTATTTTTGGATTTGTGTCACCACTAAACACTCGACGATTACACCCCATGAGATGAAACACTTGCTTCAACCCTTGAGATATCGCCCATGCGATTACTGGAACTATCAAGACTTTCACTATTAATTACCCTCATCCTGCGGACGGTCCGCCATCAAACCGATCGACGAAACAGCGTCGCCGTCAGATAGACGCATAATCGTCACACCCTGAGTTGTCCTTCCGAGTAGCTTAATATCACTCAAGCCCAGGCGGATAGTTTGACCATTCTGAGAAACTAATAACGCCTCTGTTATTTCTGGATCAATAGTCTGCACAGAGATAATCGGACCAGTTTTTGCAGTTACAACTGCGGCTTTTATGCCGACTCCGCCACGTTTATGACTTGGGAAATTCGACACCTTTGTACGTTTACCGAAGCCTTTTTCGCTAACCACCAGCAAGGTTTGGTCGTCACCCGTAACGATATCCATACCAACAACAGAGTCATTTGGACGTAATCTTACACCACGGACACCACGAGCTGATCTACCCATTGGGCGCGTATCTTTCTCGTTAAAGCGAATAGCTTGTCCTGCAGACGTAGATATAATCACATCATTCTCGCCAGTCGTTCTCTTTATCCAGCGCAGTTCATCGCCCTCATCCAATTTAATAGCAATCAATCCATTCGTACGAACATTGGCATAATCTTTCACAGGAGTCTTCTTAACTGTGCCCTTCTTTGTCGCCATGAACAGATATCCGTCTTCGTTGGCGTTCTTTTCGTGCTTGATAATTGCCGTTATCTTCTCTTCTGGCTGAAGTTGCAATAAGTTAACCGCGGCAACACCTTTCGCACTTAGGCTGGCGGCTGGTACTTCGTAAGCCTTCAGTCGGAAAATCCTACCCATGTTGGTGAAGAATAACAGATAATCGTGCGAGCTCGCCTGAACAACCTGATCAATGACATCTTCTTCCTTAGTCGTCATACCACGCTTGCCTTTACCGCCACGATTTTGCCTACGATAATCACTTACTAAGGTTCGCTTGATGTAATTTTCGCTTGTAAGTAGAATTACCGACTCTTCCTCTGGAATCAATTCCTCGTCAGAGAACTTTCCTAATTCGTGATTAATAATCTTGCTGCGTCGCTCATCGCCATACTTTTCTTTCATAGCAAGCAATTCTTCCTTAACAACACGCAAAATCTCGTTCTCGTCAGCCAAAATAGCTTCCAGCTTCTTAATCAGTTCATGAAGTTGCTTCAATTCTTCTTCAATCTTGTCGCGCTCCAGCCCTTGCAATCGTCGTAGTTGCATCGCCAAAATTGCGGCCGCTTGAATTTCCGACAGACCAAATCGCTCCATCAAACGCTTGTCGGCGTCGTCATAACTTTCACGGATCGTCTTAATTACCTCGTCGATATGATCAAGCGCAATTTTCAGACCTTCCAATATATGAGCTCGTTCCTTAGCTTTTCGAAGTTCAAACTCAGTCCTGCGTCGAATAACACCTTGACGATGCTTAATAAACTCCGCCAAAATCTCTTTCAAACCCATAACTTTAGGCTGAATACCATTGACCAAAGCCAGGACATTATAATGGAATGACGTCTGTAGTCCAGTCAATTTATACAATTGGTTAAGAATCTTCTTTGGATAAGCATCTTTCTTCAATTCAACGACAACTCGAACCTTACCGCGAGCACTTTCATCTCGCGCATCAGCAATGTGCGTTATTTTTTTAGCAAGGACAAGTTCTCGAACCTTATCAACAAAGCCTTCCTTGCTCATACCATATGGAACTTCGGTGATTATAATACTGTAACGGCCATTTTTGCGCTCTTCAATCGACGCAACCGCACGAATCGTAACCGAGCCACGCCCAGTTTCATATGCTTGACGCATTGGCGCACCACCATAAACTTCCGCACCTGTTGGAAAATCAGGGCCCTTAATGTGTGTCAACAGTTCATCTAACGTAATTTCAGGATTATCTATTTGAGCAACTGTAGCGTCAACCACCTCGCCAAGGTTGTGCGGCGGAATATTCGTTGCCATACCAACAGCAATACCCATCTGACCGTTCAACAGAATATTTGGAACGGCCGACGGCAAAACTACTGGCTCTTTCTCTGTTCCGTCGAAGTTATCACGAAAATCAACGGTTTCTTTGTCGATGTCAGACAGCAACTCGCCGCCAATTTTATCCATTCGCGCCTCAGTATAACGAGAAGCCGCTGGCTCATCTCCATCCATAGAGCCGAAGTTACCCTGGCCTTCAACCAGCGTATAACGCATCTTCCAAGGTTGAGCCAAGTTCACCATAGCGTCATAAATTGATGAGTCGCCGTGCGGGTGGTAGTTACCCATAACTTCGCCGACGATTTTTGCCGACTTCACTGTAGCATGAGGAGCACGCCAACCATTCTTATTCATCGCATACAAAATACGACGATTAACAGGCTTCAATCCGTCACGAACATCCGGCAAAGCACGGTCAATAATAACCGACATGGAGTATTTAAGGAAGGAGTCTTCCATAACACGCTCAACTGTCGACTTTTCAATACCGCGAACTTCTGGCTCTTCGTTCAGAATTTCTGGTTCTACTATATTTTTATTGTCATTGTCCGCCATATCTCCTCCTTAAAAGTCCAAATCTTCCACATTAACCTTAGCGGCATTTGTTTGAATAAAATTTTTCCTCAATTCTACACTATCACCCATAAGCTTCGTAAATATCGCATCTGCCCGTTCTGCGTCCTCAATATTAACTTTCACTAATGTTCGATTTTCTGGATTCATAGTCGTTTCCCATAATTGAGCGGCATCCATCTCACCAAGACCCTTAAATCGTTGCTGTGCTGTATAGCCTGCCTGCTTAAATTTCTCAGCATTTTCATCAATCTTTACACCAGCAGCCTTGCGCTCATTGATTTTTTCGTTCAATTTTTGCTCGAGGGCTACTTCATCATAAACGTAATCTATCTTACGATTACTGCCGGTTCCTCTACTTAGTCCAAACAGAGGTGGTTTCGCCAAATATACGTGACCCGCTTCAATCACTTCAGACATGTATCGGAAGAAGAATGTCATCAAAAGCGTAGAAATGTGCGCACCGTCAACATCGGCATCTGTCATAAATATAATCTTGTCGTAACGAATACCGCTAATGTCAAATTGGTCGCCGATTCCAACACCCATAGCCTTAATCAACGAAACAATTTCAGCATTAGCAAACATCTTATCAAATCTTGCACGCTCCGTATTCAACACCTTACCGCGAAGAGGAAGAACAGCCTGAATAGTTGAATCTCGACCATCCTTAGCAGAACCCGCAGCCGAATTACCCTCGACAATAAATAATTCACAATCCTTTCGGTTGCGAGATGAGCAATCCGTCAATTTAGATGGCAAGTTTAAGCCTTCAAATGCTCCCTTGCGGATAACGTTGTCGCGCGCGGCCCTTGCCGCCTTACGAGCTCGTGCCGCCAATGTAGCCTTACCGACAACCTTCTTAGCTGTAGCTGGATTTTCCTCCAAGTAATACGCAAAATATTCGCTCATCACCTGATCAACATAGCGGCGCATCTCTGGATTACCAAGTTTATTTTTGGTCTGACCTTCAAACTGAGGATCTGGCAACTTCACCAAAATAACTGCCGTCAAACCTTCGCGGATGTCATCACCAGTCAGATTATCCTCTTTTTCTTTCAGCAGACTATTCTTACGAGCATAATCATTAATTACACGCGTGAGGGCTGTTCGAAAACCAACCAAATGAGTACCGCCATCAGGAGTTAAGACGTTATTGGCAAATGGCTTTACCACTTCAGCGTAAGTGTCGTTATACTGAACCGCAATTTCCACCATACAATCTTCAACCTGCTTCTCGACGTAAAATATATCGTCCGATAAAACATCCTTGCCAATATTCAGGTTTTTTACATAGCTCTGAATACCGCCCTCAAAGTAGAAAGCTTTTCGTTCGCCAGTTCGCTCATCAATAACCGACGTGTGAATGCCTTTTGTAAGATACGCCTGATGACGAAGATAATTAACAACCCATTTATAGTCAAAACTAACCGTCTCCTTAAAGATGGTTGGGTCTGGATAAAATGTAATTGTCGTTCCAGAATCATTAGACTTTCCGACTACTTCTAATTCTGTCTGAGGCACGCCTGTTGCGTATTCTTGGCGATAGATTTTACCGTTCTTTCTAACTTCAGCAATCATCCGCGTAGACAATGCATTCACAACACTAGAACCAACACCGTGAAGTCCAGACGAAACCTTATAGCCGCCGCCGCCAAACTTACCACCGGCATGTAAGATTGTTAATACCGTCTCTAACGTACTCTTACCTGTCTTTGGGTGTTTATCAACAGGAATACCACGACCGTCATCAGATACTCGAACACCACCATCCTTCAACAAAGTTACTTCGACCTTCGTGGCATAACCAGCAATTGCCTCGTCAATTGAGTTATCAGCGATCTCCTTAATCAAGTGATGTACGCCCTCATACCCCGTACTACCGATGTACATTCCTGGACGCTTACGAACCGGCTCAAGACCCTCTAGGACCTGGATTTGTGAGCCATCATAAGATTGTTCATTTGTTTGTTTAGCCATATCTCCCTCACTATTATCTGAATTATCAGCTCTTTTCAACAACTTTATTATACATCAAAATAGATATATTCTCAAACTATTTACTTTTTCAGCCTGCTTATGCTAAAGTTAGATTAAAGTTATATAACAACAAAAATAAAAGAGGTCAAAATGTTCAAAAAAATTATCTCGCGTCTACCATACAGCCCTTCAATGATCCACAGTTTGGGCTTTTATGCGAAACGTTTACGTAAAGAAGAGGCTACTCGAAAGATCGGACTTATCTTAACTGCCCTAGCGCTTATTGTGCAATCTTTCACTGTTTTTTCGCCGCCAGAATCAGCCAATGCAGCAGATTCCAGCGACCTAATTTACGGCGGAATTTCTAGTGGTCAGCAATTGATGGCTCATTATGACGCGAACACAAATAATATTCACGACCTCTACGATCATCTTGGTATTAGCCGCTCAGATCTAGTAGCTGCAACAGGAAATCTTCAGACATTAAATAGTAACATGGGAACTTATTCTTGGGGACTTACGCCTCATTTTGGACCATCAAGAGGTGAAGGTTCATATATAGTGCGCACATCTCAAGGAGGGGCTCGCACATTCTACTATCGACCTCACAACCTCTGGGGCAGTTTCTCATACAGAGCATTCGTTGGATATTCAGCCGGGACCGGCTGGTTTGCAATTATGCTTAACTGTGGCAACTTAATCTTAAAATTCGCACCACCAAACCACCATTGTCCGACTGGTCAAGTTGGCACATACCCAAACTGCTCCACTCCACCACAGCCAGTAGCTACATGTAACGCTCTAGACATAAAGAATAATGGAGACACTTACCAACTTACAGCCAACGCAAGTGCAGCCAACGGTGCTACAATTCAAAAATATGTATACAGTATTTATCGAGGAAACACCCTAGTTAAAACTATAGAAAGCAACGATAAGATTGTATCTTATACAGAGAAAACACCAGGATCATACAAAGTTGTTCTAACGGTAAAAAGCTCGCTAGGCGACAAGACCTCAGACGCCTGCGTAAAGACATTTACTATACCAGAGCCAGCAAGGTGTCCTCAAAACCCTAAATTGTTAAAGGACGACCCTCAGTGCCAACCATGTCCAGGCGACTCTACTATATGGATTAACGATAGTCGATGTTCTGCCTCGTTCGTGCAGACAAAAACCGCAGTTAATCTCACCCAAAATAATGCTGATGCAACAACTGCAGTTGCGAAATCTGGAGATCGAATTACCTACACTCTTTCAGTAAAAAACAAAGGTCTTAAAGAGGAAGAATTTACATTCAAAGACCAAGTCAGCGATTTATTGGAATACGCAGACATATTCGATGCTGGAGGTGGAAAATTGACAGACGACAAGAGTGCTAGTACAGGTAGTGGAAACGCAAAGATGCTTGTCTGGAGCGCAGTTAAGATTAAACCAGGAGAAACCCAGAAGCGCAGCTTTACCATCCAAATAAAGAATAGTATCCCTGCGATGGCTAGCGGTAAAAGTAATCCAATGTCTTATGATTGTAGAATCGATAACACATTTGGCAACACGGTAAGTACGAAGATCGACTGCCCTGCACCGAAAGTTATTGAACAAACCACTTCACAACTGCCAAAAACTGGCGCCAGCGAGAATATGATGTTCGCAGGAATTATTGCAGCCGTGGTCGTATACTTCTACGCTCGATCACGTCAATTAAATAAAGAGGTCAGAATCGTTCGACGAGACATGTCCGCAGGAACTTTATAGGAGGGGGAAGATGAGTGAAAAATTAAAATCTACCGTAGAGAATGCTGTCGACACCAGAGAATTAGCAGATTTAAGCAAAGAAAAAGCTGCTGAAATCGAAAGATCTCTAGAAAAGGCGGTTGAAAAAGAAAAATCAAATGCCGAAAATGAAAATAGCGTTAAACATGAGGCTATAGAAATTGCCGCCCGTCAAGAAAAGCGACAAGAACAAAAAGAATCTAAAGAGATAAAAGAAGATAAGCCTCTTACAAAAAAAGATATTGAAGCTTCGTATAAGAAAACTTTGGAAAATGTACAAGACCAACTATCAGCTCCATCCAGGGCTTTCAGCAAGGTCATTCATAATCCAGTCGTCGAAAAGACTAGTGACGCAATTGGCAATACCGTTGCCCGCCCTAACTTAATCATCTCTGGCGCCTTAGGCGCAATAGCTTCTGTCGTTGTGTATTTTATCGCCAAACGATACGGATATCTATTATCAGGATCAGAAACTATTATCTTGTTTGTAGCTGGCTGGTCTATCGGCGCTGTTATCGAATACGCTCGAGTAGGGTTTATCAACAACAGGAAAAATAGCTAGATAGATGTTGAATCTTATCTCAAGCTAATCATCACTTCACCATCGTCATCATCACCATTACGTAAATCGAGCCGATTCTTAACCACAGGTTGGCTCGGTTTTACATTTACAGAGGAGATAGGATTGTTGTCTGTAGTCATAGACATATTTGGCTTATTGGCGACAGCACTATCTATCGCAGAGGATTGACTTTGTTGTTTGTTGCCAAGGTTGGAAGTCGTAGCATTTACGCTATTTATATTAGAAGGCGCATTATTAACCGCCCCTGGGCGGCCTTGCGGATTCTGTATTTGTGAGGAAGCCTGTGGAGCTTGCGAATTTGCTGGTCTTACAGCTGTTGAGCTAGAAGCAGGCTTTCCTCCTAGTTGTTGCCTCTTCGCTAGCCATTCATCCAAGAACGATGACCCACCAGGTGCCTTTTGATTAGCAGAAGGCACCAATTGAGAAGGACCCGTCTTTGGCTGTACACTACCCCTAATTCTGTCAAATATCTCCTTCTCAACAACAGCTCGTGGTCTACCGTATTTAGCAGCAGATAGCCTTACCAACGCATCTCTCAGCTGATTATTAACTTGCCCCATCGGAGGAATCCAATTCATACTAAACGGCGCAGACGGCACATTATTAATCATCACAGAGGTTATAGATTGGAAGTTTGGCAATTTAGCCAAGTCGTCGACATCGAAGGTCGGCTGGAACTTCTTAACCATCAATTCGGCATCCGTTACACCGATACGCCCAGAAATAACTGTACCGACGTTACCAATAATAGCTTCTCGTATCTTATCTGTTAACTGAGTCATAAACTGGTTACCCATAATAAGACTCAATTTATACTTACGAGCCTCAGACAAAATAGATTCAAAGCTGTCAGTGGCGAAATTCTGGAACTCGTCAACATACAACGAGAAATCAACTCGCTGATCCTCTGGAATGTCCGCTCGAGACATCGCTGCCGCCTGGAACTTCATCACAAAGATAATACCCAAAAGCTTAGAGTTAAGTTCACCCATCTTACCTTTCGACAAGTTAACCAGCAAAATCTTATTATTATCCATAATTTCACGCAAATTAAATCCAGATTTGGTCTGACCAATGATATTGCGCATTGCATCGTTGGAAATAAATGGACCAAACTTTGATACGACCCATGAAATAACCTCACCTGCCTCATTTGACCTTTGTGACGCAGGAAATTCCTTTGTCCAGAAATCAATAACTTGCTGATCTTTCACATACTTAAGCTTGCTTTTCACAAATTCAGGATCAATAAGACACTTCGGCACGTCAATAAACGTTCCACCAGCAGGATCCGACATCAGTAGCAAGGCGCAGTTCCTAAAAATATGCTCCAGGCGAGGACCAACAATTCCCGTATGACCCGGATCGTAAAGACCATACAGCATATTAATCGCCTCTTGAACCAAAAAGTCTTTTTGGTCTGGAGTGTCGAACTCAAACATATTCAGACCAATTGGATTAGTCATATCAGCAGGATTAAAGTAGATAATATCCTCGACACGCTCTTTTGGAACCTTACCCAGTAAAGATTCGACCAAATCACCGTGCGGATCAATAAAGGCGAATCCCCGACCATCCATCATATCCTGATAAGCCATATTTTCCTGCAAGACAGATTTACCAACGCCTGTTTGACCAATAATATATACGTGGCGGCGACGGTCTTTTGTTCCGATTCGAATAGGTTTTTTGACTCCTCGAAATTCGTTATAGCCAATCAGCAAACCCTCATCCAAAACGTCTGTTGGTCCATCAACTTGTTTGGACATTTGTCTTTTAACCTGTGAAGTCGGAATTGCATTAGCTCCAGGCAAATGAAATAACGTTGCCATTTCTACACTGTTGAGAATATTACTACGAGTTTCTTGGGGAAAGAACCTCATAATATAGGCTGTTGTCATTTCCTCAACATTCCTAGTTAAAGAGAACTTAAACCCATTATTGCGCGGTGAGTCAAACAGCGAGAAGGCTGCTATTATATTTTTTAACAACACTTGAGAGCGCGCCGCAGTGTTTGACGAAATTACAACACGCACCAAAACTTCATACGCAGGATAGCGAGCCTTTTCGCTGATAGCATCCACTTCCGCCTGCTCTAAAGATGTTAGCTGCTTGTCCTCAGAACTAGAACCACCGTCTTTTTCATTATTCTCTGGCGGTTTCCACAGAGCCTCCATAATATCCATAGGAGCAACATCACCAAAGCCCTTCTTTTTGCCCTTATTTTTCTTCATCCCATCAATATGAGACTCTGAAGCCTTAGACCAACCGTCATACGCCGGACGTAGTAAAAATTGCACACCTATTCCATCTTCCTTGGACGCCGAAGACAAAGCATTTAATAATGCCCTGGAAGCATCTCTTTTCGACTCCTGATAAGTAGATATTGGATAAACAAAGGATTTTTTCAGGGTGAATTCGCCGCCGATGGTCCCGCTCATCTTGCCAACCTTGCTGAATATATTAGTATCAGACACCTCTTCTAGCCGAGCAGAAGGATATGCCGCCGCTACAGCTTGACGAATAACATCAACTAGCACTAGCGGAACAACGGCATAATAGTGGACTAATCCACCGTGCGCAACAATCTCAAACGATATATGACGTTGACCGTAGACTTTACTTTTGAATCCTTTAGTTGCCGTACTTGAGATAATATTGTACATCACCTGGGCTTGTGACAGCACCTCTTCGGTTAAATCTCGTTCATCTCGATTTGAACTATTGACATCTTCACTTGTCGGAGGCAAATGTATAAGCAATGGCACCATCTTCAAGCCTCGTTCATAATTTTTGGCTTCCCTAAGCATGTTACGATACAACACAAAAGCTACCGCAGAACCAGCGGTTATAATAACAATCGCGATAAAACTAACTATCAAAGGACCCGCACCCATATAAAACCCTACTTACTACCGTCGTCATTTTGACCTAAAGTCTTATTATATCGTTTTTTTAAATAATCAGCCTGGAGCTGTGCAATAACTCTATTCCTCTCATAAGGATTATCTTTTGTTAAAGCTATAATCTTTTTAACTTTATCCACCCACTCTCTTTCTATCAAGTCTTCATCCGCTGCCACCAGAGGAGTATCATCATCAGCTACTACCCCCGGCTGATTCGCACTTTGAGCGTCGTTTTGAGATTGAGATAAAGGAACTGTTGTAGTATTATCAACAGGCAAAGCCACGGGGATATTGTTATATTGTTCAACCCTAGCACCAAGTGACTGCTCGGATTCTCTTCCGACTTCAGGATTTAATGATGTATTTTCTACATTATACTCACCGCCACCTATATTTTGTGGCTGCACCTCAGGGGTCCTATTAACTTGTGGCAGTTCGGGATTCATAAATATATTGTACCACGTAACTACTTAAAATACACGACTACATTCAGGACGGGATTAGTATCTTTTATGTATAAAAAAACACGCCAGCAGCTCAAACACACCAAGTAATAATATCTCAAAGATCCCAACATCGCCCATCGATTGCATACCCACATAAATAACTGGAGCAAGAGAGATTACAGTAGAGTAATAATACGTCTTATACTTAGATTCATTGCGACTATTCTTGAAGTTAAAAAATTTCGCAGCTATTCGCTCCGATGTTAAAAATACTACATAAGTTAGACAGATAAATAGTACATACAAACATACAAAAAACGCTAAAATCCCAAACGGACCAGCAGAACTCGGGTTTGTTGCATTCAAAATAATCGCAATCAAAATCAACGCAACCAACGCTATAAAACTAATTATCTTCATCCCCATACTCACATCATACTATACACAAGAAGCCTGAGCGATAATACTATAGCGTATAGACACAAACCATCCGCCGATAAAAAATAACTATTAGGCGCGGGTGCTACTTGCCTATTACCGCTCGAGGCGATTTGACCGCTCCTTAATTAAGGAGCATTCCTTGCAGTGTTCCTCTGCATACATCCAGGACTCTCACCGCTAGTCCTTTAACGAGGATTAACTGGATGTATGCGGTACTAACCGCGCGCTCAACGCTTTTACAATTTGCAAAGTAAAGGCGGAGCATTGGCTGCGTCATTATAAAAATCATGCAGCCAACTGTCCGTCAATTTATACGTAAAAAACGCGGCTTTATATAAATTTTATTGTTAATGTATTTTTGCTTTTTTGTTTTTCTAAAAGCTTAACCTTATATTAGCATAGCCCTATTTAGATGTCAACCATTACTCGGCCAAAAATATTGTAATTTTCACCTATTTTTTAATGTTGTTAAAATTATCATCTGTTAATTATTCTCTTATCACTTTATAGCCATCTGTGCATTTTACAACAATCTTGCCGTTTTTGAGCATTATATAACACAGATCATACACCATTCAATGAAGATGTCGTCGATTTAGCGACCGCCCAATTGCACGACGAACCTATGGTTACCTGTCATCCAAACATTGCCACAAAAATAGGTTCGTGCAGTCAATATCAGACCAACGTCTAACATTCAAATCCGCGATAAAATAATAGTCTTTACTCCCCGCTTTATAAAACTCTGTTCACTTTTATTGTCGCGTTATAGCAAACTTAACAAAATTATTTTTTATATTATTACAAGAACATCCAAACATCAGTATGCATATTAAATCTTATACATCAAAAATGCTATACAACAGTTTTTATTAAAAATTACAAAACGAAAATATAAAGTTTATTCATAGTACATAAAGCTGCCTTTTATACTTCAATAAAAGAGTCCTAGAAAATGTGCGACAATTTAATTTGTCGCACACATAAAAGGCAATCAAACAAGCACCAGTCTCTGGCATATAACTTCATAGTAAAAGCCCTTAGAAAATTAGAAAGAAGATTATAAAATGTGTGGTATTTTTTACTCAACTTTTTACAAAAATATTGTTGACATAAGCATTTATATAGCTTATTATAGGGGTAGCTTCTGAATAAAAAAGTTATACAGAGGCCAAAAATAAAAAGAAATTGTAAAACTCCACTTTTTTGAAAACAACCACTACTCGCAGGTGGTTGTTTTTTTCTATATTAAAAATAAACTCTACTCTTTGACATAAATAAAGTCAGCGATAAGGCTGACTTTTAATCTAATCTATCTGGTGGAGCTGCCGGGTACCGCCCCCGGGTCCAACTGGTATCACAACATTCGTCTACGAGCATAGGCTTATCTAAATTTATTTAATAACGCTACTCGGATTTAAAATAAACCAAGAAAACCGAGTTCCGTTACGTAGTAAAAGTCCTATATATCCGCTACTTCCAAATATATAGCAAGCAACATAGATATAACACCCTTAGATATTGACTGTTGCCACAATACAAGGATGATCGCTAAAAATTAGGCAGCGATTGGCGCAAAGGCCATCTTAGGAGCGAAAGCGCTCGCTACGAATGACTTTGCTTTTGCAACAAAGTTTGCATCTAAATATACTTACGCGTATCGTCGGCTCGCAGAATGTCGTGATAAGGTCCAATTGTCGAAAGCTATATCAGCCCCACATATCGATTCATATTATACCCTGATCTCATTCAAAAATCTACATGCTTATGTTTTAATAGATTCATGATTAGTAGAGTTATTTCAGCTACACCCTACGGATTTAGCGGACAAATCATCGAAGTTGAGGGAGATATGTCAAAAGGACTTCCTAGTCTACAAATTGTCGGAATGGGCAATAAGGCCATCGATGAGTCCAGAGATCGAGTACGTAGTGCAATAAAAAACTCTTCCCTGGATTTTCCGAAAGGAAAAATAATCATCAACCTAGCACCGGCAGAGTTACCAAAAGACGGATCTCACTTCGATCTTCCTATCGCCTTATCTATCTTATGCATCAACGGCGTACTCAACCAAAGCGACGTAGGTAATGCGATTTTTGCAGGAGAACTAGCGCTAGACGGTAGCCTACGTCCAATACGATCAGCAATTATTACAGCCGAAGTGGCTAAAAACCAAAAAATTAAATCAGTATACGTGCCAGCCCAAAACGCCGAACAGGCAGCGCTAGTGACTGGAGTTGATGTATTTCCGGTAGAAAATCTAAAATCGCTCTTCTTACACCTCAAAAAAGAAAAGATTATTAAGCCAATAGACAGATTATCAATAAAAAATATATCTCTCAATCATAAAAACACTCCAATCATCGATGACATCTATGGACAAGAGCAAGCAAAAAGAGCTATTCAAATAGCCGTTGCCGGAAGACATAATATTTTATTATCCGGCCCTCCAGGGTCAGGAAAAACTATGTTAGCAAAATCTTTGAAGAATCTATTACCAGCCCTATCAGAGGATGAGATAGTAGAAGTGACAAAACTTCACAGTCTTGGAGAACACACTATAATAAACAATCCCATAGTAGATAGACCATTCAGGTCGCCGCACCACACCGCAAGTAGAGCCTCTATTATTGGCGGAGGATCAAAAGTACAGCCAGGAGAAATTAGTTTAGCCCATAGAGGCGTCCTATTTCTTGATGAGTTACTCGAATATCCACGCACTGTGCTTGAATCACTTCGTCAACCCCTAGAAGATCACGAAATTACCGTCAGTCGTGCAAATGGTAAATTCAACTTCCCTGCCAATTTCTTATTAGTAGCCACAATGAATCCTTGTCCTTGTGGATTTCTTGGAGACCCAGAAAAAACTTGCGTATGCTCACAAAATCAGATTCTAAATTACCAAAAAAGATTATCGGGGCCGCTACTCGATCGAATAGACCTAACTGTATCGGTTTCACGAGTCCCCCATGAAAAATTATTGAATAATAAAGTGTCGACAAAATCACAACAAGAGACATTTTTATCTGAGATACATAAAGCCTACTCTATTCAGAGAGACAGATATAAGTGTAGTTACAAATACAACAATGATATTCCAAGTATTAACGTTGATAAAATTACATCAATCTCAGAATCTGCAAAAATCTTCTTGACGAACGCAGCCAGAAAACTAGATTTAAGCACTCGCAGCTATTTTAAAGTTATAAAAGTTTCTCGCACTATCGCAGATTTAGAAGGATCCACATCCATAGAAATTCCACATATAGCAGAAAGCCTACAATACAGACAAATTAACATAGGTTAATTATTATCCTTGAAAATAACGAACATCTCTGTTACAATAGCAACTGAGTTAATCTAAAATTGCTTCAAAAAGGAGAGCCAGAGATTAATAAATCAATCCGTATCAACGGAGCAATCCGTGCAAGAGAACTGCGGATAATTGGTCCTGATGGCGAGCAGCTAGGAATCATGTCACTTAAAGAGGCTTTAAGTAAGGCCAACGACATGAATCTTGACCTAGTTGAAATATCACCGGGAGCCAATCCGCCAGTTGCTAAAATAATTGACTGGGGTAAGTACCAGTACCAAAAAATGAAGGATCAACAGAAGAATCGGCGCCAAGCTAAATCTGGAGACCTAAAGCAGATGCGCTTTGGTCTAAAGATAGGAGCTGGAGACCTAGAGGTTAAGCTGAAGAAGATCCGTAAGTTTTTGGAGGGAGGACACAAAGTCCGCATACAAGTGGTCTATAAAGGTCGTGAAATGGCCCATAAAGAGATCGGCTACGAATTGATTGACAAAATCATGGAGCACCTTAGTGAGGATGCAATATTAGAGCAAAAACCTCAGATGGCTGGTCGCAATCTGAGCGTAGTAATAAGGAGTAAATAATGCCAAAGCTAAAGACCCACAAAGGCACTGCGAAGCGTATCAAGCTGACCAGCACCGGAAAATTGACCCGCCAGCGCGCATTTGGCGGCCACTTGTTGGCTAAAAAGTCAAAAAGTCGTAAGCGCGCAATCAACACAACAGCAACAGTAACTGGTTCGATGGCTAAGAACGCCCGTCGAGCAATGGGAGTATAGTTATGCGAGTAAAACGAGGAGTTGCCGCACGCGCTAAGCACAAGAAAATCTTAAAAGCAGCTGAGGGAATGCAGCATAATCGCACCAGAAGTTTTCGTCTTGCAAAACAAGGTGTTATTAGAGCTCTGCAGTATGCCTACCGCGATCGCCGAAACAAGAAGCGCGATCTACGAGGTCTATGGATCACCCGAATCAATGCAGCTGCTCGACAAGAAGGCACAACTTACGGCAAACTTATAGCTTCTATGAAATCTAAAAACATTGAGATTGATAGAAAAATATTAGCAGAATTGGCAGTTAACGAGCCAAAAGCTTTCACTGAAATAGTAAAATCTAGTCTATAACAGGATAAATCTACCAATATAAAACACCCTGACATTATGCAGGGTGTTTTATTCATAGTCTGCCTATAAGCCGGGTTCTGTCTAGAGCAATCATCTATCTAGTTTGCTTGTTGCCAAACAAATCAAGCGGTTATCGATCTGCGGACGGATAATCCTATTTGCAAATCTCCTTGCAGCCGACAGGGTTTACCTCTCGTCTATGTCGCCATAGACGACTGTGGGCTCTTACCCCACTCGTTTCACCTTTTCCCTCGTATATAAAATACGAAGGTAGTTTCGTTTCTGTGGCACTTTCCCTAGAGTTGCCTCCGGTCGCCGTTAACGACTGTCGTATCCTTCGCTGCCCGGACTTTCCTCTTAAGTATAACTTAAGCGATTGCCTAACAGACTACATGATATATTATAGCACTAAACCCTAGACTTGTCTGTGGGCGCTAGATATTCCCCGCATAAATGCAAGGTGGGTGCTCGCAACTTATTGCCACGACAATAAATCATTAAAGCTCCCTATCATATGATGTTAGGAAAATCATACGCGCCCACGGATAAATCCAGGGTATGCTCCTATTATACACCAAATATGTTCATAAATACACGCAAAATTGCCTGAATACAGCCCGACATAACCTGCCCGATTACATCAGAAAACAGCACAACTATAATCATCACTAGAAGAATGCCGTTCTGCTCAATTTTTTGCATAACACCCCTGATGCCATCCGGAGCTACGGCGTATAATATTCTAGATCCGTCCAGAGGCGGAATTGGTAGCATGTTAAAAACAAAAAAACCCAGATTCACTGATACGGCAGTAGAAATAATCAGTCCAAATATCGTAGGCTGTACTGCCCCAGCATTATTAATAACGCCACTAAACACTCCGACGCCAAACGCAATAAAGGCTATTATTAAATTAGTAATTGGGCCAGAAAGAGCAACAAGAGCCGCCCCCCAATCGCCAAAACGAACTCTATTTGGATTAAACGGAACAGGTTTAGCCCCTCCGAAAACTGGAGCATGCAGTATCACCATAATCAAAGGAAGCAAAATAGTCATCACTGGATCGATATGTCTTATGGGATTAAGTGTCAATCTTCCCTCTTCTTTTGCAGTATTATCGCCCAGTGCATACCCTATAAAAGCGTGCATAGCCTCGTGAATAGTCATAGACAATAATATAACAATCAAAACTACTATTATTTCTAAAATCATAAGTGTTATTATAGCATCAATACACGATCTTGACTAATTACACAAATGCCGCTACAATAATAAGGATTGTTATTAACAATAAAGTAAAGAGAGTGGAAATGGCATCACGATGTGATTTAACAGGCAAAGGCAAGCAGTATGGCAACAACGTCAGCTTCTCCCTGCGCCGCACTAAACGCGTCTTCAAACCAAACCTTCAGAAGAAAACTTTTGTCGTTGACGGTCAAAAAATTACCATGACTTTAAGTACAAAAGCTATTCGCACCCTGAAGAAAAAAGGTATTTTGGGCGCAACTGCCGATAAGTAATCGCTAAATCAAATTTTAATAAAATAACTCCGATTGTATTATCGGAGTTATTTTTAATTCAACAAGAAGACCCTAGCTTTTCGATATCTGAACAACTGTTAAATTATCTGGCAGATCCGTTATTTTCTTTAACTTCCACTTTGAGCCAGCCTCAACAACTGGAGCTCCTAGGTTTTTTACAAACTCATCCACACCGTCTTGCGGAACTTCATAATGCAAAGTAGCGTCACTATAATGCACCGGGATCACCACCTTAGGGTCTAACTGACGAATTATTGAAGTTGCTCCCATTGCGTCTAACGTATATCCATTTCCACCGACAGGTAATATTGCAAAATCAACAACACCTATATCTTCAAGCTGATCATCAGTTAGTTTATTCTCAATATTACCAACAACCACCCCCTTAGCTTCACCAATCGTAATTTTATATATTGTAGATTTTTTAACATCATCTGCAGCGTCGATATGTCGGCGCGCTGGAATTCCTAGCAATGAGATGTCTCCGACTTCATATTCACCTGGACCCGAAAATAGTAGTCTTGATGTAGAATCCACAACAGAAAACCGATCCTCCGTAACCACTTCTACGTCATTATTCACAGAAACATTTTTTCCTCCGACAATCTCTAAATTCGGATCAAATACCACACGAAGTTTCTTTGTAGTAATAATAACAGCATTTGCTCCTTTATACTCTATTTCAAACATGTCTGCTCCTTTCTCATTATATTTTCCGTATCTACTAGTACAGAGTGTTTGTTTCTTACGATATCCATTATAAACCTATCCTTGACACTCATCCTATAGTAGAAATCATCATAAGATATTACAGCATAGTTTATCTCTATTTTCCTATCTTTTTCGATTTTTTTAACGAGATTTTTTATAGTTACGACAGACATATCATCACCAACCAATAGCAGATCAACAGCAGAGCTTGATCCAACCACTAATTTTCCCGAAATAATAGCCAATCTTAAGCCTCTCATCCTCCCTAAAGAATCTTTCCAGGAAACACTACTTGCAGCGCTCATGCTGCCTTCTGTATTTTTATCTGAGAATATAGCTGCAAGCGGCTTAATATACGGATAATCCTCATTTACACTATAGTATAACTTATTATCAATAGCATCCTGTTGCACTATACCGACAGACACCATATTAGCTAGCTCTCGACGAACGGAGTTTATCTGTTCATCAATCATTCTAGTAATCTCTCTCACGTAAAAAGACTTCTCTGGATTATTCAGAAAAAGATGTAATAATTTTACCCTAGTTTTTGAACCAAATAATGAATCAATCATTGTACTATAATTGTAACATATTTTTTACTTACTATCTAATACTCGAGATAAATATTGTTCACATGAATGAGCATCTCCCCATTCAATAAATGGGTTTCGTCTAAACCACGTCAGCTGACGTTTTACTAAGTTTACGTCGCTAACAATAAACTCCCGAACAGCCTGATCTTCGTCCATTTCTTTCTCGATTAATTTCTTAATAATAGGATAAACATTGCCCGTCATAGCCTCATTACACCACCCGGCGCTATTAGCTAATTCTATTGTCTCTTCTACAACACCATCTTTGAACATTTTTTTTGCTCTATCCGTAATCCTCTGTTTTAATAGTTGTTTATCTGTAGTAATTCCGACAACGATGGTATTACTCAACGGCACTTCCAATCCAGATGACTTTTTACCGGCTCGCTCAATAGCCCTAATTAGATATCTTTTATTTTTACTATTCTCCGGCAAGGACACATCGTGATTGACGCAATATTGTTGAAGTTCAGATATCGTCATTTCTTGTAAGTTAGCTCTCTTTTCTTTGCTGTATTTAGCTCCAAACTGAAAATCAAATATAACAGAATCAATATACAACCCTGTTCCACCGACAAGAAATGGAATATTTCCTCGACTTCGGACTTCTTTAATCTTTTGACAGGCATAGTCCTTAAATTGTGACGCACTAAAAGAATCTCCTGGATCTACTAAGTCAAGACCCCAATGAGGCACTCCTTGCTGTTCACCCAAAGAAGGCTTAGCTGTCCCGATATTCATACCACGATAGACAGTCCTACTGTCAGCGCAAACTATCTCTCCTCTATACTTCTTTGCTAATTGTATGGCTAATGATGTTTTGCCACTAGCAGTAGGACCAATAATTACAATTAGCGGTAGATGATTTTCATCAACACCATTATCCAATTTTATAAACCTATCCAATTAGCTCAACCCTACAAAGATTTTATATACTCAGCAAGCTGTTCCAACGATATTTTTTCTTCGCCAGATTGCGTGCGAACACTAACCTCGTCAGCTTCCATATCCTTTGGCCCTACGACAAGTTGAACAGGTATCTTCATAGAGGTAGCTTCCCTAATCTTCTTGCCTAATGATTCATTTCTAGAATCTATTGTAAATCTTACATCGTTATATCTAACTGGCTTCATGAGGGTAATGCCCGATAATATGGTTGTTATTTTATCAACATACTCTAGCACCGTGTCGTTAATCGTCAAAATACGAACCTGTTCTGGAGCCGCCCAAAACGGAAACCATCCGCCAGTGTGTTCTATAAATACACTCAAAAATCGCTCGACCGACCCCAATAAGGCACAGTGTATCATAACTGGTGTTGTAAAATTACCATCAGTATCCACATACTCCAAACCGAACCTTTGTGGCTGCACGAAATCTAACTGTACGGTTGCAACTTGGTGTTCACGGCCGATTGCATCCGTTGCCATAAAGTCAATCTTTGGACCATAAAATGCCGCCTCACCCTCTTGTTCAAAATAATCCAAGCCTACTTTCTCAACAGCAGATTTTAACTGGTTCTGTGCTGAATCCCATAGACTAAGGTCACCTAAATATGAATCGGATTCATCACGATAACTTAATCGGACCCTAAGCTTCATATTGATTGATCCATACAGCTCACGAGCGGCAGATAATAAATTATTAATCTCATCCTCAATCTGATCAGTACGGCAAAATATATGGCTATCATCCTGCGTTAATGAGCGCACACGATTCAATCCGCCCAGCTCGCCAGTTTTTTCGTCGCGATAATCTGTTGTCGTCTCCAAGTACCTTACCGGCATATCACGATAGCTTCGCGGTCGTGAGGCAAAAATTTGCGTATGATGTGGACAGTTCATAGGCTTAAGAGCCATCTCGTCACTAGTTTCCTGGCTCTTAACTAAAAATAACTCCTCTCCAAACTTAGCCCAATGACCCGATGTTTCATATAGATCTTTTTTCGTAATATGAGGAGTCCAGACCTTTTCAAAGCCAAACTTCTGTCTCAGCTGGTTCGAATATTGAGCCACTATATCTCGTAAAATCGTACCGCGAGGAGTAAACAAAGGCAAACCAATTCCTACCAGAGGAGAGGTCGTATATAGATCAAGCTCCTTGCCTAACTTGCGATGATCTAGCCGTTTCGCAATTTCCAATCTATTCAGATATTCATCCAGCTCTTCCTGCGTAGCAAACGCTACGCCATATATTCGTTGCATTTGTGGATTATTCTCATTGCCTCGCCAATATGCTCCAGCTGTCTTAGTAAGCTTGAATACGCCAACTTTTCCAGTACTGTCCACATGTCCACCCCTACACAAATCGGTGTAATCACCCTGAGAATACAAAGAAACAGTCTCGACTTTACTATCGCCATCAGACACAGATCCCATTTTTTCTCCAGCTAATTCGCTAGCAACGGTAGTACCGGATCTTTTGAGGTCATTCAGTAGTTCCACCTTAAATGACCGATCTCCCTTTATAGCCCAATCAATAGCCTCTTCTACCGACACATCGCGCTTCTCAAACGGATAATCAGCCGCTACGATCTTTCGCATCTCCTCTTCTATCTTCGGAAGATCAGCTTCAGAAATCGTCCCGTTGTCAAGATAAATATCATAATAAAAACCATTATCGATAGCTGGACCCACGCCGAATTTCGCCTGAGGCCATAAATGCTGAATAGCCTGCGCCATAATATGCGCCAGGCTGTGTCTCATAGATTTTAGTTCTTCTTCACTCATACCAATATTATACCACGCTCCTTGATAGTAGACATCTGTTATGATAATATTATTATATCTGGGCGATTAGCTCATTTGGCTAGAGCGCTTCATTGACGTTGAAGAGGTGAGAGGTTCGAATCCTCTATTGCCCACCAGATACGACATATAAGCCTCGTCCATAGTAGACGGGGCTTTTTTATTAATAGAATTAGTTAATACAACAAAAATAACCAAACCTACATGTTTGCTATGCGGACCTTGACTTTATTTAATAAGTATGTTAGAATTTAAAGTATGAGTAAGCATGACTCACCTAGTTTAGACACAAAGAAACCACAACACTGCTCTTTATTGAGCAAGACCAAAATTCACTACGAATACAACAAGAAGATCAACGAAGAAAGATCTATGCTTAATTAAGTTACCAGATTTATAAAGTAATCGCCTCTAAAATGAGGCGATTTTTATTTTACACAGCACTTTTCCACTGGATTTTTTTATAGTTGTATGTCAATATATTGATATGATATGCATAAAATGTTTTCACGGAAAAACCCACGTAACAAATTCTCGTCAAAATAAAAAATACCCAACAACCTGGCGCAGACATATGTGTGACCAATGCGGTTATTCTTTTACAACCTATGAAAAGCCTGCGGTTTTCCTCGTTGTCACATCACAAGATGGCAAGAAAAATAATTTTTCTATAGGAAAACTGATACTTAGTATTGCGCGAAGTTTTAATCATAACGAAAAATTAGCAGGCTCATATAGCTATGACTTGGCTAATACTATACAAGATAAATTAATACACCTACACAACAAACCCGCGATATCATCGCAGCACATCGCCGAAATAACCCACTCAACATTACAGAATTTTGACCAAATAGCTGCACTGCAATATGCAGCACAACATAATCTTATTATCTCTCAGAGAAAGAGGCGTCGTGGCCGTCCTTCTTTTTCTTATTCTTCTGAGCACGACTCTGATCATTCATCTCTACAGTAGTCTTCTCTGTCACGTCAAACTTATCAAGATATTTACCAAGCAAAAGATGAGTTTGTGCATTATATGACGCCAAAGAGCTATATACAATAGAAGTAATAGGCATCAAGAACCATTGTAGAACCATCAATGTGTTTCTGCTCTTCTTATATCTTTCTGGACGAGGCGGCAACAACTTAAACGATACAAAAATCAATACCAAAATACTTATCATAGCTACTTGCTGTATTAAACTAACAGTATCTGGTAATTGATGGGCGGCGACACTGCGTGCAGCTTCACTATTCAGCACAAGAGGGGCCCATCCACCGAAAGCAACAATTAGGGCAATACAAGCCTGAGTTACATGACCATCCAATAATCTCACAAACCTAGCCAGACTGGGCCAAAATTTTACCGTCCTATTTTTATTAAATATGTTGTTGCCAACATACGCCACATCTGAGGCTCCATAGCTCCAACGGCGCAGCTGAATAAACTGAGCTTTTAATGTTTTTTTATAGCTATTAGCCAATACTGCATCTTGATAAATCGGCACAAAAATCGGCACAACTTCATAATTACCATCAAAATAGAAATAGCTTCTCCAATACTGGTGGCCATCTTCAACAATTGTTCGCGTACTCCAAAAGTTCATCTCAACGAGAGCATTCATTGGTTGCGAATGTGACGCAAAGTTACGCAAAGAATATGGGCGCATGGAGCTGATAATATTCCAGAATGAGTTCCCTGTCGCCACTACTCGCATCGGCGCAGGGACATCCCATATATTATTAGTGAACAAACATATTGGCTGGAACGATAAATGTTTTCTGTCTTCATGAGTAATATATTCATATGTCACATAATCAAAGTAATACTTATGCGGCTTATTATCACAGTCCATCGTTGTAACAATAACATCAGAAAAGGCTATTTCTTCCTGTTGTAAATATTGCTCCAGCCACTTGCCTGCATACGTGATATTTCCACCCTTACCAACTACCTCATTTGGCAGATCTTTTGGATGTTTTACAGTGTGGAAAGAATGAAAGTACTTACCGTATTTCTTTTTCAGTATTTTAGCCGTTGTATCAATATCAACACCACCACGCTCTTCGTACGCAAAAACTACAATCAGACGTTTCTTGTCGTATGTAGTATCTAAGACCGATTTAAGAGCAGGCTCAATCACTTCTATACTCTCGTTGTATGCAGGCATAATAAGAGCGTTGTAAATATTACTAGGTTTAGGATAGTACCCATCTTCCGCAGCAGACATAAATTTTAGGTTGTCTACATGTTGTTGATATAACAACTCATTAGATTGATTATCTCTCAGTATAGAATACGCATCCTTCGGATTTTCCAAATCAGATAACCGCTTATTCCAATCGACTTTTGAAGCTTTTACCATATTATTATGGCCATTAACTATCCTATAGCTGATAGCTATTGTTTTTACAAAAGCAATTAGTATTATAGTTAACAAATAAATTGATGCTAAAACGGGACTTACTATGGATAAGATAACCAGAAGAACAATAGCGCCATAACTTAGCAACCCAGGAAGCATCTCAAGAAAACGATATTTTTTTGTTCGTTTACCAAGTGGGATTTCAATGTCCATGTATTATCCTATCGATGCAATTTTAATTATAGAATAGGCTAAAATAGCTAAAATAGCTAAAATGCCCAACGTCAACCACAAAAGAAATATAGCCAAGCTTCGTTTTTCTAATGAAATTAACTTGACACTTAGCGCAGAGTGACCAAAAACTATCATAAACGCCAAAGCAAAATAACTAAGTAGACTAGACCAGTGGCTCCTATAGAAATTCGCATCACCATACGTAGTGTAGCGCGTAATAACCTGAGCCTCGCTATGTTTTATTGATGATCCTAAAAATATAGATACAACAATAGCCACAACAGCATTAACGATCAAAAGAGTTACCACAGTCCTGTCGCTAAAAACAATTTTTATCGATTTCTTTATAGTGTCTTTCATAAAATGGAGCCGTTGACTGGGCTTGAACCAGCGACCTGCTCGTTACGAATGAGCTGCTCTACCAGCTGAGCTACAACGGCAAACTCCTTAGGAAATTATAGCAAAAATAGGAGTTTTTTCAAACTAGATAGCTTATTTATCGATAGAAATGAAATATTTTACTTTATTGTTATTTTTTAAGTAGTTAAGCTGGTTATTAAATTCAGTCAGCGGAACTTTTACATAAGAGTAATTTACGGTGTTGCCTTCAATATTATTAAGCATCACAAAATAATATCCGTCACCTGAAAGAGTCTTTATAGGACCTGAGATTTTACCCCTTGTTAATGACATAGCCGCTTTCGTTAGACCTCCGTCAGAATTATCCGTAGAGACGGATAGATCAAATACCGACTGTACCTTATCGCCCATTTCCGTAGCAATGTCCTTTAAGGATTTACCCTCTTGTAACCTCTTCTTAATGTCAGACACTAGGTTATTGGCTGTTTTATCAATCTTAAAAGATACTTCCTGCTTTAGCAGAGTATATTTCATAGCAGTTTTTAGCTCATCCATTGACCAATGAAGATTATCTTTCACTACAGACTCATAAGCGGACTGAGATAACTTGCTAGATTCCTGCTGTTTTTTGATAAGATCTTGAACCTTTTTATCATCTACCGTAATATTATTTTCTCTCGCAAGCTTTTTGGCATATGCCACCTCCAATGCCTTATTTATGGACTGGTTTTGATAGAACTTAACTTTGTCCTTTTGATCTGCTTGCCCCTGAGACTGCAATACCGCCAATGAACTACGATGATACAGAAGATAATCACTATACTCGGCATTTTCTCCGTCAATATTAGCCACAGGAAGAGGTAAAATCTTAGTTATCCTATATGCGATATCGCTTGTATCTTTCCAGACATATAACTGTGCCCAACCAAGAGCAATGAAAACAATCAGAATAACAACACTAACGAGCATCGTTATCCACACCAATCGACGTTTAGTGTATTGGATGGGATATTTATGCTTACGACCAGCTGCCAAAACCTTCTCACGGTGCTGAGCTACTGTATCGTTTGTAATCCTCTTAGGTAGCTCCTTCGGCTGTTTTTTATCTTTACGGTTCAATAGATTCTTCATTGATATCCTCCTTCTTTGTCGAAATTTCCACTGCGTCTTGTAGTTTATTATAGATCTTATCTGGATGTTCTACGTTTTTTATAACAAGATCTCCAACAAAAGTTTGAATAACTATTGTACCAAACTTAAACATTTCTCCACTAAACCCTGGAATACTATAACTAATATTCTGAATTTTTGACAATTTCAGCTCAATGACGTCTTTGCCAAAAAATCCATGTTGAGTAATCTGACGAATTCTCTGATCAGTAACAATATAGTAAGTATAAAACCACATCAAAAAATGATAGAAAAATAACATTAAACCAAAAATAAATCCGCCAACAAACACCCATAAAAGGTTCAAATTATCTTGCCAAATTAAAAAAGGCAATGAACCAAGCGTCATTGATCCTAGAAGCAGATAAAATCCTTTTCTCATAGCAATTATGTGACGACGAAACACAAACAACAGTTGCTCTCCGTCACGCTGCCCATCAAATTGCTTATCTTTAATTTGCTCTGTCATATATATGGTACCCCGGGCAGGAGTCGAACCTACAACCTTATCCTTAGGACGGATCTGCTCTATCCAGTTGAGCTACCGAGGCATACAACCATTATACCACGGTAACTCTCGGGAAAGACTAGCTTAACGAGTAAACTTTTCACTTAATGTGTGATAATTTACCAATTCTTCCGGCTTGAACCAGTGCTCGATCTCACGAACAGCCTCATCTGAATCGCCAGATGCGTGAATTAAATTTGGAACTCCCTTTTGACACTCATCTGCATAGCCAAAACTAATGTGTGAGTAATCACCGCGAATTGTTCCCATGTCAGCCGACTTAGGCTCCGTTGGACCAACAATCTTCCTAACAACAGCAACAGCTTCAACACCCTCTAATACCATTGCTATAACTGGACCATCCATCATCATATCTAGTGTTATATTCAAAGTATCCTCGCCTCGACGAGTAGCCAATTTACCGATGTCCTCGTAATGAGCATAGTAATGGTCTCTAGATGGTGATGTCATTTTTACACCAACTATTTTTAGACCAACTCGCTCAAAACGTTGTAAAATTTCCCCAACGATACCTCGTTGAACTGCGTCAGGCTTAAAGACGATCAATGTCCTCTCAACGCCACAGTAGTTTTTTTCACTTTCTGCCATAAATACTCCTCTGCTTATTATTCTCTAATATAGTAGCAGAAATAAATAATTTGATAAACATATTCATTAGCGATAGAATAAATATTATGTTTATGTCAGAAGCTTTAACTGATTTTTTAGAGCACCTAGAAGTCGAAGGTGGGCGTAGTCAAAAAACCATCATAAATTATCAACTATACCTGGAGAGATTCATTGGTTTTGCTGGCGATATAAATGTTGATAAAATTACATCAGAACTAATACGCCAGTATCGCCTCTGGCTAAACCGTTATAAAAATGACAACACTGGCGAAGAGCTGTCTTTAATTACTCAAAGTTATCATCTTATTGCGCTGCGAGGTCTATTAACCTACCTTTCTCGTCGTAATATCAAAAGTCTAGCTGCCGACAGAATTATATTACCCAAAGTAGTCCGTAAACAAGTGACTTTTTTACAATATGACGAGATTTTACGTATGATCGATCAAATACCAACCGATACGGAATCTGGACTGAGAGATCGAGCAATTGTTGAGTTGCTATTTTCTAGCGGACTGCGTGTTTCAGAATTAGTCAATTTAAACCGAGATCATATAAACCTAAAGAGGCGCGAATTTATGGTGCGAGGAAAAGGACAAAAGGATCGCCCTGTTTTTATTTCAAAAAGTGCTGCCGAACACATATCGGCATACCTGGAAGCTAGAACAGATAATCTACCCGCTCTATTTTTAAGCTATAGCAAACGCCACGCAACTCCCAACACCTCCGGAGACTACCGTAGGTTAAGCGCGCGCAGCATTCAGAGAATGGTTGGTCAATATGCTAGATTAGCTGGTATCACAAAACATGTAAGCCCACACACTATGCGCCATAGCTTTGCCACCGACCTACTTATGAACGGTGCAGACTTGCGTTCAGTCCAATCAATGCTGGGACATAGCAATATATCAACAACACAGGTATATACGCACGTTACCGACCAGCATCTGAAAGATATTCACGACCGATTTCATAGCGACACAGAAGCTTAGCTTATGGGCTTACATCGACCTGCGGTAGCAGATCCGCCGCCAGATACAGAGAAATCTTTACATAGACTATTCTTTAATTCAACCGCATTATTAGGATATGCGAAATCATCTCCTATTTGCAATCGAGCCTCAACTCTTCTAAACAAATCACTTGCCCGCCCCGTGGAATCGACAATTGGCTGAACTCCATCAAAATTGACAATCGTTCCGTCGGTTTTCTGGAGAGAAATCTTCACACTGCCACCTTTATATATAGGCAATAACCTTAAGAATGCTGTTTCGCTACCAGCTGGAATCTCATCAACATCAATCACCGCTTTACACGAATATTCGCCAGAAAACTTGAATGTCTTGCTACAAGAAACCACACTTGTTCCATTATTATGTTCATTCCCGTCAGTTGCGCGTGGATGATCAGAAATCTTACCAGAAACAGCAGTACCACTCTGACCTGCTACGTCTGACCTTAAAACGTTCGGTCGTAAGAAAGAAGTGACACCAGTTGAATCTAAAGCCGCTAAATTAAAGGTGGCGCCTGGGTTAATAAGCTGCACACGCATCAATTGTGGCGAATTGGCATTCCAGTTGTTTTTCGTCGGCAAATCTCCAGAGGTGGATATTTCAGTGTTAGCGGCGTTGGCGCCATTCAAATTGCTCTCATCATCGCGTCTATACCATTCGATAGATATCTTGTTGAATGAACCAGTTGCGCGTAGTGGCACAATTTGAGATTTTTCCTCAATAGACTTATATATAAAATCTTGAGATTTCATAGTGATTTTTACACAAGTATACGCTTGATCAAATTTTCTACCCGCATCTGTACCAGTTTTAATAATAGTTTCACCAGAAGAGCTACCTCCAACAACACCAGATGCCGCGACCATATTACAATTAATTGGACCATTTAGCACTCCCGCCGCTTGAATATTGCCCGTCTGGGCGGCACGAACTACACGCTTAGCATCCTCAACCCCAGCCAAAGCCGCGTCATAAGCACTTTGCGACAGATCATTATTTGAGGATTGTCGCTGATCCATAATCATCAACTTGATAAACCCAATAGTAACAATAGTCAGCAACATCGCGCCAAATATGACCGCAAAAAGAGATACAGCACCTGATTGTCGCGCATTTTTACCCATTTGTCCTCACAATCATCTCAAATTTATTTATAGCACAGAACTCAAAATTGCTATCATCTTCAGTCGGAGCTTTACAAGAAGAATTCCTTATCTCACTCATCTTGCTCGTCCCCAGTGTAAAGGTCAATTTATATAGTGCCTCTCTTGAATTATCCGATGTAATCTTTTCTAACGTAACTTCGTGCACACCAATTGAACCATCGCCGCTATTGATAGACCTGAGCAAATTGGACGATTTCGCAAGATCGACGGTTTCTGGATATTTGCCAGAAGCATCTTTTTTACATAATCCGCTATCCGCATCAACTACACGCACCAAATTCACTGGATTGCCGTTAACTTTAAACAGACTATTTCCGCCCAACAGACTAGGGTCGTCCAAATACTTTGGATTATTCCACACATAAGAATGGGAGCCAAGACAAAGTCGACCAGTTGACCAATTGCTATTATTCGGTACCCTCAATCCCGTACCGTCAATCTTTTCGGCATTCGCCTGAAGAAAATCGCGTCGAATCGTATCTGAAATATCTCGCCCCGCTTGATTAACATCACGAAGCACAATACCTCTGCTATACATTTTTCCCGCTTGAATACCCACCATCGCAATCGACAACAAAAGAACAGAGATAAAACTCATGGCGAGCATCAATTCGATAAGTGTAAATCCTTTTTTATAACCCCGAATCATACAGCCTCACAATCGTACCAATAGTCGCCGGCATTTTGCTACCAACAGGCATCCAGCACGCTTTTATGTACGCATCATATTTATTGCTATCCCTACTTCCAGTGGTCGTACTCGGCTTAACCAATCTAACTGATACTCCATACGTTTTTTTAGTATCGCTATCAACCCGCGCGTATGTTTCTGCCGCTTTATAATCTCCAGGATTGTTCAATATACTAATCTTCGAAGCGAGCGAAGGCGTCGCAGCCAATGCAAACTCTTTCGTAGAAAAATCATCAGGACATTTTTCAACACCCAAGTTTCCTTCATTGTCATTAACAGCAGAAACGCTCACCGAATTATTGTCTACCAATTTCTTCCAAGTGTCATTTTTCATATCATGCGCATATCTTAGCATTTCAGCCTGAGCATCAACCTGTTGACGAACCAACGTCGTCTCTAAAGAATACTGAGCAATAGCCATCCCGCGATTCATAGTTTCTAATGCAATAACGGAGACTAGGCTAAAAATAGTTACTCCAAGCAACACTTCAACAAGTGTGTCGCCTCTGTTAAACTTACGCATCAGCACAGCCTCCTGTCGCATTGCCCACAACTACAGCATCTGCAGAACCTGCGTGTGATCGTAGAAAAATAGATAATCTCTCTCCCGGCATCCAGCCATCATCATAAACACAAATTTCCCTCTGTTGACGCTGTTCGCCAGCAGATTGCACAACTCCAGCACTATTTTTATTGTTGACGAAATCAGTTAAATTGTCACCGAATCGACTCGTGTCTGTCCTAATATCCAACTGCCCCGTCTCTGGGTGGCGGTACATCAAAATAGAAATATACGCACTATCTTTGGCTTGGTTAGAAAACCTAGTTTTTGCTTGCCAATTAACGATATATTTATCAGACTCAGCGCCACGTTTATAAGTCCACGCACTACCCTTATCTGGCCTATAGGCATAAACTGGATAAGTTTTGTACAGATTGCCGTCCGTTGAGCCCAGAGAACCTTCAGTGGTAATATAGCGACCGACGATCACGCAATCAGATTGGCCGCGTAGAGTTTCAGCTCGACCATCAGAACCTTCAATTGGACAAGTACCCTTAGATCGCTCATTCTCAACATTGACCACCTTCGAGTACTCATTTCGCAAAAAACCAGCATAAGACTGCACCGAATCGCGATATTGCTGGCGATTAATTGACATGCTTACGCCGACCATCAGCATAGAGGTCAGCAAACCAGAAATAGCCACAAACAAAATCACTTCAATTATAGTAAAACCTTTTTGTTTATTGCCCATCACTTCTCCATTATAACATAAGCGCTTTTTACTTAGACAATAAGAAAGCCCCACTCTAAAATTTGTCGGCTAAAGAACCAAGCGAGTAAAAACCCTACGATAAGCAATGGACCGAAGCAAATTCGTGAAGTTGCTTGCAATTTTCCTCGCATCATTGACGGCAAGACAAGAAGCGTGCCGATAAGATTTGCGATGAACAACGCAGCAAACGCCAAAAGCCAGTTTCCTAAGAACAAACCCAATCCAAGTCCAAGCTTAACATCACCAAAACCGATCCAAGTTTTGTCTTCCCCGTAACGATATTTCGAGAATAAATATAGCACCATATATATTCCGCTCAGAATCGCAATCGACCCAAATAACGTCATCAAGCTTTTTGAAAAATCGCCAACTAGACATACTTTTATTCCCGCAAAAATAGCACCAAGAATGATAAACGGAATATTAATTACATCTGGAAGAAGTAGCCATCTGAGGTCATAGACGAATAAAATCGCCAGTAGCACCAAACTTGCCAACCACAAGACCAGCAACGCGACTTGCCAGATATCCGTTAACGATCCCGGCCAAAAAACTATAGACGCGACGAACAATCCAGCCATCACTAGTTCTAGCAAGATTTCCATCCAACCGATAAATGCTTTGCAATATCTGCATCGCCCCAATCCAGCGACCCAACTTACCACAGGAATCAAATCGTACCATTTAAGCTCATGTCCGCAAGACAAACAACGAGATCTATCTTTGGAAATTTTTTTTATCAATGGGGATAATTTCTTTAATTCCTTTTGGTCAACTTTTTCTCCGGCTTTTTTATCTTCCATCAATTGACGAGCTCGCAAGCGCCAAATTTGCGCTCCGGTGAAACTGCCTAAAATAGCCCCTAAAAATCCCACTAGTACAAACTTAATCATACTTCTTATGGTAACAAAAAACCATAAAAAAATCAGCCCCATACCGAGGCTGATTCGTAATTTATCTATAGATTATACGTCCTGGCAATACAATTGCTTTTGAGAACCGTTATTTTCCAATAGAACTACAACTGCTGCATTGCGTGAAGATCCGTTTTCCAAAGTTATGTTTGCTGGATCGTCAGCAGATGGAGCTGGCGTGCTAGCAGGACATTTCTTACCTCGCATAACCTTGATTTCGTTACTAGCTACTGACATTGAAGCACCAGGTGTAGCAACCTTTAATTCTGAAGATTTGTCGTATTGATCAAGCTTATCGACATACTTGCGTAGAGACTCTTCACTAAACGTGCCACCGTTACGATTAGCTGAATTCCAATTGGTAATAGCTGCGGCAACTGTTGAAGCATCATTCTTCCTTGACTGGTCGCGCTGGCTACGCTGCAAAGCTGGCAATGCGATAAACACCATCGCAAAGATAAGTCCAGCAATAGCCAAGACCAACACAACCTCGATGATTGTAAATCCTTTTTTATTATCTTTTTTTGTCATTAGATTTCCCACCTTTCTATGGTTTACCTATATTTACGCAAAAATGCTTACGTTTATAATACACTAAAAATATAAGTCAGTCTAGCGAATATTGATATTGCCAACCAAGCTATAGATTGGAAGCAAAATAGCCGCGACCATCGTACCTGCAACTATAGCCAAAAAGACCATTAAAACCGGCTCTATCGCCGTCGACAAGGCGCGAATTTCCTCATCAAGCTCATCTTCATAAACTTGAGCGGTCTTGCCCATCATCTCATCAATCTTACCTGATTGCTCACCAATTTTAATCATCTGTGGTACCATTGCTAGAAAATAATCTTCATTAGATAAAGAAGCCGACAAGGCCTTACCGCCCTTCACCTTATCTGACGCACGAAGTATGCTTTCGCTAATAATCACGTTATTAACAGCATCAGACGTAATACGAAGCATGTCAAGCATCGGCACACCAGTACTCAAAAGCACCTGTCCAGTTCTAGCAAATCGTGCCATGTACATCTTCCTGAACATTCCTTTAAATAGCGGGACATTAAGCTTAAAGGTGTCTTTAGCTTTAATTCCTGGCTCGGTTTTCAAATATTGTACTAGGAAATAACCGCCGATAATCATTGCTAATATAACAAGCCACCAAAGACTACTAAAAAAGTTCGCCACTTTAATCATCATAAGAGTCACAAATGGCAACCCCTTATTTAAGTCACGATACAGACCCTCAACTTGCGGAACAACTGTAAATAACATAAATCCGATAACTAAGATAATCACTACCAAGACAATTGACGGATACATCATAGCACCCCTAATCTTACTCATCATAGCAGCCTCTTTTTCCTGCTGAGCAGCTAACCTCTTAAGCGAATCATCCATTGTACCTGACGTTTCGCCGGCCGATACCAAAGCTACATAAACTTTATTAAAAGCTTCTGGGTGCTTTGCGAACGAATCAGACAAGGATTTGCCGCCTTCAACGTCAGAGATAATTTCCTGGACTATTTCCTGCATGCGCTTATTCGTAGTCTGTTCCTGAACTGTTCGAAGACTTTGCGCCAAAGGTAGCCCTGCTCCAATAAGAGTTGCTAGCTGACGAGTAAACACAACCTTATCCTTAGTAGTGATTCTACCAGAAAACCTCGCAAAGAAATTTGTTTTATCGTCTTGTAATTCAATTTTTAACGGCACAAAGCCCTGAGCCGTCAAAAGTTTTGCGGCGGCGTTTTCGCTATCAGCCTGAACAACTGATTTAACGATTTTGTTACTTGCGCTATCTCTGGCTTCGTAATCGTACTTTTTCATTTATTACCCCCTCATCAACCTCTCGAATTCCGTCAAATCGACAGCAAATTCACGAGCACTATCATACGTAATCGTACCGTTCTGCACCAAATTGACCAAAGTTCGATCCATCGTCTGCATTCCCTGGTCAGCACCAGTCTGAATCACGGCATCCAACTGGTGAGATTTACCTTCGCGGATAATGTTACGCACCGCTGGATTAGCAATCAAAACCTCTGCCGCCACAACTCGTCCGCCGCCGATAGCTGGAACTAGTCGCTGCGAACAAATTGCCATCAAAATATTACTGAGCTGAGCGCGAATCTGTGGTTGCTGGTGTGGCGGGAACACGTCAATCATACGGTCAATTGATTGCGCTGCGGAGTTCGTGTGTAGCGTTGCAAACACCAAGTGTCCAGTTTCGGCAATCGTAATCGCTGCTGAAATCGTCTCGAGGTCGCGCATCTCACCAATCAGCACAACGTCTGGGTCTTGGCGAAGACTCGAGCGCAAAGCCGCAGAGAATGAATAAGTGTCGTAGTGAACTTCCCGCTGAACTACCACTGATTTTTTCGACTTGTGAGTAAACTCGATAGGGTCTTCAATGGTAATAATATGCTGTGAGCGCTCAGAATTGATCTTATCAACCAGCGCCGCCAAAGTTGTTGACTTGCCGGAACCAGTTGGGCCAGTAACCAACACTAAACCGCGAGGGAAATCCGCAAACGTATTAACAACTGGCGGCATACCCAGCTCAGATGCAGACTTAATTTCATTTGGAATTAAACGTAGGGCTGCAGCCAAATTGCCACGCTCATGGAAGGCGTTAACTCGGAATCGTCCCAGTGTGCCGAACGCAAACGAAAAGTCGAATTCCTTATCTTTTAGCAAAATCTGCCGCTGATCTTCATCAAGAATCTGAAATACCAATCTCTCAACTGCAGGCTCGTCCAATGGTTGAGTTCCGGCGGCCGGCATAAGCGCACCGTCAATTCGTAGCATTGGCGGCAAACCAACTTGAATATGAAGGTCTGAAGCTCGCTTCTTAACGACTTCTTCCAGCAAAATCTCAATTCGCAATTCTTGATTATTCATGTTTCCTCCTTTTACGCGGTATCCGCCGCTACCCTATTAACTTCTTCTATTGTCGTTATTCCGTTTAACGCCTTCAGATAACCATCTTGACGCATCGTAATCATCCCTTGTTGAATTGCCATTCGCTGAATTTCCGCTGAGGTCGCGCGCTTAACAATCAAATTCTGAATCTCTTCGGTAATATCCATGACCTCATACAGACCAGCTCGACCAGCATAACCGCGAGGAGTTTGCGGCGTATCTTTTCCTTTTGCCAAAGCAAACGATGTCTGCGTCGCTAGCGGCAAGCTTTCATATCCCAGGTCTTGCGCATATTGAGAGACCTGCTCCCTTGTTTGCGGCAATAATCCACCAACCGCCTCGCGAATTGCCTGCGTTTCCAGTGGTGACGATTGATAAATATCCCGACGACGCGCCACTCGCCTCACCAAACGCTGACCAATAATTGTGTTAACCGTGCTAGCAATAAGAAACGGCTCGATTCCCATATCCAACAAACGTGGCAATACACCAGCAGCGGAATTAGTGTGAAGTGTCGAGAAAACCAAGTGTCCCGTTAAAGCCGCTTGAATAGCCAAATTCGCTGTTTCATTATCGCGAATCTCACCAACCATCACAATGTCTGGGTCTTGACGCAAAATTGAGCGCAATCCGGAAGCAAACGTCAAGCCAACTTCCGCGTTCACCTGAATCTGATTGACACCATCCATTTTATACTCAACCGGATCTTCAAGTGTCACAATATTCACAGTATCGTCTTTAATCTCTTTAATCAACGCGTACAAACTCGTTGACTTACCAGAACCAGTTGGACCCGACGTCAAGATCATTCCATTTGGTCGCTTAATTCCCTTGCGAATCGTTCTTAATGCGCGCCCAGCGTAGCCCATATCTTCCAAATTGAAAGAACTTCCACTCTTATCAAGCAGACGAATAACCACTTGCTCGCCCCAGACAACTGGAGAGATAGCAATACGAAGGTCAACCTCTTTACCTGCGACATTAACCGCGAATTGACCATCCTGAGGAATTCGATGCTCGTCAATTTTCAGATTGGAAAGAATCTTAATACGACTAACTAGCGCCGGCTCAATGCTCTTTGGGAGCTGCATTATTTCACGCAAAACACCGTCAACACGACAACGAATCTTCAAAGCCTTCTCTAATGGCTCAATATGCACGTCGGATGCGTGACTCTTTACCGCGTATTCCAAAATTGTCGACAACGCTCGTGATATTGGCGAATCCTGAACAATTGTTTTAATATTGCCAGCCTCCGACAAAGACTCTTCCTGCGAAGCCTGTGCAGCCACATTAACAGACGACAAGTCAGTCTTATATTGATCTAAGACATGACGAACACTCTCTTCCGAAGCCATAAACACTTTTATCGGACGCTGGATACGATTCGACAAATAGTCCACCGCTTGAACATTATTCGCATCGATCATCGCCACTGCTAGTCGGTTCTGAACTTCGGCTAGCGGCACAGCCATAAATCTCTCAGCAACGTCGGACGGTAATAGAGATAAAATATCCTGACTAATAACACTATTCGACAGATTGACATACGGCACGCCCGAAACTTGAGCCACACCATGAACCAGTAGTTCATTATCAAGCAGCCCCTCTTCGCTAAGCAAACTAAACAGAGGTTTGCCACTCTCAGAGGCGCGCTTTAAGGCATCATCAATGACAGACTTCTCAATAAGCCCCTCGTTTACGAGCAGCTCGATCAACTTATCTTGGATGTCGTCCGTCAGTAAAGCCATTTACACCCCTTCTCTATTTGGCTGCATCTTGACCTACGAATATTTCAACAGTTGGATTTATCGCATTATTATTAAAAATCGCTGGGTTTGGTTTTTCTACGTCAGGTGATATTTCTCGAATAGTCTGTACTTTTGTGCCAGATTCTGGGACTTTTAAGAACGAGATGTTAGAGGCGACAATATAGCCGATTGCCACACCTACACCCGCGATCAATATTACCATTGCTATGTCTGTTTTCTTCATGGCTTAACCACCTTATTCTCTAATTGTATTGTTTGTGCTGGCTCGTAATAAGCGACACCTCGAACCACCAAACTTAATCTATCCTCATTTCGCTGGATTTCCACGGTCTTTAGGTCAATGACTCGAATAGACGCCTCTAACTTAGTTAACAATTCTTTCAATTTTTCAGCTGGACCGCTCACTTCCATAGTAAATGATATGGCGTTTTCAGATGTCGACTCAGAGCTTTCACTATCAGATCCAGATTGAGCAACGGTCAAATTTTGAATAGTCACACCAGTAGTCGTGTCAATAAATTTATTCTTCAACGAAGCACCAAGAGCGTCGGCGTTCGCATTATCTGGCAACGCATCCAGTATCGTCTGAAGAGCATTACTTTCGCTGCTTGATTTTATAGAGTTAAGTGCAGTATTCGTATCCAAAACTCGGATATTCTTCTTCAACTCATCAACTGATGACAAGTTTTTATCTAGACGAGAAATCGTGTTTTGCTTCTCCAGAAGAATCTTCGAATGAAATACAATTTGCTGCACCAAAAATATACTCACAACAAGCGCAATTCCAGCCAAAAATGCCGCAGAAGCCACAAAAATAAACATAGTCTTTTTTGACGAATCAATCTGTTGACGCTTGCGTATTGCAACTTCTTTATTATCGGTCGCCATTATTTCTTCTCCTGTTTTTTCGAGTTACTCTTAAACAAGCTATCCGGAATTCCCTGACGTGAATCTGTTACATCAACCTTACCAGTCGGCGTCAATACGGAAACTGTGCCATTATTTGCAGGCGCCAATAATTCTTCCGCGTATTCAAACGAGAATGAGAATTGCAACACTTTTTTACCTTCCGAGTTCTCTCCAAAACTAGTATCGCCATCTTTTATCTCCTTAGTCAGACTAACCTCGGAGCTTTTATCACCGTCAGTAGTCTGGACCTTCGTATTCAAGATGGTTTTCTTTAAGGTCTCTAACGCACTATAGCCATTAACCGCGCTACCCTCCAGAGTAATAGTTTTTGACTCAGGATTAACTTTTATATCCGAAAAACTAACATTATTTGGTGCAACCGGATTAACCGCCGTTACAACATCAAAGACCCTTGAATTAATCTTCTTTCCAGAATGTTGCTCATTGATCTTTGTTAATTGATGTTGAATCGTTACAACCTTATTAAGATCCTCGACCGCCATCAATTTATCGCTTCTATCTTTAATAACTCCACCCTGAACCGCCTCGGCCGCAATCTGGCTACCCAAAATCAACGCCAAAACAACTACTGCCGCAATCGAGGCACCGCCCACCAAGAACGATATCGAAATAACTCGATTACGCATAGCCCGAGTCTTTAATAGCTCGCGCTTAACGTTTGGGAGAAGATTTATCTCAATCATGATATATTACTCCTTTGTGCCAACCCTACGGCAATAGCAAATTCTGAAGCAATCGATGCCAACTGCTGTTGATCCGACTGAGAAACTTGAACACGCTGCCACGGATCTGCGGTAATTGACTGGACTCCGGTTTTATTCATCACATATCCATCAAGTTGCGGAATAGCTGAGCCAAATCCTGACAATAAAATTCCAGAAACTGCTACGCTTGGATATCGAGTTTGGAAAAACTTTATAGATTTCACCAGCTCTGAAGAAAAATTGTCGAGAGTTGAATCAATAGCCCTTAGCACTTGACCATCTAATTTATCCGGCGCCAAACCAAATTTCAAAATAAATTGACGCGCTTGATCTTCCTGGACACTAAGATTCTGAACCGCCGATCGAACCAAAGACGAAAGCCCAGTTGGAATCATACGAATAAGCCGCGGTGCTCCGTTGTAGACAACCGCCAAATCTGTTGAATTTTCACCCATATTGATAATTAAACGTGCATCCTGAGAATCGGTAGTCGATAAAGAGCGAACCATAGCAATAGCATTCGGCTCTTCAGCAATTACATTGAAACCGAGATTTTCAACTAACTCCAGACGCTCTTCCGCGTAAGACTTCGCTGTACTTGTCAGCAAAATCTCATACTGATTCTGAGCATGCAAACTATCACCCAATAAAGCCCAGTCAACTTCTGCCTCATCCAAAGACATTGGAATATATTGGTCAATTTGATATTTCATCATCGCCTTCAATTCCTGCTCAGAAACCTTTGGCACATCAATAATGGTAGAAAACGTCTTATTTGACGGCAAGCCGACAGCTACATTGGACGTCTTAATTCCAGCTTGCCCAACGGCAGTCATAATAGCCTCGCCCAAGCGTCGCTTAGACTCTGGAGAGTCGCCACTCGTTATCTTAGAATCAACTGGCGTATAACCGTAATGCGACAAACTCCATCCCGTGCCAGTACGAGACAATTGAACCACCCGCACCGCATTCGTATCGATGTCCAGTCCGAAGAATTCGCCCAACCCTTTTGCTAATTTCATAACTAATAATAATTATATACATTAGCGTTTTAATTTGCAAACTTTTAATATCTTGGCGGCAGTTCACGAACATTCATCGTGCTAATCGCGCTAGTGTTTCGATAATTATTGTAAGCCCAAATATAAGTGTCAGCCCTCAAATTGATGATTTCTGCTGGAGTTCCAGGGTGCATATTCGGATCATTCTTTGCAGATGAAGCATGTTTTCCGCCGTACGTTCGCCGCAAGAACAAGCGTCCAGTTTTAATTGGCCCGTTGATTTTCAATTGCTTGCCACAAGAAACATCAGAAACACCACTCAGCCAAGCTACATCGCTAATTACCACGCCACAAGTACTAACATATCCATCTTTCTGAGTAATCAACCAAGCATTCACTTCCCCAACCGAAGGCTCTATAATAATATTCTTCGCGTAGATAATTAGTTGTGGTAATTGGCGCACATCATTCGTATCTGTGTATAACAAATCACCCGAAATCCTGACTACGCCCGAGGACTTTATGACTATACTCTTGCCTACGCTTAATTTTGACCCCGTTAAGGTTACATTTCCAGCGTTATATTCACCCGAAGCTAGACTATTCACATCTACATTGCCAGAGATATTACCCCTCGCCCCGCGAATTGACGGTAAAGTAAAATTATCTGGAACTGAACTGGTGCTACTGAAATTACCGTACTTTGGAATATTGGCAAAAGTCAGCTTGTTATAGTCACGCGGCGTCACGCCCGAGCGACCATTAAACGATGATGACAATCCAGCACCCGAAGCCGAATCTGCCCTACCATTAGCAATAATTCCATATTCACCCCAAGAACCGTACACATTCTGATTTGTATAAGCCATCTTATACGCCAACGTTATATCCTCGATCAGCAGTCCCATATGTGACGGATTAGATTTTATATAAATATCGATGAAGTTATTATTCTCATATAGAACAGTGCCTGGCTGCGTCTCAGCGGTAAATCGAGAATTTCCAGCATAGCCCGGAAGACCCCAACCAAAATACTGAACTCCTTCAGGTCTGGATCCATTGTCGTTACCTAACGTTTTCATCTCATAACCGTTAATCTTCACCTTAACGAGGTTATCTACAGCTCCACTAAAACCAATCTCCAGACTCTTAGCATCTTTTAACCCTCCTAAATTGATACCTTTCAGCCTAAAGACATACATATCCAAACACGGGATAAGCTCTACTATAGGACGAGAATTATCATGACAATTTAGATGAGCCGGATCCGGTTTACTATTAGAATGCGTATGTCGACCAAAGCTGTTTATACCAATCCATTTTGCAGAGTCAGATGTCCTCCAAACGCCCCTCTTACAATAATCAGGATTATAGACGAGCGATGCGTCACCAACTATGTCATAATACATGGAATCGGGTTCACACGTAATATAACCGTCCTGCAATACATCGTCTCCACTAGGAGCGCGCCACTGTGTCGTTACAATCGTCCTTGCTTGATAGTCGTCTTTTAAGTTAGTCGCATCACCATGACAACTCGGAAGATAATCTGGCTTTCCAGTAGACTTCTTATATGCCCTCTGATTTCCATTACCGCCATATTGATCCTCAGCACACACTATAGACCAATGTTTATCTTCCATATTACCGCCCTTATACCCATATTCACCGGGACTAAATAACACTTTATCACCAAGCTTATTCCCGTTCCCGTCTAAACCTGTACCCCACAGCCCCTTTGCTCGTATAGAAGTCTTATCTAACTCAATACGACTAAGATTCTCATCAGGGACATTCACATTGTTTGACGTCCTGCTGGTAATGACCTCTTTATCTGTCTTAATATCACCACCCCAAACCTGAACCTTCGGTCTTTTTGAGGATCTGATACACTTAACCGCGTATTTAAAATCCGTCGAAGGAGCCGAACCGTCGTAATTACTGACCATAACCACATAACATAGACTGTCGTTAGCACTTAGCTTAACCCTATCCCTACCCAGATCATCTATCTTATTTGTAGCCACTGGAGTCTGACCGGTGTTTAATTGACTGCCAGTGTTTTGAACAATTTTTCCACACGCGCCACTATCAATATTTAAGCTATCTCTATATTGTCCCTTAATCAGTCGCACAATTGCACATGGCCAATCACTATCAGCAGTACCACCAGGCAATGAAACCACATCGCTCTTGCCCGTAAGCTCCGAGACTTCAGCCCCTCTGACAACAAATCGCGCAAGTGCATACGAAGAATTTTGAGTTTTTGACGTGCCCTTATTATTCAAGCCGGCATTTATTCCCTCAATTTTCGTAACATTTTCTGTGTCAATATAATCCGAGTTAACACTGACCGAAGGTTCTACGTTATAATCATATGGAACCTCTACACAGGCATACTGCGAATAACCCCATCCCGAAACCGGCAAAGAGTTCCGCTTGCTCCAATATATACGCTGACATATACGCTTGCCCATGTCTTCTTTTCGAATAACTCGCGTAAACATAAATTTATTTTCTCCAAGCGGACCACGAACATCCTCTAATCTAGATTTTCCGTTCAATGCCTCCATAGTGGTAGTGTGATAATCCACACCCGGTGGATTGTTCATTCGCTTCCAAGCATAATCCTTCCAATCTGTCATAACGTTAAACCATCGAGGATCTTCATTATGCCAAGCCCCCCTGTCGTTCAGACTGATATCATTATCCATCGGCTGATTTGAGCTTAAATCGAACACATCTTGCTGTACACCAGTCACAACATAGTCAGTGGCTCCGCCGCTAACAAAAAGACTATGCCACCAGTCAACCGTGTCTCCGGGCTTTACGTCTTTTAATCTACCTGGTGCAACCACCCAACCAGATCCATAGTTGTTAGTGTCTGACCGATTAAAATGTTTCGTAACCCAGGATTTACCAGTTATCGTCCAATTTGGCGAGCTTGGCGCCGCATATGTATAGATAAAAAAAGCCGTTACCGAAATAGCTAAAGCCACTACTATTGCCAGCATGCCCACCTTAGGCAATGAGTATTTTCTTCTCATGCTTATAATTATATCAAAGATTACGCAGATGATATAATAAATATATGAGTTTATCTATTGGAATCGTTGGTTTACCAAATGTCGGCAAGTCGACACTTTTTAACGCTTTAACAAATAACGACATTTTGGCGGCTAATTATCCGTTTGCGACAATTGAGCCGAACACGGGAATTGTTCCCGTACCAGATAATCGCCTGCAAATTTTAGCCGATCTTTATCATGCGCAAAAAATTATTCCAGCCACTGTAACTTTTGTTGATATTGCGGGGCTGGTTGCTGGCGCGTCTAAAGGTGAAGGTTTGGGCAATAAGTTTCTTCACAACATCAGAGAGTGTGACGCAATTATTCACGTTGTTCGTGCATTTGAGAATTCAAAGATTTTGCGCCACGACGAAGCGCCAATCGACCCAAAAAAGGATATTGATATTATCAATACTGAGCTGATTCTGGCTGATTTGCAAACTCTTGAAAAACGCCTACCTCAACTTCAGAAAGAAGCCAAAGCAAATCCAAAAGCTCGCCAAAAAGTTGAATATCTGCAGTCTTTAATTGACTCTCTGCAAAAAGGCGTACCAATTTCCGCGCTGTCAGATGTGGATTTTGAAGCAATTTCCGACCTACATTTACTCACCGCCAAACCAGTAATTTACGCGTTTAATGTCGACGAAGAAGGGTTGAACAATTCCGATCTACAGAGTCAATTGACCGAACTCGTAAGTCCCGCAAAAACCGTTTTTGTCTGCGCAAAATTAGAGGAAGAATTGAAGGGCTTATCTGAGAATGACGCCAAAGAGCTATTAGAAAGCTACGGCGTCAAGGAAACTGGACTCGCCAAACTTATTCACGCAGCCTACGATACGCTCGGACTACAAAGCTACTTAACTGCGGGCGAAAAAGAAGTTCGCGCTTGGACAATTCACAAGGGCTGGACTGCACCGCAAGCCGCGGGCGTTATTCATTCGGATTTTGAGCGCGGATTTATTGCCGCACAAATTGTCGATTTTAACGATTTAGTCGCTGCAGGATCAGAAGTTAAGGCTCGTGAAAACGGCAAAATTCGCACCGAAGGAAAAACTTACGTTATGCAACCAAATGACGTCGTTGAATTTAGGTTTAACGTTTAGCTAATTTCAATTTGTAAAATCGCTCGAGATTGCCCTTACTGCCTGCCACTTCACTATCTTTTTTATCTAAGATAACAAAATACTTTTTCGCCCAATCTTCAAAGTCGGATAAAATTTGTCGACGAACTTTATCGTTTTTAATAATTCCCTTATTAACCTGATGCCGTCCCGCCTCAAATTGAGGTTTTGCCATAGCAACCAATATCGTATTTGTATTCATCAAATTTTCTGCCACGTGCGGCAAAATTTCCCTCAGAGATATAAACGACACATCGCCCACAATAATATCAATTGCTTCATCTGCATAAAAATCACGAATATCGGTCTTTTCGTAAAGAACAATTTTTGGATTCGGCCTCAAACTTGGATGAAGTTGATCCGTTCCAACATCAACAGCAAATACCTTTTTGGCGCCATGACGCAACGAATAGTCAGTAAATCCGCCCGTACTCGAGCCAATGTCCAGAACAGTTTTATCCTGAAAATTAAGATGAAAATACTCCGCTACGCTTGCCAGTTTTAAGCCGGCTCGCGAAACATAAGTTTCCTTCTTCTCGAGCTTTATCTCGTCCGAATCAGATACCATAGTTCCTGATTTTTGGACAATTTTCTTATTCAAAAAAACATAGCCCAGGCGAATAAAATTATCCGCCTGAGATCTTGTTGTCGCCAAACCACGCTCGACCAGAGATTTATCTAATCGCTGTTTCATTAAATAGGATTATTTCTTTCGCTCGCGATATTCGCCAGTTGATGTGTCAACGCTAATAATATCACCCTGCTTGATAAATGCTGGAACTTTGACAACCAACCCTGTCTCCAAAGTAGCATCTTTTAGCACAGATGAAGTCGTATCACCCTTAACCACATCTTCTGTGTAGGTAACTTCCAGATATTTATTCTTTGGTAGTTCAACGTTAATCACTCGACCGTCGAAGAATTGAAGGCTTAATTCGTCGCCTTCTTTCAGGTATTTACTAGCGTCATCCACGATTTCCGCAGCCAGCTCAAATTGCTCAAAGCTAGTCGGATCCATGAAATAGAACTTGTCGCCGTCGTTATACAAATATTGCGCAGTTTTATTATTTACTTCCGCAGCTTCGATTCGCTCTTGGCCCTTGAAAGTCTTTGGAATAACACTTCCGTCAATTAGGTTTTTCAATTTCACGTTAACAATCGAACCGCCACGACCCATAACTTTTTGGCCGTATTCTACGACGCGATATGGTTTGCCGTCAATTTGACAAACTACGCCTTTTTTCAAATCAGTTGGCTGATACATATTTTCTCCTTTCCAATAAAATATCTCGCTGCCAAATATGTAATAGCAACGAGATATTGCGTATTAAACGTTTCTAGTTGCTGCTAACAAATGGCAACAAAGCCAAGTGGCGAGCACGCTTAATTGCTACCGCCAAGCTTCGCTGTTGCTTTTCGCTCAAACCAGTCTTGCTGATTGGCTCGATTTGACCGTAAACATTGATGTAACGTTGCAAAGTTTTTACATCTTTATAGTCAAAAATAATCGGTGGATTTTTCTTCAATTGTGCCATTTTAATCTCCTTATTAGAATGGAATCTCGCTTAGGTCAATTGGCTTATCGTCAATTTCCGTTACAACTTCCTCTTTTTTAGTAGTCTTTGGTGCTGCAGAACCTGAATTGTCGCCATTTGGACCGTCTAAGAACGTTACGTCCGAAGCAGTAACTTCAATTCGACTCTGTCTTTTACCAGTATCCTTATCTTCCCAGCTATCCTGTCGCAGTCGTCCTTGGATTAAAACCCGACGACCTTTGCTTAGATATTGCATTACCAAATCACCAAGTTTATCCCAGGCTGTAATATTGAAAAAGTCAGCCTGATCGTCTTGAGATTGTCGATCAACAGCAATGCTGAAACTAACTACGTTCTTGCCAGAAGCAGTTGTTCGCTGTTCTGGATCGCGTGTCAATCTACCCAACAAAATCACTTGATTGATACTTCGTGCCATATTCTATCCCCTCTTTTACCTTACGGCAGTTAGGCTTATTTACTTGATTCGCTTGAATCAGATTCTTCGTTGCGCGCTTTTTGCTCGCTCAATGCTTGACGAGTTTTTTCATCAGTTTTTACCAATAGGTAGCGCAAGACTTCGTCAGTAATCTTAAGCGTATTTGAAATCTTCAACAAAGCTGGTGCTGGCAATTTAACCTCAAAACAAACGTAAACTGCAAAGTCCTCACGCTTGATTGTGTAGGCCAATTTTTTCTTGCCCCAGTTATCTTCTTTGGTAATTTCACCACCGTTAGTAGTAATTAAACCACGTACCTTATCCAACGCTGAATCTAGATTAGCCTCTAAATCCGGGTGAATAAGAACGGTTAGTTCGTATTCGTTCATGTTTCCTCCTCTGGAATCCATTTACGGATGCTTATGCTGTCTCACACAAGCTTAGGTTAATATTCGCCTATATTATACCCCATTCTGCGATATCGTGTCAATGAGCTTATAGATAGTGTCTATATCGTCAGCGCTGAGGGATCGAGCGTTGTTTCTTATGTCGTCGATTAATCTTCCGACATCTTCAGGATTTCTCAAATCCAGACTTTCTAGATCAAGATTACTTGGACTTATTCGTTGTCCATCTACGGAATATTCGACCTTATACTCTCCCTCAAGATGTTGCCCCTTCCAACCTCTAATATTCCAGCTATGCTCTATATAAAGCGGCGGTAAACCACCTGAACGACCCACCACCTCAGTAACGTACAAACCTAATTCAGCGGAACATTGCGTACCGCCTTCCAGCATAGATTCTGGTAAATAGGCTATTTCGCACCCCTCCGCATGACCGCCCGAAGAAACACGAATAGTTTCTAGTGGAATTGAAAAAATATGATGTACTATTTCTGGCGATAGCTTATATGTAAAAATGTTCGCAGCAACACTACTATCGTCTATTCTATAGCGACCATTCTCTAAGCCTTCAGCGCCCTTCTCCTCAAGAACTTTACCCGCCGCCTGTACTATAGCGACAAGAGTCTCCTGATCAGGAGCTAAGTCATAGTTACCAAGAAAATACTCGCTCATAATGTTTGATCAATCTTTTCACGATTCCGCCAACAGTTCATCAAGCTCTTCTGGACTAGAAATCAAAACATCACGTGGCTTAGAACCATTCTGTGGACCGATAATCCCCCGCTCTTCCATCTCTTCAATAATTCGCGCTGCTCGCTGATAACCAATTCCCAAGCGTGTCTGTAGCATACTCGTTGAAGCCTTGCGACGCTCAACCACTACACGAACCGCATCCTTAAACTTATCATCACCACCTTCAGATAAGTCCATCACGACGCCACCCTTGCCATCCAATTGAACTGGCTGAGCCACCACTTCATCGTTGTATTGCGGAGCCATCTGCATGCGCAAATGATCGGCAATTTTATTCACCTCATCATCTGTCACCCAAGCACCTTGGATACGCCTTGGCTTGCTCATGCTTGTTACGTAAAATAGCATATCTCCTTGACCCAATAATTTCTCAGCACCAGATTGGTCTAAGATTGTAATACTGTCAACCTGGCTAGCCACCGTAAAGGCAATTCGCGCCGGCACGTTCGCCTTAATCAAACCGGTAATAACATTCACGCTAGGACGCTGCGTTGCCAATACCAAATGAATACCCACCGCTCGCGATTTCTGCGCCAAACGAACAATTAATGTCTCAACATCCTTTTTAGCCATCATCATAAGATCAGACATCTCGTCCACCACAATCACGATATACGGCATCGATCCATCTTCATGCTCCTGAACATTGCCATTTTCATCAGCAATCGCAATCTTCTTAGCGCGCGACTGCAGCCTCTTGTTGTATTCCTTAATGTTACGGATTTTCTCGCCCGCCAACAATTTGTAGCGTCGCTCCATCTCATTCACCGCCCACTTCAAAGCTGAAATAGTCTTCTCTGGCTCATTAATCACCGGCGTAAGAAGATGCGGAATATCGGCGTACGGCGCCATTTCAACTTGTTTCGGGTCAACCAAAATCAACTTCATATCACTCGGACTGTTGCGATACAGCAAGCTACACAGCAAAGTATTAATCATAACAGACTTACCAGAACCCGTTTGTCCAGCAATCAACAAATGCGGCATCTTCCCCAGCTCGCCCACAACAACTTGACCAGATATATCTTTACCAATTCCAAAGCTCAAAGGATCACGAGCAGCAGCCCACTGTTTCGACGACAAAGTACTTCGTAGGCGAACTTCAGCAGCCTTACGGTTAGGTACCTCAATACCAACCGCTCGCTGACCAGGAATTGGCGCCTCAATCCTTAAACTTTGTGCTGCCAAATTAAGCGCAATGTTAGTTTCCAGCGCCGTAATTCGCGTCAATTTAACCCCACTTGGTGGTCTTAGGGTGTATTGCGTGACTTTTGGACCAACATTAATGTCGCCCATCGCTGCCTCAATATTAAATTCAGCTAGCGTATCGTGAATTATTTGGGCGTTCTGGCGCGTATCTCCAGCATCAGCACCGCTTTCGTTCTTCTCTAATAGATCCAAGCTTGGCGCCTCCCAATTCGGATCACGAGTTGCCACCAAAGCCTGTTCTTCATTGGCCTTTTCCGGCTTCTCTACTTTCTTTAATAAGCTCTTTTTCTCTTTGGCTGTATCAATTATTGGCACACCAGCGTTCAGCTTAATTTCTCCCAGGTCGGTCTTTTTCTCTTCTTCCGTCGGCTGAGCAATTGACGCCTTCTTCATAACAGAACGATTATTATCATCCTCCTTGGTATTACTCTTGATCATCCCCCAAAGTTTACTGAAAACTGTAAACGGTGACGTTTGAGTAATAAATAGAACTGTTATAAACGCCAAAACTAGATAAATAATCACAGCAATTGCCGAATCTACCATTTTCAAGGTTGCCGTGTTTAATATGTCGCCCACAAATCCACCAGAATTCGGACGCGAAGCCGTCTTCATTAACCCAAACAATCCAGAAAACCACACAATTTCCAGAATTGCCGCAAATTTCACCACTGCGGGTAATTGATTCTCTTCCGCTCGGAAAGTCTCAACCGCCAAATAAATCAGTAGTATCGGCAATGCGTACGCAGTATAGCCAATAGTTTTTACGGTCGCCATATCAATCCATTGCAGAACCGGACCACCGACACCGAACCACGACACGACGAGTAGTAGCGACAAAAGAATAAGCATCACCGCGCCAACTTGTGACCAAAAACCCGCCGGCAAACTATGCTGCGGCTTGGCTGGTGCGGATTTTTTCGTGATCTTTCGTTTTTTTGCCATAATCGTTTTTATTATACACTGATTTTATACTTATTAACAGATGTAAAAATCAATTTAACACGCTTTTATTATAGCACAATTTACCAGTAAAATCAATCTAGAGACCTAGTACGGACGTGTGTTCTGTCGCTCTCTGGCTTTTGTGTCATTTGCTTCAGTATCTGGCACTTGGCGCTGCGGGAAACGGCGGCGTGGAGCAGTTGGAAGGGTCATTTTTGGCTCGTCTGAGGTAGGTTTTTTACCACGCGCTGGCGATTTTGAAACAGAATGAGCTGGCGCAGCTGCCGACTTTACAGACTTCAAGCCACCAACTTCGTTAATCACCGGAATGACAATTGGTGTTCGGCGAGTCTGATCATACAATATATGCGTAATCTCATCTTTAATTTCTTTTTTGATCACATCCAAATCATATTTGCCAGAAAAACTGCGCGCCGCTTTTTGCTTCAAGTATTGGCGAATCATATTCATCAATTCTTCAGAATCGCGCAAATAGATAAATCCGCGAGAAATAATGTCTGGGCTAGTCAATAATCGTCCCGTGCCACGCTGTACGGTCAGCACCACAACAAACATTCCCTCTTGCGACATGTGAATGCGATCTTTCAATACAACCTCAGAAACAATCGCGCCAGTATCATCATACATCACACCGCCAACATGAATTCGCCCAGCTTTCTTTGCTTGCCTTTCAATATCAATCTCAATAATATCTCCAGCATCGCACACAAAAATATTCTTGCGAGGAATTCCACATTCCTTTTCCGCCAATCTAGCATTATGCACCAACATATGGAATTCACCGTGAATTGGCATGTAGTAAGTTGGGTTAAGTGCATTAATCAATTTAACATGATCGTCATAATAGCCGTGACCTGACAAGTGCAGAGGACCGATTCCCGTCAAGTGGGTTTTACCGTTCTGAATAACGTCAGAACCTTCGCGCATCAAACCATCAACCGTTCGCACCACGCTTTTTTCATTGCCGGGAATTGGATTTGAGCTAAACACCACGACATCCGAGCCCTTAATTTTCATATATTTATGAGCGCCCGTTGCCATGCGATTTAAGACGGCGTTAAATTCACCCTGCGAGCCAGTACAAACTACGGCAATTTGGTTATCTGGCAATTTAACAATATCTTCCATCTTCATGATGGTGTCTTTAGGAATCTTAATCGTCCCCGAACGCAATGCCACCTCCAGGTTTTGAATCATCGAAAATCCAGCAAACGCCACCTTGCGTCCGTGCTTATGTGCCTCTTCCAAAATTAATTGCAAGCGATGCACCTGCGACGAGAAACAACTTAAAATTACTCGACTATTACTAAACTTGTCCATCACCTGACCGATGGAATACTGGATATCAAACTCCGTGTGCGTGTGCGTACCAGCCGATTCACAGTTGGTCGATTCATTCATAAACATCAAAATGCCTTCTTTTGAAGCCACTTCCGTAAGTCGCTCAAGGTCAAACTTTTGGCCGTCAACTGGACTTTCCTCGAATCGCCAGTCACCAGAATCGACAATCACGCCCATTGGAGTTCGAATAATCACCGCCGTAGAATCAGGAATTGAGTGGTTAACTCGTACCAACTCGACCGAGAAATGCTTAGAAACTTGAACAATTTCGTGACTCAGCGGATCCATCACTCGATAATCTGGCTTGAAATCCACTTCTGAATCGTCCATCGTTCGATCGAGCATGCCAATCGTAAACTTAGAGCCATAAACTGGCGCTGGAATACGATGAATAAAATGGCGGAACGAACCAATGTGATCAAGATGCCCGTGCGTAAATACATGCGCCTTAATCTTGTATTTATTCTCTTCCAGCCAAGTAATATCCGGCGTGATGTAGTTGATGCCTGGATAATCACTGCCTGGGAACAGAAATCCCATATCTACAATGATAATCTCATCATCATATTCGATGGCGTTCATATTCTTACCAATTCCCATTTCACCCACGCCACCAATCGGAATAATCCGAAGCTTTGGCTGACCACCGCGAACAGGTTTTGGTTGCATTTTGGCGCTAAATTGCTCGCCGCCGTATCCGTTATAAACCGACTTGTTTACTGGAATATCAATCAAGTGCTGTGAAGCCCTGAGATTAACATTCTCGCTTGTTCGTCGCTGAGCTCGGAAAACTTCACCCTTACGAGTAGTTGTACTATTCAAAACTGCATTGTTACTTTTCTTTGACTGCGGACGCTTATTGGCGTCGTCTTTTTGCGGTGTTGCTAGTCGCCGCTGACCCATATTGTTATACTCCTTTTTTATTACAATATAATTCAAAAACCAGGTATAGAGGTGAACTGACGTAAATTCCTCTAGTTAGTACTCTTATATTAGCAAACCGCTCATATTTTGTCAAAGAACAATGTTTTATAACAGAGGTCAATTAATCGTCGCCATCAACCGACGTGTGTGCGAATTTACGCTTGCCACGATAAGCGAAGAAGCCGATTGTCAATAAATTAGCCACCAACAAGAATCCAGCCAAAACCCACATACTGCCGCCGTAAAATGCGTTATCTAGCCCACCCGAAATAGCCTGGCGCAATGCGCGAATCGAGTAAGTCATCGGCACTAGCGGATTAATTGCTTGGAAGAATCCGTTGGCAGTTTGGATTGGGAACGTTCCCTCGCTGGAGCCCAATTGAAGCACCAAAAGAACCATCGCTAGGAATCGTCCTGGATTGTCCAAAACAATCACCAAAAGCGACACAATCGACATATACGCAAACGACGTCAGATAAATTGCCCCGATGAAATGCGCTGGATGTTCTGGAGTTAGTCCTAAGAAAAACACCATCACTAACATCAAAATCGTTGCTTGCATAAAGGCCGCCACGCCAGCCACCGAAGCTTTAGATAGCCACCAACGAATCGCACTTTCTTGCTCAGAAAAAGTTTTGCGGATCGGATAAATAACGTTCAGGACAATTGCTCCAACGAACAAACTTAGCGACAAAACATACGGCGACAAAGCGTAGCCATAATTCGGAACATTGCCCTTTTCGGTCATCTCCGACTTCACTGGATTTGCAATTTGCTGCTGAGTTGTAGTGCCAGTTGGTTGAATTTTTATGCGGTTAGAGGCGTCCGCCAATTTATTCGCCAGCGCATCCGCGCCGCTTGCTAGTTGCGAAGTTCCATCAATTAACGCGCCCGAGCGACTCTCTAACAAACTCGCGCCATTCGCCAATTTTTGACTGCCCGATTTCGCTTCGTTTAAGCCGTTTGTTAAGCTTGCCGAGCCCGCCAATAATTGATTGTTTGCAAATCGCACACTGTTATAGCCGTTAAATGCGGTAATTGCGTTTGGTGTCAATTGATTCACGCCGTTATTCAATGTAGAAACTCCGGCCTGAAGTTGTGTTTGTTGTGCTGATAGTTGCTGTTTTAGCGCTTGAAGATCTTCACGTAGCGTCCCCATCTGCGCGCTAATTATCTGAGTTTTTGTTAATGCTTGATAAATATTGCTAATTTGCGGCAAACTTATCGTCGTAGAATCGCTACCAGAAGCGGCTACTTGCGCGCTCAAAGCCCGCAAAGTATCGCCCGCCGCCGACAAGTCGGACTCCGAAGCTCGCATTGTTTGCGCCAAAGTTTGCGCTTCCGTTTCTACCTTGTTTTGCTGAGCCATGAGCGCTGGCGATGGATTACTCACGCTGGCGTTTAACTGATTTATTCCCGATTGCAATTGTTTCATGCCGTTAGATAATTGCGACAACTGGGATTCGGTCGGTAAATTGTTCGACAATTGCCCCAATCCCGCCTGCAATTTACGAGAACCGTCGCTGAGTTGCGCCAGTCCGCCAGCCAAGGATTGCTGGTTTACTGCCAACTGTTTCACGCCGCCAACGTATGTTTGCGTGCCAGATTGCAATCGCCCTAATCCGTCGTGCAAAGTTGACGCGCCGTTAGCCGCCGTGTCCAGCCCCATTCCAAGCTTGTCCAAATTCTCCAAAATTCCCTTAGCGTACGCCTGAGTGATTTGTTCAGACACCGAAGATTTGACCTTGGAGGCAGCTTGATTGCTGACTAGCGAACCGATATAGTTTTTCGCTGGTGTGGTCGTAAAATTAATAACCGCCTGCCGAGGTTCAGATTCGGTAATTGACGCTGCCTTCTGCGAAAAGTCGGACGGAATAGTTACCACTGCGTAAAAATGTCCGCTATTCACGCCTTCGTCTGCTTGTTGTTTACTGACAAACTCCCAACCCAAATCGTGATTATCTTTCAGTTTTTTCTCGACAGATTCGCCGACATTCAGCGATTTGCCATTTAAGCTAGCACCCTTGTCTTCGTTCACGAACGCCACCGGCAAGTTTTTTGTTTGCCCGTAAGGATCCCAAATTGAGCCTAGGAAAAATCCACTATACAAAATCGGGATAAACGAAATCACAGCCATAGATATCAGCAATATTTTATTATTAAACAAATGCTTCCACTCGGCTTGTAACATCTTATTTTTAATCATGTGCGACCTCCTTTGCGACATCTTCCAACGTCACAGTTTTCAAATATTCACTCCACTTTTCCTGCGCTTCAGAAAAAACCTTTTCTATCATATTCATGCCAATTTCCACCTGACGAGGACGCGATTGAAAAACTCTCTCAACAATTCCCTGAGGTTGAAAAAATGGCAATTCTCCTTCAATTGCAAGGACGACATCATGCAACGTAACTTCGTTCATTTTTCTCGCTAAAATAAATCCGCCGCCAGTTCCCTGGGTTGAAGTGATTAGCTTTGCTATTACCAATTTCCGACTAATTTTCTTCAAGTACGTCGGCGAAACCAGCATCTTTTCCGCCAGCGCGTCATTAGTTACCGGCGTCGTCCTTTTCGGATCCGCCAGAATTGCCATAATGCAACACGCCTGTTCAACAGCTCCCGATAACCTCATACAAATCCTTTCTCGACTTAGATATAATAGATATCGACTATCCACTATACTACGTCTGAGAAACTTTTGCAAGAAAATAGTCTAATTAAGCGCCGCTATTATTCTTCACGAATTCCACGGCCTGAATAAAATCATCAATTAAAGTCTGACGCATACCGCCGTTATAAAGCGCAGCGGCTGGATGATATAACGGAATCACTACGAATTCAAGCTCATGCAGACACACTTTACGTGGACGACCGTGTTCTTTACTGATCTGCAATCCCGGAATAAACCCACCGCCGCTGTGCCGCCCTAAGGTCAGAATAGCCTTTGGCTGAATGATTTCTAATTGCCTAAGTAAATATGGCCAAAATTGTCGCTTTTCCTCTGGTAGCGGGTCGCGATTATTTGGTGGACGATATTTAACAATATTAGTAATATACACATCTGAACGTTGCAGATCAGCAGATTTCAGCATCTCATCAAGGAATTTTCCCGCAGCACCAACAAACGGCTTGCCCTGCAAATCTTCATTCTTCCCTGGCGCCTCGCCAATAAAAATGATATCAGCATCAGGGTTTCCATCGCCCATAACTAATTGCGTTGCCTGATCCGCCAAATCCGAACAAATCTTCTCTTTTACAATTTCTTCCGCCAACGCATCCAATTTAGCCTGCTTGTCCATATATTTATTCTATCAAAAAACGCCCCGTAAGAAACGAGGCGCTTCTGATATTTAGCAGAACTATTTATTTACCTTGTTTACCAGTATAGTTCCTAGGTTATTTAATTCATCGCGAATTTCACCCTCTTCTGCTATTTTTTGTAGTCCCGAAGACCATTCGCGGGCAGTCTTCTGTATTGCGGTAAGAGTGTCGTAAAAATCACTGATATAGTTAGAGTCGTATTTTTTGTAATCAGATTTCATCTCAGCAACTTTTGGCAACATTTCTTCAAGTTTTTCCAATTGAGCAGTAAAGTCCTTGACGAATTTCTTGTTGTGCTCATTCTTAATATCTGCACCCTTAAGATCCTGTCGAGCTTTCTTAACTGCGCTTTCTAAGGTGGATATATTAGAGCTGTTGCTGCTATCAGAAAAATCAGCTACTGCTGGAAGTATCTTTCCGTAAACTTCATCAAAAGCATCTACTGCAGAATCAAACTTACCTAGCTTATTTTTCAAAGCATCATACTTTTCACGAACCTCTTTGTCGCCAGTAATAGCCTTCATCTTGCCTAGCTCGCTTAATTTACCGTCAACTTCATCCTTTGTCGAGGCAAGTTTTTTGCGAGTAGATTCTAGTGACGTCTTAGTTTCTGAAGTAGAAACATATGAAAGTGACGTCGAAGCTTTATTGTAAATTTCGATTGTATCGTTCACTTTGTCTACAGCAGCTTTATAATCCGCTTTGCTTGGACCACTTAGCAACAAGACAGCTAGGACTACACCAAGGATAATTACGACTAGTCCAATTATTCCGCCGATGATTCCCCACATGGCACCTTTGCTCATTTTCTTTTTTGGTGGCATTTGGTATGGAGTTCCCATGACTGGTTGTTGTGGGAATTGTTGTTGTGGCTGAGGCTGCTGAGCCTGAGGCTGTTGTGGAGCCTGCTGGAATTGTGGCTGAGGCGGCACTTGAGGCTGTGGTTTATTATTGTTGTTGTCGTCCATAAATAGTAGTCTCCTGACTTTTTATACTTTTTGTCATTATATCGCTATAGCTTAGTTATAGTCAAATAAAAACACCCCAATTCCTCAGAGTGCTTTATTTTTAGCTACAGATTATTTATTAGCTTTTTCTTCCAAAACTTTCTCAAAATCATCAATAGCCTTTTTCCATTTTTCTACAGCGTCAGTATTGAAATCTGTCTTTGGAGTCTTTGGTGCTTTTGGTAGCGATGATCTTGATTTTGTATTTTTAGCATATTCTACAATTGCCACATAATACTGCTTCATTTCTGTGTAATAATTCTTCCAGTCCTTACCATATTTGGAGGCTAGCTTATTTTCAGATTTTGACATCTTATCCAAATAATCTATACAGTCTTTTGTCTCGGAATCCAGACGCTTCTCGAAATTTTCTTTAGATTCTCGGAGGTATTTACTTACATCAGGAGATTTGCACTTTTCATAAGTCTTGTCTTCTGTAAGAATAACCAGAAACTCTAGATATTCTCTCGCGCCATTATTCCAGCTATCCACATATTTATCATACGCCGCCTTCACATCCTTATCGCGAAGCGCTTTATGAGAGCTCATTTTCTTATTAAGATTATTGATTTTCTCGATGGCTTTATATATTTTATCTTTTGTGTTTTTAGTGCCAGCACCATTCTCACTTATAAAAGCATCTCCTACGTCAAGACCGGTAAATTGTGAAAGCAGGTCTTTATAATCCGCTTTGCTTGGACCACTTAGCAACAAGACAGCTAGGACTACACCAAGGATAATTACGACTAGTCCAATTATTCCGCCGATGATTCCCCACATGGCACCTTTGCTCATTTTCTTTTTTGGTGGCATTTGGTATGGAGTTCCCATGACTGGTTGTTGTGGGAATTGTTGTTGTGGCTGAGGCTGCTGAGCCTGAGGCTGTTGTGGAGCCTGCTGGAATTGTGGCTGAGGCGGCACTTGAGGCTGTGGTTTATTATTGTTGCTATTATCCATAAGCTATTTTCTCCTAAATAATATATTCTTATTGCGACATTACTATATTTATACAGTAGTCAAGCCGACCACACCTGCGCATTCAGTCTACAAAGAGGACTTTTAGACTATGGCGATATTATAGACTATTTAGATTTTTCTTCCAATATTCTTTTGAAATTATTAAAGCTATCTTTTAATTTTTTGTCTATTTCATAGTCACCAAAATATGGCCTAAGTGAAGCTGTAGATGGTAGTGCAGGCGCATGACCATATTTCTGCAAATAATCTCGTCTGAATGCTCCTACTTGCGCATAGTATCGCTTCATCTTTTCATAGTACTTTTTTAGACCTTCGGCATATTTCTTGACTCTGGCACTATCAGACTTCGATAATTTATCCAAAGAGTCCATACAACTCTTCATTACAGAGTCAAAATGTTTTTCTGCCTCATCTGTAGATTTTTCAAAGTATTCTTTTACGTTAGGATCATTGCACTTATTGTCGACATCTTCTTTTGCAAGGATCACCTCATCTTTAAGATGTGGCTTTGCTTCGTCGTTCCATATTTTCAAGTATTTATCGTAAGCATCTTTAACTTCTTTATCTTTAAGAGCCTTGTGGGAACCAATTTTAGCATAAAACTCATCAGTCAAACTGATATTCTTATTCACAACGCCTTCGTAGTCACCTCCTTTCCGCACACCTTCAGACATATCATTAAATCTGGGAAGTTTCATCTGTGAGATTAGAACAGACATGTCTTTGTAATCACTTCTACCGGGATTGCCGAAGATTGTCATAGACAAAACCACACTAACAGCAGCTACAGTAAGCACAATGACGCCAACAATAATTCCCCACAGCAAGGGCTTGTTAGCCTTCTTTTTTGGCGGAACCTGATGTGAGCCACTTGAAGTTGACTTAGGACGTTCAAGCGCCTGAGATGATTTTGCTTGCTGATTTTTACTGCTCCTGCCGTTATCCATAAAAATTTCCTCCTAAAATTACACTTTCGCTATTATGTATTTACAAACCAATCATCGTCAAATTAATCTTACCGCGCTCGTCAATTCCAGTAATTTTCACGCGAACAGTTTGCCCTTCTTTCACGAAATCAGTCACTTTTTCAACTCGATGTTCCGCCAATTTCGAAATATGGACCATTCCGTCAACACCAGGAAGTATATTCACAAACGCGCCAAAATCTTTAATGCCGACAACTTTACCTTCGTAAATCTTGCCGACTTCTGGCTCCTCAACCAGACTCTTAATCCAGTTCATAGCCTTTTCAATCGACGCGCCATCTGGGCTAGCCACGGTAATCAAACCATCTTCCTTAATATCAATCTCAGCGCCAGTCTCCGAAGTAATCTTATTGATCGTCTCGCCGCCCTTACCGATAATTACGCCAATCTTATCTGGGTCAATCTTAATCTTCTCAATTCGTGGCGCATACGGGCTGAGCGACTCACGAGGCCCTGGAAGCACACTAAGCATATGTTCCAAAATGTGCGCACGCCCCGCCTTACTCTGCTCAATCGCTTGACGCAATACCGCCACTGGTAGCCCATGAACCTTCATATCCATTTGAAGAGCCGTAATACCCTTTGAGGTTCCGGTTACCTTAAAGTCCATATCGCCAGCAAAGTCCTCAGCGTCAGCAATATCACTCAACACATACGGAGTATCACCGTCCATCATCAATCCCATCGCAATTCCACTCACGGGAGCCGAAATTGGCACGCCAGCGTCCATCAACGCCAAACAGCTAGAACAAGTTGCCGCCATAGAAGTTGAACCGTTCTGGCTCATAATTTCTGTCACCGAGCGAATAGCGTATGGAAAATCCTCTTCAGTTGGCAAAACTGGAAGCAAAGCACGTTCCGCCAAATATCCGTGACCAATCTCACGTCGACCTGGACTGCCCATTCGCTTGACCTCACCAACCGTATAACCCGGCGCATTGTAATGATGCATATAGCGTCGCTCACCGTCGGTAATTTCCATAGTGTCAATCAATTGCGAATAACTAAGCGGCGCCAAAGTTACAATGTTCATTCCTTGAGTCACGCCACGTGTAAACAAGCTAGAACCGTGAGCGCGCGGCAAGAATCCAACTTCCGAGCTGAGCGGACGAATCTCGGTCAATTGTCGACCGTCGGGACGAACTCGCTCGGTAACAATTCCCCGACGAACATCTTTATGCAAAGCCAAAGTGAACGCTTCATCGTAATCACCACGAACTTCGCTATATTCTTCCTCGTCCAGTCCCAATTTTTCCGCCATCGCCTCATGAAACTCGGCACGAATTTCGCTTATCATTTCATTGCGCTCTGGATATGGACGACGGATTTTCTCACCAAATTTCCCATCAGCCCACGCGTTAACTGTTTGCTGAATTGATTCGTCTGGCAAAATTAAATCGTATTCCTGCTGTGCTGGCGCAACTTTTTCCGCCAGTTCGCGTTGCAGGGCAATCGCTGGCTGCATCATCTGGTGAGCCCATGTCATCGCATCAACAATAACATCTTCCGAAACTTCTTTAGCACCAGCCTCGACCATTGTTATACCGCTTTCAATACCAGCCACAACCAAATCAAGATCCGACTTTTCGCGCTCTTCCGGAGTCAAGAACGCCTTAAATTCGCCATTCACTCGACCCACGCGCAAACCAGCCACTGGACCATCAAACGGCGTGCCAGTTAACATTAACGCACTAGACGCAGCGATCATCGCAATCACGTCTGGGCGGAAACTCGGATCCATGCTCAAAACAGTTGCGACGACTTGAATTTCCTGACGATAACCCTTCGGGAAAAGCGGACGGATCGGACGATCAATCAATCGCCCAATCAACACAGCTTCATCGCTCGGGCGACCTTCGCGCTTAATAAATCGGCTGCCAGAAATCTTACCTGCGGCATAAAACTTTTCTTCGTAATCAATCGATAATGGAAAATAATCCAATTGCACTGGACGCGGACTAACCTGAGCACTGCCCAAAACTACAGTGTCGCCATAGCGCACCAAAACGCTACCAGTCGTCCTAAAACCGACGCGATTCACCTCTAAAGTCAGCGGGCGACCACAAAAATCAGTGGTAACACTAAAAATCTCCTTGCCGCTTGGATTGATAATACTCATAAAGAGCTCCTTTCTTGCGGTAGTAACAGGGATGAAATTACTTGGCAATTTAGTCGTCTCATCTCTATCACTTCCGCGTTACAAATTGCTCCTTATATTATACTAAAACCTCAGCCCAAACGCCAGCCGCGAGCGCACTTAACATAATCTTATTAACAGATGAGTGTGATATAATTTACTCATGTCACTTCAGCTAGATTCAGTAAAAAATCGCCAGAAAAGCTGGAAAAGCTATATCTTAACTATAATCGCAATCTTAATGATTCTTGGCGGAGTTTATTTGCTTGCTCTCATCAGCACGCCCCTTATTTTGTCGCAAAACATCAACCCAAAAGACAACCACACCACTCAGCTCATCACTAAAACTGAGAATAAAATTACCGAAAATCGACTTTACATACCAAAAATCGACATAAATTTGCCTTATAGTACTGGCGGCGCCGAAACAATGGAGCGTGGTGCGTGGTGGCGTAAACCAGAAAACGGCAACCCAAAGGATGGCGGCAATTTTGTCTTATCTGCACACCGTTTTATTATGGGCCTAACTCCTCAGCAGACGCTCAGAAAATCGCCTTTTTATAATATTGATAAATTGACTGTCGGCGATGAAATTATCATTGACTATAACGGCGTACGTTACAATTATGTCATCAGCGAAAAACAAAGTGTTAAACCAGACGCCGTGGAAATCGAACAACGCACAGATCAGCCGCAATTAACTCTTTATTCCTGCACTTTGGGCGGCGCAAACGACGGACGAGATGTGATTATCGCCAAATTGAAAAAATAGCCAGAACAACAAAAATCCCCTTTTCGTCAAAGGGGATTTAGGCAGTTTTCAACGTAAATTATTTACGCAAACCTAACTTGGCAACAACTGCTTTGTAACTCTCAAAATCAGTTCGCTCCAAATATTTCAGCAAACGCTTGCGCTTACCAACCATTTGGATCAAGCCGCGACGAGCCATGAAGTCGTGCTTATTCGCCTTCAAATGCTCTGTGACTTCTTTGATACGAGCCGTCAAAACTGACACCTGAGCCTGTGGGCTACCGACGTCGTTTTTATTGACCTGAGTCAAAGCAATTGCTTTCGCTTTATTCTCTTTGCTAATCATAGCTCTGTAATTATACCAAGCTTCTCTGTTTTTTGCAATTAGCTAGTAATTCCAAAGTCCGCCAGAGTCTTTGCGGCGTCAATAGAATAGTCGGCAATTTTCGTACGACGCAAATTCTCACAATACGCTCCCGTCCCTAATTTCTCGCCAATATCCACCGCCAATGTTCGAATATAAGTTCCGCTTGAAACGTGAGTTCTGATCTTTAATTTGGGATATTCGTATGCCAATAATTCCAATGAGTAAATTTCTATCACACGCTTAGGAATCTCAACTTGTTTACCTTCGCGCGCCAATTTATACGCTCTTTCACCGTTAATTTTTATTGCGCTAAAAATCGGCGGCGTCTGCTCAATTTTTCCCACAAATTGACTAATCACTTGCTGAATTTCCTCCAAGCTTGGCTCGCGATTAGACATATCGGTGAATTCGCCCTCTGGATCGCCCGTCGAACTATTCTTGCCCAGAATAATTTCCGCCTCGTACCACTTATCTAACTTAGTGAAAGTTTCAGCTTCGCGGCATTTCTTTCCAGTCACAATAATCATTAGCCCAGTAGCAAACGGATCAAGCGTACCTGTGTGACCAACCTTCACTTTCTTTCCCGCCTGATTAGATAAAACTCGTCGCAAGCGCGCCACCACCCCAAAGCTAGTCATTCCCTGAGGTTTGTCTATGAGAATCACTTCGTCCATTAACTATTGCCCTGGAATATGGAATTGCGCTGGATTGAAGTCCGCATTTTGAGCTGGCTGAGTTGGCATCGCGGTGATCGGCACAGGTGCTGGAGCTTGCGGAGCGGCTACTGGCTCAGGAGCCACCCCTAGCGGTGCAATCTGTGGCAATCCATTTACATCAACACCTGTAGGCGCTGGCGGCATTGGCGGCAAAGCGCCGAAATCTGGCATTGCTGGTGGCATTGGCAAATCGAAACCTGGAATGCTATTTTCAGGATTTGTTATTGCTGGCTCAATTGGCGCAATCGGCTGATTCGAAGCTGGCGCTACTGGATTATTCAATTGATTTGTGTCGTTGGTAATTGCCGAAATAATCGACTCTTCAGATTGCGGCGCAACAGGTATTGTCGACAATTTTTGCTCAGCGGCGTTAGTTGTCGCGAACGGATCAATCTTTGGCGGCTCATCAGACGCACCCATAGCCGCATTTAATGGGGTGTCACCAAACGACGGCGTATTATCGCCCACGTATTTACCGTGCGTTAGAATGGTTTTATTTTGGTCGCTAGCCAATTCCCTAATCTTATCCTCGGCAGCCTGTGTAGTCGTTGCGTTCAGAGTGCCACCCATTAGCGGAGTTTCCTCAAAAGAAAGTTCGCCCTTTGAAACTATTTTTTCACTAGGCTTTTCTTCCTCGGCTTGCGGCTCCTCCTTTATTGGCTCAATTTTAGCCAATTTTTCTTCGGCAATCCTAGCAGACTCTTCTTGCTTTTCCTTCGCCGTTTGTTCAGCTACTTCATCAACATCGCCATTCTTTTCGTGACTAATCGACAAAGTTCCGTCCGCGTGTACAGTTTCCTCATCTTTCTCCGCTTCTTCAGTTTTGTCCTCTGAAGCTTCTTCTTTTTCTGGAGATTTTTCTTCGATCTTTTCAATCTTCTGCGGCTCGTCCTCTACTTCGCTCTCTGCAATCTTTGAAACCACCAATTGCTGATTCGCGCCAGCCGCCATAAGTTCTGCAGCCGTAGTCATAACCTTTGATGACGTATTACTATTACTAAACCTCTCGGTTACCGCCACAATTCCCGTAAGCAAAGCCGTCGCCATCTGCTCGTCCAACGTTACTTTTGGCGTTTTCAGGTCATCAAGAAGCTCAACAACCATTTCGCTCACGCCGCTAGCATTAGATTCGTGCCAATCAACAGAACCCAGACCGCTCTTTACGTCGCCCGCTGTTATAGCCACAACCGTAGCATCGTGCAAAATCTTACCGTGCGCAGTCAAAGCCGTGTCAATACTTTCACTATTTTCAACATTTAGCGCCAGAACCAACTCAACGTTATAATCGCCCTGTGAAAATTCCAAGTCCTTATCCGTAATTGTCGTACGATATGGCGTAATAAAAATCTTCACCGCGTCATCAACAACTTTATAGCGTAAATGATCAGCCTTCTCTTTATCCAAGGCAATAATAAAATCACGTAAAGAATCTGCGGTCTGCTCAAACGTCTTATCAGGATTCAAGAACGTAATTGCTGGCGGAATGTCGCCGCTAAACACAGCCGTAGCGTGCTTCCCTAGTTTATTGAGGAAAATCGTCAATCCTAATGCTGCCGACAATTCGTCGACTGACGGGCTAGAACTCACCGTCACTAAAATATTAGTTACATCCTTGATGCTCTGGATTACTTTTTGCTTTGCTGATCCGTTTGACATGATTTTTCCTATGTTTGTTTTTTTGTAATTACGCTTGGCATCACTATACCATAAGCAGTACCATAAAGTCAATATCTAAGCCACCTCTTTACAATTTATGCTATTTTCTGTATAATTCTTCCTGATTAGCGATACAAATCTATAGAGGTAAAGGAGAAACATGCCAATCATCAAATCCGCCATCAAGCGTGCTAAACAAACCCTAAAGCGCCGCGAGCGAAACATCAGCATTAAAAAAGACATTAAGACCGCTGTTAAAGCTTTCTCTGCAGAACCAAGCACAAAGACTCTTGCTACAGCACAAAGCGAAATCGACACCGCTGTTAAAAAAGGCTTGATTAAGAAAAACACCGCTGCTCGCCGAAAGAGCGCATTGAGCAAAATTGCTAAAAAAGCAGGTGTTACATTAGAAGCTACTAAAAAACCAGCCGCAAAGCCAGCAGCTAAGAAAACTGCCGCTAAAAAAGCTCCAGCAAAGAAGTCAGCTGCTAAAAAAGCTGAAAAATAATCTGTAAAGATTACTAGAAAATACCCCGGAATTAACTGGGGTATTTTTATTTAACATCAGTCGACTAATTGACTCGCCAATTTATATACCTGTTTGATTTCTCTGCTCTCTAATTTCCAGCTACTGAGTTCCATTTTGATCAACTCTGGAAATTTTTTGCTAATATCCCTCAAAGAATTTCCTACCGACTTTCTAACATATTCACTGGAATCTTCTTTTAATGCTGCAATTCGTCTAACAGCTTCACTTGGATTATCCTTGAAATATGGTCTACTCGTCCATATTCTTAATCCTTCTATTACTGCTCTCCTTGTATTAGGATTGTTGTTTTTTAACCATTCATCAATTACCGGGAGTGCTTTTTCATATCCTATTTTCTTGCAAAATTCATCAAATGCCTTTGCCAATACTTCCTGAACTCTCCAATTATCATCTTTGGAAACTTCGTCTCTCATAAATGCTAAGATATCATCTTGTTCTGATAAGTATCCAAAAAGAAATACACCATACATCCTTACCTGATATGTATCAGATTTATATGCTAAAAACGCCAAATTCTTAGCGTATTCTTTATCATTGGATTTATAATCAGCAAAGGCTCTTTTTTCTTCCTCTTTGAAACCATTTTCTATCAAAGAAAATTCTTTTTCTAAACTTACAATATATTCTTTTACGCGAATATCATCCATAAAATCCAGTATCCTCCCTATTCCTTAGTTTATTTTCCAATTCCAACCAGCGCCGCCTCCACAAGCAGCCACGGATTTACAGAAGTTGTTTTCATTTGCAAGTCCGCCCGAAGTAGCGCGTCATTTATCCTCTTCAGTTTTTCCTTATCGACACCTTTTGCTGAAGATGCCAATTTTCGTAAAACATACGGATTAGCCGAAAAATCCGAAGCCACCAACTTACTGTCGCCGTCAGCCAAAACCAACGCTGTCAAGTTAGTTGCCTGCGAGGCAAGCAATCCCATTGTCTGGTAAGCACCATCAACGCCACCTTCCGACTCCAAATAGCTAATTATATCGTGAACCTTATTATAATCACCCGCCAGCGCCGAAATAAATAAATCAAACACATTTTCCGTCCTCGCTAGAGGTATGAAGTTGTCAATTAAATCATCCGTCACTTTTTCCGCCAGCGCCAATTGATCCAAAAAATTACTCAGTCGCAACTGATCAAATCCCAAACGATCGACAATTATCTCTGCTTGACGATTCGTTAATTCACACCCGCGAACTTTCGCCTCCGCCACGCACCACTTTAAAAGCTGCGGTTTTTGACGATCACTAAGCGGTGAAAATTCCTGAACTTTAGCATTTTTCTGCAGCCACTTATACGTTTTCGTTCGCTTATCAATTTTATCTTCCACCAAAATAATCGTCCTGTCATCATCAAACTTAATATCTGGAAGTTGCGACCAAACCTCAGAATTTTCGCCTAGTTTTGAAATCAAATACACCGACGAGTTCATAAACAGCGTCTGCCCAATTGCTATTTCCTGCATTCCAGCCAGCGTCAAATCTTCACCATCGCGTCGCGCCGCTTTTTCGTTGCCGATCAGCTTAGCAATTGCTTGCCGTTTCTCGAATTCATTTTCGCCGTAAAAAAGGTAAATCACTTCGCCTCCACTTGGCAAACTGGACAAATGTGCGTACCGCGTCCAGAAACTTTCATCTTTACAATCTCTTGGTCAGGATGTCGATGGCACGGCTGACCTTCCCGACGAAATACATGCGCAAATGATAGATAGTTACCTTTTCTACCTTCAGCGTCAACATAATTTTTATCCGTCGAGCCTCCCTGATCAATGCTCAATTGCAAAATCTGACGCAGTTCGTTAAACAAATCTTCCAATTGGTTATCACTAACATTTCTAACGCGCGTCTGAGGGTGAATTTTCGCAGCCCACAAAGCTTCATCGGCATAAATATTGCCAACCCCTGCAATCACCGACTGATCAAGAAACGCTGGCTTTATCATCGAATTTTGCCGACGACGAATTCGCTTAATAAAGTCACCCGCCTCAGTTTTTTTATCGAGTGGTTCCGGACCAACTTTCTGCATAAATGGCAAATTTCCTATCTCATCAGTCGGCATCAATTTCATCCAACCAAACTTACGCTGATCATTGAAAAACAGACGCGAACCATCCGTAAAATCAATTTGCACGCGCGTCGATTTATCCGGCAATTCACCAATCAAACTATCATTCGGATGACCGCCAGCAAAACTATTAGCCCCACGAAAAATCAATTGCCCAGTCATCTTAAGATGTATCACCAGCGAATAACGCGTATCAAGATCAATCATCAATACTTTTGCGCGACGTCGCACCGCCGTTACATGCGCACCATATAAAAATTGCTGAACGTCAGTGGGTGAATTGGGAAAGCTTTTTGGCGAATCAAATACCGTCGCTCGCACAACAGCCTGACCTGGCAGCAAATCCGCCAAACCGCGACGAACTGTCTCAACTTCGGGTAGCTCGGGCATTAGGCGAGTCCTATAGCTTAAACAAAGCTTCTTCTTGACTTAGGCCAATTCCAGCCGCCATTTTCTTGCCGTCAGGAATTTGCTTCAAAAACATATCCAAAATCTCGTTCACATTAGCTTGCGCCGAACCTTTAGAGCCGCTACAATCCGACGTCCACAAACTCTTCACAACGGAATTATCCTTCAAAGTTTCGAATTTGTAAATTTTACCGCTAGCACAAATCCCCCGCAAATCGTTTTGCTGCTCAGTTAGCGGCGTACCTTCCATCATTTTTCGCTTATCAAGCGCATAAACCAGCTCCGTATAAGCCTTGCTATTATTGTCCAATTTTTTCTCTGCAATCGGCTTATCCAAATATCCCTCGTACGTTGTCATTTCGCGAGATTCTGGCGAAATAGTGATGCTATATGAGCGGAAATTCTCGTTCGCTACAATCGGTCCACGCACTGTCAATCGAACCGCGCTTCCCACGTCCGTCGACAACAAAGCAACTTGCCCTACGTTAACATTCTGATCTGTTGTTTGACCTGAATCGTTTTTGCCAAATAATGCTCGACCAATCGCAATAACCGCTGCTACCGCCACAACCGTGATAACAATAACCAGCAAAATTGGTACAAATCGAGAAAATGAATTTCGTCGTTGAGTGTATTTCATGGCGTAATTATACCATATTTTCTACACTTCACCCCAATTTACGCCCGTACCGACATCTACTTTCAATTTAATTGGCAATTCTGGACAAACGCCTTCCATTTCCGCTTTCATAATTTCGCTGACTTTCTGGACGTCTTCAGGTTTGCATTCCACCAAAATCGAATCATGAACTTGTAGAATTGCGTCAGCCAAGCCCGACAATTTGTCCTCCAGCCGAATCATTGCCAATTTCATCAAATCCGCTTCCGTGCCTTGAATTGGCATATTCATCGCAGCCCTTTCCGCCGAAGATCGCACCATAAAATTGCTCGATTTTACATCAGGCGTTGGTCGTCGCCTGCCAAAATACGTTTCAACAAACCCCCGTTCCCGCGCTTGAGTTAGAATTTTATCCAAGTACTGACGAATTGGCTTTCGCACCTCAAAATAATGATCAATAAACTTTTTCGCCTCTGTAAATGACATTCCCGTAGCCGCCGCCAAACCGTGCGGGCTCATTCCGTAAAGTACACCAAAATTGATCACTTTTGCTGCTCGACGCTGAGATTTGCTCACTTCGTCAATTGATATTCCGTATGTTTCCGCCGCCGTTTTTGCGTGAATATCAACATCACTATTAAAATCTTCAATCAATTTCTCGTCACCCGCCAACACAGCCGCCAGCCTTAGCTCAAATTGTGAATAATCCGCACCGACAAAAACTTTGCCATCACTCGGAACAAACGCCTGACGAATTTTCCTGCCCAATTCAGTCCGTACCGGAATATTCTGTAAATTCGGATTCGTGCTACTCAGCCGCCCTGTGCTGGTTACATCCTGATTAAACGTGGTGTGAATTCGCCCATCAGTCGCCATCAATTTTGGTAACGCCTCAATGTATGTGCTGATCAATTTTGTCAATTCTCGATATCGCTCAATCAACTCGATAATCGGATGTTGTCCGCATAATTTATCCAGCTCTTTTTGACCTGTTGAATATCCAGTTTTTCCCTTTTTTATGCCCGCAGTTGGTAATTGTAATTTGGTAAACAAAACCTCAGAAAGTTGCGCTGGACTAGACGCATTAAACTCGTATCCAGCCATGGAATACATTTGTTGTTCAAGCTCACCAACTTCCGCCGCCAGCTCATCGCCCATCTGTTTTAATAGAGTATCATCCAACTTCATCCCGCGTTTTTCCATCTGGAATAGCGCCCAAATTACCGGAAAATCAAACTCGTAAGCCACACGCGCAATTTGCGAATTGTTCGACATGTAAACTTTTTGTTCACGATAAATTTTATGCAAGCGAGCCAATTGATAAGGCGCGGAATTGTCGTCAGAAAAATCACCAGACAGCGCATTCAAACTACGATCGCGCTTCAGTGGATCAATCAAAAACGCCGCCTGCTCAACATCCCAAACCTCATGAAAACGCACCGCCACGCCATGATTATCCAGCGCGTGATACAACTGCTTAACATCCGCCGCAATCACAATTCCCTGCGCCAATAATTGCCACACAGATTGACTAATTTCATCAATTTTTGCCGTCCACACTGACTCAGGATTCGAGCTTATATAAATTACATCAGGCTCCGACGAATCGATATATATTATATTTTCCGCCTCAAACATCGACATGTCGGGCAATTTTTCAATTCGTGGAATATCCAACTTCGGTTCTTCTTTTTTCTCATTTTCCGCCGCTTGCATCGTTCGCGGCAATCGTCCGATTAGCGAATTAAATTCTAACTTCTGCAGAATTTCCGTTACTCGCGCAAAATCACAATCGTTAACATCCGCCACATCCCAGTCCAGTTCAATCGGCGCGTCCGTCCAAATTTCCGCCACTTGCTTGGTCAAATATGCCGACTCGCGACCATTTTCCAACTTCGTTCGCAAAGCGCCTTTTTGCTCGTCCAGATGCTCATAAACTCCGTCCAGAGTCTCATATTCTTGCAATAATTTCACTGCCGTTTTCTCACCAATTCCCGGCACTCCCGGCAAATTATCACTTGAATCGCCCTTCAAAGCCTTCAGGTCTAAGAATTGTTCTGTCCGAATTCCGTATTTTTCTTCAAAGTGTTCTGCTGTGAATTCCTCGATATTCCTTAAGCCATTTTTCATGGCGTAAACTTTGGTCATCGGTGATATCAATTGCAATGCGTCCAAATCCGACGTTATCAAGCACGTTTCAATTCCGCGAGATTCCGCTTGCCTGGCAAACGCGCCCATAATATCGTCCGCCTCGTAATCATCAATTTCATAAAGCGGCCAACCAAACGCATCAAGTAGTTCGTGTAAAATCGGAATTTGCTGATAAAAGTCATCTGGCGCTGGCTTGCGACCAGCTTTATATTCTGGATACAATTCCCGCCGCTTGCGGATATTCGTGCCTCGTTTATCCCAAGCTACCGCCACATAATCCGGCTCTAATTTCTTAATCAGCTCAATTGCCAAACTTACAAATCCATACACACCACCAGTCGGAGTTCCGTCAGCCATCGACAATCCCGGCATAGCATAATAACCTCGGTAAAACACCGACTTTCCATCAATAACCACTAGACGCTTCATACTTCTATTGTAGCATTTAAGCGGCTGTCGTTAGACTGTCGTTAGAGAGTTGAGTTAGAGAGTTGATTATTGACGCTTCGGCAAGTTTTTGTTGTATTCCCCCATAATTATCATAAATCTCCCTAAATATTTTTTCAGCATTGAAAGAATCATTGCCCTGTTTTTTCAGCCATTTCTCGTATCTCTCATAGATTTCTCTAAGTTCTTTCATAGAACTGTAGGAGTCATTATCGTGTTCCATCCTACGCCTATGAATCTCCCACTTTTCCCTTTCGTAATTGAAGAGGTGACAGTATTCACTTGTCTTCTTTATATCTGTCTTATCGCTCGTTATTATATGCAAGATTTCTGCCTCACCAAAATTATCAAATCCGACAGAAAATTTATAAATCGATCCCCGTAATATAGAAATAGAAGTAGGCACAAAATCAACTATAGAAAGATCATCTATAAAAACATAATCAAACTTATCTTTATCGTATGGCATCTTATATATCTGATATCGATCTTTCGGATTAGATGACGAAGTGGTAGGATTCTCCCAAATCATCCATACCTGACCAAACTGATCAACAACAGGTTCTTTAACAAATCTTTTCCATGCTTTATTACGATCAAAATTTGATTCTAACTCCTCAACTTGCTCTAATATATTACCCCATTGAACTTTTTTACGATATTCTATAAAACGGCGCCAGATACTAAAATCAGAAAGTGGATCCTGAGGTAACTCTCCAGTATGTCCATGAAGTGTTTCCATAATACTTATCACAAACATACTCTCTATTTGGAAGAATGTCAACAAATTGTTAAAATTAGTACATGACACAACCATACCCGCCACCCACCTTGTCCGCCCTGATAGCATATTATGCTACTGACCAGTATCGCAAAGAGCCCAAGCCGGCCACATTATAATGCTATAATGAAGATATCGCGCGAGCTACTAAAAGACAGTGCGGGCCGATAAATCACGGGGGGTAAAAGTATGTTTGAAGGCAAGACATTTGAATACGATCCGGGTTATGATCCGGAACGGCTTGACGGTGGTGGCGATAACACCGAATCTACACCAGAGCGCAACCGCGAAGTGACACCGCTCATCATTAACGTTGATTGCCCAGAATATAGCGTCACGTACGAAAATCCATATCGCTACGATGCCAACCCACCCCGCCCGCTTGATACCATAGCCGCTACAATTGAAGCACCAATTCGCCAACATTTTATGGGTCGGAATATACTGCTGCGCGGTATCCAGTCGGCACACTTTGGCGTAAGCGATCGCCAGCAACTCATCAAGGAAATAGTCGCCAGAGGAGGCGATAGCTTCACGGTGCAATCTGCTAACCCAACCTATGACATGCATGCTCGACGATGCGACAACTATAGCGGCGAGGAAATTTTCGCCCTGCTACAGGCGTTTCATACTTACAAACCCAAGTGCGATGAGCTACCGCTCGCTCCTGTTGATATCTGGCAGGTGTTCAACGGCGAGAGTTACGAAGAAATCGAGTATCTCCATCCCCGGCACAAGATACCTACGCGCGACCGCTATAAACTGCGGCCCGGCTTCAGCCCTCAGGATGCCCTGCTGGCGATCGTCGTGGTAAATTAACCATTCTAACCGGGGCCGACTGTTTCATATCAAAGTCAAGAGCTCCAGAACAAACTACTCGCAGGAATCAACACAACCAACCGGCAGCCACACCTGTTTGCCACCCAGCTGAAGAGCTGTTACAATAATCCCCATGAGTACAAGCGAGCATAGCTGCAAAATTATCGCCCTTGTCGGTCTGGCCGGTAGCGGTAAAAGTTCGGCTGTCGAATATTTGACAGAAAAAGGATTTCCAAAAATTTACTTCGGTGGCGTTATTTATAAAGCCATGGATGAGGCTGAAATTGAAAAAACTTGGGACAATCAACAACAATTTCGCGAAGAAATTCGTCGCCGTGAGGGCAAAGATTTCGTAATCAAACGCGTCATAAAAAACATCCACGATTTAATAAACGCTGGGCAAAATAAAATCGTTTTGGACGGATTATACACTTGGAGTGAATATAAATTCCTCAAACACGAATTCCCCGGCCAGGTCGTTGTTATTGCCATCGTTACACCAAAATACCTCCGTTATCAACGAATGGCTAAGCGCATAGAGCGCCCAATGCAACCACACGAAGTTGATCAGCGCGACTGGTCAGAAATCGAGAATTTGGAAAAAGGTGGACCAATTGCTATTGCTGATTATTTCATCATTAACGACGGCAGCCTCGAGCAGTTACACCAAAAAATAGACGCCGCAACTCACGACGCCCATTTTTGTAAATCACCCGAACAGTGTTAATTAGTCCAGATATTCGTAAAGTTTTTTCGCGTCTTTGTGCTTGCGAAGTTTTGCTAGTGCCTTAGCTTCAATCTGACGGATTCGCTCACGCGTAACCGCAAACTCCTGACCAACTTCTTCCAAAGTGTGGTTTTTTCCATTGTCCAAACCAAAACGCATTCGAACAATTTTCTGCTCGCGATCACTCAAACTTGATAGAATTTCCTGAACTTGCTCTTTTAATAATTGATTTGAAGCGGAATCTTCTGGCGAAACCGTATCTTCGTCAACGATAAAATCTTGCAACACAGAATCGTCATCTTCACCGTCACGTCCAACACCAGCATCCAAAGAAGAAATGTCCTGTTTAATCTTAATGACATATTCAATTTTCTCTGGCTCCATGTCCAGCTCTTTAGACAATTCTTCAATTGTCGGCTCACGGTTTAATTCCTGTGTCATTCGTCGCTGAGTACGCAGCAATTTATTGATCGTTTCCACCATGTGAACTGGAATACGAATCGTTCGCGCTTGATCAGCAATCGCACGCGTAATTGCCTGGCGAATCCACCAAGTCGCATAAGTCGAAAACTTAAATCCCTTATCTGGATCAAACTTCTCAACCGCACGCAAAAGTCCAGTATTTCCCTCTTGAATCAGATCCAAAAAGTCCAAGCCACGACCAGAATAACGCTTAGCAATCGACACCACCAAACGCATATTCGCCTCAGCCATCTTATCCTTAGCCTTTTTATCGCCTTCAACAATTCGTCGCGCCAAGTCCATTTCCTCTTCAGCGCTAAGTAGTGGAATCTTACCGATTTCACGCAAGTACAACCTGACCGAGTCGTCCGACACGTCGTCCAAATATTGCCCAGTTGTCAACGAATCCAAATCTTCCGATTCTTCTTCGTCTATAAGCGTTGGGTCAAAATCATCATCTTCATTTAAGTTTACTGGCTTCGTCGTGATATCGTCGCTCACATTTTCTCCTTAATCAGATTATTTAAGCTCTGGCGTAAATTCTGAGACAAAGCCTCATCGCCCGACGCCTCGGCCTCTCTAAGCTGCGTTAATAATTGATTTTTTTTGTTTTCGCGATGTTTGATTGTTATCTGTCTGACTAGCCGAGCCATCTCTTCGTCTAAGCTTTTTTGCTCCCAATTGGCGTAACGACTTTCACTTTTCAACTGTACTATTTTCACATACTGTTCGATTTTTTGCAAGTCCAGCGGAACCTCGCCCAAATCCGCGTCTGGGTTCTTCCGCAAATAACCAATCAGTTGCCGCGCGTTGTCATCATCCAACATTTCGCCAGAAACCGCCACCAACCAACGCCGCACAGATTTTTCACTCGCTGCCAACCCCGCCAGCATATCCTCAGTTTCATCCTGAACCGGAGTCGGTTTTTCTTTCTCAATTTTCGCCTTTTTCAATTGATGCTCAGTGACTTTTTCATTCGACAATTTTGCCTTCAGCGCGGTAATTGACGCGCCAGTTTTTTCAGAAATCACCGACAAATAATGCTCTTGCTCCACCGGGTCTTTCAAGCCTCGGACAATCCTCAGCGCAATAGTCGAAAATCGCCGCTTGCCTTCTGCCGACTTCAAATTCTCCATTTCCGCGTATCTGGCAATCACCCAATCCACCGCTGGCTGAGATTGGTCAATCGCTGCTTGCCAAAGCGCTGGATCTTTTTGGATCAATTCGTCTGGATCTTTGACGCCATCAGGCAAACTCACCACTTCCAACTCCACGCCGACTTCCTGCGCCAAGTTGATTGCCCGCTCCGTCGCGTTAACTCCCGCTCGATCGCCATCAAACGCCAAGCGAATCCGCCCTGCCAATCGACTAAGCGACTTCAAATGCTGCGTCGTCATCGCCGTTCCAGAGGTCGCAACCACGTTTTTGACGCCCGCTTGATGACTGCTAATTACATCCAAATTGCCCTCAACAATCACTGCCACATCGCTTTTTCGAATCGCTTCCTTGGCTTGATGCAAACCAAAAATATGTCGCGATTTATCGAATAACAGCGTTTGCGGCGTGTTCAAGTATTTTGGCGCGCGCGGATCGTCACGAATAATTCTGCCCGTAAATCCCACAACTTCGCCATTGCCATCACTCAAAGCCACCATCATTCGCCCGCGAAACAAATCGCCACCAAACCGATTCGACAAGCCAGCGTCCGCCAATTCCTGCCTAGAAAATCCTCTTTTTTCCAATGCTTTCGTCAACGTGTCGCCATTCTCCGGCGCATAGCCAATCAAAAAATCACCAATCGTCTGACGATTTAATCGCCGTTTTTTAACCACATAATTTAACGCTGTCGAATTTTTCACCAAATTCTGCTGATAAAAATTAGCGGCTAATTTCAGCGCTTCCCTAGCCCTGGCGCGACGCTTGGCTGTTCGTCCATCGCCGTTAGAAAACAAAGTCAGATCAACGCCCGCCTTCCGAGCCAAATGTTCCAGTGATTGACGAAAATCCATTCCTTCCACCATCATCACAAACGTAAAAATATCGCCACCTTTTCCAGAAGAAAAATCGTGCCAAATCTGCTTTTCTGGACTGACCATAAAGCTTGGGGTTCGCTCGTCGGTAAACGGACTTAAACCCTTCAAGTTGCGCCCCGCTCGCTTCAACTGGACATACTCACCAATCACATCCTCGATGTTCAGTCGTGCCCGCACTTCTTCTTTGGCATCATTCATATTTTTATTATATCACTCTTTACCTCTGTTATTGTTTGTGGTTAAATAGAAATATGTATCCTGACAATTTGAATAACCAACCTCAAGGTATCGATTATCTGAATCAAATTGCCACACCTCCGCCAGCGGAAGGTTTTGATAAAAAAACCAAAATCATCATCGCTATTTTAAGCTTTATTGGTCTGATAACCCTAATTGCGATATTCGTTTTTTCACAAGATTCTATGCCAAATACTAATCCGTCACAAGTTGCATCACGTGTTAATAAGTTACTCACTATTTCCAAAAAATACAATAATAAGTTCCGCTCAACCAGTCTACAGACCACCAATAGTTCCCTGGTTGCAGTACTAACCACCGCAGACGCCTCAATGGGCGAAGCACTTCAGGCAACCGGCATCAATTATAAGGAGAAACAGAAGGACATCCTCGCTCTAGATCCGTCAGAAAAATTAGAGAAAAAGTTGGACGAAGCCCTTCTAAATGCGCAATTGGATATTACCTATGCCCATGAGATGAACGTGCAAATAACAGATACGATCAACATGATGAAAAAGGTATACAAGTCCACCAAGTCAAAAAAGATGCGCGAATGGCTAGTAAAAACTGCTGGCGATTTAGAGAATATTCAGAAACAAATCAATCAAATTATTAAAGCAGATTAAGCTTCCGAGACTAATCGATAGCTCAACCTCGCCAAGTCAAAGATCTCTTCGTCAGTCAATTGACCTGAACAAATAATTGTATTCCAATGCTTCTTATTTAAGTGATAGCCTGGTAAAACCGTTTCGTATTTTTCTCGTAAATTCTGCGCCAACAACGGATCGCATTTTAAGCTTACTCTAAGCGGCTTTGAGCCTTCCGTCACCAATGCCACCATTTTCCCCGCACCGTCATTATCTCGACCAAATTTATACACCGCAATATTCTCGCCAAATGGATAATCCAGCCATATGCCCGGCAAACTTAGGATAAATTCTTCAAATTGTTTATGTGTCATACTTTCACCTTTTTCAAATAATATTCAAGTTCCATAATACTGCCGCGGATGTCTTCCAGCGCTCGATGATCTTCTGGCTTGGCGAATTTCTTACCGTATTTACCTTCAAACACCACCTTCCATGCACTCACGTCCAACACACGATAATGTAGTCTTTTTGACAACGTTGTCCACCATTGGTCAATAAATCGACGATCCTGATGGATTGAATTGCCCGCTAACAAAATCCTCGTCTCGCCCGCAAAATATTCATCACAAAATGCCAACAATTCGTGTTCTATTTCTGCCAAAGGTTTACCCGATTCATTCTGCTCCTCCAGCCCGCGTCGCGCTTCCGGATGCTCATTCCAAAAACCAGCATTTCGATCTAACAACTTAGCCAACTTTTCCGAATCGTGGCGCACAATTCCTTCGTACGTCGCAATTTCCTTAAAATTCCAATCCGTCGCAATTGCCGCCACTTCCAAAATCTCATCACGTACTGGATCTAGTCCAGTCATCTCCAAATCCACCCATAAAATCTTTTTCGGCTTACTCATACTATCTATTATACACTCGTTATCTGTTTATCTGACCATAAAAAGCTTCTTGCTGCTCGCTCGTTAACACATTCTGCACTTCAGCCCAAACCTTAGCCTCCGCCTCATGGACATTGTGACTATTTACCGCAGACCCGTCTAGGACCTGATGCAATTGACCCTTGGTGATAACTCGCTGATGTCGTAAATCAAACAATACTCTTACTTGTTTATTAGCCTTGTTTTTCATTGCGTCCACTATCAGCGCGATTTGCTCATCTGTTATGGCGGGGATTTTTTGCTGCCGCTCTGGACCGAGTATCAGCGAGCCGACTTTCGGCCGCGTCACACGAACCAAGTCACCATTAGGAGCAACTCTATCACCAAGGGATTCAGGCACAGCGCTGCTACTCAAGGCTTGAGCAACTTGATTCTTGGTTACTGGTAAAATTGTGTTGAGTGTGTATCGACGACCATCATGCGCATCATACCACCACGGTAAAGCCAGCACTAACGTCAACGCCTCCGAGCCCATACGTCGCACTAAGCTGTGCGAACTAATTTCATACTCAGAAATACCACGTTCGCCGGTGTGAATGTTCGTGTATTGGTTGACTGTTGTTCGTCCAATGCGCCGACTACCAGCTTTGGCATACAATAATTCCTGAAACCCGCGCACCAAAGCCACTGATATATTGTGTTTTTCCTCGCTGTTTAGTTCACCCATGTCGATGTCGTTTGGATTAACCGACAGACGCCGACATATTTTACTAAATTGATAGTGAATATTGTCCGCCTTATTCGGATCAATACCATTAGTCAGGTAGACGTCATTGTCAGTACGACAGCCGTCATAAATCTCTCTGGTTTTCAAAAAAGCATCGTATTCGGCAAAAAAGTCATCTGTTGTATCGGGGCTGACAAATTCCTGGAACAATTCCTTTGGTTGATGCCAGGCGGCAAAGCCACCGCCAGAAACGGAAGCCGCAATTGCTGATAATGCCAGTACTTCCCGCAAACTTCCTCCAGTTCTAATCATTTCTGCTAATGACCGAGAAAGTTCTGGCGACAATGGTAAACTATCCATAAACTCACCAATTTTTGTGATCTGCCCCTCTCCATCAATTGCTTCCAGGGTTTCCAGCAAATCGTACGACTCTTGAATAACTTTTTTACTAGCAACAGGATGCATCAGGTATCGGTTCAGATCCTCAAAATCACCATTCAGATGGATAGCCGACAAAACGTTGCGCACAATATTCGTGTGATATATCTCCGGTGGAATATGCTGTTCACGGGACGCAATATCATAAAATCCTTTCAGCTCATCTGGCAAATAAATCTTATCGTAAGATATCGGACGAGCCAATACGAATTTAGCTCCATCAATATCACGTCCACCACGTCCCGCCTGTTGCATCAGCTCTGCCTGGGTACATAATCGAGGAGGCAGCCCTTCTGCGCCTTCTTCACCAATCTCCTTACTCTTCGTCAGTCCATTTGACAGCACCAAATCAACCTCAGGGATGGTGATGCCAGACTGTCCAGCTGAGGTCGAAACGATGATAAACGACTCATCTTCTGCTGGTTTGGCAGTAAAAATCTCTCGGCGCGCAGCTTCTGATATGCCAGAATGTAGTTTGAAAAATCGTATTTTCCCGGATTGATGGCGAGTATGACGTTTGATTGACGCAATGGTCTCATCAATACTCCTCACGCCTTCAACAAAGATTAGTGATTTTTTCGAGTCCTTACCATATTCAAGGTAAGCTTCGGATACGGTATTCACCTTATCTTCTTCAATATCAATATCATGCGGCCGACCCTTAATGGTTACGACTGGTAGTTCTGACCCATTAATATCTTCGTACATCGCCTGAGAAACTTCTGTATCAGGCGTGGCACTAGAAAAAGCCATATGCCATTTGCCGGTATTCTCTATCGATTTTGCCGCCAGAGCGGTAGCAAATTCCATCTCCAAATTGGCTTCATGTATTTCATCAACCAGGATAAGCGTCTTCTCGTCCTGCCAGTCGCTAGAAAATTGTTCCAGCTTTTTCGTAAACGTTGCTGGAGTCATGAAACAGAGCCTAGTGTCCGGCGTCGCTTCAGTGGCACGTCCGTGAATCTTGCCCACCAAGTGATTAGGATATTGTTCGCCAAGCTGTTCACGCAAACTCTTCTCGACATATTCAGTAACATTATCGACGATAACCCGCCGCGGCATCAACACCACGACACGATCAAACCGCTCCAGTGCATACTGAGCGGTTTGTGTCGTTTTACCACTACCCGTCGGTCCGCACAGCCAGGATATTTTACTTTCCGATAATGTGTCTAATATCTCTGCTTTGTGCTTATATGCAGGTAGTTTTTTGTCACCAAGATCATAGTCAGCAAAAGGAGTTTCCGGTAGTTTACTGTACCGTTCCCGCAATTCTTTTAAACGCTGTCGCCTCTGTTCGGGCGGTTCACCATAACTATACGACGGTTGACTGGGTCTTTCAATATTTCGACTCAATAAATGACTACTGCCAGGTTCTTGCGATCTACGTAAATAGCTCGGACGCCGAACTCCATCTTTCACACTACTCTCTCCTCTATACTCACATTGTAGATAGGAGAAAGTAAAATAGCAAACGTAAGCGTCTTAGCTTTTTCTTGTCTAGTTTGTCTAACTTAAAAAACGAATATTTGTATAGCAAATCGCAATTTGTATTACACTGCCGCCTCCCTTTTGCATTTATGTTATTTTCAAGCGCGCTATGATACACTGGTGTCATGACCAAACGTATTCTCCTCAAACTCTCCGGTGAACAACTTCAAGGCGAATTCGCCAGCGGCTTTGACCCAAAACGCGCTCGCTGGATTGCTGAACAAATTCGACCAGCGCTGGACGACGGGGCTGAAATTGTAATTATGGTTGGCGGCGGCAATTACGTTCGCGGCAATCAAATCATCGGTCAAGGAATTCAACCTGTTTCCGCTCATAATATCGGGATGCTTTCTACGCTAATGAATGCAATTGCCCTAGCTGACGTATTAAATGACGCGGGACTGCCAACTCGCGCATTGTCCACAGTTGAAGTCAATCAATTTATCGACCACTATACTTTCCGACGTGCCATTAGCCATATTAAGAAAAATCGCATCGTTATTGTGGCTTGCGGCACCGGCCGACCATTTCTGACTACTGATACTGCAGCGTTAAATCTGGCACTGGAAATGCAATGCGATGCCGTGGTTAAAACAACGAAGGTCGACGGAGTTTACGACAAAGATCCTATGAAATTCCCTGACGCTGTAAAAATTGATCATTTATCTTACCAAGAAGCCCTGACAAATCCTAACATTGCCGTTATGGACAAGGCAGCAATTGGACTAGCTATGGACGAGCATATTCCAGTCATCATTTGCGACCTGCTAACAGACGGAAATATTCTCCGCGCAACCCGCGGAGAATCAGTAGGCACGCTTATTAGTTAAGGTTTTAATCCTTTTTCTTATCTAATTTATCGAGTTTCAAGAAGTGAATGATTGCATATACAACAAATGCAACGGCTATCAACGTAATTAACGAGCTAACGAATGCGCCGTATAAAAACTCGCCTTTACGTCCAGCAATTTCAACCGTAAATGAAGCTGATTGCAATCCTTGTTGAGAGCCAACGATCAACTGCACTAACGGGTCAACAAATGCCGTCACCAACTTTTTAACCGTATCGCCAGCTGCGGTACCGATTGCCAAACCAACCGCCATACCGACAACACCCTGTTCGCGAATAAAATTAACAAATCCAGCCATATGAGTGTCTTTTATAGCTGCACTTACAATTTTCTTTTCTTTGATGGCGGCAACTTTCGCGGCTGCCTTAGCACTCTTAGAAACTAACTTTTTAGTCGATTTGTCGACACTAGGTTTTGCCATAATAAATTCTCCTTTTACTATTTATTATTGGATATTATATCTTATTTGGCGCCACGATTCCCAAAATAGCCAGTCCAGCTTTAAGAATATCGGCGTAAATTGCCACGATTCCTACACGATGCGCCTCTTTGTCACTACCAATAACCTGATTTTTCTCGTAATATCGATTAAATTCTTGCGCCAATTCAAACAAATACGTACAGACATGATGAGGCTCCAAACTTTCTTTGGCGCGGTCAACTACATCCACATACTCACTTAATTTCCTGACCAGCATTTTATCTTCGTCAAACAGCCCTGTAGGAAAGGCAATTTCTTTATCGGATTTAGCTAAAATTCCCCGCGCTCGAGCATGGGCGTATTGCAAGTAGCTTCCCGTATTTCCCGTCAAACTTACCGCATCATTAATATCAAATATGACGTCGCCACCGATCTTCACCTTCAAGAATTGATAACGGAGCGCGCCAGCAATCACGTCGTCAGTTGGTTCGCCGCCAGCATTCTCAATTGCCTTTTTAAATTCGTCAAACAACCAACCGATTGTAACAACTTCACCTGTTCGCGAACTCATCTTTCCAGTTGTCAATTTAACCAAGCCAGTCGCGTAATTGAACAATTTTCCTTTCAAGGCTGGAATCGACAATTCACTAGCCGCAATCACGCCACGGAAGTATGCTGCTTGCTCCTCGCCATTTACCGTAATCGACAAGTCCAAATTCGGGTAGTCCTTATACTTCAACTGAATCAATCCCATATCATGCGCCCCATAAAGACCATTGCCGTGAGATCCAATAAATACGTTGTCGAACGCACCGTATTTACTGCCCTTAAAAACATACGCGCCGTCAGATTTAGTAAACACCTCTGGAGTTTTTTCTTTAATTAAAGATTTTCCCAATTCTTCAGTTTCGCTCTCAACGTAACGTCGCTCAATCGGCACGTTTCCAAGTCGACCTACGTTAGAATCAATCTCATCAAAACTCCAACTTTTACAGATTTCGTAAACTTGTTTATATAGCGGATCATCCAGAACGAATGATTGCTTGGCTAGTTCATCAATTTCTGCCTTTGCCTCTAGAGATTCTTTCGCCGCACGCGCACCTTCAACGTACATGCGACTCATAAATTCATTTCGCTTATCAGCTGGGATTTCGTTCAATTTATTCACATCGCCGTCAATCTCACGCAAAATCGCCCACATACTTTTACCAACATGCGTTCCGACATCACCGTGATAACTCACTCGATGCACAATTGCGCCGTCAACCGCCAACAAATTAGCCATCGTGTCCGCCAAAATCGCATTCAAAGCGTGTCCGATATGCATAGCCTTAAATGGATTCGGGCAATTGGTTTCAATTACAACCGTCTGACCGGCGCGCTTCGTCGTTGGCTCTTTTTTCAAAGAATTTAGGACGGATTGATCGCTCAGTTTTACATTGATAAAACCTGGACCAGCCACGCTTACTTCACTAAACTCCTCTTCCTTACGCAGATTCTCAGCAATCATCTCCGCAATTTCACGCGGATTCTTCCCTAGCGGCTTAGCCAATTGCAACGCCACATTTGTAGCAAAGTCACCAAACTTCGGATCAGGACGCGTCAATTGTACCGATATATCTTGATCAAAAAGTTGCTTCACTACTTGAGAAATAATCTGTTCCATACTGTCCAGTATACAACAGAGGTGGATTATTATCTAGCTAAATCCCTACGCTGTTTCGTCAAGCTCTTCCAGTTCCAGGCTTAATTTCGTCGCCGAACTTGGACTGGCGCCCTTAACGTGTTGCAATACGTAAGTCAACGCCGACATATCGTCTCGACTCAATACGCCTTCGGTAAGTCCGTGAATGTCTTTTTCTTCAGCCATTTTATTCCTTTTTGTTTTAATTTTTTATACAGTAAAATGATATCACATTATTTTTATTTTGTCAATAACTAGAACCTTGCGACCACTTACTTGGCTTTATTTTTATCTGATCGACGCTTATATTCTTCTGCTATAATCCTACCTATTTCGCTGTCTTTTAAGTATTCTTTGTATGATGATAATAAACGCTCGGATGCATCAGAATCCTTCATCTCTAGCGCCTTTCTATATGAATTGCTAAACGCCGCAAGCATACCGTCTTCATCTTTCATAACTCTAATAGTAAGTTTCTTGTCCTCTGACGACACATAAACAAATATCAGGTCTGCGCTAGATTTCAATGCCGTATGAATCGCTGCAGAGCCCATTTCACTGCGAGGCTTTGAACCTACTGAGTCATCCGCTGAGTATCCAGCCAAAACCAAGGATCCACCATCCTCAACAAATTTAACCGCTTCTTCGTAATGGTCTGTTGAAAAGTGAACTGGTTTTTTACTCTTTTTATCTACCCATTCATATGGCACACCAAAAAAGTTTTTAGCGCCAAACGCAAGATACTGTATAGCTTCTAAGTTGATTCCGCCAACGCCCTTCTTAATCCAATCTCTATTAGTCGACGCTACGCCAATATTAATTTTGTTCAACAGAGACGCCAAATAACTAGCCGTAGGAACATCCTCTCCATTGAAATGTGTTGGTGCTATAACACTTCCCTTGCCTTCTTCTTTGGCCTTTTTGGCGGCTTCAATTAAGATATCTTCGCCAATTATTTCAACTTCCTTTTTGCCATGCATTAAGCCCATCAATAGCTTAAGTCCAGAGGAAAGCCGAACGTCTGTTTCTGGCAATCCCAATTCTTCTCCAGCTGCCTCAAGTTTTTCTACCGCTGAATTGTTAGTTAATCCAAAAGGTTTGCCGTGCTTTTCTCGTCTACCACACACCCATTTCTTAAGAGAACCAAGCGCAACCGACAGAGAAAAACCCTCTCTCTGTGGCTCAATTTCTTTCATAGCCTCAGATCCTGAAAAAGTCTCAATTGTTTTCATGATACTCTTAATTATACAATATAAAGCACTATATTGTCAATAATCAGATCTGCCGGTGGACCTTATTCGCAACCGTCACAAATAGTCAAACTTGCTGGGTCAACTGGTGCCGCAACAGTGCCGTTCGACTTTGCTTGATCATCAGCCGCTTCTTGCGCCGCTTTAAGAGCTGCATCAATGGCACTCAATTTTTCTTCCAAAGTCATGTCATCAGTAATAATTTGATTCGCATTCATTTTCATTTTCCCCTATATTTAGTAGTTACTTAACTAATTTTACGCTAGATATAGTGCTTATGCAATAAAATGCAGCCAATTGCCCGTTGTAGTTTTTTCATCAAGTTCACCTATTGGCGCAACGTATATTTGCGGATTTTGACAACGTGGCATAAAATCAGCCAACTTCTCTTTATAAGCCGCCATTGCCGCCTCTTTCTCAGATTCTGGGAGTTCAGTCACGTTAGTTTTTAAGAAAACTGCTCGCTTTTTATCATCCCAAACCACAAATTCCGCCTTACCGTTTCGAAACGCATTTTCTGAATGGCGCGCAGTCGGCTCTGATATCCAAATTATAGAATTACCAAAACGCGCAAAGTGCAGCGGCGTCACCAAAGGAGTTCTATCAACATTCACCGTCGCCAACGCACCAACTTCGACTGTATCTAATATTTCTTTCGCTAATTCGTTCATATCATCAACTCCCATTACTTCGTGGTATTAACTTCGTAACTAGTGTTTGTGCTTTCAAAGAAATTCACCAATTCCAGCGTATCATTGGCAGCTGCCATCCATTTGGCTGGATTTGGCACATTATATTCAGGTTCAAAACCTAATTCTTGCAAGCGTCGGTCGGTCATATGCATAACATACTGATTGACATAATCAGCATTCAATCCCAAAATTCCCTTTGGTAGCATATCCTTATTGTAAGCCTTCTCAAGTTCTACCGCTTGCAAAATCAAGTTGCGAATTTCCTCTGCGAATTCCTGCGTTTGCAATTCTGGATTTTCGTCCAAAATTGTCAAAAGTAGATTGATACCAAACGTCAAGTGAAGATTTTCATCGCGAGTAATCCAGTCCAGCAGTGAGCCAACATTGCGCAATAAATTACGCTGACGGAAACTCATGCCAACCATAAAGCCTGAATAGAACCAAATTCCCTCAAGCACAATGTTATATGCCACCAAAGACCTAACGAAGTCTTTCTTACCTTCCAGCGAATAAATATCCAAATTCGGATCAAGCATCACATCCAAATGCTTATTTTGGAAGTCGGCCTTATCAGCCAACGACTTTTTACCAAAGCCCGCAGCGTAAATCTCCTCGCGATCAAATGGAAATGTTTCAATAATGTATTCAAATGTCATGAAGTGATTAGCTTCTTCCCACATCTGTTTTGACAAGTATAGTTGAGCTTCCGCCGCGTTCACGTATGGATAAATACCGAACGCTAACGATTTATTGATCAATAGCTCGTTTGGATTCAAATAGCTAATAACCGTTTTCAATGCGTGTTTTTCATCGTCTGACAATTTTTCAAAATCTGCCAAATCTTGAACTAATTGAACTTCGTTTGGAAACCACGTGTTAGCCACTGCTTGATTATAAAGATCGTACGCCCAAGGGTAACGAATTGGGTGAAGTGACAATCCATCGCGTAATCCTGAACCTAAAATTCCCATCTTAATTTCCTCCTTTATTTATTAATTTTCGCAAATCCAAATCCGCGCACTTTACTATTTGTGCGGACTTTTTGTTCTGCAATTTTATCAACTGAAACTGTCGTTTGCTCCGACTGATGACGCGGCTTAACATGCAAATAATATGTCGTCTTTAATCCACGCTTCCACGCTTCTGAATAAATCTTCACATATTCATCAATATCTCGCGTCTCCAGGTACATATTTCGAGAAATCGCCTGATCGACCCACTTCTGAGCCCTGGCCGCCACTTCAATAAACGCGTACGGGCTAAGCTGGAAACTTGTTTTATAAACATCCTTGATATTCTGAGGAATACCGTCAATATCTTGAATATCGCCCTGTGCCGCAAAAATCTCATCCTTCAAATTGTCCCACAAACCAAGCTTCTTCAAATCGCGAACTAAATTATGGTTCACTTCCAAAAACTTACCATTCAAAGTCGAGCGACTGAAAATCTGCGCAAATTGCGGATCAATTCCAGGGGTCGTTCCCGCCACGTGACCAATGTTAGCCGTCGGCGCAATTGCCATCAACGTCGCATTTCGCATTCCCTTCTTCACCTTCTTTCGCAAACCATCCCAGTCCAGTCGCGTCTTTTGATCTATTTTCACCTTCACGCCGCGATCTTTTGATAGCTTATCAACCGTATCAATTGGAAGAATTCCCTTGCTCCAACCACTACCCGCGAATGTTGGATAGCTGCCCAGTTCTTTTGCCAAATCAGCCGATTGATCAATGGCATGGTAGCTAATGAACTCCGTCAATTGATCAACCAAATCATACGCTTCTTTCGATTCGTAGCAATAGCCCAACTTTTCCAGCACGTCAGAAAGACCCATAATCCCAAGGCCAATCGCTCGAGTTTGCTGATTCGAATGCATCGCTTCTGGAATTGGCGTTTGAGTGATGTCACACAAATTGTCCAATTGTCGCACAGCCGCACGAGCCGCCTCTTTCAATCTGTCCCAATCCCAAGTCTTATCCTCGCTAAGAAACGCCGACAAATTGATACTCACCAAATTACACGTCGCAATATTGTTTTTATCCTGCGGCAATGTAATTTCCGTACACAAGTTACTGAGGTGAATTGTGCCCGTATTGTTATTTAACGCACGCACGTTAATTGTATCTTTCCAAGTTAGCCACGGATGCGAAGTTGCTTGTAGGCTAGTCAAAATGCGCTTAAATTGCTGACGAGCTGGAACTTTATCAAACGTTCGCAACTTCCCAGCTTCCGCCATCTTGATATATTCTTTATATCGCGCCGAAAACGCTTCACCATATAATTCCGTCAAATCTGGAGTTTCCGCTGGATCAAACAAATACCAATCTTGGTCTTTTTCTACTCGCTTCATAAATTCGTCAGAGATAAATACCGCGGTATTTGCAAATCTGGTTCGTAAATATGGATCGCCAGAGTTTTGACGAAGATCGACAAATTGATCAAAATTCAGGTGCCAGTTTTCCATGTAAATTGCAGCCGCACCAGCCTTTTTACCCTTACGAGAAACCGCAAAAAGCGCCGTATCAATCATCTTCATAAATGGAATCGGTCCAGTCGATTCAGTGTTGGTGGTTTTAACTGGACTACCCGCCGCACGTAGCTTCGTAAAACCAATGCCAATTCCGCCCGTGCCTTTAGCGATCCACATTGTGTCGCGAACAGCCTTAGCAATTGATTCCATATCATCATCGACATTAAGCAAGAAACAGTTACTGAGCTGCGGGAACGAACCTCCAGCATTAACTCGCGTCGAACCACCCGGAACGTACTCCAAATTACTCATGTGATTATAAAACTCAATCGCTGCAGTCGTTGGGTCAGATTCGTTATAGCTAAGTCCCATAGCAATACGCATGTGCGTAAACTGAGGTGTTTCAATTGGCGAGCCGTTTTGCTTGCGAAGAGCATAGCGATTTTTATTAGTCACCACACCCAAATATTTACTCAAATCATCACGTGCTGGATCAAGTTCCGCCGCCAGCTTTTTCAAGTCAAATCGACCGTCAGCCATGCGCTTATCCAACAATCCTTCTTTCACCGCCGCCTTAACGAACTTCGGGAATTCGCGCGCATGAAGCTTTTTCAATTCTTCCGCCGTCTCGTAATCGCCCAAAATCTGCTTATAGACAGTTTTCAGTAATAATCGTGCCGCGATTTTATCGTAATCTGGATCATCTTTAACATTTTGGAGCACCGTTTGAATGACAGCCTCGTCTAGCTGTTCGGTTGTAATTCCATCAAATAGCGTCAATTGCAATTCAGTTGCCACCTGAACGACCTTAGAGATTTGGTCCGGCAAGCCCTCGCATGCCTTTAAAATAGCCGTATTAATTTTATTTGCATCAAACGGCTCTTTTGTTCCGTCACGTTTAACTACGTTAATTTCTTTCACATACCCTCCTTAATTTCCCCTCTTAAAAACAAACCACCAGCACCTCATCTGGTGGCTTATCTTTGTAGCTTGTGTTTTTGTTTATTTATGGGCTCGCTATATATATAGCGTACAATAATAACTATAGCCGCTATATCTAGTGTTTTGCAAGCTATTTAGTAAAAATTACAACCTATTTATTTCACGACCAGATGAGCCGCCCCTGTCTACGATTTTTTAACAAAAAATACCGACAAGCTCTACGTCCTGTCGGTTTATTATTCTCTTGGCGGAAGGAGAGGGATTCGAACCCTCGAACAGATTGCTCCGTTACACGCGTTCCAGGCGTGCCAGTTCAACCACTCCTGCACCCTTCCTTGTTGATAATTATACCACAACTTTATTGCCCCTTATGGTTGCACTTACCAACATTCATTCTCTATAATAAGTCAAAGATGAAAGAAACTATTCCACCACGTATTAGGCTTGTTAATGTCACCAAAAAATTTGGCTTTGGTGATGCTGAGATTCGTGCCTTAGATAACGTCGATTTAACCGTTAAAAAGGGCGAGTTTATTGCTATTATGGGACCAAGCGGTTGCGGAAAAACTACTTTATTAAACACCCTTGGACTATTAGACCAGCCGTCAGAGGGCGAATATTATCTGGACGATGTCGCTGTCGATAATCTCAGCTCACGACGACGCGCCAAAATTCGCTCCAAACACATCGGCTTCGTTTTCCAGAATTTCAATCTTATCCCTCGCCTGACTGTAATTGAAAACGTGGCGTTGCCGTTAACGTATAAAGGACTCGGGAAAGTCAAACGGCTTCAGGAAGCTAGCCGCATTTTGAAAACTTTTCATCTGGGACAGCGCGAATATTATATGCCGCATCAATTATCTGGCGGTCAGGTTCAGCGCGTAGCAATTGCCAGAGCGTTGGTTAATAGCCCGTCAATTATCTTAGCCGACGAACCAACAGGAAATTTGGATAGCAAATCGAGTCATCTCATTATGGAAGAATTGTCCGACCTACATCGTCGCGGCAATACTATAATTATGGTTACTCACAACCCAGAATTGACTCATTATGCCAGTCGCGTCATCACTATGTTGGACGGAAAAATCGACACCGACGAACATAAGGAAAAGCGCAAGTTCACTAAGAAGTTAATTGTAGACGATGAAAAAGAAGAAAAACCTAAGAAGCAAAAATCTTCAAAGAAATCGAGGGCGAAAAAATCGTGAAAATATTAGTAAAAAATCATTTTGAGAACGCTACTCAGGCGCTACGAGCTAATCGTGGACGAACATTTTTGACAATTGTAGGCGTAGCTATTGGCATCGCCAGCATCACCATGGTTCTATCTCTAGCTGGCGGATTTAATCACCTATTCGGCGACAATTCCAACCAATCAGACACTCCTGTCGCCATTGTTAAGTCTGGCAATCAAAAAGCCGTTCCGAATCTGCTGACCGAATCCGACAACACGACGACGGTCAACACATTGACTGAAACGGACACCAGAGATATAGGAAAAATTGCCAATACGAAAGCCGCGCCAATTGCTTTCCTGCACGCCGAGCTGCGCGCCCGCGAAGGTAAAGTCGATATCCAAAACGCCGCGTTAATCGGCAGTACGGAATCGCTAAAAGACGTCGCCAATTTGCAAATTGCTACTGGACAATTTATCAACGACATCGGCGGAGTTGTTGTCGGTCAGCAATTGTCGGTCGATTTGTTCGGCACCGAAAGGTCCATCGGAAACGTTATTTACATCCGAAATCAACCGTTAACTGTTGTTGGCGTGTTAAAAAATATTGAAAATCCAGCCAGTTATTTGGACGTGAATTTTAATAACGCCGCCATTATTCCATTGTCCGTGATTAAAAAATTCACCCAAGGAACGCCGCAAATTCAGCAAATCATCGTGACTACCAAAGATCATAAAAATCTCAATTCAGTCATAAAATCGGCTGACGATATTTTGAAGAAGAATCATGATAGCGATAAGAATTATCGAATCGTTTCTGGCGAAGAGATAAACGAAAAGAAGTCTAATGTCGCGAGGTTTCTCTCGATAATCTTAACTGTCATCGGCATTATTTCTCTGTTAATTGGTGGAATAGGCGTCATGAACGTGATGCTTGTCAATGTCGCTGAGCGTCAGCGTGAAGTCGGCGTCAGACGAGCCGTCGGCGCCACAGGCTGGGACATCATCAATCAATTCTTAATCGAGGCAGCGATCATAGGATTCCTCGGCGGAATATTGGGCTACGGGTTAGGCTTGGCGGGAGCTTATATTGCCAGCTTATACTTGCCGCTCACGCCTTATATTTATTGGCAAACAGCCGTCTTATCAATTGGACTATCAATAATCATCGGCGTAATTTCTGGCGTATATCCAGCAGCCCGCGCCACCAGACGCGACCCAATCGAATCTCTACGATATTAAATTAGCTAAGTTCCGCTTTCAATTTTTCAATCAACTGAACTGGACCAGGATTAACTCCATTGAGAATGGCTGTGTAAATACTAGCCGCGTCAGCCAGCACCAATCCCCACAGCAATTGCTCCATAAGCGTCTTTCCTCGAAGTTCCAGTACGTGCGCCTTTGGTCGCTTGCCACTCAACAGTCGGTCGCTCAGCTCCATTCGCTCGCGGATTCTGTCCCGCTCCAAATTGCTACGAATATCAAAAACCGTAAATGGCTTCTCTACTGGATGCGACGACCAGCCAATGAACTCGTTATGATTAAATTCTGGATATTGATTCGAGAACGCCAAATTCTTCGCCGATTCATTCCAGCTAATTTTCCACTTATACGCCAGCGGCCAAGTCAATTCACCGCCAAAAACAACCAACGTCTTGCCAATTGTTAATTTCGCAATTTGCTTCGCCAAATTATCAGCTTCTGGCATTTTAGCTGTCCAATTAGATATTTCGCTCGCCAACCAATCAGCACTATTTTTCACCTGATCATACAAATCATTATCAATCACCCAAAAATGTTGCAATAGTTTCAACAATCCTCGCAGATGATAAACCGTCGACATTCGCGGCTGCGCGCCAGCTGGAACTTGAGCGTAAGTTACGTTGTCATTCTTCGCTCGCTCAATCAACGCTCCGCCAGTCGACATAGCTGCCAAACACGCCTTCTTTTCCAATGCTTGCTGATAGCAACTCAGAGTTTCCTCAGTATTGCCCGAATGACTAACCGCAATAACCAATGTTTCCTCGCTCACAAATCCCGGCAAATCATAGCCCTTCACCACTTCAAGCGGAATATGCAACCAGCCCGCGGTCAAAACTCGAACCATATCAGCCGCTAAAGCCGAACCGCCCATTCCCGCGATCACAATATTCTTAAAATCTCGACGCTGATTCGCACCTTCGTGAATCGACACTTCATATCGAGCTTGTTCTGGAATATTCAAAACGCCGCTTAAAACGTCGCCTGGATCGTATTGTTTTATCACATTCATATTATCTAACATCTTGCGCTCCTTGATTAACTCATGTTATAGTGTAACATATATAAGCTTAAACAATTTAATATATAAGGTGGGTTATAATGGATTCTCAAGCTAATCAATCATTCAGTGACGACCAAGAACTGGCTAAGGTATTAGCTGGTGTGTCACAAGGTACAGACAATAATTTACAATTCGAAGAGACAAATGCTACAGCTTCACCTGTAATTAATCCTGCAACCATCTCACCGGATCCTGTCGCTACAGATCAGAACGATGAGCCTGCTATTGATGATATAGCGAAGCCCGCCGCCCCAGAGCCAGTTATGCCAACTCCAACAGTTAGCGCACCAGCTCCAGCTATAGCCGCAGATCCTGCGCTTGATACTATTAAGCAAACTGCCCTGAACGAGTTGCGCCCATTAGTCGACAAGCTGGATGTTTCTCCAGAGGAAAAGTTTGACACTTACCTACTACTTCTTCGTTCTACGGACGATAAAACTCTGATCGCGCCGGCACACGACGCTGCCATAGCTATTGTCGACGAAGCTCGCCGCGCTCAGGCTCTACTGGATATCATTAAAGAGATCGACTATTTCTCAAATCCTCGTTAAGTCATTTCTCCAAAATAAAAACCCGCCATTTTCGGCGGGATTTTTATTGCTCGGGGCAGATTTACATCATACCCATTCCCGGCATACCGCCAGGAGCAGCTGCAACTTCAGCCTCTGGAATATCAACCACCAAAGCGCCCATAGTTGCCGCAGTTGACGCAATTGACACCGCATTTTGAACAGCTTCTTTAGTCACACGAGCTGGATCAATAACACCAGCCTTCTTCACGTCAATCAGACCATCTTCTGGCTTCATAACGTTAACACCGAACCCAGGTTTGCCAGATTCAACTTGAGCAAGCAACGCATCGGCATTCAACCCAGCATTTTTCATAATCTGCAAGAACGGTTGCTTCAGAGCATCCTTCAAGATTTGTCGACCAACCGACAAACTATCCGCGCCGCTAACTTTTAGATTGCCAGCCAAATTGACCAAAGTTACGCCGCCACCAGCGACAATTCCCTCAGCCAAAGCCGCCTTAGTAGCCGCCACGGCGTCATCAACGCGGAATTTCTTCTCGTCAATCTCCGTCTCAGTCGCACCACCGACTTTAATAACCGCAACCTTGCCAGATAATGCCGCGGCACGCTTGTCGAATTGCTCTTTTTCATACTCACTTGAAGCATTCTCTGAAAGCGATTTAATCTCAGCAATTCGCTCTTTCACACCTGAAGGTTTGCCCGCGCCTTCGATAATTGTTGTTTCGTCTTTACCAACAATAACCTTACGTGCCGAGCCCAAAACTTCCAAGCCAGCGTTTTCGAATGTCAATCCGTGATCTTCAGAAATCACAGTTGCACCAGTCAGCACAGCGATATCACGAAGAACATCTTTACGACGATCACCGAAACTTGGCGCCTTAACGGCTACGGTGTTGAATACGCCCTTCAGCTTGTTCAGAACCAAAATACTCAATGCTTCGCCTTCAACTTCGTCAGCAATCAAAACCACGTCTTTCTTACCACTTTGTGCCAATTTTTCCAACATTGGCAAGAATTCCTGCACGCTAGAAATCTTCTTGTCGGTGATTAGAATTGCTGGCTTTTCGTACACAGCTTCCTGGCGACCCGCGTCAGTAACAAAGAACGGACTCACCCAACCCTTGTCCAAGCTAAAACCTTCGACAACTTCAGCTTCCAGTTCCAGGCCTTGACCAGCCTCAACAGTAACCACGCCATCTTTACCAACTTTCTCAATCACGCCAGCAATCAATTTACCAATTTCCGCATCTCCCGCCGAAATCGTAGCGACTTCAGCCACGCGATCAGACTTACCTTCAATCGACTCAGCCAATTTGTTCAATTCTTTAACAATTTCCGCGCCAGCTTGCTCGATGCCTTTCCTAAGCTCCATCGGATTGTGTCCAGCCGCAATCAATCGATTTGCCTCTTTCAAAATCGAGTATGTCAACACCGTTACGGTCGTTGTGCCGTCGCCTGCTTGCTTGTTCAAGTTCTTAGCGGCCTGCTTGATTAAATCGGCACCGACTTTATAGCCCAGCGTTTCGTCATCGTTTTCTGGCAATTCAATTCCTTCAGCCACAGTTACGCCGTCATGAGTAACCGTTGGACCGCCAAAACCCTTCGCAATCACAACGTTGCGACCCTTCGGACCGTAAGTTACTTTAACTGCGTCATATAGCGATTTAGCTCCGCCAAGCACGCGATTTCGCGCATCGTCATCATAAAAAACTTTTTTTGCCATAGTTAAACTCCCCTTTTTATCCAACAACCGTTGCTAAAATATCTTCTTCGCGAACAACCAAATATTCCGTGCCATCAATTTTCAAATCCGTAGTCGAATATTCTTTATAGACAATCCGATCACCGACTTTGACATTCTTCACGTCGCCACCAACTGCTTTAACTTCCGCAACTACTGGCTTTTCTTTAGCGTTATCAGGCAAGTAAATTCCGCTCGCTGTCTGAGTCTTTGCTTCTTCACGCACCGCTACAACACGGTCGCCAAGAGGCTTAATAGGTGTACTCACGTTATCCTCCATTTCGTTAACAACGTATCTATTGTAACGCACTAATTTAGCACTCGTCAAGTGTGAGTGCTAATTATCTAGATATTATTCAGTATTATACGATTAGTAGCTCAGGGAAATTATCATCACCATCATCACCTTCTTCCGATGCATAGATTCTTCCCGTAAAAACATCATTCTTAATAGCAACTTCCCCCATTATCATAATAATTCTGGTATTTTCACTGCTCTTCCCAACATCAATAGAAGTAGGTGAAAAGATAACTTCCTTTTTCTCAGGAACAATACCTCTTCTTTTTGCAATAGCATTACCACCAAAGTCCTCCTCAATCGTCATTGTAAATCCTGAGCCAAACGGATTAGCACGCAATTTAGCATCAAGCTTCGGAAGAGTATCTGGGTCAATAACTTTATAAGCTTTCATACCCTACCTAGACTGCCCTTCCCAGCGTTCTTTGAGCTTTGCTACGCCTTTGCCTTTCAGCGGCAACTATTTCCTTAATTTTTTTCTCATAGTAAGAACATTTACTCTTGATAGTTCTGTCTTCAGGAAGCACTCTACCACAAAAATCATCATCATCAAATCCCGACCAGCTTACATAATAACCCGGCCTACGATTCCTTTCATTTGCCTTATAGGCAGAAATTTTAGTCGCTTTTATATCAATGTAAAATTCAAACCTTTCGCCTTGATCATCAACATAGTAAACATGAATATCTCCTCCATTAAGATCATCTTCAGTACTAGTCATTTCAGCAAGTTCAACTCCCGGAGTCCAGTTTAAGGCACTTTCAGCAGCAATTTCATGGCGCATTCCCTGAATCACAGCATAAAACGACTGTCTAGCGTACTCAATCTCCGAGCGAGTATAATTAAGCATTAACATAACCTCATTGATGGAATCCATAGTTTCCTTCATACTACTACACTGCTCTTCATCTATCATAGTACGTATGATTTTATTGAATGTCGTAACTGTTTCTTTACACTTTTTTATCTCTTCGCGAGACATATCACTATTATGCTTATCAAGCTTATACTGAGCATTAAGCCAATGCGGCATAATTTGTAGGAATTTCCGAGTTCTGTCTTCGTCTGTTTCATATCGACTTTCTTGTTTACTACGCTGAATATCTATAGCTTCAGACACAGCAAACCGCTTTGCCCATACCATTTCTAATGCCGTCTCGCCTAACTTTTGGCGTATCTTTGAGCGTATATGATCTTGTACTTCCATATACTCAGAAGATCTCATGACCTCAGCAGCAGTCTCACTCAATCTCATTCGCTCTCTATTGGATCTGCCTGTATTCATAATTGCTATAATACCATAAAATCAATAAAAAAGCAACCCCACACCCTTCTCCCTACTATTCCTCAATCTGTTATAATAACTCCATGCAATTATTCAAACATCTCTTAGAAACAATTCTCGGCTCTTATGTAAAAAAATATCTTAAATCTCATCCTGACACCAAACTAATTGCCGTAGTCGGCAGCGTTGGTAAAACTAGCGTAAAATCAGCAACCGCCACTGTTCTATCAGAAAAATTCACCGTGCGCCATAGTCGTGGCAATTTGAACACAACCTTAAGTGCGCCGTTGGAAATCTTAGGCGTAGACGGACCAAAAAACGCCAAATCCCCCCTAGCCTGGCTAAAAGTTTTCTCCGACGCACACGCCAGCATAAAAAACCCCGAATCTCCAGATATAATAATTCAAGAATGTGGTATTGATTGCCCTGGTGAAATGGCTACTTTTATGTGCTACATTCAACCCGACATTGCCATAATTACCTCTGTTGCTCCTGAGCATATGGAATTTTTCAAGAATATGGATACGGTAGCTCATGAGGAATTGTCCATTAGCCAAGTCGCTAAAAAAACCATCTTCAACCTTCACGATATAGATGAAAAATATCATAATCTCATAGTTGGAAATCGCATAAGTTACGGCGACGAATCCGCTGATGTTTTCCTGGAAATTAAAAAGACTACAGATACTGGCTGTATTGTCAATCTGAAATGCTCCGAAGAAACTTCTCAGGACATAAATATTTCCGTATTAGGCAAACACAACATCCGCTCAATCACTGGCGCGGCGGCGGCGGGGTTAGCTTGCGGAATGAACATTGAAGAAGTTGCGGCGGCTTTAACAAAAATCAAACCAGTTTCAGGAAGAATGAATATTTTACGCGGCATACGCGGCTGTATATTACTGGACGACACTTACAACGCCAGTCCTATTGCCATGGAAAATTCGCTAAAAACGCTCTATTCCATCTCTGCCAATCATAAAATTGCCGTATTGGGCGATATGAATGAATTGGGCGAAACGTCCGAATCGGAGCATAAAAAAATCGGCGAAATTTGTGACCCTAAACAGTTAGAATTGCTCATCACCGTCGGTAAAATGACAAAGAAACACCTCGCACCAATCGCTGAAAAAAATGGCTGTAAAGTAATTTCTTTTGATACGGCGCTTGAAGATGGAAAATTCCTGAAAAACAGCGACATTAAAGATACGACAATTCTATTCAAAGGCTCGCAGGGCGGCATTTACCTTGAAGACGCCGTGAAAGAATTGCTACTCGACCCAAGCGATGCAGAAAAATTAGTTCGCCAATCACAAAGCTGGAAACAGATTAAAGCGAAATTTTACGACTCTTTTTCTCAATCTCAGAAATAATTTCCTGAACGACCTTCTTGTCATTCCACGGAATTCGCTTGCCATTCACAATTCGGTACTGCTCATGACCCATACCCGTAATCAGAACCGTATCGCCACGAACAGCCGACCTCAGAGCTTGATAAATCGCCTGTTTTCGATCAGCAATTTCCGTCATTTTATGAGCCTTTTTCGTTTTCTCAATTCCCTGACGAATCATAGCCCGAATTTCATCTGGATTTTCGTTGTAGCTTTCCTCGTCAGTCAGGAAAATCCTATCCGCCAAATTAGCCGCCAGCTCGCCCATAATTGGACGCTTTGTCTTATCTCTGTCGCCGCACGCACCAAACACCAAAGTTAATCGCCCCTTGGTAATTTTATGAGTGGTTTTTAGCAATTTTTCCAACGCGTCTGGCGTGTGCGCATAATCCACAATAATATCAATTCCAAGCTTATTTTCTACTCGCTCGAATCGTCCAGGAATCGCTTCCAAGTTCGCCACGCCCTCTTGAATATCTTCCAACTTTATCCCCAACAAATATGCCAACGACACCGCAGCCGACATATTCATCACGTTAAATTCGCCAGGCAAATTAGTCGCCAACTCCAAATGAGTTTGATGATCAATCAGTAAACTCGCCTCTGTTCCCTTTTTATATAACTTAACGTGCGTTAAGTGAGCTTCAGCTTCCGGATTCGTCCCGTAAGTCATTTTCTCGCCAGAAGCCGTAAACTTGTCAAAATATTCAAACCACTCGTCATCACGATTCAGCACGATATATTTTGGCTTTTTCTCAAATAATTTAGCCTTAGCTGCCGCGTAAGCTTCCATCGTTTTGTGATAATCCAAATGGTCTTGGGTCAAATTAGTCATCACCGCCGCCTCAATTGGCACGCCGTCAAATTTATGCTGCGATAAAGCGTGACTTGTCGCCTCTAAAATCACATATTCCACACCTTCACGCTGAGCTGTCTGAAAAAAGCTAAACAGCCTTGCTACAGTCGGAACTGTCGCATTCAAATCATTTATCTTTTCCTTACCAGCAATTTCAATCACCGCCGTCGTAAATAACGCGGTCTTAAAGCCAGCCTCTTTCAAGATCTCATTGATATAACAAGCGGTCGTAGTTTTCCCGTTCGTCCCTGTTACTGCGATAATTCTCAAGCCACGAGCTGGATTGCCATACCTTAAGCTAATCATCTTCGTGCGCGCAACTCTATAGGCGTTTTCGGTTTTCTCCAAAGCTCCTTGAGGTAGCGTTTTTCTAGCAATTTTTACCAACTCGTTTTTCATAATACCCATTTTACCACTTATATTTGCTATAATAAAAACAAATGAGGATTTTGGGAATTGAATCCAGTTGCGACGAAACAGCGGCGTCAATAGTTGAAGATGGCGAACGCTTGCTTTCGAATGTCGTCAATTCTCAAATTGATATTCATGCAGAATACGGCGGAGTTATTCCAGAAATTGCCGCTCGTAGTCATTTGGAAGTTGTAAATCCCGTCATTAAAAAAGCTTTGTCTGACGCAAATTGCACTTGGGATGATATCGACGCCATCGCTGTTACTTACGCGCCGGGGCTTATTGGCTCGCTATTAATCGGCACTCTCGCCGCTAGAACTCTCGCTATTATCCATAATAAGCCGCTCTTTAAGATTCATCACGTAGAAGCTCACGTGTACGCCAATTTTATCAATAAGCAATCTGACAATTTATCTCTAACATTGCCGAAACAGCAGCCGTCATTCCCTATGCTTTCGTTGATCGTTTCAGGCGGGCATTCACAACTTGTCCTATTCAAAAATCACGGTGATTATCAGCTTATTGGACAAACTCAAGACGACGCAGTTGGCGAAGCATTCGATAAAGTTGCTAAAATCATCGGTTTGCCGTATCCTGGCGGCCCAGCCATCGCCAAAGCCGCTGAACTTGGCGATCCACACGCATTCCACTTGCCTATCGCCAAATTATCCGGCGAATACGATTTTTCCTTCTCTGGGCTTAAGACAGCCGTTTTGAGAGCCGTTCAGCACGAAGTCGGTAAAGACTTCACTTTTCCCTCTCATGAGCTTCCAGCGCTCGTAGATGACGAATTACGACGTAATATGGCAGCGAGTTTCCAGTATACAGCCATAAAAACTCTCGTAAATAAAACCAAAAAGGCGTTTGACAACTTCCAGCCAGCTTCCGTCGTGATCGCTGGCGGAGTCGCAGCTAACCAAGAATTGCGCCGTCAATTACGCGAAGCTTTGCCAATTGACATCGAATACGCCCCTATTCAACTCTGTACAGATAACGCCGCGATGATTGCCACTCTCGGTTATTTCAGATCTCAAATTGACGAGCCTACAGATCCATACGATATGGAAGTTCAGCCAAGCTTATCAATGACAGCAATATAACGTTGTGAGGATTACAACATGAATCAACATTTTCTACAATCATTAGCCTGGGAAAAATTCCAACAATCTCTCGGTCGAAAAGTCTTTCACAACAGAGGTGGAGGATGGGAATATTTCGCAATATTAGAGCACGGCACGGGCAATTCTCGCCTATATTGCCCCTTCGGTCCAACCGCTATTAACGAAGAAGCATTACGATTGGCGCTAAAAGACTTAGCAGAACTCGGCAAAAAACTAGACGTAACTTTCCTCAGAGTCGGACCAATTAAACCCACCTTCTCTAAGGTATTATCTGATGAGCATTGGAAAAAAGCCACTTATGTCCATTTGCAGCCAGAACATACACACGTTATCAATCTCCAGCAACCAGAGGAAGAGATTATAGCAAGTATGGCGCAACCTGTAAGGAATTGTTATAGGAATTATCACAAAAAAGGCGTAACTGTTCATCAATCTCAAAACCCAGACGATATTAAATATTTCCTAGAATTGATACACGAAGTTGCCAAACGAACCGGCATGTCGCCGCACCCAGATTCATATTTTCATAAGCAAGCTGGTTCCCTACTTCCATCCAAAGATGCTTCATTTTGGTACGCAACATATGATAATAAAGTAATTGCTACTGCCCTATTTTTCGACTCAAAAACAACTCGAATTTACGCACATGCAGCAGCAAATTCTACGCCAGAATATCGCAAACTTAACGCTGGAACTGCCCTGCTCACCGAAGCGATAATCGATGCAAAACATCGTCAAATGGAGAAAGTCGATTTATACGGAATTGCTCCTGAAAATGCACCAAAAAATCACCCGTGGGCTGGCTTTACGAAATTCAAGCGATCGTTCGGCGGCGAAGATGTCTATTCTGGAGCGACTTGGGAGCTGCCACTGAAGCCGCTTCAATATTGGCTATATCGAGCGTATCAAACGATTAGAAAATAACCTTAATTTCATCCATAGCACCACATAAATTTGTGGTATAATTAAAATGTAATATAAACATGTGGAGAAATTAGAGGATTACGTAAATAAGGGCTTTTGCACGTGAAAAGCTACTTTGTTTTCTTTTGTCTTTTTTCACATGAAAAAACCATGGAATAACTTATGCAGCTAGCTAAACAATACATACCAAACGATTACGAACCGAATATTTATGCCCTATGGGAAACCAGTGACGCATTAGAACCAACAGGGGTAGGCAAGCCATATTCAATCATTATGCCGCCACCTAACGCGAACGGCAATCTGCATATCGGGCACGCACTCGATATGAATTTGAAGGATATTCTGATTCGTTACCACCGAATGAAGGGTGACGACGCCGTATTTATTCCAGGTGCCGACCATGCTGGGTTTGAAACTTGGGTTGTGTATGAAAGAGAATTGACGAAGCAAGGGAAGAGTCGCTTCGATTTTTCACGTGACCAATTGTATAGTCAAGTTTGGAATTTTGTACAAGAAAAACGCGGCAATATGGAGCTGCAATTGCGCGCGTTAGGTATTAGCGCATCATGGAAGCATTTGACATTCACTCTGGACGACAAAGTTATCAACACCGTATACGACACATTTAAGAAAATGTGGGATGACAATTTGGTTTACAGAGGTGAGCGAATTGTCAATTATTGTACCAAACACCAAACCAGCTTTGCCGACATCGAGGTAGAACATAAGAACGAGAAAGGGAAGTTGTGGAAAATAGCTTACCCGACATTAGATAAAATTGGCGAGATTATCATAGCTACTACGCGCCCAGAAACTATGCTCGGCGACGTTGCCGTGGCGGTTCATCCAGACGACGAGCGATACAAAAAATTGGTTGGAACTCGCATTTTACTGCCAATTGTCGATAAGGAAATTCCTATCATCGCGGACGAATACGTTGACATGAGCTATGGAACCGGTGCGGTTAAGATTACGCCAGCGCACGACCCGAACGACTTTGAAATTGCAAAACGCCACGATTTGCCTATAGAGTCAATCATCAGTCCAGAAGGGAAGATGATAAACGTGCCAGCGCAGTTCTTAGGGCTAACGCCAGTAGAAGCTCGCGCTCGAGTTTTGGAAGCGTTGGAGGCGCTAGAGCTACGCCGCGGCGAAACTGAAATTGAACACGCAGTTGGACATTGTTATAAGTGTGGCAGCGTGATTGAGCCAATGATTAAAGAGCAGTGGTTTATTAAAACGCAATCACTCGCACAGCCAGCAATTGACGCGCTTAAAAAAGAAGAAATTACTTTTTATCCAGCATCCAAGCGTAAAGAACTCATCGCATATCTTGAGCAATTGAAAGACTGGAATATTTCACGACAAATTCCATGGGGAATACCAATTCCTGCGTTTGTAAATGAAAATGACCCTAAGGATTGGATATTCGACACTCACACCAACGAGCAAAGTATTGTTGTAAATGACACAACATATATCAGGGAAGAGGATACCTTTGATACTTGGTTCTCATCTGGTCAATGGCCATACATCGTAACAGATTACTTAACTGGCGGTGATTTAGCTAATTATTTCCCAACTGACATGATGGAAACTGGTATGGATATTATGCGCGCATGGGTTTCGCGCATGATCATGCTTAGTCTATACCGAACAGGGAAGTTGCCGTTCAAAGAAGTTTATCTACACGGAATGGTTAATGATGAGCACAATCAGAAAATGTCCAAGTCTAAGGGTAACGTTATCAATCCAATGGAATTGGTTGCGGAATTCGGATCTGACGCAACGCGCATGGGAGTTATCGCTGGGCGAGCACCGGCTCAAAGTCAGGCATTTAACCGCGGCTCTGTTATCGCTGCTCGCAACTTCTGCAATAAGCTATGGAATATTGCCAGGTTTGTCGAGGCGCAAATTGGCGATAATCACCAAATTGTCGACTTAGAGCCGCAAACTCCAGCCGATCACTGGATTATTCGCCAATTGAACGACGCCGCCAACAACATTGCTGTTAGAATAGAGCAATATCGCTTCTCAGAGGCATCAGAAACTGTTTACCACACTATTTGGGACGACGTGGCTGACTGGTACATTGAATCATCTAAAACGGCGATCAATCGTCCGTTATTATCTTGGGTTTTGGCAACTTCTTTGAAAATCGCTCATCCGTTTGCACCGTTCGTTACGGAAACTATTTGGCAAACTCTTAATTACACCGACGGCATTTTGATGCGTGAAGCTTGGCCGACTCCAGAAAAGTTTGATCCGATTGCCGCCGAACAATTCGAGCAACTTAAGCTTCTGGTCGCTGAAGGTCGTTGGGTGATTGCTGAACTGCCAGGGAATAAGAAATATCGATTGCTATACGGCAACGACAGTCTTATCGCCGACAATCAAGATACAATTAAGCATCTGATGCGGCTTGAGGCAATTGAACACACAGATCAGCCTCGCGGTCTACGTTTGGCGGCTGCAAACAGGGAAGCGTGGCTAGATATTGATAGCGAAACTCTGTATCAACATCAGGAAAATCTGGAAATGCGCCTAGCCGAAGCACGTCAGAAATTGGCGGGATTAAAGAAGCGCCTGGAAAATCCGACTTACGTTGAAAAGGCGCCAGCCCACCTTGTCGAGGAAACTCGCGAGCAATTAGCCGAGCAAGAAAAAATCATTACTCGGCTTGTTTCGGAACTGGAAGTAATTAGCTTAAAATAGCCTAGCTCACACCTTCAAAATCAAGGTGATATCCGTCAAAAGTATGTTGACCACGAGCAGCATATTTTTGGCGTAATCGCTTCTTATCGTTGTTACGAGGTGTAGTTCGCGGTCGCGCTGAACCTTCTTTCAACACATTTGACAATTGAGCATGTTCTGGATGAGTATGGGGCTTTGTTTCTGGCATTTTTATTTCACCCTCAACGTCACTTTGAACGCTATATGTTTTCCAAGATGATAAAAACGCTTTATCGACGTTGGTATCGTGCAGCAGCACACCAAACGCTACATTCAAACTGACAAACATAGTTGTAACGGTGAAAAACTGTTGTACTAAATTCATTTTTATTCTTTCTTTTTTGTATCTATTTTTAGAATACTGATTACAATGTTAGCATAAGCTTTGTTTTTTGTCAAGTATATTTCCCAGCATAGAAATAGTCATCCTTAATTTTACAGAGAAAATGTTTAGTATAATGGAGTTTATGGGATACCTAATTTCCATTAAGGTCGCACTAATTCTTTTTCCAATTTTGGCTTTTCTTATCACGTTGCCGTATATGATTGCGAACTATCGAAAATACGGCTCCGTCAATAAGCTGCGGACTTTGATTTTCTATTCCTTTATTCTGTATTTATTAACCGTATATTTCTTAGTTATTTTACCGTTACCAAATCCAGAATCCGTTCGCACAACTTACGCAGAAAATCTGAATTTAATTCCGTTTTCATTCGTCGCAGATTTTATAAAGAATAGCCCACTAGTATTAACAGATAGCTCGACTTGGATCGCGGCGATGAAACATCCCACTTTCTACGTTCCTGCTTTCAACGTTTTAATGCTCATTCCGTTCGGAATTTACCTGCGCTACTACTTCAAATGTAGTCTTAAAAAGACATTGTTATTGACAGCTATTTTAAGTTTATTCTTTGAACTAACTCAATTATCTGGACTTTATTTCATCTATTCAGGACCTTACCGATTAGCCGACGTCGATGATATCATCCAGAACACGATAGGTGGATGTGTCGGTTACTTTCTGGGCTGGTTTGCGACATGGCTACTTCCGTCCAGGGAAGAAATAGATGAAAAATCCCTTGAGGCTGGCTCACGAGTTTCTGCAGTCCGCGTTAGTTTATCTCTAATAATCGACGCTGTTATCGTCCGTATTCCTTACACCTTATCAAAAACCCAACTTCCGTTTTCGCTATTTTTAGCCCTCTATTTTAGCCTAATTCCTCTACTGAATGGCAAAACTTTTGGTAGCGCATTATTAAAGTTTGGGCTAACATTTGAAAATAAAAAATGGGTTCGCACAATTTTCAGAGGAATCTTACTCACGATATATTTTCACATCATTCCCGCAGGCTTGTTTTACCTCGCGAATGAATTTAATAAGGAAGCGAATTCGCTATTGTTTCTCTGTCTATTCGCAATTGCGTTCTTAGTGTTCATATTATTCGTATTAATTACAATTGTCGTAGCGTTATTTAACCGACGTTTTATGTTCGATCGCCTTTCTGGCGCAAGTTACGAAAGTACGATTCAAGCCAAACAAGAGAAATAAAAAAATAGGAAACTCGCACGAATCTCCTATTTTTCGACTTCAATAGTACTGTTTTGGCGGAAGGGGAGGGATTCGAACCCTCGGTACGTTTTACCGCACGCCGGTTTTCAAGACCGGTACCTTCAACCACTCGGTCACCCTTCCGTACTATCTATGAATTTTGGCGGAGGAGGGGGGATTCGAACCCCCGCTACAGATCTCTCCATACTAACGATTTAGCAAACCGTCCCCTTCAGCCACTTGGGTACTCCTCCAAATTCACTATTTAGTGTACCATATAAGTGTAATTATTAATAGCTTTATCGTAAATAGGGTATAATAGAATTATGATAAAAGAATACGTCTCTAAAATTACAATAGGATTACTTACAATTGGGTTCGGTATAGTTTTGGCAACCGCTCCAGTTTCCGCATTAGGTGAGGGCGGTGCGCCAGCCGGAATTAACGCAGCACGCGGCGACAATACGCCAGCCAACTTAGCTAACGGTGATTCATCAATCGTAAGACGAGCTATCAACATTATGCTATTCGGCGTCGGCGTCTTAAGTGTTGTTATGCTAATCTTCGGCGGTTTCCGCTACGTAATATCTGGCGGTAAAAAAGAATCCGTCACAAACGCCAAAAACACAATTTTATATGCAATCATCGGTCTACTAATCGCAGTCTTTGCTTACGCCATAATCAACTTCATCCTTGGCGCAGCTTTAAGCGGCGGATCAACCACTAACGTTTAATTGTTCACTAATTCTCATCGTGATATACTAACGTCATGAACGATAGTCCAGAAAACCAAGACTTTGAAACGCCATCACCCGACAGGCTTGATTTAACCGAGCCAATAGCCTGGAACGCGCCAGAAGGCGTGCAAGTCCAACGCGGTAAATTGTGGTACGTGTTTTTCGTCATCGTGTTGATAGGACTAATGGCTTTGGCGATTTTAGTGTTTAAGAACTGGACTTTCGCAGTTTTACTACCAATTATGGCTGTAGCCTTGTTTGTATTATCAAACAAAACCCCACAAGTAATAAACTACGCGATTAGCCCCAAAGGTATTTACATCGCCGATGTTTTACACGATTTTAGCGAATTTCGCGCATTTGGATTAATTCACGAAAACAACCAACATTCGATTCTATTATTACCCGTAAAACGATTCTCACCAGGTTTAACTATTTACTTTTCCGAAGCAGAGGGCGAGAGAATTGTCGATATGCTCGGAGCACGCCTACCAATGCAAGAAATTAAGCCAGACGCCTTAGAGAAGTTTATTCGGCTGATAAAGCTATAGCTTGATTGACTATATTTTATGTGGTAGAATACAAAAGTTCAGTGCTTTATAGCAATGAAGGTACCTTATATTTTTTGTTGCGGCCTTTTCGAAAGGCTGTATGCACCCGTAGCTCAGCTGGATAGAGCGCTGGCTTGCGGAGCCAGAGGTCGTAAGTTCGAATCTTGCCGGGTGTACCAATTAACCTAAGGAGGGGTATGAATTTTATTAAGTACGTAAAATATTCAGGATTGGGAATTATAGCAATCTGTTCGACTGCTATAGCAATTTTAGCTGGGGCAGAGTTCTTTGAATTGATAACTTGGAATGAAGCTAGTAAGTGGATGATTAAATTTTGTCAATTAGGCGGCGTCGGTCTAGCTCTATGTATCGTCTGGAGTATTATCGGCACTATAGTAGCCAAAGACTCAAAGAAGACTGATAAAAAATAATTTCCCGAATTAGTTAGATACGGAGAGGTGCAGGAGTGGTTGAACTGGCCGCTCTCGAAAAGCGGTATGGGGCAACTCATCGAGGGTTCGAATCCCTCTCTCTCCGCCATAGATATTATGAAAATCACCATTATAACAATCGGAAAAAAGCACGAAGCCTGGGTTCAGCCAGGCATTTTTCGTTTTTTAGAGCGCCTACGAGCACCTTTTGCTGCGGAAATGATTATTCTACCGCATTCAAGCTTTGAAGGCGACAGGGCGCGCCAGGAAGAGTCTGAGCGTATTTTTTCACGCCTCAATTCGGACGACTTCGTTATTTTGCTCGATGAGCGCGGAAAAAACCTATCATCACCGGAATTATCTAACTTAATAACCGAACACATCGACAAGCACATTGTCTTCATCATTGGTGGCGCTTATGGAGTTACTAGCGACTTGCGTCAAAAATCCAACATCGTCTGGTCGTTATCAAACTTAGTATTTCCACACCAATTAGTTCGTCTTATTTTAGCCGAGCAATTGTACCGCGCTCAAGAAATCCATCGCGGCAGTCATTATCATCACTCATAGCTTCGGGCGCCCGTGCCTGGCAATAACCGCAATTTCCACGTGTTTGGCGCCATTTTTCTTCAAACATTCTGCCGCCGCCAACACAGTTGAGCCAGTCGTAAAAATATCGTCAATAATGATATATCGCTTATTTTTATCAACTTTACCCGCAATTTCAAAAAACTCCTTTGCTTGACGTTTTCTCTGGGTGGAAGACTTCGTAAAGTGCTGGGTAACGTTATTTCTGCGCCGGAGCAGGGAACAGCACTCTATTTTTCTACGTCGAGATAGTTTAATAGCAATTTTTCGGATATGATCAAATCCACGGCGTCGAATATTCTTAGAAATTGTAGGAATTGGTACGATTACTGTATCTGACGGCAATTCAGGCAGAGCTTCGTCTAAGAACTCGCTCAGTAGATCAGCCGCCGCCTGAACGCGGTTAAACTTATAATCATCAATAATCTTTGCGACAACACCTGTACGTCGCGAAAAACACCAGATCATATCACAGGGAAGGTTATGCTTTTTACATAAGTTGCCATTCTCCAATAAATCGCCGCATAATACACACATATCATACTTCCGACTCGTGATGTATTTTTTACAATCTAAGCATAAAATACCACCCGTTTTACCACACTTATAACAGTGGTGAGGAGCGATAATTGATAATAGCGTGTCAAACATTGTAATTTTTACGTTTTAAGCCTTTCTCTGTTGATTATAACGCACATTACAGTTATACTAATAAAGACTTTGTCAATGAGCCTATTATAAAAGTGGAGGAAATTATGGCCCGAAAGCAAGATGATACATTACTAACAGAGCAGGAATTGGCTGCGGCGTTTATTGACGATGATAACGACGATCTGCTACCTGGTTTTAACGACGACAATAGCAGAAGCAACAGCACATCAGCAACACGATCCGATGACAACTGGGAAGATGAAGCTGATGATGCAATGGGTCAATTGGCTGTTGACGTTTTCGAGACAGAAAACAACCTAGTTATCAAAGCTCGTACTGCCGGCGTAGATCGAAACGACCTAGACGTAAGCATTTCTGACGGCATCTTAACAATTAGCGGTACACTGTCTAGCGGTGACGAGGCAGATGTTCGCCAATGGCACATCCAAGAATGCTACTGGGGCGAATTCAGTCGTACATTAGCATTACCAACCGCTGTAAATGAAGAAGGCGTTAAGGCAGAATTAAAAGATGGCGTTTTGACAATTACTTTTGAAAAGATAAAGCAAGAAAAAGCAAAGAAGATTCAAGTTCTATAAAAAACCATTTCACAGAAATTACCGTCACAAGTTGGCGGTATTTTTTTAGCCACAAAAAAAGAACCTCATCAGCGAGGCTCTTTTTTACCGGTAGGGTAGATTAACCCTTAAACTTATCGATAACCATATTGACGATTGCGTATGCTAAAATAGCGATCACCAAACCGACAATTGCGTACAAAACTGTGTTCTTAGCCGCCTGAACCTTATTGCTATCACCGGCTGAAGTAGTGTAGCGGATACCACCCCAGATAAGCATAATAACGCTCAATGCACCGACGGCAAACAAGAATATATTTACAAATTGCTTAACCAAAGTTTGAGGATCTGAAGCGGTTTCACTCACACCTTCTCCTCTTGCACTGCTTACACCATTAGTTAAGGTAAAATCACTTTCAGCACTTGCAGCTGGAGATACAGCCAAAGCAACAGTTGGTACTACCAGTAGTCCCGCCAAGATTAATTTTAATTTATTCATTGTTATTTTCTCCTTGTTTAATGATATTACTATTATACATTTTTATCTGTTATTTGCAAAACTAATTAGCCCCCACTTCAATTCCGAATTGTCTCAAAATCATCTTAACTATAACCCATGCAAGAACAGCTACAATTAGACCAACTATCGAATAAGTGAGAGTAGTTTGAGCAGACTTCGTTTTTGCGGCATCTCCAGCTGAAGTAATATAGCGAAATCCGCTAAAGATAATCATAGCAACAGATAAAATTCCAACAGTCCATAGTAGAAAATTAATCAATATACTTATTAGTCCACCTTCACCCGCAATGCTTTTATTTTCCATATCCGCCGTAGTAGCAGTTGTTATACCTTTCTTTACGACGCTATTAGCAGCTTGCGCAGAAACGTTTGTCGGAAGAGAAGCTACTGATATGGCTGAAAATCCAAACACCGAACAAGCTACAATTAACGCCGATAATATCATTTTTTTCATTTTTACTCCTTATTATGATTACTAGATTCATCATGTTTGACGGGCTTATTAAACCCATCAAACACAAAATTGACAATCGCCGAAGCAAATACAGAGACTATTAAGCCAACGACAGCATATAAAATAGTACTCCTAGCTTTTGCAGCCTTCTGAGCATCACCACTGGAAAGCGCAAATAAAATACCACCAATAACTATCATAATAATCGAGATAGCACCGACAGCCATAAGTAGAACTTCAACGATAGTTTTTATAATACCGTTCACTTGAGTTTCGCCACTGCCCCTATTTTGGCAATAGACAGACTTGTCACCTCCATTTTCCCCTGAGCAAATATCGATACCGTTAGCCGCAGACACCGCTGGAGTGAACACTCCAAGAAGTCCAATCATTAGTATTCCAGCCGCCAGGATTTTTGTAAAAATCTTCATTTTAAACCTTTCCTATAATATAACCTGTTATAGCAATCGCGTTAGCAATAATTACCAAACCGATGACTGCATATAGAATAGTATTCTTTGCGCTGGCAGTCTTAGCTGGATCGCCAGCAGATAGGGAATAATTTATCCCAGCAATAATCACAATAATAACAGCTACGACACCAGCCACCCAAAATGCCAAATTAACAAACTTCATAATATCTACATCATTATTCTTCGGCACACCAAGACTATCAGCACTCCCCAACAATCCAGCAAAAAATTCCATATATCTCATTTTATACTCCTATATTTGATGATATAAAGTTAACCAACGCAACAGAAGCTAGGGCAATAACCAAACCAATCGCGGCACTCATAATAGTCTTTCGCCCATGTGCGGCCTTATCTGGAGCACCATTACTGGTCATCATCAAGAACCCACCGTATATAATATATCCAACGGTCGTATAGCCAATAAGCTGCAATAGATCATCGACAATATTAAGTACGATTTTCCAAATATAGTTAGCTTGGGAATTAGTATCTGCACCTGGATTTTTAAGGGAACAGTCATTATTAGTTAAACCGCTATACCATGGTTTTAACGTTAAAATTTTTCCCTTATTAGAACACGTATCGTTATCATCCGCAAAAGAAGTATTCGGGAAAGTTACGCTCGCCCCAAACGACCCTATAATCATTAAAGACATTGCTATTATAATTTTCTTCATCAATCGAAAACTCCTCCTGGAATAATAAAGTTAGTAATTGCCACCATGAATGCAAACATTATTATCCCAATGACAGTATTCGTCCAGACTTCACGTGCTTTTTTTATCTTATCAGGACTACCCTCAGAAGTAGTATATAAAAATGCCCCGTATATAACAGCACCAACCGCCGCAACTCCAATACCAGCGGTTAAAATCTTAATGACTTGCTTTATTATGCTAATGATTGCTGTACTGCCATTACCATCACAAGAGATAACAGAGGTTTCCGCGCCGCCGCAGCTGGCAGCCAAAGCTACTTTGGGGATAAAAACGCTCCCTGCGATTGCTGTTGCGATAAATATACTGATTACAATATTTCTTTTTGTCATAAAATTTTCTCTTATACCTAAATTGTAAAATAGTCAAGCGAAAAAAGCAAACATTTTCCTTGAAAAGACAGAAGTAATCTGATAATATAGGGAATATTGATATGCGCTCGTAGTGAAGTTGGCCTATCACGCCTCCCTGTCACGGAGGAGATCGCCGGTTCGAATCCGGTCGAGCGCGCCACAGATGATTCACCCTAATAGGGTGTTTTTTTTATGGAAAATATACCATATTTATTGCATTTCTGTACAATTTATGTTATGATATCGCCAATTGGACTGGAAGGTCTAAGGAGTTTTTATAATAAAATACCTGACAATGTCAGAGAAAGGACCCCAAGCGTTATGGTTTATAGTCCCAATAAGCTTAATAGCCCAAGCGGTTCAGAAGCAAAGCTTTCAACTTCACTTAAAGAAAAAGCCTTAAAGGGCATCGCTACAATGGCGACACTGCTGGCTACAGTAGCTCCGTTGTCAGCCTGCGGTGAGACTCACAGTAAGCCGACTCCAGATACTACAACATCTACAGCGCAGGAAACGCAGAATCCAACATCAACTTTAAGCCCAACCCCATCTCCTGAAGCCAGCACAACTAAGACTGAGAAAGACATACCTCAAGAAATAATCGACAAATATAAAGACATAAATCTATCTGACATCAGAGGTCTTTTAGAAAAAGAAAAAAGCGGCGAAGAAGTTAGCTATAGTGAATGGCGAGCTACTTTCACTAAATTCGTAAACGAAAACTTAATACCAGAAGACAATCGAATATCTGCAGATAAATACGAAGCTGTATACACTAACAAAGATAATCTAGTCGAAGATCTAAGTCCTGTCATCGAAAATAATGTTATAGGTATATTCGCTCTTGGAAGTATACGTCAAGACTCTATTGAACACGGTTATCCTTTCTCTAAAGAAGAAATGAAAATCATAGACAAGGGTGTATTAAATACAATTACAGCCGCTCAAGCTAAGTTCTCCTTAGGTTCTATAACTAAGTATGATAAGAATGAGCATTTTCCTAATATATTCAGGATAAAATATATAACCAATATTAGGGCAGAGGCCATTTTTGAGAGCACGGGTAAAAACTATAAAGGTGAAGAGACGCCATATACCTATTACACGTCTGACCCTTATGAAAAAGGGACCCAGAACCATTGTGACGTTAAACAATCTATCGCAAGATGCATGGAAACCGAAGCTGGCGTAGATCTTGGACCAAATAAATCTCCGTCTGGAACCGGTTCTATATATGGAGCTGCTACTATAGAAATAGCTAAAGTATATAAAATATCCTATGAAAATACTGACGGCAAGCAACGATCTGTACCTTTTGTAGTTAGAACGTTTGTTAACGGCGACACAGATCCAAATAACTTAAATGTCCCCGGAACTCAGGAGGTTTGTAGTAGTTTACATAGCGTAGATTTCACTGACGTCGGCAAAGAAATGTATATGACACCCGTAATAGCTGGTTTTGATATATTGACCGACTCTGACATAGACTTTCCATTCCTGGAAGAAAATGGTGTTAAAGTAGCACCTAGATCCATTCCCGAGGTTGCTGAAGCTATTGAAAATAGAAATAAGTAGATTTTTTAATCTATTCCTTGCATAAACACCTTCATATGTGATTAAATGAAGGTGTTTATGTTTATTGGGAAACAAGCAATTAAAAGGGTGGGTCGGCTTAAGAAGTCTATTATACTTTTATGCATATTTACTCTTTTTATACTACCTATAGCAAATATTTTATCAGCCCATCCCGCATTAGCTTCAAAAGACCCGAGCAGATTTGGCAGCCTATCAGAGAATGACCAATACAAGTTCTTCACGTATGCCTCTGTTATAGCTAATTGTTTCGAGCTAAAAGGCCTAAGTGTGCACCAAGATGTCGACGACCAGATGCTGACTAAAAATGAAATGTTTAGAGATACCGCGTGGATTTATGTGGGCACATATCCAAACGTGAAAAGCTTTTCTAAAGGAGCAATAAACTGCGGAGATACAGGATTTCAACAGGAAGCCTTTAATCTTTTTGGGACTTCGCCAAACGAATTAATGTGTTATATGGGTTATCCCAAGAATGGCCTAAAAGGAAAAAATGATACCGAGGCAAAGCATGAAGAATGTGTTGCTTTAGGATTAACTAACGATTTCACCTATAGTGGTATGCCTAAGGATGGCAAAGAGACTTTCTTAAATGCTCTTAAGGCATTAACTGGATACGATCACACTAAAGCAGAAAAAGACGCTTACATAAAATATAGAAAATATTCAGACTGGATTAAGGGTTGTGTGGATGGTGAAGCAACCAGTAAGTCTGACAACACTTGGAAGGTTTCTGTCGTTAACATAGACACTAAAAAGGTTGATAGGATATACAAACCAAAAGGCAAAACTGAGTACATGTACGACGGAGGATATAACAAATATAATACGCCTGAATTTTCATGCAAATCAATTGAAAGTGAACTGGCAATTGCAGCTAAAAAATATTTAAATGTTCTAAAAGCACAGGCAGTATCTACTGCCTGTGCAGGACTGGCGGGTGAAAAGCTTAAAGCCTGCAAAGACGGCGCAAACCATAGGAGTGATACCGCATACTGTGGAAAAACCTATGATGGTGACGAAGAAAAAATAAATGCCTGTAAACAAGGTCAATCTGCCAAAATTGAAGCCCCAGAAGAAGAAGAGGAAGGTGGCGAACCAAAAAACTCCTGCGGTATTGATGGAGGTTTAGGCTGGCTAATCTGCCCCGTAATGACATTCGTAGCTATGATTAATGACGCAGCCTACGGTGCTATTTCTGGATTTTTAGATATAAAACCAGCAATACTTGGTGACAACAGCAATACTTCCGGAGCAAAGCAAGGTTGGGATTTTTTCCGCAATATAGCCAACGCCATATTCGCCGTAATATTCTTATGGATCATATTTTCTCAAATCTCTAATGTTGGCGTTAGTAATTATGGAATTAAGAAAATCCTGCCTCGCTTAATAATAGGAGCTTTACTAGTTAATTTATCTTATTATCTTTGTCAGATTTTTGTAGACTTATCTAATATATTAGGGCATACACTAAAAGACGCTTTAGAAGCTGGAGCGGGAAAAATAGGTACTGAATCTGAAGCTGCCGGATGGGGTAGTGCCATCGCTGCTACCCTAGTGGGTGTTGGCGGAGTAGCTGCATTTGCCGCCTTAGCTATTGGAATCCCCACTCTTGCTGCTGGATTCTTTGCAATCATGACAGTATTTATTATTCTAGTAGTTAGACAAGCGGGCGTAATACTATTAATATCCATGTCTCCTATAGCCTTCGCGGCGTGGCTACTGCCAAATACAGAAGACTTATTTAAAAAATGGATGAAAATGTTCCGGGGACTGCTATTAGTATTTCCTATAATATCTTTGTTGTATGGGGCAGGAAAATTAGCTGGTGCAGTATTGGCGTCAAGTGCGACAGTTGATCCGAATAATCCAGACGAGACTCTGCAGCTGGTTGCTTTAGCAGCCACTACTATGCCGCTCATTGCCACTCCTTTTGTATTGCAAAACTCCTTAAGTTCGCTAGGTAGTATTGGCGCAAAGATAGGAAAAATGAGTGCTAATGCACATGGTCGATTCGCCGGAAATGTAAAAAGCACAGCAAAAGGACGTGTTGACAATTCTGTTATTGGCGATACGAAAAGAAAATACTCAGACTTCATAAATAGAAAACGCGCAAGCATGCGAGCAGGTGATTTTCGCACAAAGATAGACAATGGTAAGGTTGGTCGATTTATGGGTTGGGATAAAGGTGGAGCACGCGCCCGCGCAACTGTAGCTAAGGCGTTCGAAAGCGACGTTGAAGACGCATCCACAATGTTGCAAGGTATGACATCGGACGATATAACCAATATAGCCAACGGCACAAACACAAAAGCCTCAAAAGCTATGCGCGCAGCTGCCATTGATCATACTATGGCTAATGGTAGTTTTGAAGAACGTATGGAGGTGCTGAGCAGCCTAAAAGGTGTAGATACTTCTATAAAACAACGAGCGATTAAAGGTTCATTTGCAAAGGGAGATAATAATATCATAGGAAACAAATTCGGGAATGATATCCTCGAAGATAAAGTTGGAAATATGACTGATCTAAAGAATATGGCTATAGATAACGCTGCAGGTGGCAATTTACAAGCAGAACATCTTGTGCAAAATGCAGCGGGTACTGAATGGTTAGTTGACGCATCTATGAAGGCGGAGGATAAAAAAACCAACAAAAATGCCACAAGTGCCATATCGAATATTAAAAGTATGGCCCTTAAGGCTAGATTGAACCCAAATACTGCAAAGAATATAAACGGAAAATTGGATAGCACATTCCGTAAAGTTGGCTCTTGACCCCTTCTCTTGACTTTTTCCATCAAAAATGCTAATATAACCTCAGATGGAGTGGTTAATTTCCCGTAAGCAGCTTCTTAATAAGTGGCTGCAGTGGTTTATATTGCTGATAGCAGGGATGCTGGTGGGCATTTTTCTTAATGCCTTAACACACTCAACCTCTGTTTACGCTGTAGACGCAGAATGGAGCGGTCATAATTTAACCTATAATAAAGAAAAATATACAAAGGTAAGTGATGATAAAAAGATCAAACAATTCAACCTACCTGATAATTCGCTTGTTTATGTTAATGAAGATAAGAATAAAAAAGAAACCAAGGTTATTTATTTCCCATCAAGCGAAATATCTTCACTAAGTTCCGCAACCTACGCGGTTTATTCATTTACGCCACCGAACACTTATGAGCAAACCAGCACCTCAACTATTTCAATTGAATCGCCATCTGAAAATTCAACCAGCACTTCCTGTGATGTACAGGGAATAGGGTGGATTATCTGTCCAGTCTCCAACTGGCTGGCTGACGGCATTGATTTTATGTACAGCGCACTTCAGGAGTTCTTAAAAACTAAGCCATTAGAAACAACCAACCAAAATAGTGGAATTTATCTGGCGTGGGTTATTATGCGCAACATTAGCAACGTGGCGTTTATCGTGGCGTTTCTGGTGATTATCTACTCACAATTGACCTCTGTAGGAATTAGCAATTACGGCGTTAAAAAAATGCTCCCTAGGTTAGTAATTGCGGCAGTGTTGGTCAATTTATCGTTCACGTTTTGTGCTGTATTGCTAGACTTATCAAACGTAACTGGTTACGCTTTCCAAGACGCTTTCATGGGGATTAAAAACACAATATCCACCGTAGGAGAAAATACGGGCGTAGGTTGGACATGGTCAGAAGTTATTGTGATGATACTATCCAACGGAGCTTTAGCTGGTGGAGTGGTCGCAACAGTAGCCATGGGGTCAGAGCTGCTACCATTGGCACTATCAGCATTAGTGGGAATAGGTCTAGTGCTTCTCTTAGTGCTTCTAATTATGGCAGCACGTCAAGCTTTAATTGTAATCTTAATTATCATTTCACCTTTAGCCTTCGTTTGTTATTTACTTCCTGGCACAGAAAAATGGTTTAAGAAATGGCGAGACTTATTCTTCACGATGTTAGTATTTTTCCCGGCATTCGCTGTAGTGTTCGGTGGAGCTCAATTGGCAGGAATAATAATTATCCAAAACGCTACAGGAGCAAATGGTGGAATAATGCAGATTTTAGGAATGGTAGTTCAAGTTATACCATTAGCTTTAACGCCTATAATTCTGAAACTTAGCGGCGGAGTATTAGGTAAATTTGCTGGGTTTGTTAATGATAAGAATAAGGGATTATACGACAGAACCAAGAACTATGCTAAAGATCGTCGTGAGACCATTAAAAACAAGAAGTTGGCTAACCCCAATATGGCGCGATTCAACCCAAATCGTTTACGCCGTTGGGCAGATCATAAAGGTAGAGCACTCAAAAAAGATCTGGAAACTTCACAGAAAAATGCCGAGAATTCATTTAGAGATACAGCCAGGTATAAGAAGTTAGACTTAGAGGCCAGGCAGGCTTCCAGGCGTGCAGATCTGTTATCCGCACAAGATGACAATCGCTACACCGAAGCTACGCTGGGTCACGCACCAACTGATACGTATGGGAAGAGACCTCTGTACGATCGTGCTCTACGAACCGTGTCAGCTACCTATGCAACTCGACGAGATTTGAAAGCTCATCAGCAGCAAACTGCATTCATGAATGATATTAAAGACCTAGAAACAGAAATTGCAGTGTCTGGACTAATTAAGAATAACGCTCAACGCCAGCAGCATAGTGAGTTTGCAGAGCAATTGATAAACAGCAAGGAACTTCGAGAGAAGGCTGGCGGCAATGTATTCAAAGATGCAAATGGCAATTTGATTGGTGCAAATGCAGCCTTAGCTTCAGCCATAGCAACCAGCCGTAGCGAATATGCCAAGTCGATTGATGAGGCTCGTCAAATTATAAAGCACTACAAATTAGATGCAAAACAGAGACAGGGATTAGCCCTGGATAAGGTATCTATAAACCTTCCTGGTGGAGTTAATTTATCTGGAGATAGTATATTTGTACGTGAAGCCGCAATTGAGGAGCAGATTAAATACGGTACCGCAGCAGAAGTAGCCGAGCTTCTTAGTGAATTGCCGCCAGAATTCTACTCTTCTGCAGCTTCAGCATTAGCAGAATCCGGTGTAAGGAATAAGGCGTCCTTTATGGGAGGTAAGCTCATCGATGATATGCTGAAGGGTGATATTAATAACAGGGGAGACCTAATGAACCACTTTGCTGAATGGCTACAGGGTGGTAAATACAAGCCTGAAACCTTAGCGTCTACGGATGCTGATGCCGTTAAGTTGTTGATAGAAGCTGTAAATACTACATCTGTGATTACTGATAAGAAACGTCAAGATATCAAGGATGTTATCAATACAATTCTTACCGACAGGAGGTTATCTGCAAACGTAACAGATGCCGCCAAAGAGCAATTTGAGATTTTCCGAAACATACTATAATAGCTGTGATTTTGATATAATATAAGCAGTATGTCGGTGTATAAAGTTCCTCAAGATGTCGAGGCGGAGGACAAACTGCTCGGGCCGTTTAGTTTCCGACAGTTTGTGTTCTTAATTATAGCTGTTATCGGAATCGCTATTGCGTACGGTTTGAGTACAATTTTACTACCTTTGGCAATAATTCCTGTGCCGATAATTATATTCTTTGGAGCGCTGGCTTTACCTCTTAAAAAAGATCAGCCAATGGAAGTTTATTTGGCAGCAGTCATTTCTTTTATGCTAAAACCAAAAAAGCGTCTATGGCAGCCTGATGGAATTGAAAGATTAGTCGAAGTTATCGCGCCAAAAGTCGAGGAGAAGACTTACGGCAATAATTATGATCAAGCCGAAGTCCAGCGAAGATTGTCATATTTGGCGAATTTGGTAGATAGTCAAGGTTGGTCAATTCGTGGCGTCAATAATCCGAATAGCTCGATGCGTGCCGATTTATTCAACGAAGGGCAGGCAGCCAACGACATATTGGATGAAAATAGTGCTACGGCGCAAAATATCAATCACTTAATAAATCAGTCAGATGTTCGTAGGCGACAAGAAGTTATCCAAAAGATGCAAACAGGGCAATCTGCTACGCCGCCTCCTACGCAAACACCTCAACCATCTCAACCAGATAATCCTGCTCCAGCCGCACCACTACAAATGAACCCGTACCCAACAATGCGTCAATCTGTATTGAATCCAGTGCCCGGACGGCCTGCCGCGAGCGCTCCAGCTCAAACTCAGCCGACAACCACGCCGCAAGCTAGCGTAAACGAGGTGTCACCTGCTATAATAGAACTGGCAAATAACCGCGACCTCTCGATTGAAACGATTGCGCGTGAGGCAAATCGAATTCAGCAAGAAAATAAATTATCAGATGAGGAAGTGGTGATTTCACTACGTTAGGTGGGGTTTATGCAACCAGAGTTACAAAATCAACAATCTTATCAGCAGGTTCCGCAAACCAATGCGGCTCTTCCTGGTGTCTCTCAGCAGCCATCAGAGGCAATTGGTTCGGGACCAAATCCAGCCACACCAGCTCCAGATAAAACCCCTGACGACAAGAAGCAAAAAGGACCAATCAGCACCCAGAATACGCTGCTTTTCTCTGAAATGCGCGAAAATATGATTATTATGAGCGACGGCAGTTTTCGGGCGGTAGTGGAATGTGAATCAATTAACTTTGACCTTATGAGTTCACGCGAAAGAGAGGGAATTGAGTTCAGTTATCAAAACTTCATTAACTCTCTGTATTTCCCAATTCAAGTTCTTATCCGTTCACGCCGCGTGGATATTGGTCCGTACCTGGACAGATTAGCTGAAATTCGCCGCAATCAAGATAACATGCTTCTCAACGTCTTAATGGACGATTATATGGATTTCATTGATATTCTGGCACAAGAGGCGAACATTATGGATAAGAGTTTTTATGTTGTCGTTCCATATTATCCAGCTGGCGAGGAAAATGCCTTCAAACAACAGACTAAGGGATTGTTCAATAGTTTCTTCAGCGGGAAAAAAGAAGCGATCGTAACAAAAATTGACCAAGTTACTTACACCAAAGCCAAAGATGAAATTAAAAACCGCATCGATTCGGTTATGAACGGGCTATTCCAAATGGGCGTAAAAAGCTGGCAATTAAATACCAGGCAACTGGGCGAGCTATTCTACACTTCATATAATCCCGACACGTCGTCACGTGAATCATTAGAGGACATTGACCCGAGCGAGCTTACGACCACTTACGTAACTAAGGGAACTGGTCCATCACCGAGAGGAGGAAGGTCATAATGGCAAAGAAGAAATTAGATGCCGTTGATATTGCTGCTCAACAACGAGCAAGGGAGCAAGCCGAAGTCGAACAGGCCTTCTTAACTGGTGTTCGAACTTTGCGTGATTTTATTGCGCCAAGTAGTATTGAGCTTCATTCTGACCATTTTCGACTTGGCTCAAAATATGGCCGCACAATGTATGTTTATGGCTATCCTCGCCAAATCTACACCGGCTGGCTTAGCTCAATTATTAACATCGATGAAGTGCTGGATATCAGTATGTTTATTTATCCAGTCGATACGCAAATTGTCCTGAATAACCTGCGTAAAAAAGTTACCCAGCTGGAAGCAACCATGAATATAAACATGGAAAAGGGAAAGGTGCGCGATCCAGGCTTGGAAGCGGCTTTGCAAGACGCCGAAGAATTGCGCGATCAATTGCAGATTGGCGCCGAAAAGTTCTTCCGCTACGGCTTATATATTACGCTTTACGCCGACAGCTTGGACGAGCTAAACTTCATCCAGCATAAAATTGAAACTATTTTTGGCCAGCAATTGGTGTTCTCAAAAGTGGCTTCCAGCCAGCAAGAGCAGGGATTGAATAGCTCTATTCCACAATTGACTGATGAACTACAGATTCGCCGCAACATGAACACTGGCGCAATTTCAACCAGCTTCCCATTCACTTCAGCCGATTTAACGGACAATAAGGGCGTGCTTTACGGAATTAATATGCATAATAATGGTTTGGTGATTTTTGACAGATTCTCTCTGGAGAACGCCAATATGGTAGTGTTCGCTAAGTCTGGTGCTGGTAAATCATTTACCGTTAAGTTGGAAGCTTTAAGAAGTATGATGGTCGGGGCTGATATTGTGATTATTGACCCAGAAAATGAGTACCAAAAACTATGCGACGCGGTTGGTGGTAGCTATATTCGATTGAGTTTAAGCAGCGACACGAGAATCAATCCGTTTGATTTGCCACGTGTTATTGATACTGATGAGGCAGATGACGCACTGCGTGCTAACTTAGTTACACTGCACGGACTACTCAGGCAAATGCTGGGTGGCGCAGGAGTAGGGGCTGGCGGGCAAGTCGTAGCAGGACTATCGCCAGCAGAAGAAGCTGATATTGATCAAGCATTGATTGACACTTACGCGCGCGTTGGCATTACTTCGGATCCATTGACACATAATTCTACGCCACCGACGATTTCCGACTTATACGACACTTTGCTTCATATGGGCGGAACTGGCCCAAGTCTGGCTCAGCGACTCCGCAAGTTTACCTCTGGAACATTTGCGGGAATATTTTCACAACAGAGTAATATTGATATCAATAATAATATGGTCGTCTTTAACATTCGCGACTTGGAAGATGAGCTGCGACCGACGGCGATGTATATCGTTCTGAACCACATCTGGAATATTACGCGTACCGACCAGAGGAAACGTATGTTGATTGTTGACGAGGCTTGGCAATTGATGAAATATGACGATTCTGCCAACTTCTTATTCTCATTAGCCAAGCGCGCCCGCAAATACCAATTAGGATTAACGACTATCACACAGGACGTGGAAGATTTCGTCGGAAGTAAAATGGGGCGAGCAATCGTTTCCAACTCCTCAATGCAGCTACTTTTGAAGCAATCCGCTAGCGCCGTTGACGTTTTGGCGCAAGTGTTTAAATTGACAGATGAAGAGCAGAAGCGACTAGCCAATTTCCCAGTTGGGCAAGGATTATTCTTTGCTGGACAAAATCACGTTCATATTCAGATTCAGGCTAGTGACACCGAGTATAATTTGATCAATACAAATCCCGTGTCACAACAAATAAAACCGTCAGATTCACCAATCGGCGGCTACGGAGCGGTGTAGAAAAATAGCGAGAAAATATGGCACGAGTTGATTACACGACGGATTCCGAAACTGACAGCAGATTAAATCCTGCTGAGCAGACTAAGTCGGCTGGCTATGATAGCGGGTCAGAGTTAAGTGATCGCGAAAAAGATGTCACAAATGACCTTAAATCTCAGTTTGATAATAAAGATTCGGATTTGAATCCTAATCAAAACGATTCCGCCAGCGCTGCTGTTAATAACCAAGAGTCGTCCGTTCCAGGCAACGGTTTTTATCAGCCATCTAATGACAAAAAACGAAACAATTTAAAATCTACTCTAAAGCTTGCGAAAAAAAGTAGAGGCATAATAGCTATAGTTGGTATTCTACTTTCCTTAGCAGCCACTTTTTCAGCTCTTCTGCCATTAAAATTAAATTCTCTACTGGACAATATAGATCAACAGATAGGAAGCGTTGCTCATTATTCAGTTGAAGAGCGCTTACAATACATAACTACACGCTGGTTGGCTATGAGAGTCATGAAAGAAGCCTATCCGGGAGATGAACACCTAGTTTTTTGTAAAGGCGGTGGCATAATATGTTCACTCACTTCAACAAAATATTCCGCTTGGTTTGAAAAAATGCTTGACGCTAAATTTGAAAAAGAAGGCGTCAATGTAAAAGTAGTCATAAATTCCCATGGACGCTCAGGATTAGGAGGAAAGGCTTCTCATTTCACCATCAAAAGCGTTAACAAAGACCTTGACAGTATAATGAAAGGCATAGAAAAAGAGGTTGGACATAAGGAAATAAGGAAAAGAATTAAGAATGATATAAAACGAGTGCACGGTCGTAATTATTTAATGCGCTTTATATCCAAACGTATTCTATATAATAAATATGGCGTAAAATCGTTTAATATTATACCCGAAAAACACGTTAGAGCATGGAAAGATTTTAAGGCGAAGATTAAGTCTGAATTCGCTTCTCGTGCCATCGCAAAAATATCACCAAAACTTGCCGCCGTCTTATCGTGTATTAATGGTAGAGATGCCTTAGGTTGTGCAGAAACGCTCGATAAGCTTAAAACCAAACTAGATGGAGATGTAGAAAAAAAAGAGAATGCCCTTAAGGAAAAACCCGACGATCCTAAAGCAAAATTGGATTACGAAGCCGCTAAATCCAACAAAGATACTTTTAGCAAACTTACCGATAATCTAGCTAATGGCGACGGTCTTATTGCAAAAATAATAAACAAAGAACTAGTAAAAAAATTCACAACTGCTTCAGCTATCGTAGGAGCCATTGATATGGCTGCTGGCTTCATAGGTGCTCTAGACTCGGGTACTCTTGAGGTTATGGGACGAGCTCAAGTCGCCCAAACCTACGCCTCTTTTGCTTATGATGAAGGCATTAGCCCAGTTGTAGTAAATGATATGATGAAAACTGGAGACTTAGAAGATATTCGCTATTTAGAGCTTGCGACAAGTTTATTTGACGGGGCAGAATCATCACCACTGTACAGTGAAATTCAGGCTGGCGGGATCACATCATCCATACTTCCGATCCTATCCGGAAACAGCGTATCAGCATCTGGCGGAATACGAACTAAATGTACTGTTGACGGCAAAGAGAAGGTTGTTACATTAGATCCAGGCGAACTTGTTTGTCCTGAAAAGAAAGTTGTCCAGGATTATACAGCATTTACCAAAAATCCAGCATGGCAAACACTAGCCGCAGTAGCTAACTTTTGGAATAATTCTATAGGAGCTGTAATTGACGTAGCTCAGGATATAGCATCCCAAATAACGGAACCTATTGTAAACTTTGTAACTCAATTACCTGGAATTAAACAGGTAATGGACTTTTCACAGGACATAATGGGCACCTTAGTGCAATGGGCAATTAGTTACATATTTAATATTCCAAACGTTGGTATTGACGCTCCAGGAAATAATAATTACGAAGGTTTAGTTGGCGCACAGATGGTCTCAACGGCGGATAGTCTAGAAAATGGTAAAACAGAGTCTGGGTCTGGTATCGGTGGTAAATTATTGAGCGATAATGAATTGGCGATGATAGCAACAAAAACAGAGCAAGAAGATAAAGAAGAGTTTGATCAGCAGCCGATGCTAGCAAAGATATTTGATCCAAACTTAAGAAATTCAGTAGCAAATCAAATGCTTGCTATAATGCCAATCGGTAAAAAATCTGCCATTAATTTCTTAGCGAAAACACCAGCCTTATTATTGTCGCCATTAATGCCGAACAGTCGAGCTTCAGCGGCTACTAATAGATTAGCCGTCATGAAATCTATGGGAATACCTTGGTATGGATATACAGATCCTGAAGTATTGAACGCCGATCCAAATAAATACACCGCAGAAACCTGTAAGACATACGATGAAACTCGAAAGAAGAGCTTAGAGAGAGATAGAAGCACAGGGTATGTCGTTCCTGTTTACAAAACCTCCGATCCTTGTGCTTTAGAGGAGGTAGTAGCTGGTATATTAGCGGAGCGTGCGGGCGATACTGATAGTAAATATTACATTAAAGATCCTAGTGGCAGTAGTAATAGTTCAAAGTCTTCATCTTCAACCGGTGAAGCTGTCGGAGAGCCCGAATTAGAAGAGGCACAGCAGACAGGATGGGGTGGTCATAGCAATGGCGAAATTTCAGAATCAGATTTACAAACCCTATCATTTTCTCCTGAAAGTAAAATGAATAAACAGGCCGCGTCGGCTATGGAAGAGATGAATAAAGCATATAAGGCTGATAACGGATCTAACTTAACCATTAATGAGGCATATCGAGATTGCGCAACACAAATTAGATATAGTAAAGAACTAGGATCAAGAGCGGCTCCAGCCCCCCCATGTATATCAAACCACGGTTGGGGTCTTGCTGCGGACATTAATGTTGGAGGTTTTGATTCTCCCGTATACAAATGGCTCGAGGCGAACGCGCATAAATACGGCTACGTTAATCCGCCTTGGGCAAAGCCTGGCGGCAGCAAGCCTGAGCCGTGGCACTGGGAGTATGCAAGGAAGGTTTAATTAAAATGAAAAAGTCTATTATATTTTCTATGATCGCAATATTATTGCTATCGCAAAACACCTCAGCTCTAACGGAGGCTGATTATCCTGCTCAAAATATACGATTATACAGTTCAAAAAGTTCTGCCTGTACCGAAGCAGCAGGATCTGTGTCAGCCGAATTATCTAAAAATATCCCATCGGACTGGGGGAAAATTTTTTCCGCAGCAGCAGAAAAGCACGGCGTTAATCCTAACTTTCTAGCAGCATTATACTTAACAGAACAGGGAAACACTTGGAAACCACTAAACTCTCAATGGGCATCTTCACCGGTTGGCGCTAGTGGTCCTATGCAATTTATGCCGGGAACGTGGAGTGGTCACGCCGAAGACGGAGACGGGGATGGTAAGGCTGACATTATGAACCCTTATGATGCTGTTTTTTCTGCCGCACACCTAGTTAAGTCTCTGAGTACTGATAAAAATACTCCATTAGGCGACATTGGTAGTCCATGGAAGCGGGAGCCTATGACAATTCTATATGCAGCGGGTGCTTACAACTGGGGTGGCGGCAATATTCAAAATCACACATCAGATTCTAGTCCTTTAACTGATGCTCCAACGGAAACTCAAAACTATCTTAAAAATATCTACGAACTATTTAACAGCGACTTTACAAAATCAGGTCACCCAAACTACAAAGATCCGGCACCTTCAGGAGAAGGTGGTAGCGAAAATAGCTCAGCTAATGTGTCAAATTGCGCAAATAGTGGCGGCGTTCATGCCGGAAGTATAGTAGAAACGGCAAAAGGAATGATAAATAAAGACAACCCCGGCACACCCTCACAGGCATATATAGATGCTCGTGCTAAATACAACCCTGAAGCCGGTGGAGATATGAATGACTGTGGAAAGTATGTATCTACTGTTATGCGTGCCAGTGGAGCTGACCCAGACTACCCGCCAGCAGGCACCAGCATCCAAAGAGATTATGTAATGAATTCATCAAAATATACTATCATAAATACTAAATCTCCTAGTGATCTTCAGCCTGGCGATATATTAGTCTACAGCGGTTCGGGATCTTACGGGCACACAATGATATATATCGGAGATCAGGGTGACGGTAATGTCGCAGTAGAGGCATCTCTTGGAGATCATCCTCCTAGATACGCAAATATTGGTCGCGTACAGACTCAATTGGGATATTCAACTAACGTAGTAGCGAGGTTAAATAAATAATTATGTTCAATACTTTTATGCAATTAGATCGCAAAGTTAAGATTGCTATTATTTCATTCGTAGGGTTATCCATTTCACTTATAATCTACGCAGTTTATCTACTGCAATTCGATGCCACGATATATGTATATTCCATACCCGACAACTTGACGATGTCTTATGGCGACGTAAAAAACCAGCAAATTTCATCCAGGAAAGATATTAAAGTAAAGCACGGCAACCATAAATTTACTTTCTCAGCTAACGGATTTGAAAGTTATACTACAGAAATAAATATTAGCAAAAATGAGAAGAAAAACATCATATTCGCCTTAGAACCTATTACAGATGAAGCTAAAAAAGAATATGCAAAAGACAAGTACACCGATATCAAGGAGGGTATAGCTGGTAAAAAAGGTAAAGAAGCTACTCGTCAATTGGAAAATAAAAATCCTGCTATCAAATCTTTACCTATCCACGGCAGAGATTTCTATATATTTCCATGCGACAGATATCGATCTGGAGGAGATAAGACTATAGGAATATGCATAACAGTAACGGACTATTTTAACCGCTCTCAAATTGACGAGGCGTTTGCCAAGCTAAAAGAAAAGGGGATAAACCAAGAAGATTATGACATCAAAGTCAATAATCACATCTGGCCAACAGAGAAAGAGAAATCTACAGGAGTTGCAGTTCAATGTAGAGGCTCGAATCCTGACTGGTGCTACACCTACAGAGATATTTAGCTCTTAAGCGGCATAATAATGTGTGTATAATCAGGATTTTTTACTTGCTCGCGAATTACACACGGCGACAATTTGCCATTAAACGAAAATACGATTTCATCCGCGTCAATAATATTCAAAACCTCAGTTAGGTAGCGTGAATTAAGCGTTACTTGACCATCTGCGGATATTTTGGCTGTTGCCTCTGAGGTGTTCTCGCCAAGTTCAGACGCAATCGAATGAATAGAAAGCAGGGAATTTTCCTCTGATGCAGTAATTGTAATTCCACCGCCAGATTCACGCGCGAATAACGCCGCAATTTTCGTAACTCGACTAAAATCAGACTTCTTAATGACAATCTCAGTTTCAGCAGTCGCTGGAATCAATTGGCGATAATCAGGGAATTTCCCGTCGATCAATCGACTGACAATTTCCATATCTCCCGTCTTAAAACAAACTTGAGAATCGTCAAAAAGAACCGTAATTTTCTTCTCATCGCCGACACTCTTACTGACTTCCGCCAGAGTAGAGGCGGGAATAATAGCCGACACTTCATTGTCTGACTTTATTAGGCGCTTTTCTGCCAGCCTGTAGCCATCAGTAGCAGCCAAGTATAGCGACCCTTCGTAATTGTGCCAATAAACTCCCGTAAGAACTGCTCGCGTAACGTCAGAGCTGACAGCCAACTTCGTTTGGACTATGGCTTTCTTAAGATCCTCAACGTCAATTTCATATTGCATAGCGGTCTTTTCATCAATAGTTGGCAGCTCAGGATATTCATCAGCCACTACGCCATTGATAACTGATGAGAATTTTCCTGAAGTTATATGCAAATGTTCGTTTTTAGTTTCAAGTTCCACCGGGCCGCTTGGTAGGTTTGTAATGAATTCTGATACCAATCGGGCAGGGATTGTAATAGATCCATGATCTTCAATTTTCGCGCCAATGTATTGAGTGGAAGCAATTTCCAAATTCGTTCCAGCAATCAATAATCTTCCTCCGTCAGTACGAAGTAAAATATTATTCAATATCGGCAGTTCATTACGACTTGATGCGATATCTTTGATTAGATTAAGTGCTTTTGCAAGTTTTTCTTGGGTGACTGATACTTTCATTATACTTTCCTTAATTTTTAATTAGTCTTAATAGTAATAGGTGCTGTGGAAACTGGGTAAAAAATGTGTTCAAACAGGGGTGAAGTGGCGATAAAATAGGTGGAAAACTCTGTGTGCTATCTGTGGACTTTATAGTGGATATTTGTGTATTATTCCACTGCCTGCTGACTTGTCGATTTATTTCCACAGATCTGTGTGTTGGTAAGTCACTGCAAAAACACAACATCTGCACAGCTTTTCCACAATTAATGAACATATAATTTATCCTTAATGTCGTTAATTTGTTCGCGAATACTGACATTTGTAAGGCTTTCTTTAGTAATCTTCTCAATTGAATGCATAGCGGTCGTGTGGTCTTTTCGTCCAAGCTCTTGGGCGATTTTCGGAAAACTCATTTTCAGTTCGCTACGCAGAAGGAACATCGCAATTTGTCTTGGCATCGCGATAAATTTATCTCGCCTGGATGAACACATATCTTTTACGTCAATATTATAATAGCGCGCCGTCTTATCAATTATTTGTTTGGCGGTTATATGTTGCGGTCTATTGCGTTTAATATCTCCCAAGATTCCTTCAGCCGCCGCTAAATCAGGAGTGAAATTCTGCATTTCCGCGTAAGCCAGCAATCGATTCAAAGCGCCTTCCAGTTCGCGAATGTTTGTCTTAAAGTTGGTCGCCAGATATTCTACAACATCGGAATCTAGTTCAGTGTTGCTGAGTTCGGCTTTCGCTTTAACAATAGCGCAACGAGTTTCATAATCAGGCATCTGAATATCAATTGCCATACCCCATTCAAATCGACTACGCAAACGATCGGTTAGAGTAGGGATACTTTTTGGCGGTTTGTCTGAGCTAATGATAATTTGCTTGTTGTTCTGATGAAGATCGTTAAATGTATGGAAAAATTCGTCCTGAGTTTTTTCTTTCCCAGCGATAAATTGCATATCATCGACAATCAATACATCGACATTGCGATATTTATCAGAAAAACCTTTTTTCTTGAAACGAATAGAATCCAGAAACTCATTAACAAACGTTTCTGTAGTGATGTAAAGCACGCGCGCCGAAGGTTGTTTTTTAACTATCTCGTTGCCAACAGCCTGCATTAAGTGAGTTTTACCAAGTCCAGAGCCGCCGTAAAGATAGAGCGGATTATATTTTTCTCCTGGGTGTGCCGCGACCGCTTGGCAGGCAGCATAGGCCAAGTCATTACTCGAGCCAACGATGAAGTTGTCAAAGGTATACCTGGGATTAAGATTACTAGAATGAGATTTTTTCGACGGTAGAATCAGCGGCTTTGCTGGTTCTTGTTGCCCACTTTTATCAACTTCACGATTAACGCGCGGTTTTTTATTGCTAGATTCGACGTTATAGGAAATAGACGGGGCATTAATGCCATTATGAGCCAAGGCTTCCAATATTTGCGGATGAAATCGCTTTTCAAGTTGAGTTCTAGCAAAAATATTCGGCGCAATTATAAGAACTTCTTTGTCGGAGATTATTTCCAATTTGGTATTTTTGAACCACGCAGTAAATGACGAAGACGATACAGTTACTTCAATCTCACCTAAAACACCCTGCCAGACCGCATGACTATCCACGAAAATTACTCCCTCAAATTCTGTTAACTGTCTTTACTATAGCAAATAAGGGGAGTTTTCCACAAGTATAAACGGAGTAGAAATGGTACTATTCAAAACAGGGGTGGAGTTTTCCACAATTAAAATTCTCATCTGTTAAAACTGTGGAAAAATATACGTCGATAGTGGAAAAGTCATTGTCGACTTGCAAAAAGTACCGAAAGAATATATACTATTTGTTGATATGCCAAAGCGAACATTTCAACCACACACCCGACACCGTGCAAAGACGCATGGTTTTAGGGCACGAGTTTCTACCAAGGCTGGTAGGCTGGTTTTGAAGCGCCGCCGCCTAAAGGGTCGCGCTAAAATTGCTATTTAATTAATAGCTAAAAATTATCCCGTCGATGAAGGCGGGATTTTTTGATATAATTGTAAAATATGTTACAACAATGTAATCGGTTTCATGGTCATGGCAGTCTTAAGTTTGTCTATAAAAATGGACAGGCGGTTCGTTCGTCTATAGCCACGATAAAATATGTGAAGAATCCGTATCGAAATCACAGCAGATTTGCGGTTGTTGTTAGTAAAAAAGTCCTAAAATCAGCGGTGCGTCGGAATCGTATACGTCGACGTGTTTATGAAATTATTCGCCTGGAACTTCCTAGTATGAAAAACGATCAAGACGTGGCTGTTATTATATTTTCGGCGGAAGTTTTATTGATGCCACATAAAGACTTGAAACAGACAATAAAGAATCTTTTCTCTCAAGCTCAACTGTATAAATAGGCGCTTTTTTGCTATAATTAAGACATGAGTTTTTTTGATGAGTTTATTGTTCGACCGATTTTAAATTTGTTAATGGCTATTTATAGTCTAATTCCGGATTTTGGTGTTAGTGTCATTATCTTTACGATTATTGTAAGACTTTTACTTTGGCCGCTAATTAAGAAGCAACTTCATCAAGCAAAGGCGATGCGTAAAATGCAGCCAGAGTTGATGAAGATCAAAAAACAGTACGCGAAAAATCCACAAATGCGTAACTTAGCGATGGTGGAGCTTTATAAAAAACACAACGTCAGTGCCTTTGGTTCAATTGGCGTTATGATTATTCAGCTGCCGATTTTGATTGCGATGTATCGAGTGGTGCAGATTTTTGTTTCCAGTCGCGCTGATCTAGGAAAATACGTTTATGATTTCATGAAAAATCTGCCGGTTGCTAATAATTTAGTGAATAATCCGGATCAATTTAATCAGAATTTCCTGGGAATTATAGATTTGACGCAACACGCGATATCAAAGAATGGAATTGTTGTTGGCTTGGTTATTTTGGCGACAGTCGCGGCATATTTGCAATATTTAACTTCAAAACAATTGTCGCCCCAATCTGACAGCAATCGTAAGTTGCGTGACATTTTAGCTGAGGCTGGCGATGGAAAAGAAGCAGATCAGGCAGAAGTAAATGCCATTATGACACGAAAAATGATGAAATTTATGCCAGTAATGATGTTCTTCGTGATTGTGTATTTGCCGGCAGCTTTGGCGCTTTATTTGACGACGGCTAGTGCCGTGGGATACCTCCAGAACTATATCATCTTCAAGCAAGACTCTAAAGAAATGCAAGAAATTGCAGATAAAAAATCATCCCAAAAATCTAAAGCATCGACAAAAATCGATAAACGTGTTAAAAAGGCTACAGAGGCTAGGATAACTCGGATCAAGGCTAAGGATTAAGGAGGATTTATGGACCAAATTGAAACGGTTGAATTTGTAAAAAAATATTTAGAGGATTTGCTAACGTTCTTTGACTTGAATCTGGAAGTTTCAGTAAAAATCGAAGATGGAATTGTTATAGCTTCAATTCCACATAGCGAGCGAAGCAGTATTTTAATTGGTAGAAATGCGGAAACACTGCGTAGTATTCAGAGCCTTTTGTCGACAGCTCTTCATCATAAAGAAGCGTCAACTGTTCGGGTGAATTTGGACATTGCAGACTATAAAAAGCAGCACGCTGAAAAAATTGCCGAAAAGGCGCGCGGCTGGATTGAGGAAGTTCGACGAACTGGCGAATCGAAGGTGGTGGACTTGAACGCCGCCGATCGCTGGACAGTGCATCACTTGGCTGGTGAATATAGCGATATTGATACGCATTCTGAAGGTGAAGGTCGCGAACGACGGTTGATTATTAGTCAGAAGAGTTCTTAGCATCTTTAAAGATTATTCTGGAATATAGAACATAATTCCAAACGAGACTGACTGCCGTGGCAGCTAGCTTGCTAATTAATAGGGCAAGTGATTTGTTTAATCCGAAGCTTATAAATATTGGTGTAACAGTAGCGATAACAATTGTTTGAATTACCCATAAACCGAATAGCGTAACTGCCGCGAATAAAAGAAATTGTTTTTTCAAGTTTTGGGATGTTGACTTGAAAGTGTATTTTTTATTTGCAAAAAATGAGAACAAAAAGGCAACGAATGTTGATATAAAATTAGCAAACTCTTTTGGAATATTTAAGAAGATTGTTAGACTAAAAAGTATGCCAAAATCTAGTACCGTATTAGTACTGCCGACGATAAGAAATCTTAATTTATCGGCGTGTTTTTTTAATATTTCCTGCACGATACTCCTCTATTAAATATAATGGTCTGTTTTTTGTCTCAATAAATATCCGTCCTACGTATTCGCCAATTATGCCCAGGGATAATAACTGAACTCCTCCGAGGAATAGGATGACTGCCATTAAGGAAGAATAGCCAGCTCCGGTGGAAACTCCGAACAAAGGGCGAACTAAAAGATATATAATCCAGACAAAAGCAATAAACGAAATGATGAATCCAAAGATAGTTGCCATTCGTAGTGGTGCAGTAGTAAAACTGGTGATTCCGTCGATTGCTAAGTTTAGTAATTTCCGGTAATTCCACTTGGTTTGACCAGCTAATCTGGGATCGCGATCATAAAATATCTCTTTTTTCTTATATCCAATCCAGCTGAAAATTGCTTTTGTGTTACGCTGAGATTCGCGGAATTTTTGTAAAGCCTCAATACATCGGCGATCCAGCAAGCGAAAATCTCCAGTGTCAACCTGAATGGGGATGTTGGTCGATTTCTGCAATATTCTGTAATACCATTGGCTGGTTTTCTTCTTTAGCCAGGTTTCGCCTTGTCGATTGTTACGGCGAGCATAGACATCGTCATAACCATCTTCCCAATACGAAATCATTTCCTGGATGAGTTCCGGTGGGTCTTGCAAATCTGCATCGATAATCACCAGAGCGTCACTTTTTATGTGGTCAATTCCAGCTATCATGGCAATTTCCTTACCGAAGTTTCGCGATAGATTTATATAGCTAATTCGAGAATCTTTTTTTGATTGCTCGGCTATGATTGAAAAAGATTTATCGGTGCTGCCGTCGTTTATAAATAGAAATTCAAATTGATAATTGGACGTATTTTTTGTAAATTCGTCCAAGCGTCTAAATAGTTGCGACAAAACGGATTCTTCGTTGTAGACAGGAATGAGAAGAGTGATGGTTTTCATGGTATTAAATATATTATTTTATTCTGAAAAAATGCTTAAATTTTAATAATCCAGTTTGATTTGGTAGTGGTCCATCGTGAATAATACTATGAATATAGTCGACGGAAACCTTACGATTTTTTTGGATATAAAGACGTTTTTTATAAGCTGCTGGTTTGTGGACGATTGATACTAAAGTGCCTTTGAATGCAGGCCAACCGTTGCCGTGACGGATTGCGCTAGCAAAAATCAACCAATATGTCAGCAAGAATCGTACACCGATATACCAAAATAGTTTACCCGGAACATTTTTAATGAAGACTAACGGCAAGTTTTTAAAAGTATTGTAGACAGCTAATCCGGGAACTTTTTTACTACTAGCGCCAACCTTGTGATAAGCGATAGCCTTGGGTGTGAAGCGAACTTTCCAGCCTGCTAATTGCGCTCGGAAGCTTAAGTCGACATCTTCATAATACATGAAGAAATCTTCGTCAAACATATCTATATCATCAAAGATTTTTACACGATAAATAGCCCCGCCGCCAGTTGCACCAAATATTTCTCCAGGCTTAGTTGGCGCGTTTTTTATGGGCTCGTCACGGTTTCTTGGTCCAGGAAGTCCCCACGTTGTGTAAAAATCTCCAGTTGTGTCAAGAATCTTGCTATTGCGTCTTTGTAGAATTCCAGTAGCAATTCCGCATTCTGGGTATTTTGATAATTGATAAACGAGAGCTTCACACCAGTTTTTATCAGCTATCGCATCCGGATTAAGCACTCCAATATATTCAAAGTTGTTTTTTAGGGCGTAGATTAATCCTGTATTAATTCCTCCCGCGAATCCTAGATTGTCTGAGTTTTTGAGCAAAATAATCTTTTCTTTTTTATGCGACGATATATATTCTTCAAATACAGTAACAGAATTGTCGCTACTATTATTATCTACTATAATAATAGTAGGTTTTAGGGTTTGTTTTATTAATGAATCAACGCACTCTATGGCGTCGTCGGATCCGTTCCAGTTAAGAACTATAATTGCAAGTCTATTCATAATACATTAACTATTATATACTAGTATAGTGATGTGGAAGTCTTTAAATCTCTTAGATCATCGAAATATTATACTATTGAGAGAACTTATTGTAACTGATTTTAAACTTAGATATCAGGGTTCGGTTTTAGGTTACGTATGGAGCGTGTTAAAACCATTATTCTTGTTTGCTATTTTATATGTAGTTTTTGTTCACATACTACGCTTAGATAGAGGAATACCGCATTTTCCTGTGACTATGTTATTAGGTATTGTTTTATGGTCGTTTTTTACAGAGGCAACAAGCAATGGTCTGGGGTCTATAGTAAATAGAGGAGACTTAATCAGAAAATTAAATTTTCCAAAATATATAATTGTAATTTCAGGAACGGTTTCATCATTAATTAATTTATTTATTAATCTTGGTGTAGTTTTAATATTTATTCTACTGAATGGCGTAAGTCTTTCCTGGACTGCATTATTAATAGTGCCGCTTATTATTGAACTATACATATTTTCATTAGGTATAGCTTTATTGCTGTCTGTATTTAATGTAAAGTATCGTGATACTAGTTATATATGGGAAATATTTTTACAGGCAGCTTTTTATGCAGCCCCAATTATTTATCCAATACAGATGGCCTTGGAGCGTAGTCGTGTAGCTGCAGAATTATTATTTATGAACCCAGTTACACAGATAATCCAAGATGCAAGGTATGCTTTGATAAATCAAGATGGGTCAATTATTAGATCTACCGATTTAATACATGACTGGCGTATTATTTTTCCATGGATAGTAATCATTGTTACGGTAATATTAGGAATTTATTGTTTTTCTAAGAGATCACGATATTTTGCGGAGGATATTTAATAATGGCAAAAAATAATGCGGTTGAAATTGTTAACGTAACCAAGACATTTAAAATTCCAATTGAAGCAATAACAATGCTAAAACAGAAAGTAGTAGGATTTTTACTGAGAAAAAAAGGATATAGAGATTTTACGCCGTTAAAAGAAATATCTTTTAATATAAAGGAAGGTGATTTCTTTGGAATAGTTGGAAAAAATGGATCTGGTAAAAGTACCTTATTAAAATTAATAGCGGGTATTTATACGCCCAATGAAGGCAGTATTCACACGAAGGGAAAGCTTGTTCCGTTTATAGAGCTTGGCGTTGGTTTTAATCCTGAGCTGTCCGGTAGGGATAATGTGTATCTAAATGGTGCTTTGTTGGGATTCAGTCGAAAAGAAGTTGACTCTATGTATGATGAAATTGTCGAATTTGCTGAGATGCGTGACTTCATGGAGGAAAAGTTGAAGAATTATTCGAGCGGCATGCAAGTACGTCTAGCGTTTTCGATTGCTATAAAAGCTAAAGGCGATATTTTAATGCTTGATGAAGTTTTGGCGGTTGGAGATGAAGCTTTTCAGAAAAAATGTTATGCATATTTTGATAAATTAAAACGTGAAAAAAAGACCGTAATACTTGTGACTCATGACATGGGTGCTGTGGAACGTTTTTGTAATAAAGCAGTACTACTTGAGGATGGTAAAATAAAGATGCAAGGTAAACCTCATATGGTTGCTGCTGCGTATAGTATTAGTAATGAGCTAGAACATGCTAAGACTCATAAATTTGACCGGACGTCTGCACCTTTTGATGTAAGCATATATAATAGCAAAGGTATCGAAAGTAGTTCTTTTGAGTATAACGAATCTATTACTATAAAGTTATCTTGGAAACAAGAGGGCGTTAAGAACGTTGGAGTTGCTATATTCAGAGAAAATGGAGAATATGTATTTGGTCCTAATACATATCAAGATAAATATAGTATTAAGCATGAGAATAGAGCGGAATATACAGTCAAACTAAATCTTAACGAGGGTGACTATTTTATAAAAGTTGGATTAACTGGAGCAAGAGACATAGATACGATAGCCTTTATAGAAGAAGGTCCTCATTTTTCAGTTCAGCGAGATTACGATGGCGGCCGTTGGGGTGGTGTAACCAAGCTAGATCATAAATGGAAGTAAATATGCTACAGAATCTTAAAAATAAGATAAAAGGCAAAAAGTCTATTTATACGTTCTTATTGACACTATTGTATCCGTATAGGAAATATCTCGACTCAAGGCAGAGAAAAATATACGAGGCATGGAATCGTAAAAATGAAAATATTGTTAATAATGAGAAAATGCGAAATAACCCGCTCATATCTATTGTCGTTCCTACGTATAATACGCCGATAGAATATTTAAGAGACATGATACAGTCAGTAGAGAATCAATCATATACGAATTGGGAACTGATTATTGTAGACGACGCATCTCCTAATAGTTATGTAAGGGATGAAATAAGTAATATATCGAAAGATAATATAAAAATAAAGAGTTTTTTTCTTAAAAAAAATCGGCATATTGCTGGGGCAACAAATTATGGTATTGAGAAAGCCAGGGGTGAATATATAGGACTACTAGACCATGACGATATACTACATAAAGACGCCTTGTTGTCTGTTGTAGAGAAAATAAACGAGGTATCAGGCGTAAAATTCTTATATACAGATGAGATCAAGCTCGACGAAAACGGAAGACAGTATCAACCATTTTTTAAGCCTGATTGGAATGGTGATTTTTTACGTTCCATAAATTATATTACACACTTTGCAGTAATACAAAGAGAGTTCTTAATAAAGTTAAAGTGTGAGGATGGCAATTATAATGGAACTCAGGATTGGGAATTATTTTTAAGAATAACGAGAAATTTGCAACCAAATCATATTGTGCATATTCCGAAAATATTATATTATTGGCGTGTTCATAAAAATTCTACAGCAATGGACTTGGATGCTAAGCCATATGTTGTTGAGGCTCAAAAGAAAGCCTTAGAAGATGACGTTAGGTTGCGTAAGGTGGAAGCTAGAGTAATTCGAGATCCAATGTATGGTGCGCAGTGGTATTTACAGTATTATACGCATAAAGGCGTTAATCTAAGTAATGTATTATTTGATAACACAAAAAATATTGGCGATATTTTAGACAAAGAGCTTTCTGACGTAGTAATATTTTCGGAAAAACCAATAAATTGCATAAATTTTAGAGATGCAATGGGCGATGTTTTAAGGCAAGATATTGGTGTTGTCATTCCAAAGATAATGGACGAAGAGCAGGTAATAAATAACCTCATATCTATTTTAGATAAGAGAATAGTAGAATGTATACATATGTTAAATAGACGATCATTTACTAGGCATATTTATTTAACATCTAAATATAATCTTGGTAAAGCATACGCTCCTATTATACTTGTAGAGAGAAAAAAGCTTAATCTAATTGACAGATCAACAAGAATGGATAGTGAGTCTATAACAGCGGCGCTTTGTAGCAAAGAGATGAGAACGTTATATAATCCATATATAATAATAGGAGAAAAAAGATGATTCGAAGAATTAATAATCTTATAAAGAAGAGTACTCTTATAATTAAAGACGATGGTGCTTTGCGCTTTGCTAAACGTGCAGCAAAATATGCGTATTATAAGAAGTTTCCTGATAGAAAAAATAAAGAATACAAAGATATATTATTTATTAATGGTTGTACGCTACCTCATCCAGAAAGATATCGTGTCGCTCATCAAATTGAGCAGTTAATATCTCAAGGATTAACAGCTGATAGTGTTTTTTACGACAGGCTATCATTAGATCAATTAAAATATTATCGTGGATTTGTATTTTTTAGGTGTCCAATAACCGATACGGTACGTGATTTTATTAAACAAGCTAATTATTTTAATAAAACATGCTTTTTTGATATAGATGATTTGGTAATTGACCAAAAATATACCGACTCAATCGAGTATGTTCAAAAAATGAGCGATGAAGATAAACGTCTATATAATGACGGTGTTGATAGAATGCGTGAGACTTTAACTTTATGTAGCCATGCGATTACAACGACAACTCAACTACAAGAAGAGCTACAAAAATATATTAAGGGTCAAGTGTTAATAAATCGTAACGTGGCTTCTGATGAAATGATTAGTAAATCTAATGCAGCTGTTAAGGCGGTAAATAAAAATGAAGACAAGGTCATTATTGGGTATTTTAGTGGTAGTATTACTCATAATGAAGATTTTGATCTTGTAATACCGAGTCTTATAAAAATATTTGATAAATATCCACACGTATACCTCAAGATAGCTGGCATTCTTGATGTACCTGATATACTTGAGCCATATAAGGATAGAATTATTACATCAGGATTTGTTGATTGGCGCGAACTACCAATGGTCATGGCTGAATGTAGTATAGCTTTAGCTCCTCTTGTTGATACGATATTTAATCGAGCTAAGTCAGAGAATAAATGGATTGAGGCTGCGCTTGTAAAAGTTCCTATTATAGCTAGCGAAGTTGGTGCTTTTTCAGAAAAAGTCCAAGATGGCTCTACGGGAATATTGGTAAAAAATACTGACAAAGAATGGTTTAATGCTATGGATTTGCTTGTGTCAGACAAAAGCCTACGTGATTCTATTTCCAATAGGGCTTATAATGAGGTGACTCGTAATTGTTCTACGGTATATACTGGATATAATATAGCGTCATTTATCCGAGAACGGCTGGCTAGAAATATAGGTTTCGTTTTACCATCAACAGATATATCAGGAGGAGTAATTGTAGCTTTGAAACATGCGGATGTATTACGCTCTCACGGATGGGATGTAACTTTGATTGATGCCGTCAGTAAACATAATTTGAAAATAGCCAAGAAGAGTTATAAATATAGGTATGAGCTACCAGGTTTTAATATTATTATTGCTCATAAGACAAAAATTAAAGCATTTTTTGATACACAAGTAGCTACTTTATGGTCGACCGTTGACGTAATCAAAAAACAAGCAAACGTTCGTAATCGACTGTATTTTGTACAGAATTTTGAAACAGATTTTTATGAGCCAGGAACTGGAGAGCCGCGATTTTTAGCAAACGCCTCTTATTGCGATCAATCTGGAGTGCAATATATAACTATGTCTTTATGGTGTCAGCGGTGGCTAAAAGATATTTTTCATAAGGAATCCAGATATGTTTCTAACGGCATCGATATAAGTTTATACCCATATCGTGAGCGTGATTTTACTGGAAAAATAAAAATATTAGTTGAGGGTGATAGCAAAAGCGAATACAAAAACACAGATGAGGCTTTTCGTATTATTAATGAACTTGATCCTGAAAAGTTTGAAATATCTTATTTATCATACCGTAAAGAACCAAAAGACTGGTATAGAGTTGATAAGTTCTATAATAGAATACCTCCAGAAAAAGTTGGAGAAGTGTATGCTAGCTGCGATATCTTAATAAAAACAAGTATTCTTGAGAGCTTTTCATATCCACCTCTTGAAATGATGGCTACGGGTGGCGTATCTGTAGTGGTTCCAAATGGAGGAAATGTTGAATATCTAAAGGATGGATATAATTGTTTATTCTATAAGCAGGGTGATATTGAAGAGGGAGTTGCTGCAGTTAAAAAGATATTAGATGACAAAGAATTGCGAGATAAGCTTATAGAAAATGGTCTTAAAACAGCTCGAGATTATCAATGGAGTAATCTCGAGCAACAGATAATAGATATATATAGTTAATAAGTATATATTATTTTTCGACAAGTTTTATTCTGATAGCTTCTATATGCGATCCAGGTTTATCTCCCGCTATTTCACCATTCTTTTTCCATTCTTGCCATCCAATCCAGGATAAATGAACTTGGTAATATACATCATACATGCCAGAGTCATTTTCATCCAGGGATAACTTTATGCCGTTCAGGGGTTTGGTTTGACCTGTCGTTCCGCAGATTTGTTTGTCGGATGTCATTGGCGTTGTCGTAGACCAAGGATCATTCGATGATTTTGATGAGCAATATAATTTGATAGTACTTCCATCTGACTGGTAGATAGACTTAGATATACGTATCGCTTCTACTGAAAGTGATCTTCCTGTGGTGCCAGAGATTGAATTTTGACCAACGTCTTTGGTCCAACCTACGTAGCTTACATGAGTGGCATAGTTAAGTTCGTAAATATCCGGAATTGGGGTGTTTCCTGGGTTGTAAAATGCTCCGCCAGGTAAGACTAGAGAATTCTTCGGAGATACACGAATCTGTATAGCTTCTATATATCTAGATGCGCCTGTAGATCCAGCTGGCATGCCATTTTTAGCCCAACCCATCCAACCTGCATGCTGTGAGTATACTCTATACCAAATGTCATATTTTTTTGCCAATTCTCCGGTCAACATGAAGCGAATTGCTTCGATTGATTTAAATTGACCCGTTGTGCCTGATATCTCATTGGCGTTTTTCCATTCTTGCCACCCAATCCAAGAAACGTGAGAGGAATACTGTAAACTTCCAGCTACTCCAGTTTTATTGGCCACAGAAGCCTTAATTGCCTCAATTGGATGATTTTGGCCCATTGTACCGCTAATCATTTCATCAGTAACAGTTGGCTGCCATCCAACCATGCCCACATGAGAGCTAATAGAAACAGATAGTGGCGCGGGATCTTCTTTCGAACTAATATCTCTGAATGATTGTCCTGATTCTTCTGGACCATTGGAGCCTTTATTAACGAGTCTGATCTCTATAGCCTCTATATTATTTCCTTGGCCACCAGTTACACCGGCTGGCATGCCATTTTTAGCCCAACCCATCCAGCCAACGTAGCTCACGTGGACTCGGTAATAGATATCATATTTAGAAGCTAACGATCCTGTTGGCTGTATTTTGATTGCCTGAATAGGGCGATTAAGTTCTGTTGTTCCTGACTGCATGCCGCCGTAAACAGTTGGCTGCCATCCACGCTCCTCGCTGTATGAAGAATATGTAACGTCGCCATCTATGCTGAAAGCTTGCATGGATTTACTTTGACCAGTAAAGCCGGTTATGCCTTTGTTGTGTACTAGTCTCGTCCATCCGTAATAGCTGATATGTGATTTAAAACTAATTAATGGAGTGCTATATTGTGTTGATCCGAACCAGTCGCTCCATACTCTCCAAAAGTTTCGGTTGCCGTAAGAACTACACCCATCACCTAAGCCGTACATATTGTTTAATGCGGCTTGATTTGGTTGATACGGTGTATATGTATATAAAGCAGCGGTTGCTTTACTGGATATATATACATTACCAGCACCGCATCCTTTTTGGACTACATTCCATAATATGGAGTTGGTAGCAAAAGGTTTTTTGTAGGTCCACCACGGTTTTTCCATATTATCAATATACCAACGCATAAGCTGAGCTCCGGATTCAACCTGCATAGAGAATCCTGCATAATTACGGTCACAGCTGGCGCTACCACCGGGACCGCTATCTGGACAGTGAGACCCCATAGCATATGTATATTGACTTTGTAATGGCCAATTATCGGTTGTTAGCGGTCCGGCTGATTCAGTTGCAATCTTAACTAATATCACTTTTGGACTTAAATTGTTACGTTTTGCGGCATCATAAATTATTTGTGCAGCGCTAACGGCCCCTGAGGGAATCGAGCCGCTAAAATTATTAGCAGGGATATAATCTCCTGGAGTATATTTAGGAACTTCATAATAATCCTTGAGGCAAACGTAAGGCGGTCCAGCCCATCCGCGAGAGGCTGCATACTGAGCACGAGTAATATCTCCTCTTCCTCTTTCCGTAGCGCGACCGGTTCCATATGTATCGCAATTTGGGTTTATATTATTAAGAAACGTTTGTATATCAGCGACAGTCATGTCGTTAGAGTTAGTAAAAACAAAATCGTCAACAATATTTCCTGCGCGCCAATCATTGGCAGTTACCGCTTCTGACCTATTGGTAAAAAATAGTAGGCCGCAAAGACTAATTATGGCGACAATAGCCATAGATGCAAAAAATTTATTCTTTGTCATTAAAATTCCCTCACTATAGTTTTAGTTATAGGTTTACCGTTTAATGGTGTTACGGATATAGATATATTCCATTGACCATTTCCTACGGATGATATAGGAACCGAAAATCCAGCACAAGTAGAATATTCTGGCTGATAGATAATAGGGGCTTCTTGAGTATTTTTCTTACCGTTAGAAGCTACCGTTAGGGAGCATTTACCTTGAGAATAGCCATGTTCCTTTAATTTTATAATAATAACTGCGTTGCCGCCGTCTTTATTAGTTGAAAGTTCTATTGATGAGTTGTCTGTTGGAACTGGAGCTGGTTTACTTTTTTCTACAGAATTATCACTATCATCTTTTGGCGTATTTAAGAAGGTTTCTTTATTGTTTTGATTAGTATCCTTTTCAGATTTCTTTTCTTCAACAGTAGGTTCTTTGCCTATGTTAGGTGTGGTATTTTGTGGAAAGATTGAAATAATGCCAAACTTATCAAGAGTAAAAATACTCAGGCAAATTACAGCGATGATTATTATGATCGTTGCTAATATTTGTTTTTTTGAGAGTCTTTTCTTTGTAATTTTCATATTTATGCTATTTTAACACAAATAAGCATAACCGACAAATAAATTTATTTGTATGTCCACACTGTCTCAAAAATATAGAAACTAAGTATTAAGGCTAATCCAAAGAACATAATTAAATTAAATACTTTTTCATTCTTAGTTCTCACATTAATATACTTCTGTAGCCACAATCCTACCGGTACTAACATAACTGCTGTTGCTGTGAAATACCTACCCTGAACACCATCCGCATAATAAGCACCTTCACCAAACCTAAATGGCAATAAGGCCCACGCTGTATACATAGCATACGACACCGCACAAACAAACAACCCAATTGTTACCAAATTATACACTGCCAACTTACCAGTCTGCTCTCCTAATAGCTCCTGGTCTTTCTTATTGTAGTGAAGGAGAGAAAGGAAGAGGAGGGAAAACAGAGGGATAAGTATAAACAGTGGTAAGTGGTACTTGAACGATGAAAAGTCACCGACACTACCGCGTAGTACGACATCTGTATATCCAATAGTTGGGCTGATGTATGTATTAAACAATATAGCAATAAACTTCAATGGATTACTATGTAGAGGGTTGTGCGCTGCTCCGGTGGTGAGCAGAGGTTGACCATATATTTTTTGCCAAATTAGTATACTGATAATCGCGGCGATACCAGTTACTACTAATATAGTCCACTTCTGAATATTAAATGGTAGACGTTCGTTTTTGTCGGGCGAGAATAGACGCTTTGGTAAAAACAGAAGAGGAAATAGCAGTAAGGCATTTACAGATTTGGTTAGGGTAAGGAATACCCCTGTACAGATAAGAGCGATTGTTTGTTTATGCGATAACTTATCCTTTTGGGTGAATAGGTTCAGGATAAAAGCAGTAATTGTAAAGACTGCCACATTTGTCATGCAGTCGCTAGATAGCGACGACGCCATATGAACCATTAGTGGAATAAGTCCAATTGCTGTAAAAGCCCATTTGCCGATACGCACCCACTTGATAATGAGGTAGACGGCAATTGAATAGAAAAGTACGTTAGCAAGACGCCCGAATAAGATAGTTAAGCCTGTAGATCCATTAAATAAACTTGCTATACCGATGCCGATAGCTTGAGGTAAGTGCATAATTGGCGGATAACCAGATGCGCTACTGCATTTATCAATATTAAGAGAGCTGCGATCTATAGGTTTTGAGTAGTCTGATGAAAAATTCCCTTCATAAACTGAACCAGCTCTTTTTGCTACATCTTTAGGAAGTGTACATTGTGATCCAGATTCTACGCGACTCTGAGATATTCCATAGGCGCGTAGATAATGCATGTTTTCATCACTGACTGACAATTGCGGAACTAATATTGCAGATAATATCCCAAAGAATAAAGACAAAGATATAAAGACGTTTTCAGGCTTTTTAATAAAAGATAAGAAATAGGACCAATATTTTTTCATAACTGTTTTTATTCTAGCACATTGTTACTGGATATTATTTAAAACGCCACACTGTCTCAAAAATATAGAAACTAAGTATTAAGGCTAATCCAAAGAACATAATTAAATTAAATACTTTTTCATTCTTAGTTCTCACATTAATATACTTCTGTAGCCACAATCCTACCGGTACTAACATAACTGCTGTTGCTGTGAAATACCTACCCTGAACACCATCCGCATAATAAGCACCTTCACCAAACCTAAATGGCAATAAGGCCCACGCTGTATACATAGCATACGACACCGCACAAACAAACAACCCAATTGTTACCAAATTATACACTGCCAACTTACCAGTCTGCTCTCCTAATAGCTCCTGGTCTTTCTTATTGTAGTGAAGGAGAGAAAGGAAGAGGAGGGAAAA